>NZ_SJDT01000003.1 GCF_004331995.1 Arcanobacterium bovis
CAGCAGCCCCAGCCAGCCAGACAACAAAACATATCATAAAAAGCTGACACACTATTGAGATCCCAAACAACAAACCCACACCCAACAAACAACCCCAAGGAGGGATCCTCTGCCGAAGAGGTAATGACCAATTTAAGGCCGATCACCAGCGAATGTCAAGACCTAACAAGCGCAGATTTCTCCACACAAATTAACTCATGGACATTCAAGATTTGTAAGAAAGCAACAAACTTCCAAATTCCATTCGGATTAGTTTGTCTCAATCGCTTCTCACTCGCTCTTGGCGACGGATAAAACTTTACAAACTATTGCGAACTTAGGTCAAACTATTACGCGGTGTCGCTACTCACACGGCCAAAACACGAGGGGTTTCGCCTTTATTTTCGGCGAAACCCCTCGTGTCCAATCAAAGATCACACGAATCTAATTTGACCGCTAACTAAGCATCACTTAAGCACCAAAACCAGCTCAAATTCAGCTCCGATAGCCCTTCATCTTACTGTTGCTGAAAAGCATTTCGGTGCGGCAGCCCATTCAGCTCTGCACTCGTAACACGTTGAGGTTCTTACGCCCCTTGCGCACGAGCACCACACCACCAGCAAGAACATCCGATTCGTCGATCACTCGCTCTTCATCTGCAACTTTCTCATTGTTGATGTAGACGCCACCTGAAGAAATAGTGCGCCTAGCTGCACCCTTTCCCTTTTCAAGGCCCAGATCAACCAACGCATCTGTAAGGGCAGTTCCTAATGCCACATCTGCACAAGGTAACTCAGCCACAGCATCAGCGAGAGTCTGCTCATCAAGAATTGCTGGGTTAGCTTGACCAAACAAAACCGCCGAAGCCTGCTTCACCCGTTCAGTTGCCTCTGCACCATGCACCCAAGTCGTGACATCCTCAGCCAAGGCCTTTTGCGCCTCACGTGCAAAAGCGCGCTCCTGCACCGCCGTCGTAAGCTCCTCGATCTCCTCGCGACTGCGGAAAGTAAACACTTTGAGCATCGTAACCACGTCGTCGTCGGAGGTGTTGAGCCAGAACTGATAGAACTTGTACGGACTCAACATCTGCGGATTGAGCCAGACCGCTCCCCCCTCAGTCTTTCCAAACTTCGTGCCGTCACTCTTTGTAATCAGCGGATTCGTGAGCACATGCACCGAAGCACCCTCGACTTTATGAATAAGATCCATTCCGCCAACAAGGTTGCCCCACTGGTCATTTCCACCAATTTCGAGTGTACAACCGTAACGACGGTACAGCTCAAGGTAGTCGTTTGCCTGCAAAATTTGGTAGGAAAACTCGGTGTACGAAATGCCCTCATCGGAATTGAGACGCCGCGCCACAATGTCCTTCGAAAGCATCGTTCCCATTCGGAAATGCTTGCCGAGGTCACGCAAGAAGTCAATGGCCGACATCTCCTCGGTCCAATCGAAATTATTTACCGTGCGAGCAGCATTATCTCCGTCAAAATCAAGCAGTGATTCCAGCTGTGCACGGAGCGATTCCACCCACTGCGCGACCGTCTCGCGCTCATTGAGCGTGCGCTCACCCTTCGCCCGCGGATCACCAACAAGGCCAGTAGCACCACCGACCAGTACTAACGGCTTGTGTCCAGCCATCTGCAAATGGCGCATTACCTTTACTGCCACCAAATGCCCGTGGTGCAAAGATGGCCCGGTTGGATCAAAACCACAATAGAAGGTGATCGGTCCAGAGTTTAACGCCTCCGAGAGTGCGTCAATATCGGTATGTTGGGCAATCAGCCCACGCCAACGAAGCTCCTCAAGAACATCCGTCACTTTGAACCCTTTCCATTGTAGTTATTCATACGTAAAGCTATTTTGCCTTACGAAACGCAATAACACGAATTTCTTTTCGACGACGCCGCAGCCTTGCCTAAGCCCGACGCAGTCGCCTCACGCGAGCTACTTGCCCACTTTTCGAGGTCACTCGCCCCGAGCTCAACCGTAGCATCAGCTCAGCGACAGCACCGACGTCGTAAATTCTCGTAGCTGCTCGTACTGAGCTTGTGCCTCGGCAAGCTGCTCACGCACCCGCTCAGGAGCTGTACCGCCACGACCACTTCGAGCAGCAACGGAGCCCTGCGCGGAAAGAACCTCACGAACCTGCGGCCTTAATCGAGAATCAATACGTGCCAAATCCTCATCGCTCAAATCCCACAGTTCAATGCCTCGGCGTTCACATTCTGCCACGCAAGCACCTGAAATTTCGTGGGCATGACGGAACGGGACACCCTCTTTGACTAGCCATTCTGCAATATCGGTAGCCAATGAGAAACCCTGCGGAGCAAGCTGTTCCATTCGCTCATAATTGAGTTCCATCGTGGCGATCATTCCGCTAACTGCCGGTAAAAGCACGTCTAAGGTATCTACCTGGTCAAATACGGGCTCTTTGTCCTCTTGCAAATCGCGATCATAAGCGAGTGGAAGCGCTTTGAGCATCGAGAGCAATGCCATGAGATCGCCAATTAGCCTGCCAGCTTTTCCACGCGCGAGTTCTGCAACATCAGGATTCTTCTTTTGCGGCATGATAGACGATCCAGTAGAGAACGCATCGTCGAGGCGAACGAACGAAAACTCTTTCGTATTCCAAATAATTATTTCTTCACTAATGCGCGATAAATCAACGCCTATCTGTGCCATGATAAACGCAAACTCCGCCACCAAATCACGCGCCGAAGTGCCGTCGATAGAGTTCCAGACAGCAGAGTCAAATCCAAGCTCACGTGCCACCTGTTCAGGATCTAAACCAAGCGTATTGCCAGCCAGAGCACCTGATCCATAGGGGCTAATCGCCAAGCGACGATCCAAATCCACGAGTCGCTGCACATCGCGGAACAGCGGCCACACATGGGCAAGTAAATGATGAGCGAGCAGGATCGGTTGTGCATGCTGCATGTGGGTTCTGCCAGGCATAATCACGTCGCCAGCGCGCTGAGCTTGTTCTATGAGGGCGACGACGACGTCAAGCAATTTTCCGCCCACGTTCCGGCTCTGATCGCGCAGGTACATTCGGATTAATGTGGCGATTTGATCATTTCGGGAACGTCCGGCCCGAAGCTTTCCGCCTAGCTCACCACCAGCTTTAGCGAGCAGACCGCGTTCGAGCGCAGTGTGCACATCTTCGTCCTCGGGTAATGCTGTAAAAACCCCGGACGCAACGTCCGCATCAAGCGAATCTAAGGCTGCAAGCATAGCCGTAAGCTCGGCGTCGTCGAGAAGATTCGCGCGGTGTAAAGCTCGCGCATGTGCACGCGAACCCGCAATGTCGTAACGAGCAAGACGCCAATCAAAATGCGTTGAGCGTGATAGTTCAGTCAGTGCATCAGCGGGCGCGCCTGAAAAACGTCCACCCCATAGCGCGATATGTTCAGTCATATACTTTCATCCTTTGTTGAGAGCAACTAGGCGATTGCCGTGCGAAACCCCTGCGCTGCGATGTCGTTCAAAATTTGTGCACGTTTCATCCGCACGCCGGACAAAGCGCGCGACACCTGATCGGTAAAAGAGTCGACGTGCCGACTAGCGTCACGCAAGTCGTAGTAGGTTTGAAGCTCTAGATCGTAATCAGCCAGCGCCTCGATCCACGACTCGCGATGCTCGTAGCCGTTTTCCATAAAGCGGAAATCACTACTCATGCGCGGTTTCAATTGTGGACTTTGATTTGGCACACCGAACGTCAAGCCAACCACTGGGAATGTATATAGTGGCAGATCAAGAGCATTCACCACCGCCATCGGATCATTGAGCACATTGCCGAGTAAATTCGCACCCAAACCAAATGATTCGACTGCATTGACCACATTCTGCGCCATTAAGCAGGCATCAGTAAAAGCCTCGACGAACACGTCCATGGTACTAGCGCCGTCAATAGGCTCTTTTCGCTCCTGCAAGATTTGAATATTACGGTGCACGTCTACGATGAAAAGCCAATACTCGGGAGCGCGTGCCACATAAGGCTGTTGGCCAATCTGGGCTAATTCTGCTCGAATTTGTGCATCAGTAACCCGAATAACCGACGCTTGTTGCAGGCCACGTGAGGTAGCAGTGCGAATTGCAACGCTTTTCAACTCTGCGAGGGTGTCTGAGCTGATCGCCTCATCAGTAAATTCACGAATCGTGCGATGTCCCAATTGAGTATTGATTGTATGGTTCACAGCAAATATTCTTTCACGTCTGCGAGAGCAAATGTAGATCTAAAGCGACAGCAAAATTGTTATCTGCTGAAGCTTTAGATCACATTGCGCTCACCTTGCTTTAACAGCTCCTATAGCCTGATCAACTCGCCTTGATTAATTAAGACAGGTTGAGCTTCGGCATAGCCTCGCCCTTGCCAAATTTCACGTCACGAGCGGCAGCGAGCTTAGATGTTAGGCCAGTAATCTCGATGAAGCCTTTTGCATAACTTTGATCGAAGGAATCGCCCTCGTCATAGGTTGCCAAATTGAAATCATAAAGCGAAGTTTCAGACTTACGTCCAGTCACAACGGCACGACCACCATGCAAAACCATGCGAATATCGCCCGTCACATACTCTTGCGTATCTCGAATAAACGCATCCAAAGAACGCTTGAGCGGTGAGAACCACTGCCCCTCATAGACCAGCTCAGACCACCGCAGCGCAATACGCTGCTTATAACGAGCCTGTTCACGATCCATTGTGACTCGTTCGAGCTCTTTATGTGCTTCGATCAAAGCCATCGCTCCAGGAGCTTCATAGATCTCACGCGACTTGATGCCCACCATACGATCTTCGACGATATCGATTCGACCAATTCCCTGTGCACCTGCGCGGCGATTCATCTCAACGATGGCTTCCAAAGGCGTGACCTTAACTCCGTCTATTGCCACAGGAATGCCTTTCTCGAAAGAAATCACGACTTCATCTGGCAAAGGTGGGTATGTAGGATCATCGGTGTAGTTATAAACATCCTTAGTTGGCGCATTCCAAAGGTCTTCCAAGAAACCAGTTTCAATTGCACGACCCCACACATTTTGGTCAATCGAGAAGGGATTGTGGTGTGTGGTTTCAATCGGAAGATTGTGCTTATTGGCGTAGTTAATCGCAAATTCGCGCGTTAATGCAAGATCGCGAACTGGCGAAAGACATGCCACATCAGGAGCCAAGGACGTAATACCGTTTTCAAATCGAACTTGATCGTTACCTTTACCGGTGCAACCGTGTGCCACAACACTCGCATCAAATTGGCGCGCTGCCGTCACCAAATGCTTGACGATCAACGGACGAGACAACGCCGAAACCAGCGGGTATGCATCCATATACAAGCCGTTTGCCTGTAGATCCAGCATGCAGTATTCCTCGGCAAATTCATCTTTCGCATCAGCGATATATGCTTCTACCGCGCCGCAATCGATCGCACGCTGACGGATTACCTCGAGATCTTCACCTCCCTGACCACAGTCAACCGACACGGTCACAACTTCTGCGCCAGTTTGTTCGGCGATCCATCCAATCGCCACGGACGTATCGAGACCACCAGAGTAGGCAAGAACTACACGATTATTAGCAGACATTTTCTCTCCTTCGAAAATTATTTGAGCAATTTAAGAGCCAATCATTTGACGCGGCAAGCAGACGTTTCCATTATCTATGCACTCCACACAGATGCTCGCAACGCCGATTTATTAGTCATTTCGAGAACTTCGCGACAAATCCATAATTTCTGCTACGAAGTTCTTCGCTATGTCTTCCGACGCCGTAACCACAAGCACTGTATCGTCACCTGCGATACAGCCCAAGACACCGTCAAACACCGCACGATCGATTGCCGAAGCGAGCAACTGAGCAGCTCCTGGGGGCGTTCTCACAATCACTTGATTCAATACGCTCTGCGCGCTCGTAACCACCTCGCGTGCCCATCGCTCTAGCTGAGCGCGTGCCCCATATTCAGATTCAGCGAGTTCAACGATGTCTGGAATCCGATATACTCGTTTGCCGTCAGCTGCATATTCTTTGAATGCATGGAGTTCTTCAAGGTCACGCGAGAGTGTAGCTTGAGTTACGCGGATACCCTCCTTTGCAAGGAGATCACGCAACTCACTTTGAGATGAAATTCCGTACTGCTCAACGAGCGTCACGATCTTCGCGTGCCGCGCTGCACGAGTTGTTGGGATATTTACGCTCGCCATATTAGTTTGCAAGTCCCTTCATGTGGTCGATAAACAGTTGTAAATGGTCAATAGAAATGTTGAGCGGCGGCGATAATTCGATCCGATCCTGCGCACCGACGTGCACAATAATCCCGCGCTCTTGCAATTGTTGTTGGACGAATTCAGCATCTTGAGTCCGAATACCAAGTAGCAAACCCTTACCCGAAACCTCATACCCACATTCGGAAAGCTCATCCCTTAGCCATTGACCCACCGAATTGATCTGACCGAATATCTTCCGAATCTCGTCAATTACGAGCATGGAAATATCGAACGAGAACGGATTACCAGCAGGAATGAGCCCCGAGAGCCTATCTGAATCCTGTTTAGCTCTCCGCGAGAGTAACAATGTGGCACCGAGGGGAACCCCACCGCCAAGGCCACGACCCACAGTGATTATGTCCGCCTTGACGTAGGGAGCATGCACAAACCAGTCTCCAGTACGTCCCATACCAATATGCGTTTCATCCATAATCAGTAGCGCTTTGAACCGCTCGCAAAGAGCGCTCGCACGTTGAAAAATTTCCTCATCCACAACGCCGGTGGCAGAGCGTAGATCCATCGGACTGAAAATGATGGTCGCAGTATCGTCGTCTACCACATTTTCCAGGGCTTTCGCAGTGGGTTCTACCGCAATGATGCGGGTTTGCGTTGATGCCGCAGACACCGAGCTCACAGGCCTTTCTGATGCGACGTTCGCTCCGCCGTCGTACACTGGCGCGACGACGCCATACAGCTCGGAATCCGAGTGCACTGGCAAGAACGTAACGATATTTCCGCGCGGCTTGAACTGGAGCGCAATTTCAAGGGCGGCGCGATTTGCTTCGTGACCTGATCTGGTAAAACGTACCCGGGAGCTGGCACCCACGTAGCCTGATTCGGTCAAGCAACTCTGAATTGCCGTGGCTAGGCCAATCTGTTCTTCGGTGGCAAAATGATGTGTTGCCTCGAAAAGCTTATGCGTATTAGCTGCCGCATAGTTTGCAATAATAGGATTGTTATATCCCAGTGCGTTTGCTCCGCCACCAGCGGTCAGATCGAGAAAAGTATCGCCCTCATTATTCGTAAGAACTGAGCCGTCCGCTCGCTCAATGAGCATGCGAGGCGCGTGTATTGACTGACACAGCGCATGTTCATATCTACCACGCCACATGTATTACCAGCTCCGACCTAAATTGCGTATATAGCACGAGTTGGCTGCAAGCGCGCCAAGCAAAAGCGTTCCACACCAACCCACAAAGCATAACTATACTCTCTAATGTATGATATTGCATTGCTTTGCAGCGTGCGCTCAAACACGTTTGGCATCACTCACAACCAACTGTGATAAGGCATTTCACAGCATAAGCTGACGCAATTGCGGTGAAATTGGACGTGGAAGTTTCGACGTGCCACTCAAGAACTGATCCACTCCATGCGCACACGAACGTCCCTCGGCAATCGCCCACACGATCAGTGACTGTCCGCGACCGGCGTCACCACAGGCAAAAACGCCAGGAACACTCGTCACATATTCCTCATTGCGCACGATGTTTCCGCGTGCATCGAGTTCAAGACCAAGCTCATCAATAATTCCCGATTTTTGCGGTCCCACAAAACCCATTGCCAGCAGCACAAGTTCAGCGTCAATATGACGCTCAGTTCCCGGAACTGGCACAAATTGACCGGCATCAAACTTGACTTCAACAATATCCAGACCAGAAACCGCACCTGAGCCGTCATCAGTAAAAGCAACAGTATTCACTGCATAAACACGATCGCCGCCTTCTTCATGAGCCGAAGCAACCTTGAAAGTCATTGGGTATGTGGGCCACGGCTGATTTACCGGGCGCTCAGCACTCGGCATTGGCATTATCTCAAGCTGGGTAATTGATGCTGCTCCTTGGCGAATCGCTGTACCTAGGCAATCCGCACCAGTGTCGCCGCCACCAATAATCACCACATTCTTACCGGTAGCAGTGATCTGATCTGGTACTTCTACTCCCCTCGCCACTTTATTGGCCTGCGGCAAGTACTCCATTGCCTGATAGATTCCACGCAGATCTGCGCCCGGAACATTGATTCCACGCGGCACAGTTGCGCCAATAGCGAGCACCACGGCTTCATACATGTCACGCAATTCTTCGATGGTGATATCGACGCCGATCTCAACATTTGTCTTGAACTGCGTTCCTTCCAACACCATCTGCTTCAGACGCCGGTCAAGCACCGCCTTCTCAAGCTTAAACTCGGGAATTCCATAGCGAAGCAATCCGCCGATTTCATCCGCTCGTTCATAGACGACGACGGTGTGCCCCGCGCGCGTAAGCTGCTGCGCTACCGCAAGGCCTGCCGGACCCGAACCAACCACAGCCACCGTCTTTGAGGTGTGCCACTCTGGTTGTTGCGGCACAACGCGCAGATCATCCCAAGCCTTATCGATAATCGCGACTTCGACATTCTTGATGGTTACCGGATCGCGACTTATTCCCACCACACAGGACGTCTCACATGGAGCTGGGCACAATCTACCTGTCAATTCTGGGAAGTTATTCGTCGCGTGCAGGCGCTCTAATGCTTCTTGCCATTTATCGCGCCAAACCAAGTCATTCCACTCTGGAATGAGATTTCCTAACGGACAACCGTTGTTACAGAACGGGATACCACAATCCATGCATCGGCTCGCCTGCTTCGTGATAATTGGAAGCACTGCTCGACCCACTGTTCCTGGGTAAACCTCATTCCAATCCTTGACACGCTCGTCAATCGCTCTGCGCTGCGGCACTTCCCGTGCCGTCGTAATAAATCCACGCGGATCAGCCACGAGCCACCTCCATCATCAGGTCAGTTGTTTCACGTTCTGTCAGATTACGTTCTTTTGCTTCTTGGGCAGCAGCCATTATTTTGGCGTATGTGCGCGGAGAAATCTTCTTGAAACGCTGCGCGAGCTCGGCATCCGTTGTGCCAAGCAATTCCTTGGCGATATCAGATCCGGTCTGCGCACTATGCTGCTCAAGTAGCTCTCGAATCCGGTCAATATCTACGGCTTCGAGGTCCACAACATCTACTAATTCTGTGTTGACGCGCGCCGCATCAAGATCAAGAACCCATGCCACGCCACCGCTCATTCCGGCCGCAAAATTGCGTCCCACCGAACCGAGCACAAGTACTTCGCCTCCGGTCATGTATTCACATCCATGATCGCCTACGCCCTCTACCACCGCAGTTGCGCCGGAATTGCGCACGCAGAAGCGTTCGCCCACGGTACCACGCAGGAAGATTTCACCCGACGTCGCACCATAACCAATCACGTTACCGGCGATTATTTCCTTTCGTGGATCGAAACGAACACCAGACGGCGGCGTCACGATAATGCGTCCGCCCGAAAGGCCTTTACCTACGTAGTCATTGGAATCGCCGATCAACCGCAACGTGACTCCGCGTGGTAAGAATGCGCCAAAACTCTGACCTCCAGTACCACTCATAGTGAACTCGATGGTTCCGTCAGGCAATCCTCTGCCCTCAGTTGCCCGCGTCACCGCATTACCGAGCTGTGTTCCCACAGTGCGATTGACATTGCGAACCTCGACTGATTCACGCACACGCGTACCATTTTCCAGCGCAGGGCGAGCCAGTTCAATCAGCTTTTGATCCAAAGCCTCGTCCAAGCCGTGATCCTGAGTACTCGTGCAGCGCCTAGCGACATCTACCGGAATATCACTTCCAGCAAGCACTGCAGAGAGATCGATTCCTTGTGTCTTCCAGTGCCCGACTGCGGCATCCGTGCGCAACAGATCAACTCTGCCAACCGCTTCGTCGATACTGCGTAAACCGAGGCTAGCCAAAAGTTCGCGCACCTCTTGAGCGATAAACGTAAAGAAATTGATCACATGCTGCGGATCACCCGTGAATTTCTCACGTAGCTGCGGATTTTGGGTTGCGATACCAACCGGGCACGTATCTTTGTGGCACACACGCATCATTACACAACCAGTGACGACGAGCGGAGCGGTTGCGAAACCGTATTCCTCGGCGCCTAGAAGTGCAGCAATGACGACGTCGCGTCCAGTTTTCATCTGACCGTCAGCTTGCACTACGATGCGGTCGCGTAGCCCGTTGAGCAAAAGCGTCTGTTGCGTTTCTGCCAAGCCGAGCTCCCACGGAGCTCCTGCGTGCTTAACGGAAGTCAACGGCGCAGCACCGGTACCGCCGTCGCGCCCCGAAATGAGCACCACATCAGCTTTCGCTTTCGAAACACCTGTAGCAATCGTGCCAACGCCAACCTCGGATACGAGCTTGACGTGTACGCGCGCCCGCGGATTTGCCGACTTGAGATCGTGAATCAGCTGTTTTAGATCTTCGATTGAATAGATATCGTGATGTGGAGGCGGAGAAATGAGTCCTACACCTGTCGTTGAATGGCGAGTCTTTGCCACCCACGGGTACACCTTCGGTCCAGGCAATTGACCGCCTTCACCGGGCTTTGCTCCCTGGGCCATCTTGATTTGGATATCATCGGCGTAAGTCAGATACTCCGAGGTCACGCCAAAACGACCAGAAGCCACCTGCTTAATTGCAGACCGACGAGCTGGATCGTGCAAACGCTCCGAGTCTTCGCCACCTTCACCAGTATTGGATTTACCACCCAAACGGTTCATGGCGATAGCAAGGGTCTGGTGTGCTTCTTCAGAAATTGAGCCGTAGCTCATCGCGCCGGTTGAGAACCGCTTAACAATCGATTCCACTGGCTCGACTTCCGAGATATCGATGGGCTGCACATCCTTGAATTTGAGCATCGAACGCAGGGTCATTACCCGTTCCGAATTGCTATTGACAAGCGCCGTATAGCGCTTAAACTGCTCGTAATCACCGCTCTTCGTCGACTGTTGAAGCCGGAACACGGTTTCAGGATCGAGCAGGTGATGTTCGCCTTCCCTGCGCCATTGATATTCACCACCAGTGCGCAGGTCACGGTGTGCAAGTGGAATACCATCAGCAGGATATGCAACCAAGTGACGCATATGAACTTCTTTGGCAATTTCATCAAGCGCCACCCCGCCGATTCGGGCAGCTGTGCCCGTGAAATAGGTATCGACAAAGTTCGAATCAAGACCGATTGCTTCAAAGAGCTGCGCTCCTGTGTACGAAGCAACAGTGGATACGCCCATCTTGCTCATAATCTTCAAAACGCCTTTCGAGAGCGCCTTGGCGATATTCGCGATGGCCTTATTGGGATCAACATCTACATAAAGTTCACGGCGGGCGAGATCTTCGGCAGTTTCAAAAACCAAATAAGGATTAACTGCCGCGGCACCGTAAGCAAGCAAGAGCGCAATATGGTGAACTTCGCGCACATCTCCAGCCTCTACCACGAGACCAACCTGAGTACGAGTCTTCTCCCGTACCAGATGGTGGTGAATTGCCGAGGTGAGCAGCAATGATGGGATCGGTGCAAACTCTGCGTTCGAATGGCGATCGGATACCACGATTACTCGTGCTCCCCCACGAATTGCTGCCGATACCTCTTGGCAAATCTCATCGATCTTCGCTTCGAGCGCACGCCGACCACCAGCGACCCGATACACACCTTTGACCACATGCGACGAAAATCCAACTACGTTACCCTCGCGCAAGCGCACAATTTTTGCGAGTTGCTCAGAGTCGAGAATCGGATTGCGCATCACAATTTGGCGTGCTGATTCCGGCGTTGGGGTAAGAAGATTTCGTTCCGAACCAATTTTCGTCGTGAGTGAGGTGACGAGTTCTTCGCGAATCGCATCCAATGGCGGGTTCGTGACTTGCGCGAAGATTTGAGTAAAGTAATCGAAAATCAAACGAGGACGCTCTGACAACACAGCGATAGGAGTGTCGGTTCCCATTGATCCGATTGCTTCGGCACCTGTATTCGCCATCGGTGCAATAATTAAGCGCAGTTCTTCTTCGGTATAACCAAATACTTGCTGGCGGCGCGTCACTGACGAATGCGAATGCACAATATGTGCTCGAGTGGGCAGCTTATCTAATTCGATTTTGTTCTTATCGAGCCACTCACCATAGGGGTGTTCAGCTGCCAAAGAATTCTTCACTTCTTCATCCGAGAGCACCTTGTGCGAATCGAGATCCACCAAGAACATACGGCCTGGTTGCAGGCGACCTTTCTTGACAATCGTCGTCTGATCGATGTCGAGCACACCAGCTTCCGAAGCGAAAACCACTAAGCCTTCGTCAGTCACCCAATAGCGCCCCGGACGCAAGCCGTTACGGTCGAGCGTGCCGCCAATGATCGATCCATCAGTGAAAGTGATAGACGCCGGACCGTCCCAAGGTTCCATAATAAGTGAATGGTACTCATAGAAGTTCCGTCGCAAGGCATCCATATCTTGGTTGCCTTCCCATGCCTCAGGAACCATCATCATCACTGCGTGCGGAAGTGATCGACCGCCCAGATGCAGTAGCTCAAGTACTTCGTCAAAGGACGCCGAGTCTGATCCGTCTGGCGTGCAGATTGGGAAGAGCTTGTCCATATTGCCTGGGAATTTATCGGATGTGAGCATCGCTTCGCGGGCACGCATCCAATTTCGGTTGCCCATGACGGTATTAATTTCTCCGTTATGGGCGATCAAACGGAATGGATGTGCAAGCTCCCAAGACGGGAAAGTATTGGTCGAAAAACGGGAGTGCACGAGCGCCAAGGCCGAAGCCATCTTCGGGTCATGTAGCTCTGGGAACACTTCTTCCAGTTGGCTTGTGGTGAGCATACCTTTGTAAACCAAAGTACGCGCCGACAGCGAAGCAAAATAAACATCCGTATCGTTTTGGATGCGCTTCCTGAGCACAAATGCGTATCGATCGAGGTCAATTTCGCTTTGACCAGCACGTCCAGTAACAAAAAGAAACTCAAAATGTGGCATTGCCTCAACTGAGATTGGCGATAATGTGTCGGTTCGTACCTCAATATTGCGCCATCCAAGCAGCTCAAGGTCAGTTTCTTCAACAAGCTCTGCGATGTGCTGTTTAATTTCTGCACGCTCGCCGTCATCTGTTGGCAAGAATGCCATGCCGACGGCGTATTCCCCCTTTTCCGGTAGGCGGAAGTCCACAGTAGAACGGAAATATTCGTCCGGCACCTGAATGAGGATACCCGCACCGTCACCTGCGGCTTCGTCTGCTCCGGTAGCACCGCGATGATCCAGATTTCGAAGCGCTTCCAGCGCCTTCTCGACGATATCGTGTCGAGGTTTTCCATCTAGGTGCGCAACAAAGGCTACGCCACAAGCATCATGTTCAAAATTCGGCTGATACAACCCCATTTGAGCACGGCGTTTGAATACGGACATGTGCGGCCTCCCCTTACATTATTGGTTGGTCTTATAAGTCAAAAGTATTTGTTCACTAGATAACGTGGGAAAACGTCTCAAGATTTGGTCATTAATTCGTAAAGAAAACACACTATTTTAACTGTGAGCAAATTCTGCATCTTAAAGATAGCCCAAATTGGATAGACACCAAAATGGGTGGGAGCCGATCAATGTCAGCTCCCACCCATCAAGGGTTCAAAGCAAATTAGGCCCGAAGATCAGCGTCGAAGGTTTTCTTCAGTTGCTTCACGATCCGCTTGCGCAGCGCAGCAGTTTCTTCGGCAGTAAGCGTATGATCAAGGCCACGCAATCTCAGCGCGAAAGCCAATGATTTCTTACCATCACCGATCTGTTCCCCTCGATAGACGTCAAAGAGGCGCACGTCTTCAAGAATCTCGCCGCCCACGTTCCGTATTACTGCCTCAACTTCATACGAAGGCAAATCGGCATCTACCACTACCGCGATGTCTTCTTTTGCCATCGGGAAAGTAGATACTCCTGCTACCTGGATCGGCGAACTACCGCGGGCAGCGAATAGTTGATCGAGGTCGGCTTCGAAGGCAATTGAACGCTTCGGTAGCTCAAAGGTCTTGCATACCTGTGGAGCCAACTCACCCGCATATCCAATTACGTGCTCACCAACGCAAATTTGCGCACAACGACCTGGGTGGAACGGAGCATACTGTTCTTGCTTAACGCGCATGTCCAAGCCAATAGTTCTACCGAGTGTTTTCACCGCTTCGATAGCATCGCGCCAATCCCAGGTGACACCATCGAGATCAGCAGCGGCTTCAGCAGCCCGAGCCGTCGCCACACCTGCGATGTGTCGCGGTTGAGCCGGAATTGCCCGTTCCAAAGCGTCCAATTCCTCATTAGTGGGGCGGCGTCCCACACCAGGATTCTCAGCCGGAACAACGCCCTGCGGACGAGTCACAACACCGGTTTCGAACAATGCCACAGTGCTGTGCCCACGCGAGACGTTGAGTCGCGCCGTTTCCAACAGCGAGTCAAGAATCGACGTACGCATATACGGTGCGGACTCTTGGAGCGGATTTTGCAAGCGAATGGCGAGCCGGCGCGCGTCGTCGTCATCAATACCTTGGTGATCGAAAACTTGACCTGCAACGAAAGGATAGCTCAACACCTGCACCCAGCCTTGCTCAGCAAGCGCACGCGCTACGTCACGAGCCTGGCGCTGTTCGATGCTCAGCCCATGTCCAGCCGGTGCGTAAGGCACCACAGAAGCAATCTCATCGAATCCCACCAAGCGCGCAATTTCCTCTACAAAATGTGCGCTGCCAATCAAATCTGGACGCCATGACGGCGCCGTGACCGAGAGTTCACGATTATCATCGCTAGCTGCGTCAGAAATCGAAGGAATTTCCTCAACCTCACAGCCAATCGCATGTAGCAAGGAAATCTGTTTTTCGGCGCTGAGCTCAAGGCCTGTGAGCCGGCGAGTTTCACCCGTATTAAATGCCAACGCAGGAGTCGCATCAACGTGATTTACTTCGAAATTGGCTTGATCAGCAGTACCACCGCCGTATTCTACCAGCAAATCCACTACTGCTTGAGCAGCAATAGGTGGCAGTTGTGGGTCAACACCACGTTCAAAACGCTTTGAAGCTTCCGACGGAAGCCGATGATTGCGTGCCATACGAGCCACAGACACCGAATCAAAATGCGCCGCTTCGATAAGAACATCAGTAGTTGCGTCCGAGATTTCAGTGCTCGCGCCGCCCATAGTGCCAGCGAGGCCAACAGCACGTTCACCACGTCCGCCCTGAGAATCGGCGATCACCAAATCTTCGCCACCCAAAGTGCGCTCAACGTCGTCGAGTGTGCGTAAAGTTTCCCCAGCTTTCGCGCGGCGAACAATCAGCGGTGCCACTGTTTTATTGAGATCGTAGGCGTGTAGCGGTTGCCCCAAATCGAGCATTACATAGTTTGTTGCGTCAACCACCAGCGAAATTGGACGCATTCCTGCTGCCTTGAGCCGGTCATGCATCCACTTTGGCGACTGCGCACAAGCATCAACGCCCCGAACAATGCGTGTCACAAACCGAGAACAGCCTGGCACACCGTGGATAGGAGCATCGTCAGCAATCTCAACTGCGAAACCTTCGTTATTTACTGCTGGCACATTCTTTGCAGCATTCGATTCATAGGCAGGATCGGTAAACTTCGCACCCGTCGAATGGGAATACTCGCGTGCCACGCCACGCATCGAAAAGCAATAGCCACGATCTGGAGTGACGTTGATTTCCAAAACTTCCCCGGCAAGCCCGAGGAAACCGAGCACATCGTGCCCGATTGCTGGAATGCCACGTTCGCGCGCTTCGTCGTCATTATGGGCAAGCACGATAATTCCATCGTGATCGTCGCCCAAGCCGAGCTCGCGCTGCGAGCAGATCATACCGTCAGAAATGTGACCATACGTCTTTCGAGCTGCGATTTTGAAGTCGCCTGGTAGCACAGCACCAGGCAGCGAGACTACGACGTAATCTCCCTCCACGAAGTTATGCGCACCGCAAATAATTCCGCGCGACGGCAGTTCAGAAGGCTCTTTCCCCTCACCAGGAGCGTCGTTATGTTCGCCGACGTCGACGCGACAGTAATTGATGAGCTTTCCGTTGGATTGCTCATTCTTTTCGAGCGTCAATACCTTGCCGACGACGATCGGCCCAGTTACCTCCGAGCGGTGGATCGTCTCTTCTTCCAAACCGACTTTCACCAGCGCAGCAGCTAATTCTTCAGCACTGAGATCAGGTGATATGTCGACATGCTGACGCAGCCAATCAAGTGGAATACGTGGCATCAGTTTCCCCTTCCAGTGGTGCTGAATTGCAACGAGAACCGGATATCGCCCTCAACCATATCGCGCATATCTGCGATGCCGTGGCGCAGCATGAGTGTACGTTCGATTCCCATGCCGAATGCAAAACCGGTGTATTCATCAGGGTCAATTCCCGCATTGCGCAGAACTTCAGGATTTACCATCCCGCAGCCGCCCCATTCGATCCAGCCAGGTCCACCCTTTTTCAGTGGGAACCACAGATCCATTTCTGCTGACGGCTCGGTAAATGGGAAGAATGACGGGCGCAAGCGCGTCTTTGCTTCTGGGCCGAACATCGCTTTCGCAAAATGATCAAGGGTGCCTTTGAGGTGCTCCATCGTGAGACCCTTATCAACGGCAAGACCTTCGATCTGGTGGAATACTGGCGTATGTGTAGCATCGAGCGCATCGGTGCGGTAAACCTTACCTGGGCAGGCAATATACACAGGAGCACCACGCGAAAGTAAGGTGTGCGATTGAACCGGAGAAGTGTGCGTGCGCAAAACGAGTCCAGGTTGTGCCGAGATTTGTGGTTCAGAGCCTGATCCAGCACTTACCTTCTCCACTCCTGCCACATAGAACGTATCTTGCATTTGGCGCGCCGGGTGATCGGGGCCAAAATTGAGCGCATCGAAGTTAAACCATTCATGTTCGACTTCAGGGCCTTCAACCACATCCCAGCCCATGCCGATAAAGAAATCCGACACGTCCTCGAGGAGCACATTGAGCGGATGCCGGGCGCCAATTGGTGCTCTACGCGTTGGCACCGTTACATCAACCGTCTCTTCTGCGAGCATACGCGCCTCATTAAGGGCTTCGATTCGCTCAGTTGCTTGCGCAAGCGCCGCGGAAATCTCTTTGCGTGCTGCTCCCATCAACTTTCCCGCAGTGGGTTTGAGTTCCTTGTCCAAACCCTTGATCGCCATATTGGCAACCGTGATTGGGGCTGAATCCCCCATATGGCACAGACGTGCTTCCTTGAGTTCATCGAGAGTGCTAGCCGATTCGAACGCAGCACATGCCGAACGCACCGCCGCGGCAATTCCCGTTTCATCTAATGGACTGAGATCCATGATTACCTTTCACATAAACGTGACATTTCGGAGTAATAAATTAATCCATACCTGAACTATTCTACCGAGCGATCGCCAAACACGCGAAGTGCGTTCATTTCGTGATTGTTCTTTCCCTTTCTGATACACAGATGCACAGATACGCTACAAAACCGTACGATTAGAAATATGAGCACTGCACTGTTTTGTGGACTAACCACCATCGACGTAACCCAGCACGTGACGGAAGTTCCACAAGCTAACCAAAAGATTGTTTCGCATCAGACCCTGCTCGATGTGGGCGGACCAGCTGCAAATGCTGCTCGTACTGCCGCAGCTCTGGGCGTTCCTGCTCGTTTAGTGACGCTGCTGGGCGATACTCCCCTCGCGCGTCTCGCGCTCGAGAAGCTTTTCGCTGAGGGTATCGAGGTGATTGATCTCGCTGCAGACTCAGAGTTCCCGGTATCCACCGTTTTTGTGGACGACGCCGGAATGCGCACCGTCGTCTCACGCAATAATCCGAACCGAAAATTCCGCAATCCAGACGTTTCGATCCTTGACGACGTCGCTATTCTCGAAATAGATGGACACCTGCCACAACTGCAAAAACTATTCGCTGAACGGTGTAAAGACGCAGGAATTCCAGTTATTTTTGACGGCGGTTCTTGGAAAGCTGGCACAGACGAACTGCTACCGTTGTCCACGCATGTGATTATCTCTCAAGATTTCGTGCGTACAGATTCTACTGCCGAGCGCACATTCGATTATTTACGCGGCTTTGATTTCCAGCTTCTAGCGCAGTCGGCCGGCGAAGAACCAGTTCATGCGGTTGCTGGTCAGCAGGAAGTGAAGATCCAAGTGCCGCACGTGGCGGTGAAAGACACACTCGGCGCGGGCGACGTTTTGCACGGATCTTTTACTGCCTTCCTGCCGCAGGCCTCAAATCCACTCACTGCGCTGCGAGAGGCCATTGCCTTCGCAAGCAAATCGACGAAATATAGTGGCATTTTGGGCTGGCTAGAAGCCGATTCTGAGATCTGATTCGGAAATCTAAGTATTTTTTCCTGCTACCGATTCTGTCTACCGACGCTGCCTACCGATTCTGCGCCTGCGCAGAAGCATACACACACAGAGTGGTAGCCATAGCCACATTGAGCGACTCGGTGTGCCCCCACATCGGCACCGACACGATGTAATCTGCCAATTCACGCTGCTCAGCCGTAAACCCGTGTGCCTCGTTACCAACGAGCCACAAAGTTTTTGCACGCAAATCGAGCCCCTCTATCACGCGACCTTCAAAATGAGCCCGCGATGCGGCGTCGGCTAGATCGTTGAGGTTATATTGCCCGCCGCCGTCGGCGAGTAGCACCGTGAAACCATGAGCACGAGCACGCGACACAACGTCGGCAAGGTGTTCATCTTCAATAATGGGAAGGTGGAACACAGAGCCCACTGACGAGCGAATCACCTTGGGATTCATGGCATCTACCGAACCGCTACCGAGGATGACGGCGTTCGCTCCCGCTGCGTCGGCAGAACGAATAATCGTTCCCACATTGCCCGGATCGGCACCGCTCACTGCCATCACGGCAAGACGCGAAGAAGCAAGTACATCGTCGAAATTCGGTTCGTCTGCAATATTGATGACGGCGAGCACTCCCTGAGCGTCAGAGCTCAGCCTGTTGCACAGCTCGTCGGTAAGTATATGCGTATATGGATCATGTTGATTAAGCAGCCGGTCAATATCGGGATGCGCGTTTAGTGCAGTTTCCGTTGCATAGACGTCCCTGATGAGCTCCGGTGAGAATTGCAATAACTCACGCACAGCTTGCGGACCTTCAACCACAGCTTGCCAATATCGATAACGGTTAGAACGACGAAACAGCCCAAGAACTTTCTTGAGCTGTCCCGTCATTTCGTCTGTATATTTACGAGGCATGTGCAGCTTTGAATTGTGCCAACGTCGGAGCGTTGAGATCCTTCTCAGAAATCTGTGAGCGATCGTTTACATCAATCGGCACTGGCCACTCGATACCGAGTTCAGGATCGAGCGGTGTGAGCGCAGATCCTGGCATGCCTGGCTTCCACTCTTTGTCGAAGAAGTAGATGTATTCCGAGTCAGCAGTCTCACCGGCTGCTTGGAAACCGTTACACACTCCGTTTGGAACGAGCACCATCACGCCCGGCTTAATCTGTACGGTTTCAACTGCGCCAAAAGTAGGCGAATCTGGACGAATATCAACATACGCTCCAAAGACTTCGCCGGAAGCCACCGTAACGAGCTTGGTCATTGCTTCGGCGTGGAGACCACGCACTGCACCACGATGAGTCAATGTGTTATTGCACTGCTCAAACGAGGAGACGATGCCGTTTTCTTTCAGCCACGAAAAACGGAATAGCTCGCGGATTGTGCCGCGCTCGTCCGTGATTTGCTTCGGTGTGATGATCTTTAGACCATCAATCTTGCTGTCTTTGATGCTGGCATCAATAATCTCAACCACGTTTTCTCCTTGAGTCTCGTTGTTCGCCTACAATTCTCGCACATCTAGCGGTGAGTTCCCAATGGCACACACGCGCCGTTTCAAAGGCACGCGCTCAGCTCACCGCCGGTGTACGCTCAACGTTATGCATGTACACGCTCAGCGTTCGCGATATTTTTTCTCGATTTCCGCAGTGATTGCTCCGGCTTTGATGAGATCACGAAGCATATAAGCCGAGGGTTTCGGTTTGCGTTCAAGATTAGTGCGATCAAGATAGACGACGCCGAAACGCGGTTCCATTCCGTCCGACCACTCCCAGTTATCTACGAAACACCAGTGATAGTAGCGTTCAATTGGCAAATCGCTTGCCACAATTTCTTTCAAATGATCGAGGATGAAGGAGCACCGGAACTTTTCTAGACGGGAGGAATCGCCGTTGTCTGCCGTGCCATTCTCGGTGATCCAAATGGGAAGGCGGTAGCGCTGATAAAGCTCACGCGCTGCGATCACTACCCCTTGTGGGTATATTTCCCATCCTAGATCAGTTGTGGGGACGTCGGGGAATACGCCGTCGTCAAGTCCGCTAACGGCCGTACGGGAATAGTAGTTGATCCCAATGACGTCGCAGTAGCGGCCAAGCTTCACTCCCACTGGTTTGCCTAAAAATCGGCCAAATTTTCCGCTGAAAAAAGCTTCTTCAATTTCGCGATGGAACAGTTGCTCATTCACCCGCGTAAAAATTCGATGCAAAGGATTCTTCGGATTGAGCGGTGCGAAAACACGGCGATGGTGAGCAAAACCTACCCGTGCAACGCGTTCCCCGGCGTCGATCCGTTCGTGAATCAGCTGATATGCCTGAATGTGGGCAACCGCGAGATTGCGCAGTGTGGAGCGTAAATTCTTCCAACTCTTACCGTTAACGATCGGGCCATAATCGAATAAATACGCTTGGGTAGCGTACACATTTGGCTCGTTAATAGTGATCCAATCGCTTACCACAGGTCCGAGGTATTCGAGCACGCGCTCAACAAACTCGATGAAATAACGGATATTTTCCTGCTTGTTAAAGGCGCCAAGTTCCTCGAACCACAATGGGTGTCCAAAATGGTGGAGTGTTACCAATGGATGAATGCCTTTGGCAATGAGGTCGTCAATTTCTTCCCGATAACGTGCCAATGCGGCGGCGTCGAACACCCTAAACTCGGGCTCAATGCGTGCCCAATCCACGCCAATACGTGCGGTTTGGAAGTTGAGATCAGCCATAAGCTGGTTATCTTCGCGCCATCTGTTCCAATGGTCTGTGGTGGGATTTGGGCTGGTGCCGTCGGCTACCTTGCCTGGTGTTTCAGCCCAAACATGCCATGTTGAACGCGGCAAAGAGCCTTCAATTTGCAATGCAGCGGAACCAGTACCGATCATCAGTTTTCCAAGTGGATACGTGTGTTTTCCCACGATATTTCCTCACCTATAATTCACCTAAAAGCGCGCCTTTGCGCATGTGCCATGTTCCAATGAACTTCGTTATATTGTAGCAGCTCCGAAGACGTACCGCTCGATTTTCATGGTGCATTTCGTGCGTATATGTGCACTCGCTATCGTAGATCGTTGGCCTTCGCTTTCCTACGACTGCGCGCGCTCAACCGCCTCACGCGTACTGCGGATCATGTCGAAACGTTTTCCGAATTCCTCTGCTATAGCAGCCGAAACAAAGCTGATGAGTGGTTCGTAATCACCGTCTATTTGTGCACGTGCAAGTGTATCGAGATAAGTTCGCCGATCTTGATATTTGAGTGCAACTGGAGCATATTTATCAGCTACCAACATTGCGTTCATGATTGTACGTCCCGTTCGTCCGTTTCCATCGACGAAGGGATGAATTCGTTCAAATAAAGCATGAAAAATGCAGGCTTTTACAACGCTCGGCAGTAACGATTGCTTATAGGCAAAGAGAAGATCCGCCATCTGTTCACGTATCTGAAGTGGGCTGGAAGGAACAACTTGAGATCCAGCGATCAGTGCAGCCGAGAGGCGATATGAACCCCGACTCCTCGGCTGGCAATCAAGCGCAGTTCGTTCATGAATGTCCTTTATGAATTCTTCGTCTAATTCACGGCCTTGAGCGAAATCACGCATCGCATAATCGTATCCCTCAGCTACACCGCGAACAGCAAACATATCTGAAAGTTCTCTATCGTCTTTTGGCAAAAACTCACCCTGTAATACGAGTTGGGTTTCTTGCGGTGAAAGCGTCGATCCTTCAATGGCGGCAGAATTGCAGGTAAACCGATTAATAAAATCTTTTTCAAACGACTTATTCGCTTCGATTTCATGCTCATTACGCGCGTTAAAACACGTTGATTGTAGCTCACGTAGGGAATCTAGTTCGTCCAGAAGCTCTCGAATATTCGAAGACATCTCAAACTGGAATGCGCCAAAGATCATTTCCTTCATGTCTTCTCCCCTCCTGAGCGTAAAAGTCCTTTTGCCGTACAGTCTACACTGCGTAGACACGAAATTTCCCTGTTCAAATGTAAATGCCCAAATACGAAAGTGGCTCGGAATCTTAAGATTCCGAGCCACTGTTAAAATCAAGTAACCGTTCAGGCTACAGGCGCATTGACGTCCTCTGGCAGAGCCTTGCGAGCCATCTCAACGATCGCAGCGAATGCTGGAGCGTCGTTCACCGCAAGCTCAGCGAGCATCCGGCGATCAACTTCAATGCCTGCAAGCTTGAGACCTTGCATGAAGCGATTGTAGGTCATGCCATTTGCGCGCGATGCAGCATTGATACGAGCAATCCAAAGCTTGCGGAACTCGTTCTTACGCACCTTGCGATCGCGGTAGTTGTACACCATTGAGTGTGTAACTTGTTCCTTTGCCTTGCGGTAAAGGCGCGAACGCTGACCACGGTAGCCTGATGCGCGCTCAAGCGTAGTGCGACGCTTCTTCTTGGAATTTACGGCGTTCTTTACGCGTGCCATCTTCTATTTCTCCTTGTTCCTAAAGCTTCTTCAGCGACCCAGCAGCTTCTTGACCTGCTTCACATCTGCACGTGCTACCGGCTGGTCCGAGGACAGACGGCGAGTGCGACGCGATGACTTGTGCTCAAGAAGGTGGCGCTTACCCGCCTGCTCACGCATGAGCTTTCCCTTGCCGGTCACGCGGAAGCGCTTCTTAGCTCCGGAGTGTGTCTTCATCTTTGGCATTTTCATGCTCCCTCTAGCTGCTCAACGCAGCAATAAGTACTCCACATGGGAGTGTGTTCGTGTTTGCTTTACCCGAAATTACTCAGCATTAGCGTCGTTAGCAGGCTCTTCTTCGACGTGCTCAGACTTACCTGCGACGCGCTCGTTATTCTTTTGAGCACGACGGGCTTCGTTCGCACGGCGGTTTTCCCGCTCTGCTTCACGACGACGGCGCTGATCCGATTTAGCTTCAGACTTACGTCGAATCGGGGCAAGTACCATAACCATCGCGCGTCCATCCACTCGTGGAGCCGATTCCACAATGCCGTTTTCTGAAGCATCTTGTGAAATTCTCTCCATCAAGCGCAGACCTTGCTCAGGTCGTGACTGCTCACGCCCACGGAAGCGCAATTGAATCTTGACTTTGTCGCCGCCATCAAGGAATTTAAGGATTCGCTTGAGCTTGGTTTCGTAGTCGTGCTGGTCGATCTTCAACCCAATACGAATCTCTTTTAGCTGCGTATTAGCCTGATTACGACGCGCATCTCGTGCCTTCTGGGCTGCCTCATACTTGAATTTGCCGTAGTCCATCAGCTTTGCGACTGGTGGTTTGGCATCTGGGGCAACCTCTACAAGATCGAGATTAGCTTCCTGAGCGAGACGCAGCGCATTTTCAATACGAACTACTCCGACTTGCTCGCCACCTGGACCAACAAGACGCACTTCAGGTACGTTAATTCGATCGTTGACTCTTGGCTCGTTGATAATTGCTCCTCTAACTTCGAGTGCGACGCGCACGGAGTCCAGAGGGCATACGGGGCTAA
This sequence comes from Arcanobacterium bovis, assembly GCF_004331995.1. Taxonomy (GTDB): domain Bacteria; phylum Actinomycetota; class Actinomycetes; order Actinomycetales; family Actinomycetaceae; genus Arcanobacterium_A; species Arcanobacterium_A bovis. Next base: position 23,904 of record NZ_SJDT01000003.1, read on the forward strand.
CCGTATTTCCAAAACCCGGTTCCTAATCGAGTGGAACCCAGGTGGGATTTCTCCGCTTGCGTTCCGGCAATCTGCCGGTCGGTCGGATATAACACTACCAGCACCCGCCAGATTCACCAAGAATTCCTCTGGTTTGAGCCGCTATTTTGCCGTGAGTTTCCCCACTACCGCACAGTAAACGGCGCTACCATGAACTACCTCAAAGCCGAAAATCACTCGGCAGAGCGAATCGGAACAACTTCGAGCACATCAAGCCGCGAACGTACGTAATCTATCGTCTCGATACCTTGAAGCAATACTGCGATGGCGCTTTTCACCTGCTCAGCACCAACACCAGCTGGAACGTGTAAGCGCACTTGTGCAATATTCCCCTGCTGCGCTTTTACACTCAGATTCCACGCAAAACCTGCATGCGCAATATGCTTCTCCAAATGTTCCACGATTTTTGGATCATGCCACGGGGCTATCCATTCCATCCCCGCAGCTAACGAGATCACTGCACTGCGTCCCAAGTACATTTCGTGCTCACTCCCAGGGTCAAGCACAATCAGACCCCCTGAACGCCGCACGGCAAGTTGCGCCAATTCCGAGCCGTACAATGGAGCCGGCCGAGCCGCAGGCGCGAACTCAGCCAATGCTTGTGCGCTGGTAAACAGTGGCGTTGCTTGCCGGCCGCCAGGAAAATCTACGAGCACGAAATCTTGAGAGTCAACACTGCGTGGATCTGGTCTTTTCTCGTGCGGCATCACCGAGCCATCGCTTGTTCGCCCTGGATGCTCGTGCGGGAAAACCGCCATAAACACCCGATCGAGACACGAGATCACTTGCTCAGCTCGAAACTCGCGATCAACACGCAAAGCTGATGCCACAGTCTCAGCGCACGCACCGTCGTCGCCCGCGAAAGGATTGGGAGCTAATAAACGATCGATATCAGGCAAGAATACTATCCTTCTGCAACAACGAGAGCTTGCTCTAACGTCATTTTCCCAGCATATAGGGCTTTTCCAACGATAGCGCCCTCCACACCCGCTTCGGTCAGTGCTCGCAAAGCGCGTAAATCATCCAAATCTGACACTCCTCCAGATGCAATCACAGGGCGATCCGTAGCCTCACAAACTCGCCGCAGTAACTCCACATTTGGCCCGCGCAACGTGCCATCTTTCTCAACGTCAGTGACGACGTAACGCGCACAGCCGGCGTCGTTGAGACGTTTGAGCACCTCCCACAGATTACCACCCTCGGACGTCCATCCGCGCGCAGCTAGCGTCTCACCACGCACATCAAGGCCGACGGCGATCTGCTCGCCATATCGCGCAATAGCGCAAGCCGTCCACTGCGGGTCTTCGAGTGCCGCGGTACCAAGATTGACGCGCGCCGCACCGGCGTCGATAGCACGCGCAAGCGAATCGTCGTCACGGATACCACCAGATAGCTCGATATTCACTCCCTGCACATCCCGCACAATTCGTGCCAATAACTCGTGATTTGATCCACGCCCGAAAGCGGCATCGAGGTCAACCAGGTGGATCCAAGACGCTCCTGCAGCTACGAAATTTGCTACTGCTTGCGCCGGATCGCCATAGGACTCTTCCGTGCCAGCTTCCCCCTGGAGCAACCGCACAGCCTGGCCATTCACTACGTCAACGGCCGGCAGCAATTGAAGTTTTTTCATGAGATTCTCACTTAGTAGTAGCCGAGTTAGTCTTTCCCAATGCCTTGTCACAAGGTCTTAAGCCAGTTTTCGAGCAGGTGCAAGCCAGCATCAGCGGATTTTTCCGGATGGAATTGGGTGGCGCACAATGCACCGTTTTCCACAGCGGCCACAAAATCCCCGTAATGATTGGCATAAGACACGATCGGCGGTGCAAAAACCTCCGCTTCGTCAGCCATCTGTACTGCGGGATCGCTTTGCACCGCATAGGAATGTACGAAATAGAAGCGTTCATTCTCAATGCCAGAAAATAAGGCAGAACCATTGCCAGGACGCACCTGCGACCAGCCCATATGAGGAACCACCGGCGCGTCAAGTTTATCGACCGAACCGCGCCACTGAGCCAATCCCTCATGCACCCCAAATTCCGTGCCGCGATCAAACATGATTTGCAAGCCCACGCAGATACCAAATACTGCCTGGCCACCGGCCAGCCGGCGCTCAATCATCCGATCAGCACGCACAGCACGAATTTTGTTCATCACTGCCGCAAATGCACCCACACCTGGCACTACCAGCCCGTCGGCGTTCATGACCAGCTCTGGTTGAGCGGTTAGTTCAACGCTGGCACCTACATGTTCCAGTGCGCGCACCACCGAGCGCACGTTGCCAGTATCAGCATCCAACACCACAACTTTATGCATCAGTTGTCGCCTCCAGTGCGGCCAGTCCCTGCGTGGTCGTCCCCTGCGCCGTCGTTACCAGTGCGGTCGTTCCCGAAAAATTGATTTTGTAGCTCGGACGGTAGCTCGCTGGTGTGGAGAGCTCCTTTGAGTTCAGCAACTGGCGCAGCTCCCAAGATTATCTGTTCAATGATTGGATCGAGTGAATTGAGCAGTAATCCAGGTGCGATTTCGTCTCCCAGTTTTTGATCAATCACTCTCCGTGCCGTAACCAGGCCAGATACGCCCGGTTCCCCACCGACGTCGTCGCCCAACTCTGCACTGATAAGCACCACTCCGTAGCCTGGCGCCATTCGAGACAGTTGCGCCGCAATCGCGGTGGGCTCGTTCGGATCTTGAGCAGCGTCCTGAGATTGCACTCCCGCAGCGTGTTCTGAGGCTACGTCAGCTCCGAGTTCAGGTTCGCCGCCCAGAAGTTCTGCGATATCCCAGTCATCAAAAGTTGGAACCGGAACGTCACGAGTGACGATTACTCCCGAACGAGTTTGCAATACGTGTGCGTCCACCTTGTGTAACGCCAAAATTGCCGCCACAACCTCTGGCTTATCAAAAGGCGTGAGCACCACAATACGTTTACGTGAGCTCACAGTGCACCTTTCGTTGACGGAACGCCCTCAACGCGATCATCGCGGGCAACAGCAGCGCGCAGAGCTCGCGCAAGTGATTTGAACTGCGCTTCTACAATATGGTGTGGATCGCGCCCATAGAGAAGTTCAATGTGCAAGCATATCCCGGCGTTGTAGGCCAAAGACTCGAAAAAGTGGCGCGTCATAGAACCAGTGAAATGCCCACCGATCAGGTGATACTCCTGCCCAGCTGGCTCCCCACGATGTACTACATAAGGCCGCCCCGCCACATCTACGACGGCGCGTGCCAGAGCTTCGTCGAGAGGAACGAGAGCATCGCCAAAACGGGCAATTCCCGTTTTATCGCCAAGTGCTGTTTGGAGAGCTTGTCCAAAGCAAATTGCCGTATCTTCAACAGTGTGGTGCACGTCGATATGAACATCGCCCTTAGCCTGAACGCGCAAGTCGATCAGGGAATGTTTACCCAGCGCAGTGAGCATATGGTCGAAGAATGGCACGCCGGTATCAACATCGGTGCGCCCGTGCCCATCGAGATTAATTTCTACCGAAATCGCCGACTCGGATGTTTCTCGGGCAAAACTCGCAATCCGCTCACTCATGGTTGCGCCTTCCTCAGAATTCCTTGCTTTTGTATAGTGCTAGGTTAGCGTTTTCAGTTTACATGTGGTCGACATACGCCTTGTGCAGCGCCGAGAGGAAACGTTCCTTTTCGGCTGGCGTACCAACGCTCACTCGTAACCAGCCGTCCGGCCCAACTTCCCTAATCAGCACGCCTTCGTTAAGTAAATCTTGCCATGTTTGGTGACGATTAGCGATTTTGCCAAAAAACACAAAATTCGCATCTGACGGCGCAATCTCAAAGCCCATTTCTTGCAATGAGCAAGCTAACGAGTCGCGGTCGGCACGGATTTGTGCCACTTGCTCCATCAACGCTGATCGATTTGTCAGGGCTGCTGAGGCGGCGGCCTGAGTGATGGCGGAAAGATGATACGGCAAGCGCACGAGCATAATCTGCTCAATGATCGATTTTGCCGCAGCCATATAACCCAATCGCAATCCAGCAGCACCGAAGGCCTTCGACATAGTCCTCGTAACAATGAGGTGCTCGTAGCGATCAAGCAGCTCTAAAGCACTGGGAACGCCCTCACGTCGAAATTCTGCATAGGCTTCGTCTACCACGACGATCGTCGCGGTGCGGCGTGCAGGAACGCCGTCGTCGTCAGTAACACAGACGTCGGTATCGCGCGTCACCGCATTGTCTCGCGTTGCGCCGTCGCTCGCAAGCGGACCAGACTCGCGTGTGAGCTCGAGAATTTCACGCAACTCAGCTTCGCTTAACGCGGTACCGGTTGGATTGTTTGGTGAGGCAAGAAAGACGACGCTCGGGTGGTGAACGTCAAGCACTCGCCGTATTTCGTCAAAATCAAGTGAGAAGTCCGGTTTGCGCGTGCCAGCAACCCACGTGCTGAATGAATCGCGTGTATATTCGGGATACATCGAATAACTGGGCAAAAAACTTGCCACCACACGCTGCGGTCCAGCAAAGGCCTGCAAAATATGCATCATGATCTCGTTGGAACCATTAGCAGCCCAGATCAAATCGGGGGCAATTCGCACGCCAGACTCCTCCGCAAGGTAATCAGAGAGGTCGCACCGAAGCTTTGAAAAATCGCGGTCTGGGTAGCGGTTGAGATCTTTTATGGCCGCGGTAACGGAAGCACTGATCGCCTCGCACAGATCGCTTGAGGGCGAATATGGGTTTTCGTTCACATTAAGACGCACGGGTACGTCGAGTTGTGGAGCGCCATACGGTGATTGCCCACGTAGATCGGCACGGAAGGGCAAAAATACGTCCCGAGTTGGGTTTGTTTCTTGCTCCAAGGTAAGCCTCCCCTTGCTGGTATTAATTGAAAAAACTCAATATTTTCGAACTATGAACAATGTTAGCGCGTGTAATAATTGCGTGGAGGACAATACAGATGTTGAGACTTTGGAAGTCATTGAGGCTCAAGACGGCGCGATGAATTCGCGGCTCAACTGGTTGCGTGCCGGAGTGCTCGGTGCCAACGACGGTATTGTGTCGACCGCTGGTCTGGTAGTTGGCGTTGCTGGTGCAGCCGTTAATTCCCACGCCCTTTTCGTATCTGGCGTGGCGGGTCTTGTTGCAGGCGCGCTATCAATGGCTGCCGGTGAGTTTGTGTCTGTTTCTACACAGCGCGATTCGGAACGGGCAGCGCTTGTGCGGCAACGTAAAGCTATTGCGAAAGATCCGGTTGGTTCACAGCGCAGACTGGCTGGAATTATTGCCGGGCATGGAGTGTCAAAGTTTTTAGCAACTCGCATGGCAAGCGAATTGAGCCGAACAGATCAAGACGCTGAAGCTGCACATGCTCGCTTTGAATTGGGCATCGATCCCGCTGAGCTCACAAATCCGTGGCACGCTGCGCTTGCCTCGATGGCAGCCTTTGCGCTTGGCGCGATTATCCCGCTGCTTGCTATTTTGCTTAGCCCTACGCAGTGGGCGGTGACTATCACGGTGATTGCTGTGAGCGTTTCTTTAACGATCACTGGAGCGGTATCGGCAAAACTCGGCGAAGCCCCAGTGATACCCGCAACGATTAGGAATATTGTGTGGGGCAATATCGCCATGATCGTCACATACGGTATTGGTTCTTTGGTGGGCGGTTTGGGGCCAGCATAAAGAACTCAACCAACGCTGCTATGACGAACTACACTCGACCGATTTGCCGCTTTATTGCGCCAAATCGGCCGAATGGTATTCATCTAAAGCTGATCGTTGATCCGCACTTCCAACGAATGTGCATGCGCCGGTAAATCCTCGTCCACGGCAATCGCAGCCAAAGCCGGATACAAACCACTCATCGCTTCGCGCGTGTATTCAATCTCCTGCACTGGCTTAATAAAAGCCATCACGTTGAGCCCCGCAGCAAAGCGAGCAGTGCCACCCGTAGGCAACACATGGTTCGATCCTGCCATATAGTCACCCAATGGAACCGGCGAAAATGCGCCAACGAAAATCGCACCTGCATTATGAATCTTCTGCGCCACGTCGCGCGCCTGCGCGGTGTGAATCTCTAAGTGTTCAGCGCCATAAGCATTAGCAACCTGCACAGACTGCCCCAAATCACTTGTGATAACCACACCAGACTGCGGCCCACTCAAAGCCGTACGCACGCGCTGAGAATGCTTCGTCTGCACAATTTGCTGCTCTAATGCTTCTTCTACCCTGGATACCAAATCGAGTGAATGAGTAATCAGTACCGACGCAGCGCAAGGATCGTGCTCAGCTTGCGACACCAAATCAGCCGCCACATACTCAGGGCGTGCCGTTTCATCAGCAATAATGGCAATCTCAGTGGTTCCTGCTTCGGCGTCAATCCCCACGATGCCATGTACCGCTCGCTTCGCCGCAGCCACATAAATATTGCCTGGTCCGGTCACCACATCTACAGGCTCGCACAGCACTTCGCCGTCGCGCTGAATATCTTCACCACGCGCACCATAGGCGAACATAGCAATCGCTTGCGCGCCGCCCACCGCATACACTTCCGTGATTCCCAACAGCTTACAAGCTGCCAAAATCGTGGGATGTGGGAGCCCGCCATGTTCCTTTTGCGGAGGTGACGCCAAAGCAATCGTCTCTACACCCGCCACCTGTGCCGCCACCGCATTATGTATCACCGACGACGGATACACAGCCAAGCCCCCAGGCACATACAATCCAACGCGCTTAACCGGAATCCACCGCTGACGCACCACGCCACCCGGAACGATCTGCGTCTCTTTCGGCTGCGGCAACTGTGCCTCATGGCCACGGCGATTGTGGTCAATCGACATCAGCAAACCCTCACGCAGATCAGCGCTGAGCTCTGCCTCGGCTTGGTCAAGCGCAGCTTGGGGCACCCGCAAATACTCGGGCCGCACGCCGTCGAAACGCTCAGCCAAATCGCGCAACGCAACTGCACCGGCGTCGCGAACTGCATTAATAATCGGCAGCACGGCGTCGAGAGCGCGTTCAATATTCAACTCTGCGCGCGGCAGCGCCTTCGCAAGCTCTGTCTGCGTTAAGTCACGTCCACGAAGATCTACCTGATTGAGCATCTGCGCCTACCCTTCCGTCACGGTATCGACCGCTGTACCAAATCTGCGATCACGGTTAGCGTACCTGCAAATACAGTCCCACAGGTGCCGACGATCAAAATCTGGCCACGCCTCATCCACAAACATGAACTCAGCATAGCTTGACTGCCACAACATGAAATTAGAAATGCGCTGCTCACCACCAGTGCGAATGAACAAATCTACCGGTGGCAAATGCGGATGATAGAGGTTGCGCGAAATCGTTTCTGGGGTGATGCGCTCAGCTTTCAAGTCACCGCGCGCAACCCGAGCAGCAATATTGCGCACCGCGTCCGTCACCTCGGCCTGGCCTCCATAGTTCACACAAAAATTCACGGTGATGACGTCGTTCCCCCGGGTGAGTTCCTCAGCTTCTTTCAGCTCTTTTATTACAGACTTCCACAGGCGTGGCTGCCTGCCTGACCACAGGATTTTCACGCCCCACGAGTTGAGTTCATCTCGACGCCGGTGGATCACGTCGCGTGAATACCCCATAAGGAACGCAACTTCTTGCGGTGAACGCCGCCAGTTCTCGGTGGAAAAAGCGTAAACGGACACCACGCGCACGCCCATTTCGATCGCTCCAGCAATAACATCCATCAATGAAAGCTCGCCGGCTTTGTGTCCCTCGGTTCTAGGCAGATTCCGTGCATTTGCCCATCGACCGTTGCCATCCATCACAATTGCAATATGTGCGGGCACTTTATTGGCATCGCACGCAGGTGCAATAGCTCCAGAGGCGTGTTTGGGAGGAACACGGTACTTGTCAGTCATGAAATCAACCTACTATCCACATATTTCAAGGAACGCACCTGCTTTTCCATATGCCATTGCAAATACGCTCCGATAATAGCACCAGCACTCTTTCGGGTGGGCTCATCAGCAAGGGCGGCAATCTTCCAATCTCCTGAGATCAGCGCGCCCAATAGCTGCCAGGTTTCCACACTCGGAATCGCACAACCCGCCGGACGGCAATCGGCGCATACCGCGCCACCAATATGCACATTCAATGCCTCGTGCGGCCCTTCAACTCCACACCGTGCGCACTCAAATACTGCAAATTCCCAACCGGAATATTTCATCGCGCGCAAAATATAGGAGTACAAGATAAGGTCTTGGTGGTGTGCGCCAGTAGCCATTGCGTGTAGCGCCCCGTGTAGAAGGAGAAACTGAGCTAAATCAGGTTCGCCCTCGGTAGACATCAGCTGATCGGCTGTCTCGAGTAAAGCACTCGCAGCCGTATAGAGATCATAGTGCGTGATGATCGAGCGATGATACTCATTAATCGTCTCTACCTGGGTAATCACGTCAAGCGTTCGCCCATAATATAGTTGAACGTCCACATGAGAAAATGGTTCAAGTCTTGCACCGAAGCGCGACTTCGTTTTGCGCACGCCCTTTGCAATACCCCGAATTTTCCCATGCTCGCGCGAAAACATCGTGATAATACGATCTGCTTCACCCAAATCGTGGGTGCGAAGCACAATCGCTTGGTCACGATAGGTTTTGTTCATTTTTCTAGAATATCCCTAAATTGGCCAAAACACGGTATTTGAAATACCTTTTTGCGATGTTTCAATGCGGATTCGCTTAACTTTTCATCACCGTGTCACTCACGTGCCGCGCGCATCGCCACTCCTTAGCGCAGCGCTCGATTCACCGCCGACACAATCGCGTTAAATGCAGCGCGAATCGTAGAAGAATCTACGCCTACGCCCCACAAGATTTGCCCGCCAATATTACATTCCACATACGAAGCTGCCCGGGCGTCCCCACCGGCAGACATCGCGTGTTCCACGTAATCCAAAATCTCAATCTCAATGCCGAGTTGAGCAATGGCACGCACGAATGCATCAATCGGGCCATTTCCAGCCGCTTCAACCGTCCGATCTTCGCGCGCTGACTCATCTCCATCATTTAGCGCAACTGGCTGGGAAATCGTGACGGTCAAAACGGTCCGTGCGCCGTCGTCGTCAGCCCAAATATTGGTACCACGCAGCGCATACTTACCCCACGGCTGCAAATCAGGTGCCAGAATGTACGGCAAGAACTCATCAGCAAAAATACGCCACAACTGATCTGCGGTAATCTCGCCGCCAAAGCGATCCGTGTATCGTTGCACGATTCGCGCCAACTCGATTTGCAAGCGACGCGGAAGATCCATGCCGTGCACAGCGGACATCAAATATGCAATGCCGCCCTTGCCAGACTGCGAGTTTACCCGCACCACAGCTTCGTAGGTGCGTCCCACGTCTTTGGGATCAATAGGCAGATACGGCACATTCCAGACAACTGCGTTTTCGTCTCCTCCGGCTTGGGCAACCGCTTTTGCCCGCGCCGCGAATCCCTTTTTGATCGCGTCTTGATGCGATCCCGAAAACGAGGTGTACACCAAATCGCCTGCGTAAGGGGTGCGCGGCGGCACGTCCATATTCGTACAGTGCTCCACAATGCGCCGAATCTCATCAATATTGGACACGTCCAGCTGCGGATCCACACCACTAGAAAACAGGTTCAAAGCCACCGTAATAAGATCGACGTTTCCGGTGCGCTCGCCGTGCCCAAACAGGCATCCCTCCACTCGATCCACACCTGCCAACAGTGCAAGCTCGGTGGTTGCAACGCCGGTTCCCCGATCATTGTGATTGTGAGCCGAAAGCGCCACAAATTCGCGCCGCGAGAGATTGCGGCTCATCCACTCAATCTGATCCGCGTACACATTCGGTGTGCATCTCTCCACTGTAGTGGGCAGATTCAAAATGATTTCACGATCCGCGTCAGGCTGCCACACGTCCATCACAGCTTCGCAAACTTCTAAAGCAAAATCGAGTTCAGTATCGACAAATATTTCGGGCGAATACTCAAATCCCGCAATTGTGGTGTCGTCCAGCGTCTTTTCCATATAGGCGAGCACTTCCTGAGTGCCCGAAACTGCCAAGTGTTTCGTCTGCTCGCGGTCGTTATTGAAGACGACGGAGCGGAAAGTTGGCGACGTCGCATTGTACAGATGCACTGTAGCGCGCGGCAGACCCTGCAATGCGTCGATCGTGCGGTGGATGATCTCTGGGCGCGACTGCGTGAGCACTGAAATTGTTACGTCCTCAGGAACCAAATCTTCCTCAACCAAGGAACGTACAAAATCCCAATCGGTTTGTGATGCAGCCGGAAAACCGACTTCGATTTCCTTAACGCCAATATTGACCAGCAACTCAAAAATCTTGCGTTTCTGATCAGGATTCATCGGCTCAATCAACGATTGATTGCCATCGCGCAAATCAGTTGAAAGCCACCGTGGCGCCCGGGTAATTCTATTATTTGGCCAGGTGCGATCTGGTAAAGCTATCGGGTTCGCATCGAGAAAATGCTGGTATTTTGCCGTTGGCATCGACGAATTGCTCTGTGCCCGATTGTATCCTTGGGTTTTCATAACTCTCCTTTATGTAGCTAGTTCGTGGATCGACACCAGTTACCCGCGGAGAGGAGTCGATCTAGCGAACCTCGCCGCGGCCATTTAGAAGAAGAAACATCCCAACATTGTACATATCTTCACTTTAAGATAAACGGCACTCGCACGCATATTGGCTCAAATTGTGGAATATCCACAATAAGAGCTCGGACGATAGTCAGCACTTGGATGAGATTGGGGATTCGTGTATTGAGAATAATTAGAAACCGAGCCGACCCAGTAGCTTCGGATTACGCTGCCAGTCTTTCGCCACTTTGACACGGATATCAAGATAAACCGGCCGGCCAAGCAGACGCTCGATATTATGACGTGCTTCTTGCCCGACTTTCTTGAGCCGCGCTCCCCCAGTACCGATCACAATTCCTTTTTGAGAATCGCGTTCCACAAACACAGAAGCGTGAATCGCCAAAATCGGTTCACCCTTTCCGCCAGCGCGTTCGCGTTCTTCCATTTCTTCAATGACGACGGCGATCGAGTGCGGAAGTTCGTGACGCACGTCCGAGAGCGATGCTTCTCGAATCATCTCAGCGATCAGATCTTCTTCAGTTTCATCGGTGACTGCATCACGCGGATAAAGCGGCGGCGAAAGCGGCATTCGTTCCAGCAGCAAGGAAATCAGGAGTTCAGTTTGCTCACCTTGAATAGCTGAAATCGGCACAATTTCGGCAAAATCTGCATAGAACTCATTAACAGCAATGAGTTTGGTAGCCAAGGCTTCTCGTGAAATCTTGTCGCATTTGGTAATAACGGCGATGATGGGCGCTTTCGTTTGCTTGACCAAATTCAATAAGAACCGATCCCCCGGACCGATCTTTTCATCCGCAGGTAAACACAACGCCACGCAATCTACGTCCGCCAAGGATTCGTGCACCATGTCATTCAAGCGCTCGCCCAACAGAGTACGTGGGCGGTGCAAACCCGGCGTATCAACCAAAATAAGCTGCCCGACGTCGCGATTTACGATACCGCGGATAACGCGCCTCGTGGTTTCTGGCTGATTCGCAGTGATAGCGATCTTCTGCCCTACCAGCGCATTCGTAAGGGTAGACTTCCCCGCGTTTGGGCGTCCCACAATAGCGGTAAAGCCTGCCCGAAAATCGTCTGGCCAAGAATTATTCATCAATATTTTCCTCTGGTGCTAATGAAGCAATGATTGTGGCAAGGCGCTTACGCCTGCCTTCAAAACGATCTGCCGCCAATTCTAAACCTTGAACTACCGTATGAGAGCCGGTGATAGGCACTCGACCGAGAGCTTTCGCAAGCAAACCACCGGCAGTATCGACGTCGTCATCCTCGATACTTAAACCGAACAGTTCGCCAAGATCGTCTATCGGCAAACGTGCAGGTACTCGGAATGTACCATCGTCCAGCGCTTCAACTTCTGGATGAGCAACGTCGTGCTCATCAACCATCTCACCCACAAGTTCTTCAAGCAAATCCTCAATGGTAACCAACCCGGCAATGCCACCATATTCATCTACAACGAGGGCGATATGCACTGTATTTGCCTGCATTTCGTGTAGCAGGGCATCTACCATCTTGGTTTCAGGCACAAACACCGGTTTGCGCATAACATCGGCTACCGTGATCTCTTTAGGATTGACGCGGTGATGAACACGCCGAATGGCATCTTTTAGATAAAGCACGCCACGCAGATCATCTACCGAATCACCAATCACCGGAACACGAGAGAATCCAGACCTCGCAAACAGCGAGAATGCACGATCTACAGATTCGTCGCCGCCGATAGAAATCATGTCTGTGCGGGGCACCATCACTTCGCGCACTCGTGTGCGAGAAAGCTCGAACACCGAATGGAGAAGCGAGCGCTCGTCGTCTTCAATCGCTTCGGATTCCGAAACGCGTTCTACCATCAAGGCGAGCTGATCTTCATGCTCGGTTTCGCGCTCGTCGTCGTCCGCTGTGTCACGACGTCCGGCGAACAACGCTGTAAGTTTCGTAAAAACCCACAAAACGTAATTGACGCTACGAATCACTCCCAAGGGATGTTTGCGCCCAAACGACCCCGGGAAAACGAAAGACACAATCGCACTGCCACCCGCAATTACTGCAAGCGAGAGCACGAGCAGGAGCCAAAAATTCTGCACAAAATGATTGAGTGCCGCAGCGGTAGAAATAGCGAAGATCGCCGCAAACACTACCCGCGCACCGTGCGTTGCTGTGATTGCACTGGCACGCTCATTGACAATGTTCGCAATGTATTTTCCGCCCGCATCATGAGCTGCAGCTTCGGCAGCCTCAGACCGAGTCACGCGATTTACCGCAGTTGCGATCACTCCGGTATAGGACATCGCACACAGCGACAACACAGCAATAATAATCTCCACGCTCAGCGGGATCGAAGCAAAATCACTCACAGTACGTCACCTAATCGATGGTTGGCGCAATATCGTCGATATCCCCAAAATCGCGAATAGGCTCGTTCGGATTTTGCGGTTTACGAGCTAGAAAGCTCAAAAGCAAGCGGCGCTGCAAATCAAACATTTCCTTCCGCTCGTCTTCTTCCTCGTGATCGTAGCCGAGAAGATGGAGCACTCCATGGGTAGTGAGCAACAGAATTTCTTCCATCGTGGCGTGTCCAGAACGCAGCGCTTGCCGTGCAGCAACTTGAGGGCAAATCGCGATATCGCCCAAAATACCCTCAATCGGTTCTTGACCTGGAGGCGTTGGGCGCAACTCATCCATCGGGAAGGACATCACATCGGTAGGTCCTTCCAAATCCATCCACTCAACGTGCAGTTGTGCCATAGCAGATTCATCAAGTAACACAATGTTGAGGTCTGCCTGCGGATGCACTCGCATCTGGTCGAAAAGCCAGGTTCCTAATTCGGAAATCTCCTCCAAATTCGGAGCTGGCGAAAACGAAGATTCATCATTAACTTCAATCATTGTTCATCATTCCATCGTGCGTAAGCGTCAATAATATCTGCCACAAGGCGGTGGCGTACAACGTCTGCTGAACCGAGCTCCGAGAACTTAATTCCATCCACTTCTCGCAAAATTCTGCGCACCAAAAGCAGACCCGATTGTACTTTGCCGGGCAAATCAATTTGCGTGATATCGCCGGTCACAACCATTTTTGAGCCGAAACCCAAGCGCGTGAGGAACATCTTCATCTGCTCAGGAGTGGTGTTTTGTGCCTCGTCCAAGATAATGAAAGCATCGTTAAGCGTACGCCCGCGCATGTAGGCCAGGGGAGCGACTTCAATAGTTCCCGCTGCCATCAGCTTTGGAATAGCATCCGGATCCACCATATCGTGTAGCGCATCGTAGAGTGGGCGCACATAGGGATCAATTTTGTCGTTGAGTGAACCTGGCAAGAAACCGAGTGACTCCCCTGCCTCAACCGCAGGACGAGTCAAAATAATGCGCGAGACTTCTTTCTTCTGTAAAGCCACCACTGCTTTTGCCATCGCCAGATACGTTTTACCCGTACCAGCAGGGCCGATGCCAAAAATCACGGTATTTTCGTCAATCGCGTCTACATAGGCCTTCTGACCGAGCGTTTTCGGGCGTATCGTCTTCCCACGTGCCGTCAATATATCGGCGTTGAGTAGCTCAGTTGGGCGAGCCATACCCGATTTCGTCATGGAAATTGCGCGCTCCACCGCATCAACTGTCAGGTGCTCTCCCAAGGAGACGACGGCGATCAACTCCGAAATCAATTCAATGGCCAAATCCACGTCTGCGGCATCGCCGGTTATTGAAATGGAGTGTCCACGCACGTGCAAAGTTGCGGGCGCAAGGCCTTTTTCAAGAACTCGCAAAACGCCGTCGCTATGACCAAGCAAGCTGATCATGGGGATTCTGTCGGGAACGGTAACTGTTCGCTGTATTTGTGCGTCGTTCGTCATCAATTCGATTCTACCTTAGATCGCCACATCTGAGCGTCAGTGAAAGCTCGCAAAACTGCAATTGCCCACGAGCCAGCCGTCGCTGATCGCAAAACGTGCTCACCGAGTAAAACCGGTTGTGCTCCCGCGCCTGTGAACAGTTCAATTTCCTCAGGTGCGATGCCGCCCTCTGGACCAACGATCACCACGATTTGCGCAGGTAGCGAAGCCATTGTTGCACTAATTTCCGGCGAATCGTCCGACGCCGATCCCTCACCTTGGCAAAATACCAAAGTGCGTAAGTGTTGCACCAAAGAATCACGTGCTTCTTCATGGCAGACCAACACCCAGCAATCATTGGCTACCCACTGCCCGATTTTGGCTGCTAACTCGCGCGATTTTACGACGTCGTGCACCACCGGCACGTACGAACGGCGCGACTGCTTGGCAGCAGCATCAGCTGTGAGCTGCCATTTTGCAGTTCCTTTGCTCGCTTTTCCCGGCTGACTCCACGTGACGATTGCCCGCTGCGACTCCCATGGAACTACCTCATCTACGCCAAATTCGGTAGACGTTTCCACTGCTTGCTCATCGCGCCCACCCTTCGCCAAGGCTTGCACTAGGATAATTCGCACATCAGGAGCCTTTTCATTCTTCACTTCAAGCGCTGTGCCGCTGAGCTGGTTTTTTGCCACGTCGTCCACTTCCACAGTAACGCGCAAGCCACGACCATCAACGATGTCGATACGCTCGGCGCAACGAGTGCGACGTACCGTTGCGGCGTGGCGAGCTTCGTCTCCACTAAGCACGACGACGTCGCCCACACGCGGCTGCTGCAGGTTACGATCAATATAAACAGGGAGCGTCACCAAACACCGCCAATCGAAGAAACGAACTGCGAAAATGCGCCATCATGACATCAGTGTCCCATGAACTTATCTTTAAGACGCGAGAATACCGAGCTTAAATCTGAAATCATCCGAGCTGCTGGGGATTCTTCGCCGCGCAACTTGGCAAGTTCTTCAATCAATGCACGCTGAGCATCATCAAGCTTGGTAGGAGTCTTCACCTGGACGGTAATTTTTAGATCTCCACGGCCGCGGCGATGCAAACGCCCAACTCCCATGCCTTCCAATTTCACTTCGGCACCAGACTGTGTGCCAGGAGCAATATAGACCTTCTGTTCACCATCAAAAGTGTCGATAGCTAGTTCGGTGCCAAGCACAGCGCTCGTCATCGGCACTTCGAGCGTGGCATGGAGATGGTCTCCTTGACGTACAAAAATCGGATCTTTTTCTACATAGACCTCGGCGAAAAGGTCACCTGGCATGCCACCGGCCACTCCGGCGTCGCCCTGCCCCGTGAGCCGGATCCGCATGCCGTTCTCAACACCCGCAGGAACTTTGACAGTTACGGATTTCTTCGAGCGCACACGCCCCTCACCAGAGCATTCGCCACATGGTGTGACAATCTGTGTGCCGTAACCTTGGCACGCACCGCAAGCGGACGTCGTCATCATCTGGCCGAATAGGGAGTTAGTTACCCGTTGGATCGAACCCGAACCGCCACATTGAGCACATGTCACCGGCTGCGTGCCAGGAGCCGTCATCATGCCGTGACATTCGGGGCATTCAGCAGCAATATCAACAGTTATTGGCTTGTCTACGCCAAACACAACTTCATCCAAGCTGAGGTTCATTTGCACAAGCGAATCAGAACCCCGCTGCGTGCGGGAAATTGGACCACGCTGAGCAGCTCCGCCGCCAAAGAATGTAGAGAAAATATCTTCGAAACCAAATCCACCAGCGGCGCCTGCACCGCCACCGCGGAGAGCATCCTCGCCACCCATATCGTACATGCGGCGCTTTTCTTCATTGGAGAGCACGTCATAAGCGCTAGTTACGTCCTTGAAGCGCTCAGCACCGTCAGGACCAGCCACATCGGGATGTAATTTGCGCGCCAACTTTCGATACGCTTTTTTGATATCGTCTTGCGAGGCATCTCTCGACACACCAAGGATTTCGTAATAGTCAGCCACTGAATGCTTTACCTATCTTTTATATTCGGGTTAATTTATCTGATTTCGTGCAACTAGTTCTGCCGCAAAATTTCCGACAAATACGTTGCAATTGCATGGACACTTGATATTGCGCCTGGGTAGTCCATTCGAGTTGGGCCGATAATGCCCAAACTTGCGATGGTCTGATCTGATGTATTGCCGTAGCCAGATGACACTATCGATGTTTCCACCAGTTCTTCAGTATCATTTTCGCGGCCAATTCGAACGTGGAGTCCCTCACCCTGCTTAGCCAACAATTTCATCAGAACTACTTGTTCTTCGAGCACATCAAGGATCGGCGCGATCGAATTGTGAAATTCCACGTTGTAGCGGCTCAAATTGCCAGTACCAGCCACAACTACACGCTCTTCAACTTCATTGAGCAAGGTTTGACGCAAAACATCGAGAATATTGCGCGCGAAAGTTTGGAGATGTGCAGGGCAATTTTCCAAGAGCTGCGCAGATGCCGAACCAAGCACTTTCAGCTGCAATCCAGTGAGATGCTCGTTGATGGCAAGGCGTAGATCGTCAAGATTTGCTTCTTTGATTTGCTGGCTATGCTCGATAGTGCGTTGCTCAACTCGACCGGCGTCGGTAATCATGACGATGAGAATGAGCTGCTCACTGAGTCGTACTAATTCGACGTGACGCAAGGTTGTGCGCCGCAACGACGGATATTGCACCACCGCAACTTGTTGAGTGATCTGCGCCAATAGTCGCACGGTACGATCCAAAACGTCGTCTAAATCCACTGCTTCGCGCAAAATACGTTCGATTGCAAGGCGTTCGCCAGCTGAAAGAGGTTTAATCTCAGCGAGCGAATCAACAAAAGCGCGATATCCAGCATCGGTCGGAATTCGCCCAGCAGAGGTATGCGGCTGCACAATCAGCCCAGCTTCCTCCAACTGAGCCATATCGTTGCGAATAGTAGCAGGAGAAACATGGAAGCCATGACGTTCCACAACGGCTTTTGAGCCTACAGGTTCCCTCGTAGACACGTAGTCTTCAACGATAGCGTTGAGCACGATCCGTCGTCGTTCATCTGGTGTTCCCACCAAGTTCCCCCTTTCCACATGTTGCAACAGTTTCAGCGTGAGTGTTGCACTCAAAGTATCCGAGTGCTAATTCTACGCTTTTCTTACCTCAACACGCATCTGCGCAACGTCCGATTGGTCACCCCTTTTTCGCCTCCGGTGATTTAACCTAGTGAGGTGAACTCAAGATTTACCAACCGACATCCTTCCGGCCGTGAGATTCATCGGTTCAAAGAGGCCGACGCCGCCACACCAGTTTTTCGAAATGCCAACGATCGTTATGGCGACGACGTTCTGCGCGCCGATCCACTGCGCAAACCCAAAGCACGCGAGATACCTGCCGAAGTAGGCCTACTGCTTGAAGATGTGCAAACAGGGTATGTAGGCGAGGTGGTGCGAGTTTCCAAAGTTGCTGGTCAATGGCAGATGGTACTTGAAGATGGGGATTTCAAACAGCGCTCATTTCCACTCGGTCCTGGATTCTGGGTTGAAGGTGAACCGGTAGTGATTGTGGAACCAAAGGTAACGCCACAGCGTAACGATACGCAACCGCGCGTCGTCGCCGGAAAATTCGTTACCGCATCGGGCTCTCTTCACGTGGATCACAAAGCTCGGGTAGCGCGACCATCGCGTATCTGGGTAGAAGGTAAACACGATGCACAGCTCATCTCGAAAATTTGGGGTGAGGACCTCGCTTACGAAGGAATTATGATCGAGGAGCTTTACGGTGCCGATCACCTTATTGACGTGCTCAAAGTTTTTGGCCCGTCCAACGATCACCGCGCTGGCGTACTTCTTGATCATCTCGTGCCGGGTTCAAAAGAATGGCGAATCGCCCAAGAGGCAATGAAGTACCCGGGTGTTTTGGTGCTTGGACATCCGTATATTGACGTGTGGCAAGCGATTAAACCTCGTACTATCGGCATTGCTAGCTGGCCAAATGTTCCGCGCGGCGAAGATATTAAATCTGGAACGCTCGCACGACTCGGCTGGCCACACGCGAATGCTGAGGATATCGGCATAGGCTGGCAAAGGATGCTGGATTCGGTGCATTCCTACACCGATCTTGAGCCTGCGTTGCTCGGCAGGATGGAAGAGCTCATCGATTTTGTGAGCGCTGGGTTATAAGCTATCGCAGCGTCAGCGTTACAACCTCACAAAAGGACTGCGTTACAACCTCACAAGCTGCCCCAGCGCACTTTTAATCGCTTTAATCTCCGCAACCAATTCTGAATCAAACTCATGAGCTGCAATAATGACACTTGCAGTATTGCCGTTGGTGTAGATCGCCACCACATTTGGCTGGGAATTTGCCCACTCTAGCAAGGCAGAATCTTCTTGCAGCTCCGCCGAACTTGCCGTGGCGTAGAACGTCCAACGCCTTTGTGACGGTTCGAGAAACGACGGCGCCGTCACCGGCGTCGATGCAAAACCTACTGGAAGCTTGAATGAATCAGTAACACCAAGCATTTGTGGAAAAGTTTTCTCACTACCATCTGCAAGGAATGGCGAATCAACTGTAATGACTTGGTATGCATCGCTTTCGCCCACAAGGATTCGAGCGCTGCGCCACGTTTGAGTACCACTGCCACTCAACGCATCATGAGCTGCGGCATTAGCTAAAAATGGCCACAAAGACGTATTGCTCTGCTCGCCGATGAGAAAAGTGCGAGCATCTTTGACGATGTCCTTATGCGAAATCTTTTCTTTGCGCAAAAGCGCGATGAGTCGAGTGCGCTCATCCCATGAGCCTTTCGTTTTAGGCGACAGCCCTACAAAAAGTGCCCATCCGAGCGAACCAGCAAATAGCACAATCAACAGCGTCTTAATGTAGATATCGCCCATAATCCCTCTACCTCTCGGAAAGCTACACTTACCAAAGTTCACGAATAACAGTATCGGCAAGCAACCGACCTTTTCGCGTAAGCACGATTTTTCCGCTCAAAGCGTGATGCGGATCAATAAGCTCGTCGCTAACAAGATTAGCCACCACATGTGCAGGTGTGCCGGAAGGTACTTTAATGCCGCTTGAGAGCCGAACTCCCATCATGATGTGCTCTTCGCGTCGCTCAACCTCAGTGAGTACCTCACGTCCAGCTGCAGGACTCGCAGGTAGATTACCGTCGATAGCGTTCAAACGCTGGGCATATGCGATTGGGTGTTTCACATTCCAAAAACGTGTACCGTTAATATGCGAATGAGCCCCTGGCCCATATCCCCACCAATTTGCGTTGCGCCAGTAGTGCATATTGTGCTGGCATTCTTCTCCCGATTTCGCCCAATTCGAAATCTCATACCACTGTAATCCAGCAGCAGAAAAGCGCTCATCAGCCAATACATACTTATCTGCGAGCTCCTCAGGATCTGGCTCGCGGATTTCTCCTCGGCGCAACTGTGCACCCATTTTCGTGGCCGGCTCAACAGTGAGAGCATACGCAGAGATATGCGCAGGTTCGAGTTCAAGAGCTGCCTCAATCGAGCGTTCCCACTGCTCCATCGACTCTCCCGGCGCCCCATAGATCAAATCAATCGAATAACGCAGACCAAGCTCTTGGGCCCACGTTGCAACCTTTTCAACCTGTCCTTGGGTATGGGCACGATCAAGTGTGGCTAAAACTTGAGGATCAGCCGATTGCATACCGCAGGATATTCGGGTAAATCCGGCATCTTTGAGCTGCGCCAAATAATCTTTGGTCAACGTTTCTGGGTTTGCTTCGGTGGTGACCTCAGCACCTTCTTCAAGACCAAAAGCGGCAGTCAAATCAGCAAAGATACCCAACAGTTGCTTGGCAGCAAGCATCGTTGGTGTACCACCGCCAAAAAATACTGTGCGGAGTGCTCCGTGCTCGCCTGTGTCCAGCACCCGCCGCGATAATTCAATTTCACGCCGCACAGTATGGCGAAAATCTTCAACGGATGCGCCTGGGCCAAAATCGAGATTTGTATAGGTATTGAAATCACAATATCCACAGCGTACGCGGCAAAAAGGGACGTGAATGTACGCCGAAAAACCTCCGCCGACGTGCGGCTCAGGCAATGTGCCATCGGCGGGCGCGGGATCGCCTAGCGGCAGTTCAGCCAAGTTGTGCCAATCCTCGACGCGAGCTCGCCGGACGCTCTCCACCGCGATCCGCGAGCACAGTTTCCCCGCGGGCGACGGCGCTCACCCACGGATCCTCGGGCACCTCGGCGTCGTCAATCCCCAGGTTGTTGCGCACAGCGACGACGTCGTGAACCTTCCGTTGTGCTTCAAGACCACGTTCTTCAAAACGCGTCATAACGCGTTCTTCGAAACGAGGCGCAAAACCTCCTTGGTAGATACCCTCGTCAGTAAAATCAATGTTCTGACCAGCATAAGGATTTCTAAACCACGGAGATTCGGCGATCACGTCTCGCATCTGCCAGGCGTAGTTGTCCCAATCGGTGGCCATGCGCCATACGCCGTCGGGCTGCAAAATTGCAGCTACTGTATGCGCAAAAGACGGCGAAACGATTCTGCGTTTGCGGTGTTTTTTCTTGCGCCACGGATCAGGAAAGAAAGTCCATACTTGGGAGGCATACTGACGCTGACCAGCGTTTTGAACGACGTCGTGTGCGCCGTCGCGCTCAATGGCGTGCGCCAGAGCTTGCTCAGCAACGTGCGCAGTAACCTGCTCAGCAGCGTGCGTCGCGGACGATTCACTACCAAGGTGGGCGCCAAAAATGATCGGCAATGCCTGAGCCGCATCCAGTTCAGCGATCTTAACGTTGTCGAGTTCAGCGCGTGACACTGCGTTTACACAGCGTGCAACCCCTGGCGCCCAAGCTTCAAAGGCCAAAAAATCCCATTCGGGGTGAAGGGTGGCAGCATGAACTAGCTGCTCTCCAGAGCCAGGCCCGACTTCCACCACAATTGGCGCTTCCCTGCCAAACACGGCAGCCAAATCAATATGAGAGCCGGCCGCAATGGTTGCTTGTCCGACACCTTTTTCAAAAGGGAGCAGGTATTTTTCGGAGTGCTCTTCCATGACTTTTTCATACTTATCGCCAAGACGCTTCCCACGCAAGGAAAACGACATAATACGCCCGTAATTTACCGGCTGCTGTCCACTATCGACCACTTATTTCTTCTTACTCTCTGGCATTTCAGAGCTGAGCGCTGCCACAAAGGCCTCTTGCGGCACATCGATTCGACCAATCGACTTCATGCGCTTCTTGCCCTCTTTTTGCTTCTCAAGAAGCTTGCGCTTACGGCTAACGTCGCCACCATAGCACTTGGCCAACACATCTTTGCGCAGTGCACGAATAGTTTCACGCGCAATAACTCGTGAGCCAACCGCAGCCTGAATTGGGATCTCGAACTGCTGGCGCGGGATGAGAGTCTTGAGTTTTGCCGCCATCTCCACGCCGTATGAATATGCACTATCTCGGTGAACAATCGCAGAGAATGCGTCCACGGTTTCGTGGTTGAGCAAAATATTGACTTTCACCAAATCCGCAGCTTGTTCTCCTTCTTCCTTGTAATCCAGAGAAGCGTAGCCCTTGGTGCGCGATTTGAGTTGATCGAAAAAATCCGTCACGATTTCCGCTAGTGGAAGTTCATAACGCAGTTCAACGCGGTCTTCCGAAAGGTAATCCATCCCCTTCATGTTTCCGCGGCGCTGCTGACTCAGTTCCATAACCGTTCCCACGTACTCCTTCGGAGTCAAAATTGTGGCATCAACCAGCGGTTCGATAACTTCCTTAATCTTTCCTTCTGGGAATTCCGAAGGATTCGATACCTTCACTTCTTCCCCAGCGTCTGTGATTACTCGGTAATTTACTGACGGCGCGGTAGCAATCAAATCCAGATCAAATTCGCGTGCAAGGCGCTCGGTAATAATTTCTAAGTGGAGCAGGCCTAAAAAGCCACAGCGATAACCAAACCCCAAAGCTACAGAAGTCTCCGGCTCGTAGGTGAGTGCGGCATCATTGAGCTTCAATTTGTCTAACGCATCGCGCAAAGCTGGATAGTCAGATCCGTCAATTGGATACAAACCAGAGAACACCATCGGCTTTGGGTCTTGGTAACCAGAAAGCGCTTGAGCAGCTGGCTTGTTCAAATCGGTGATGGTATCACCCACGCGCGATTGACGCACGTCTTTCACACCGGTAATGAGGTACCCTACCTCACCCACGCCCAGGCCTTTCGATGGCATTGGCTCAGGTGAAATCACACCAATTTCCAAAAGTTCGTGTGTCTGCTTGGTAGACATCATCTGAATGCGCTGGCGCGGACGCAGATTTCCATCCACCACACGCACGTAGGTCACAACTCCACGGTAGGTGTCGTATACGGAATCGAAGATCATAGCGCGAGTTTCGGCATCGGCGTCGCCAACTGGAGGCGGCACCTCACCCACAATCCGGTCAAGCAGCACGTCCACGCCCTCGCCCGTCTTACCTGAAACGCGAATACAATCTTCTGGTTCACAACCGATGAGCGAAGCGAGCTCCACAGCGTATTTATCCGGGTTAGCTGCGGGAAGATCAATTTTATTGAGCACTGGAATGATGGCGAGATCATTTTCGATCGCCATATACAAATTGGCAAGAGTCTGAGCTTCGATTCCTTGCGCCGCGTCCACCAGCAGAATTGCTCCCTCACAAGCCGCAAGCGACCGTGAAACTTCATAAGAGAAATCGACGTGCCCCGGCGTATCGATCATATTAAGGGCATAGGCCGAACCATCAACAGTCCAGGGCATGCGCACCGCTTGCGACTTAATCGTAATTCCGCGTTCGCGCTCAATATCCATTCGATCCAGATACTGCGCGCGCATATCCCGCTCTGAAAGTACTCCAGTAAGTTGGAGCATACGGTCCGCCAGGGTAGATTTCCCGTGGTCAATATGGGCAATAATGCAGAAATTACGGATACGATCTGCGGCAGTGGCTGCCGGTTCGATCTGTTTGATCTGCTCTGACGTACTTACAGGCACGGAACTCCTTAACTCATGTTTCTCAGGTATAAGGCTACCAGCGCGCGGCATGTGCCCAAGATCTTGTCGTATGTGATTTTAACATCGGCACAAAAGCTCACCGCAAGATATTGTAGCTTTTGGCACTAAGAGCTGTATAAATGCTAGAATTTCTTTTGGTTTACACATGTTGCCTGTGCAACATAACGTACACAATACGGCAAAGGAGCACGTTGTGGCAGTATTCAAGGACTCTTGGTCCAACCAAGAAGGTTCTAATCGGGTGAGCAAACTTTTTGCAGATCAATTCGGACACGAGCCTGAGCAAGTCTGGGCAGCTCCGGGCCGGGTAAACATCATCGGCGAGCACACTGATTACAACGAGGGGTTGTGCTTGCCAATCGCCCTCAACCACCGCACATTTGCTGCGGTCTCTTTTCGGAACGACGACGTCGTACGCGTCGTCTCACGCCTCGATTCTGTACACGTGTGGGAAGGCAAATTGAGCGATATCGGCCCCAACTCCCCCGATTCTTGGGCTTCCTATGCTGTTGGACCAGCTTGGGCTTTAGGAGTAACTCACGGTTTCGATGCCGCCATCGATTCGTGCGTTCCAACGGGTGCTGGGCTATCGTCGTCGGCGGCAATTGAATGTGCAGTCGGTGCCGCTTTCGTGCCAACCGAAACGCAAGCAGAACGCAAAGAACTTGCAAGCGCCTGCGTCACCTCGGAAAATATCGTGTCTGGTGCAGCCACAGGAGGTTTGGATCAATCTGCATCCATGCTGTGCACGGAAGGAAATGCGCTCTATTTGGACTGCCAGTCGTGGGAAACGCGAAGTATTCCTTTCGACATGTCGAGATTTGACCTCTCACTTTTGGTGATCGATACGCGAGCCACCCATTCACTCAACGACGGCCAGTACGAAAAGCGCCGCAGATCGTGTGAAGAAGCAGCTCAATTGCTTGGTGTGAACTCATTGCGCGAAGCTACGCTGGAAGACTTAGACAAGCTCGACGGCGTGTTACTGCAGCGTGCACGCCACGTGGTGACCGAAATTCAGCGCGTGCGCGACGTCGTCGCACTTCTTGAAGATCAGCGCCCTCACGAGATCGGTTCGCTTCTCAACGCTTCCCATGCCTCGCTTCGTGACGATTACGAAGTCTCGTGCGCTGAGCTGGACGTCGCTGTTGAAAGCGCAACCGCCGCGGGCGCTTTGGGCGCGCGAATGACTGGAGGCGGTTTCGGCGGCTCAGCCATCGCTCTTGTCCCTAATGCCGCTTTCGATGCTGTTACGCAAGCCGTTGAAACAGCTTTTGCTGATCATGGGTTCACACCACCACATTTCTTACGCACTATTGCAGCGCAAGGAGCAGAAAGGGTTGAGGCATGAGCGCGCTCGAACACGCCCGCCAAAAGATGATTGACGACGGCGCCGGGAAAATCGCAATCAGAGTTTTTGAGGAGTACTTTTACCAGCTTGAACAAGGTAGTACTGGTTTAATTCCTGAATCGACCATTGAGCCACTCACGTCAGTTGATGATCTGACTGCGGTGGACATTGATCCGGAAGTTGCCAAGAAAGCTCTCGGACAAACCGTGTTCTTGAAGCTCAATGGTGGTTTGGGTACGTCGATGGGCTTGGCTAAAGCAAAGTCCTTGCTACCAGTTCGCGACGGCATGACGTTCCTCGATATCATCTTTGCCCAGATTCGCGATGCACGACGCTGTAGCGGCAAAGAAGTTCCTCTCATGCTCATGAACTCTTTCCGCACTCATACCGACACCGTAAGCTTGTTCCCAGACGATCTCAAAGTGGATGGAATACCCGTTGACTTTGTGCAGGGACGCGAGCCGAAGCTGTTAGTTGATTCATTTGAGCCGGTTGAGTGGCCGCGCGATCCTGAACTCGAATGGTGTCCGCCCGGGCATGGCGATCTCTTCACATCGCTTGCCGAATCGGATCTGCTTACATCGCTCCTAGATCGAGGTTTGCGATACTTCACTACCTCGAATGCGGATAACCTCGGTGCATTTCCGTCTGCTCAGATTGCCGGTTGGTTTAGCGAAAGCGGAGCATCATACGCCCCTGAGCTATGCACTCGTACTTTGACCGATCTTAAAGGTGGCCATTTGGCACGGCGTAAATCCGATGGTCAGATTATTTTGCGTGACACGGCGCAAACCCCACCGGAGGATATGCATTTCTTCACTGACCAATACCGTCATCCGTATTTCCACACCAATAACCTGTGGTTCAACATCGAGGCGCTTCGCGATCTTTTGCGTCGTACTGAGGGCGTGGTCAATCTCCCACTGATTCGCAATAAAAAGAATGTGGATCCTACCGATAAGACTTCCCCTCAGGTGTATCAGATTGAATGTGCAAGCGGAGCGATTGTGAGTTCGTTTTCTGATTCGCGTCCAATATTGGTGGGGCGTGAGAGATTCCTGCCGGTCAAAACCACGAATGATCTTTTTGCGATCCGCTCAGATAGTTACGATTTCGGTGCGGATGCACGGCTTCGACTCAACCGCGAGCAAGCGCCGATAGCCAAGCTTGATCCGCAATATTTCGCTATGATTTCAGATTTCGAACTTCGAACCAAGAATCTGCCATCCACGGCAAAGCTCGACACAATCGAAGTGACCGGCAACTATTTCTTCGACGGAACCGAGAAATTGGTGGGTGACGTGCACATCAGTGCTTAATCGTGGGATTATAGGAATATGGCTATTCCACAGAAAATCCTCGGCGCAGATGAAACAGTCGTGTTTCATCTGCGCGAGCACGTCAAAGCAATATTGCTCAATATTATCGGTGCGATTGCCGTATTGATACTTGCCATTGCCGGCACCTATTTCTTGCCAGAATCTCGCCCTACTTGGATTGTGTGGTTAATCTGGGCAATAGCCTTGGTATTTATAGCAGTTGTATTTCTGGTGCCATGGCTCAAATGGTTTACAACCACGTACACGATTACAACACGGCGAATCATCACACGCAGCGGCATCTTTGCCAAAACCGGCCACGACATTCCGCTCTCACGTATCTCAAACGTCAATTACGACCTCGATTTCATTGACCGTATTTTTGGCTGCGGTACGTTGATCTTTGAAACATCCGCGGGAAATCCACTCGAATTGAAGGACATTCCCCATGTTGAGGACGTGCATGTGCGCCTAACTGAGATGCTTTTCGATTCTCCAGACAACACCAACTACCGAACAATTGAGGACGAATGAATCTCCAACCTTTCTTAAAGCGCCTCATAGTTAATGTAGGTAAAAGTCTCGTACGTGAGCTAACGCGGAAACGTCCCGATGATAGAACTGCTCGCTCCCCACAGACGACGCGCGGTTCTCAGCCTACGCCACACGCACCGACGTCGTCATCACCTACGAACTCATCTGCGCAATCACGCAGCAAACGTTGGGATATTGCAAAGAACGGCTTGCCAGATTTTGGCTATCGTCCGGACGACGACGGAATTCCTGATCCAGGCGAAGTTGTGTGGACATGGATTCCTTATGAAGAGAACAACGGCGAGGGCAAAGATCGGCCAGTTTTGGTGGTAGCTTGCGTTGGAGACACTGCAATATGTGCCCAGATGACGTCCAAAGATCACGCACAGAGCTCGCTATACCAAGACGAATATCATCGGTGGTGGCTCGATATTGGAAATGGAAACTGGGATCGAGCTAATCGGCCTTCAGAAGTGCGCCTCGACATCCTTTGGCAAGTTCCGTTTACCGAAGTACGTAGAATCGGCGGATTCCTCGAGAAAAATCGCTATTTGCGAGTAATTGCTGCGCTCAAAGAGATCCACAAATAATGATGTGAGAGCGCACGTGACGCGTAGCACCGCCATTTGGGCTACTTATCGTTGGAACTGCACGAAAAAACTGGTAGAGTGTTCCAATGGACTTTGCACCTGGTCGGGTCGCGAGTCCGGCCTGATCCATAACCACGGGTGTCCCCACGCCTGGCAGTCCGGAGATGGCAACCTCTCACCGACCGTATCCGTTCGCATAAGCGAAAAATCGAAAGAGTTAAACAGTGGCAAATATTAAGTCCCAGAAGAAGCGCATCAAGACCAACGAGAAGCGTCGTATCCGCAATAAGGCATACAAGTCTGAGCTCAAGACCCTCGTTCGCAAGACGCGTGAAGCTATTGCTGCCGGCGATGCTGAGACCGCTACCGCGGAACTTCGTATTGCAAGCCGCAAGCTGGACAAAGCTGTATCTAAGGGTATTATCCACAAGAACCAAGCTGCTAACCGCAAGTCGAAGCTTGCCAAGCAGGTTGCTGCTCTTGGAGAGAAAGCCTGATTCGATAACTTTCCGTTGGTAGAGTTTTAAGCTCTCCTAACGCGAACTCTTTTGAGGGTGGTGCGGAATGTTCCGCACCACCCTCAAAAGTATCTATCAAAAGTATCTATACAAGTGTTTCGCTTGCCCCAAATTAGATGCTCTAACTTAGGCGATCATTCATTCATCGCGCTATATAATGCCGATGTCTAAAGCATCGCCTAAGTTAGGAAAAACTTCGCGCAAACTCTTCCAAGGCAGGCTATTGCGCCTGACGAGCCTCCCAGGCAGAACGCACCATATCAGCTAGGCTGTGGCGCATCTTCCAATTGATGTCCCGTGCCGCTGCGTGACCATCAGCCACAATGCGAGCTGGATCGCCAGGGCGCCGAGGGGCAATGATCGGGTCAAATTCGATTCCGGTGACTGTAGCAATTTCATGCATAATTTCGGCCACAGACGAGCCCTCCCCTGAACCGAGATTGTAGGCAGGAAGAAGATCTTTCCCAGATTCTAGTGCCTGAGCTGCCGCTACATGAGACACCGCTAAATCGGCAACATGAATATAATCGCGTACGCAGGTTCCATCGGGAGTCGGATAGTCGTTTCCATTAATCTGCGGTGTTTTGCCCGCCAATAAGCGATCAAACACAATTGGGAACAGATTATGCGGGCTACGATCATAAACGTCTGTGCCGGCGGACCCGACCACATTGAAATAACGCAAATTTGTATAGCGCCACTGTGGATCAATGGCTTTCATGTCTGCAGCGAGCCATTCGCCAATAAACTTGGTTTGCCCGTAGGGAGATTCAGGTGAAAGCGGACAATCTTCGGTAACAATATCTACCTGCGGGGTGCCATACACAGATGCCGAAGATGAGAAAACGTAATTGTGCACACCGGCATCGTGCATCGCGGACAGCAGCGAAACGAGACCTGTGACGTTCTGATTGTAGGTGTGTAGCGGCCGTTTAACGGATTCACCAGCATATTTATATCCTGCAATAGACATGACGCCAGTGATTTCGTATGTTTCGAACACCTTCGCCAGGAGATCTTCGTCGAGAATTGATCCCTCAACGAACGCAGTGCCGTCAGGCACGAACTGGCGTAGACCAGTGGAAAGATCGTCGTACACCACCGTATCTATTCCGGCATCATGAAATGCTCGCACAACATGGGCGCCGATGTATCCAGCTCCTCCAGTAACTAGCCATGCCATATTCTTCACCTTTCGCATCATTGCAGTCTCTTGGCACAACGCGCTTCTAGCGCGTCCTTTATCTATTGAATCAAAAATATGGGAGCTTCGAAATTACGTATCGAAACTCCCATATTCTCAACCAGCTCTCGGGTTTGTGTTCTACAGTGCAGCGATGATCTGCTCTACCGTAGCCTTCGCGTCGCCAAGCAACATCTGCGAATTTTCATTGAAGAACAGCGGGTTTTGCACACCAGCGTAGCCTGCATTGCCCATCGATCGCTTGAATACCACCACGTTCTTCGCTTCCCAGACCTTCAGAACAGGCATTCCTGCAATCGGCGAACCAGGCTCTTCAGCAGCTGGATTAACGGTATCGTTTGCGCCGATCACCAGCACTACGTCAATATCGGCGAAATCGTCGTTAACTTCGTCCATTTCAAGCACGATATCGTACGGCACTTTGGCTTCCGCCAAAAGAACGTTCATATGCCCAGGCAAACGGCCAGCAACAGGGTGAATACCGAAGGTTACATCAACACCCTGTGCGCGCAAACGCGAGGTCAAATCCGCTACAGGATACTGCGCTTGGGCAACAGCCATGCCATATCCAGGGGTAATCATAACTTTACGAGCATCCTTGAGCATTTGCGCGACGTCTGCCGCCGTCGTCTCCCGATGCTCGCCGTAATCGCGATCATCCGCCCCGGCAGCGCCGCCGTCTGTACCGAATCCACCCAAAATCACCGAAACAAACGAACGGTTCATCGCTTTACACATGATGTAGCTCAAATACGCACCTGAGGAGCCCACGAGAGCGCCAGTAATAATAAGCAAATCATTGTTCAGCGTAAAGCCAGCCATTGCTGCCGCCCAGCCCGAATATGAGTTGAGCATCGAGACTACAACCGGCATATCGCCACCGCCAATTGCTGCCACCAAATGCAGGCCAAGGGCCAACGCAATGATGGTGAGAAGAATGAGCGGAATGAGGCCCACGCCGACCGAACGAGTATTGGCGAACCAAATAATGAGGCCAATGCTCACCACAATCGCACCGAGGTTGAGCCAGTTACGACCAGGCAATGTCAGCGGCGATCCCTTGATACGCGCTGAGAGCTTCAAGAATGCCACGATGGATCCGGTGAGTGTCACCGCGCCAATGAATACCGCAAGTCCCACTTCGCCCATGTGGAATGCATTCTCTGGGCTGTCAGAGCCTGGTGTGATGAAAAATGAGTTGTAGCCAACGAGCACCGCTGCAAGGCCAACAAAGGAATGGAGCAAGGCAATAAGCTCTGGCATTCCCGTCATTTCCACGTGCTTCGCCTTGTAGATACCTACCGCAGCACCGATACCCATTGCCAACGCAATGAGGAAGAAGGACATCGCAGGTTCATTATCGAATGCCAGCACGATGAGAATAGTCGCCAACAGCGCAGTTCCCATTCCGACGATGCCGAAAAGGTTTCCGCGCCGCGCCGTCTCCTGTTTCGAAAGACCAGCTAGAGCGAGAATAAACAGCAGAGCCGCACAAACGTACGCCAGGGATTGAAATTGAACCGAGAATTCTTGGAAAAACGAAGGGGCACCCATGCTTAGCTCCTCTGGAACATCTTGAGCATCCGATGGGTCACTGTGAAGCCACCGAATACGTTAATTGAAGCAACTACGATCGCGAAGAAAGTCAATACTTTGACTGCCACTGAGTCCGCCGGAACTTGCAGCAGTGCTCCTACCACAATGATTCCCGAGATGGCATTCGTGACCGACATCAACGGAGTGTGCAGCGAGTGGGTAACCGACGTAATAACGTAGAATCCAACTACCACTGCCAGCGCAAAGACGATGAAATGGCTCGTCATTCCCGGCGGAGCTGTCATGATTAAGGCCGCAAATACGGCACCAGCAACCAGCATCCACCAGTTCTTAGCTATCCAGCTCTTTTCTGGTTCAGGTTCCGCTTGCGCAACAGGCTCTGCCTTCTTGGCAGCAGGAGCTGCTGAGACCTGCACCGGCGGAGGCGGGAACAAAATATCGTTATTGAGGGTCACAGCCATTTGCCGGACGACGACATCGTCAAGGTCCAAGTGGAGCAAACCGTCTTTGTTGGGTGTTGTCAGTTTGAAGAAATTGACAAGATTTTGGCCGTACAGCTGCGATGCCTGGGCAGGAAGCCGACCCGCCAAATCTGTGTAGCCCACAATTTTTACGCCATTTTCAGTGGTCACAACCTCACCTGGAACGGTGAGCTCACAGTTGCCACCATTTGCTGCCGCCATGTCCACAACCACTGATCCTGGTTTCATGTTAGCGATGGCTTGAGCGTCAAGCAGGATCGGCGACTTACGTCCGGGAATATTTGCGGTCGTGATGACGACGTCGGAGAGCGCTGCTTGCTCTGCGTACAGTTTGGCAGCCGCAGCGGCTTGGTCTGCCGTCATTTCTTTGGCGTAACCGTCCGATGATTCTTGAGCAGGAGCTGGAATCGCGACGAAGTTTGCGCCCATAGATTCGACCTGCTCAGCCGTCTCCTGGCGAACATCGGTTGCATTGACGATGGCTCCCATTGAATTTGCAGTTCCAATCGCCGCAAGACCTGCCACGCCAGCACCGATTACATAAACCGTTGCCGGAGGCATCTTTCCCGCAGCAGTTACTTGACCGGTAAAGAGCCGTCCAAATTGGGTTGCAGCTTCAATAACTGCGCGATAACCAGCAATATTTGCCATTGAGGAAAGCACGTCCATCGACTGTGCACGCGAAATTCGCGGAACCATGTCCATTGCCAAACCGGTAATCCCACGCTGCGCTAAGGCTTGCAGGGTTTGTTCGTTTCGCCCAGGAGCCATCCGTGCAACAAGCGTGGCGCCATTCCTCATTTTATCTAAGTACTCGGTTGGCGGAGTATCGAGGGCGAATACGATATCCGCGCCCCAAGCGTCGTCCGTCTCAACAACCTTTGCACCAGCTTCTTCGTACAGATGATCTGGAAAACTCGCGCGATCACCAGCGCCGCGCTCAACTAACAATTCGTAGCCGAGCTTGATGAGTTTTCCAACCGTATCTGGAGTGGCGGCCACTAACGCTTGAGAAGCATCTGGCTCGCGCGGTACACCAATTTGCACAGTGTCTCCTAACCATGGATTGTGTGAAGCACAATAAAATTTGCTTCATTTTCGCCACTTCTAAGGTTAGCCCAGATTTGTCTCTTTATCGAGATATTTTATGCTTCAGGTCTCGCTTGTTGACGAAACTAGCGAATAGTTGCCGTCTAAGTTAGCGAATGCGCCGGGCACGCCCAACTGCCAAAATGGCACGCTCAAGCGCATAGCCCGCATCGCGCGACCCTCCCTTGACATCGACATCTGCTCGTGCAATTTCGCATATTGCCTGTGCCAAGCCTTCCGCACTCCAATATCGCAATTCACGCTTGGCACGGTCACGTTGCCATTGCTGCATGGTATCTTTTACGCCCAGTTTAGACGAACGTTGCCCCAATACCAGCGCCATTGAGCGAAATTTCAAGGCGAGCGACGACACTATGCTCACTGGCGAGGCTCCCGTTGCCATCGCATGACGGGCCAATTCGATGGCGCGGCCTACGTCGCCCGTCACTAATGCATCGGCAACTCGGTAGCCATTTGCTTCGATACGTCCCGAGAAATACTTGTGTACGTCGTCATCGCCAATATTTCCAGGGATGTCATTGAGGAGCTGGTTTGTTGCGGATAATAGCTCGCGTAAGTCTGAACCCAAGGCGTCGATAAGCGCTTCAACTGCGGGTTTCGACATCGTTCTGCCTTGTGCCGAAACGTCAGCCATCACAGCATTGATTTTCTCAGCCTGCTGTTTCACCGCATTGATAGTGATCGTGGGAACCCGCTCAGCTACCAGCTTGTCAAGCAATTTCTTGCCGCGCACGCCGCCGTTGTGCCGAAACAACACCACAACATCTTGTTCTGGCATCTCGACGTATTCCAAGGCATCGTTCAAAAACGCGTCAGTAGCCTGCTCGACATTGGGGATAATAACAGCTCGTGGCTCGCCAAACAGCGTAGGAGTAGTGAGCATCTGCAACTGTCCATTTTGATAATCAGCAGCATCAATCGTGGTCACATCAGTATTCGGATCGCGAGCGCGCAACTGTTGCTTGACGTGGTCTGTTGCGCGGTCACCATATACTGGTTCACCAGACTTAATCAGGATCAGAGGTCTGAGTTCGAGAGATTCCCATACTGCCATAGGTTTATTATTCCACGGTATCTATTCTGCGTCTAAGCACGACGTTTCTATTTTGCCGTGGCCGATCCTGATCATTTCACAATCAGCAGTAGTGAGGTACATAGGCGCAGCCCAGATCCGGCGTGCCTGAGCCGTTGGATGTCCGTAGTTGTTTTCACCCACAGACACCAGGCTTATTTTTGGTCGATAGGCTTGCGCCAAACGCGGTGACTGATCTTTCGAGCCATGGTGTGATACTACGACGACGTCCACCTCCTTCGCGTGGACGCTCAGCTGGTCTTGTATCTCTTGTGGAACATCGCTTAGCACCACCGTATGCAAGGTTGACGTTGCTGCATCGATAACTAGCGAATCTCGGTTGGAATCACCTTCGTCTCCGTTCACCTGAGATGGATGAAGAATGCGTAGCCAATCGTGAAAAGATTGCCCCGCTTTCACTCGCTTATAGGCAATACCGTGTTTGGCAATATTGTTCATGAGCGGTCGTGAATTGTAGAGCGGAAACGGATTCGGGCTTATCCAGATTTCCTCAACGTCAACTTTCCCGATTACTGCTGACGCTCCCCCAATGTGGTCGAGATCGAAATGGCTCAATATGAGCAGACTTAATTTGGTAACCGAATTGTCGTTCAGACATTTCGATATTTTCGTCTCGTCGGGTCCCACGTCAACGAGTACCGTATCGGTACCAAACCGCAGTAACAACGCAGATCCTTGCCCGACGTCGCACTGCACAACTTCCCAATCGCTCAAGACAGTTTGTTTATCTGGAACAACAAGCTTGTTCACCGGCAACGCGCACATGATTGCCAGTGATGCAGCAAGTATTGTGGACGCGGAAATATACCTGCGCCTACTGACAGTGGTGGTCATATGCGTATGCCGCGAACGCAGGGAGAGAAAAGCGAAGCTCAGTGATCTCAGTTTCTTCCTCGCTCGCTTCCGTATATAAAAGGCCAGCTTAGGCAATAAGCGTGGCATGCTGATTAACGCCGCGAGCAGCAACAAGTTCAGAACAAATACAATAGCTGGGTGAACGTGAGAAGCGGGAAAATCACGGATCACCCCAACCATGAGCACGATCCATTTACAGCATGTCCATGCACCCCAGACAAAAAGGCGTGCAATGACCGGAGCAATGTTTATAGTGAGCAGCGCACTTAAACCGCATACGGTAATCGGCGCAACCACCGGCGCTACCACTATATTCGCCGCGACACCCCAGATGGAGACGTCGGATTGCACCGTTGCGATCGCGGGAAAAGTCCAAAGCGAGGCGACGAGCGGAATCGCCACTAATTCGGCACACCACTTGGGCATAATCTGCGCAATATGTTTCGATAACAAGCCTCCGCAGCTTACGATCCCGAAAGCGGCGAGAACCGAGAGAATAAAGCCAAGTTCTGCGCTGAGCTTTGGATCGACGAAACACACTAATATAACTGTGGTGGCAAGGAGTGCAACAGCATCGCGTGGCCGTTTTGCGCCTATCCCAAGTACAACGAAAAGCCCCATATATACCGCTCGTACCACTGACGGACTTGGCCCAACGATAAGGGTAAGTAGCGCTATCGTAAACGTAGCCAAAATTGCCGATATCCACGGACGGTGCCACCCAAGAACTGCACAGACAGCAAGGAGCAGAATCGAAATATGGGAACCGGACACAGCTGTTAAATGTGACAAACTCTGATTCTTCATATCGCTTCGTAGCGAATGAGATAGGTTGGCATCGTTTCCCAAGACGATTCCTTGGACAAGGGCCTTTGCATCCGATTCGTTCGATTCGACCTGTGTGAGCACAGCAGAAAAATCCCGGTGAACTCGATTGACAAATGCATGCATCAGGGTTTGTTCACCAATGATTTTTATTGCCTCAGCCTCGATCATCAGCTCGCAATTTTGTTTATCTGTGTGAATCGATGCATGCCCACGAAATTGGACTGGATCGCCATATTCAAGGGTGTTACTAGAATTTCGAGGAATCTGTACACACGCATTTTCCCGTGATTCGAGCCCGTTGACAGACATATATGCGATGTTATAGGTGGTGTATCCACGCATTTCTTGCGCCCTACCAACAATCACCGCGCGCACATCAACATCGTGATGTTGTACAGCTACCTGTACAAATGGATCAGTTTTGTAGAGATAGGCATGCACAGAGTTGTTGATTATGGCAATGCTAGACACGCAGATAGAAAGTAGAACTACCGCGCCAATTTTTGTTCTGACTGCGGCGCGCTTCTGGTTATTATTTCCAGAGCGCCCTGTCAAAGCGATAACCGCTCCGCGCATGCAGAGCACTGCGAGTACAACGAGTACGAGTGCTACGACGGTACCGTCAGATATACCGCCACAGCGTCGGAAATCTTCTGCATCCACTCCTATCACGGTGAGCGCCCACAGTATTGCAGCCGGAAGCACTAAGCGATAATCATGCATATCAGCACTTCAATCTCGTCAAGCCAAACACTAAATTATCGCAAGAGCTGGAAAGGCATCCACACGTACAGAATCGTGCATCATAAGCTCAGATAGGGACGCAGTTTTTCTATAGTTTTTGCTCCTATTCCGCTAATTTGTCCAAGTTGGTCAATACTAGAAAACTTCCCATGTTGTTGGCGCCATTGCACGATTTGTTGCGCCGTCACTGGACCAACTCCAGGCAAAGCATCTAATTCGTCCACTGATGCTGAATTGAGCGATACTTTTTTCGTCGTTGTCGACGGCGGATCGTTATTATTCCCTTTCGCTAAACTACTATTCGCAGTATTGCTTGCAGGCATTTCTTGTTCACCTTGAACAGGAATGTGGATATGTTCGCCATCATTGATCTGCGCCGCAAGGTTGACCTCCTTCGTATCGGCATTCTGGCTCAATCCACCCGCAGCTTCCACAGCATCATTCATCCGGGCTGACTCATTGAGCGTCACCAAACCCGGCTTATTCACTGCTCCGGTTACATAAACAACTATTTTGTTCGCTTCTACCTGCTTTTCCGCAATGTCTGCTCTGTAACCTGTTCCTGGTTTCTCGTTCGTAGCACCGCCGCGAGCAGATTCATCGGTATTATTTGGCGTGGACGGAATTTCATGCACTGCATTTCCGCTCACTGCAACTGCCCGCATAATCGTTATCGCCATGGCAATGACCAGCACCGCCAAAAACACTTTGAGCGATGACCCCGACATAACAAAGCGAGATTTCGGAGCTGACTGCATCAATAAAGCAGCTTCGTCGCCCAAAGAAGCACTAAAAGCTGCACGTTTGTACGAACCAACGAGCTTTTGCTGCGTTGTTGCAGAACCGTCAGAAATACGCCGTGGGGCAACAACAGAGCAATCCTCGATGCCAGTTACGCTGCTCGAAAGCCCGTGTTCACGAGCGTTCGAAGTTCTTATTATTCTAGGAGGCGGCTGATTCATAGGCTCATTTTGCCCAATGGGGAAATTCATTTTAAGAAGACAGTCGAAACTTGTGGATCAACAACACGTTTCGCGATGTTGTGGACATCGGTAAAATCCCGCTTGCGAACATTCTTTTTCTCTCGCTGAATACCCATGCACGCCGGTAGGATAGCATTATGACCAACCCAGAAAATGCCGAATTAGCCCGCTTAAAAGCCGAGGCGCTCGCCGCGCAAGCTGCAGCTGCCGCAGCGCGTGCCGCTGCCGCGCAGGCAGAACTTGAAGCCGCAATGGCTAGCGCATCCGCACAGCCATCTGAAACAACGACGACGGCCACGGATACGCCGTCGTCATCTGCGTCCGATAAGCAGGAAGTTCCTAATAAGCAGGCTACTGCTGAACCAACTCCATCAGAATCGCCAAAAGCCGAGGATGAATACGCCCAGTTGATCGCGCAGGGTTACACCTTCCCCACGTCTGCGATGACGATTGGAAGCTACTTGAGCAACGGCACGGTGAACCCGGACGTGCGCGTATCCTTGCCATTGGCGATGCTCAACCGCCACGGCGTCGTCGCTGGTGCTACAGGTACCGGAAAGACTCGCACGCTACAGCTGCTAGCGGAAGGTCTTTCGACGAATGGAGTACCGGTATTCATCACAGATATTAAAGGTGATCTGACCGGACTCATGGAGCCGGGCACGGCAAGCGATAAACTCCTCGCGCGAGTCTCAGAGCTCGGTCAAGACTGGCAAGCTGCTGCGCATCCCGTAGAATTTTTCAGTCTCGGTGGTCAAGGCACCGGCATTCCAATTCGCACGAGCGTCACCGATTTTGGCCCTATTTTGCTCGCAAAAGTTTTAGGGCTCAACGACACCCAAGAATCCGCACTTTCGCTCATTTTCCATTGGGCTGACACAAATAAACTGGCGCTAATTGATTTGGGCGACCTCAAATCAGTGGTGAGCTATTTGAGCTCGGATGAAGGAAAGGCGGAGCTCAGCTCGATTGGCGGCATTGCTCCGGCAACTGCTGGCGTAATCTTGCGTGAAATAGCTGAGCTCCAATCCCAAGGTGGAGACACTTTCTTTGGCGAACCTGCTTTCGAGGTGAGCCACTTCTTGCGCACCACGAGCGAAGGGCACGGCGTTATTTCCTCGCTAGAATTGCCAGATATCCAAGGTCAATCTGCGCTTTTCTCGACATTCATTATGTGGTTGTTGGCTGAACTTTTCCACGAGCTGCCTGAAGTTGGCGATCTTGACAAGCCAAAACTTGTGTTCTTCTTTGACGAAGCGCATTTACTTTTCACCGATGCAACCAAAGAATTCCTTAAACAGGTTATACAAACAGTGCGCCTGATTCGCTCTAAAGGCGTGGGAATTTTCTTTGTTACCCAAACTCCAAAAGACATTCCCGACGACGTTTTGGCTCAGTTGGGTGCGAAAGTTCAGCATGCTCTGCGCGCCCACACACCCAACGACGCAAAAGCGCTACGTGAGACTGTCAAAACTTTCCCCACCTCGCCGCTTGATTTGGAACAGTTACTTCCTTCACTCGGAACTGGCGAAGCCGTCGTCACTTTGCTCGATCCGAAGGGGCGTCCGACGCCGGTGGCACCGATCCGCCTCTGGGCTCCCAGTGCCAATATGGGAACGGCAAATCCGGAGTCAGTTCAAGCTAAAGTGACTGCCTCCGAGCTGTATGTGAAATACAAAGATGCCGTTGACCCTGAATCTGCGACTGAACTTCTTGAATCGCGTATGCAAAAACAAGCTGAACAAAAAGCCCAGCTAGAAGAACTCGAAGCACAGATTGCGGCAGAGAAGAAAGCTGCTGAAGCTGAACTAAAACAGGCCCAGCGCGAAGAAGCGGCCGAAGAAAAGCGGGCAGCACGACGTCGTGATTCCTTGATCGACTCAATTGTAAGAACAGCTGCTCGCACAATCACGCGCGAAATCACTCGCTCGCTCTTTGGAACTCGACGTCGATAATTTTGTAAGACTTCGAGCCTTGGCGTAGAAGTTAGTTGTGGTGTGGGGCTTCCAGATCAAAGAGATCTGGAAGCCCCACACCACAAGCAGGCACTTAGCTTTTGCGTTTATACTCCGTACGTAAGCGTCGCTGTAAGCTGCCGAGAAGCTCCAGGTGCAAGACGCACACTAGCTTTAGAATCCGCACGGTTAAACGCATCGGGAACATGCGAGAGCGGTTCCAAGGCAATTGACGCACGTGAATCGCGTACCAATCCATCAGCAGTAAACACGTGCACAACCGGCGCATCAGCAGGCTCCTGAGTGAGAGAAACCCATCCTTGACCTGATAAGTCACGCACAGTGGTAGCTACTACGCCGTCGTCATCGGGAATCAAACCACGGAACGAGGTATCAAGCTTGGTCGATCCCATATAGTCGATAATTACCGGCGCTTTGACACCAGCATAAGCAGCTTCACCTGCCCGCGGAATTAAAGCGGAGTCCACTAAAATCTTTGTGCGTGCAGGAATTTCCAAAGACGTGTTAGAGATAGTCTTATTTCCTGGGAGTTTGAGATATGGATGCCATCCGACCGCCAATGGAATGTCGGTGTCAGAGGTGTTCTTCGCAGTGATTGTCACCGACAAATGCTCTTCGCCATCTGCACCTGATTCGAGCGAGAAAGTAACTTCTAAAGCGAAACTGAATGGGTAACCATCCGCACCAGGAAATTCATATCCAAGGGTGAGTGTATTACTAGCGTTGATGACCGAGAAATCTTTGTCACCCACGAGTCCATGTAAGGCTTCACCGTCGTTGTTCAGCGCAAGCTCATAGGTATTCTCGTCGAAACTGTAACGACCATCTTTGATTCGCCCACACCACGGTGCCTGGATTCGACTGCGCGAAGACACCACGTCAGTTAATTCTTGGCTCGACTGATAACCGTCGATAATTTCAACTCCTGCACGCGGCTGCCATGAAATGAGCGTAGCCCCACGCTCTGCCACGATGGCACGAGCACCCGAGCTAGCCTCAATGCGCCATGCCGGCATCCCGTCAAAATCAGTTTGCTCAATATGCGCAATATGCGAACTAGCCATATCCGGTTACCTCCTCTTATATATCTTTAAGTGAACTCATTCTAGCTTACTGCATACTTTTGAAACAGGGCGTATAACGGTGGTTGAGTCCAATAGATGGACTGAACCACCGTTTCGCTTTGAAACACACGGATAGAAGTGCGAGATGCCGTTAGGAACGCGGCGAAAACGGAAAAGTCTCTCACCGACGCACTATCAGACCGATTTTACGGAACGATATTCACAAGCTTTGGCGCGCGAACAATAACCTTGCGCGGCTCACCTGGAACAAAAGCGCGCACGCGCTCAGATTCTAATGCCAGTTTTACCAACGAGTCCTCGTCAATATCCGCAGGCACTTCAAGCCGGTCACGAACCTTACCTTGCACCTGGACGACGCAGGTCACGGCGTCGTCGCGCAGCAAACATTCATCCCAAACCACTGGGAACGGAACGTGGGTGATCGAATCTTCATGCCCGAGTTTTGCCCACAATTCTTCTGCGATATGCGGTGCTACCGGAGCAACCATCTTCACGATAGCCTCGGCGGCCTCGCGCGGAACTTCGATTCCGGTGAGGTAGTTGTTGAACATGATAAGCTTCGCAATTGCCGTATTGACACGCATATTTGCGTATTCGACCGTCACATCAGCGATGGTACGCGCCAGTTGCTTCGCAGTTTCGCCTTCAACCGGCTTATCAACAACCACAACCTCGCCGGTTGTTTCGTCAATAATATTTCGCCATAGACGCTGGAGGAAACGCTGGGAACCAACCACCGCGCGAGTTTCCCATGGGCGCGATACGTCAAGTGGTCCCATCGACATTTCGTACAAGCGGAAGGTATCTGCACCGTAGAGCGCACACATATCGTCTGGGGTCACAATATTCTTGAGCGACTTACCCATCTTGCCGTATTCGCGTTGAACCGGCTCACCCTTCCAGCTGTAAGTTACCTCGCCCGAGCCATCAGCAGCAGGAACTTCCTCAACTTCATCGGCTGGCACATATTGACCACGTGCATCGGTGTATGCATAGGCCTGCACGTAACCTTGGTTGAACAAAGTGTAGAAAGGCTCACAGGACGACACGTGGCCAAGATCAAAAAGCACCTTGTGCCAAAAACGCGCATAGAGCAAATGCAATACAGCATGTTCAACGCCACCCACGTACAAATCAGCACCACCGGCTTGTTTACCGTCACGTGGCCCCATCCAGTACGCTTCATTTTCTGGTGCGATCAAGGCGTTATCGTTATTTGGATCCACATAGCGCATCTCATAAAAGCAGGAACCCGCCCAGTTAGGCATGGTGTTTGTGTCGCGCTGGTATGTTTGCTTGCCATCGCCTAAATCCAACTCCACATTGACCCAATCTTGCAGACGGCCCAATGGAGGCTCTGGCTCCGATTCCGCATCATCAGGATCGAAAGAGCGCGGCGAATAATCAGGAGTATCAGGCAACTCAACCGGAAGCATCGACTCAGGCAAAGCGTGAACCTGTCCATCGGCATCGTAAACCACTGGGAATGGCTCACCCCAGTAACGCTGGCGGCTGAAGAGCCAGTCACGCAAGCGGAAGGAAACCGTGGCATGCCCCAAGCCTTTCGACTCGAGCCATTCGATAATCCGCGCTTTTCCTGCTTCTTTATCTAATCCATTCAAGGAAATTTCCGCGTTGGCCGAATCAATGATGAGTCCATCACCCGTCCACGCCTCATCGCGAGCAAAATCAGCAGGGGCTTCAATCGTGCGAACGATGGGCAATTCAAACTTCGTTGCAAAAGCGAAATCGCGTTCGTCATGTGCCGGAACAGCCATAATAGCACCAGTACCGTAGCCCATCATCACGTAATCACTGGTAAACACGGGAATCTGCTCGCCGTTTACCGGATTCGTAGCAAAGATACCAGTAAAGACGCCGGTCTTTTCCTTATCCAAATCGCTACGGTCGAGGTCTGATTTCATCGACGCTGCACGCTGATATTGTGCAACTGCCTCTCGAGGTGATTGTGCACCACCAGTCCACGTAGCTTTAACGCCGTCTGGCCAAACGGCAGGGATATTTTCCTCTACGAGCATTGGATGTTCTGGCGAAATAACCATGAACGTAGCACCAAAGAGCGTATCGGGACGCGTGGTGAAAACGGTGAGAACGGCGTCGCCGCCTTCATGGTGGGCACAGAAGTCCACCTCAGCGCCGTGAGATTTGCCAATCCAGTTGCGCTGCATCGAACGCACCTTATCGGGCCAATTCACCATATCGAGATCACCGGCAAGACGATCTGCGTAGGCGGTGATGCGCATCATCCACTGGCGTAGCTCACGCTTAAACACTGGGAAGTTGCCGCGCTCCGAACGTCCATCAGCTGTGACTTCTTCGTTAGCAAGCACAGTACCCAAACCTGGTGCCCAGTTCACGGGTGCGTAGTCGATATATGCCAAACGACGTGCGTTAATCGCCTCGTTGCGCTCTGCAACACTCATATCCGTCCAGGCTTTACCCTGCGGTGTGGGGATTGTTCCAGCGGCGTATGCCTCAATCAGTTCCGAAATTGGGCGAGCACGACCCTTCGTACCTTCGATGCGACCAGGGGCATCGTCGTCGTACCAGGAATTGAAGATCTGCAAGAAAATCCACTGCGTCCACTTCATATAATCCACATCGGTGGTAGCCAAGGAGCGGCGCTTTTCGTGCGAGAGGCCGAGGCGACGCAACTGCTTGCGCATATTAGCGATATTTTCTTCCGTAGTATCGCGTGGGTGCGCACCAGTTTGCACCGCATACTGTTCGGCGGGCAGACCAAAGGCGTCGTAGCCCATGGTGTAAAGCACGCTCTTGCCCTGCATACGCTGGAATCGAGCCACCGTATCGGTCGCAATATAGCCGAGCGGATGCCCCACATGCAGGCCTTTTCCAGATGGATAGGGGAACATATCAAGGAGGAAGAAAGGCTCAGCGGATAGATCTTGGGAAGAATCGGCTAGGTCGCCAACCGGATTCGGCGCATTGAACGTGCCGTGGTCATCCCAGTAATTTTGCCATTTAGCTTCGATTTCATTAGCGAGTTCAGCAGTGTATCGATATGGAATCGCTGCTGGTGCTGCCTCGTTGCTCATAGTTCTCCTTGAGTTGTTCCAATACGTTACTAATGATAGACCAGTGCTGGCCTTGACTTCACATACGTTCACGGGTTGAAGCACAATTCACCAAGGCACAACGCATGTACGCCTGTTTTTCGCCGTCCTTAGCCAATATACTGGTTGCCATGAGTATTTTTTCGAAGATCATTGACGGTGAATTACCTGGTCGATTCGTCTTTGCCGACGACGTTTGTGTCGCCTTC
This sequence comes from Arcanobacterium bovis, assembly GCF_004331995.1. Taxonomy (GTDB): domain Bacteria; phylum Actinomycetota; class Actinomycetes; order Actinomycetales; family Actinomycetaceae; genus Arcanobacterium_A; species Arcanobacterium_A bovis. Next base: position 66,952 of record NZ_SJDT01000003.1, read on the forward strand.
GCAACCATCGAGCCAGTTGCTCCAGGCCACGTTTTAATCGTTCCGCGCCAAGAAGTAGATAAATTCTCCGACGTCGATCCCGAAATTTTCGCACGAATGGCGAACGTGGCACAGATTATAGGTCGCGCGCAAGAACGCGCTTTTCACACTGAACGCGCGGTTGTTTCCATTCTCGGTTTTGATGTGCCACATACCCATATCCACGTTGTACCAGCAAATTCGCATACCCCAGGTGAGTTAGGGAAAGCACAAGCTGCCCCTGCAGAGGAACTTGACGAGGCTATGACTAAGCTGCGTGTCGCGCTCGGAGAGCTTGGATATGGCGAGTTTGTACCCGCGCAGATGAATTCCCTCGGCAAGTCCTAAAAATTGTTCCCTGAGTATGGTTCCCTTAACTTCGCTAGAAAAGCAGCTGCCAATCAGCCCAGAACCACACCACAAGTAAGGTAATCAAAGCCGCGTAAGCAATCGCTGCGATAACAAACCTGTTTCGGACGATAAATCGGCCCGCAGTCTCGCAACTCGTGCCCAAATGCCCGGCTTGTGCGGAACGCCCCCAGATCGTGATGCTCAATGGAATCATGCACAACCACACAATCATGCAAAATGGACAAATCGAATGGGCAACCACCAAAGATTGGTACATGAACCAAATTACCCATACTGCGCCCAATAGCATGGCACCGCTCAAAGCAATCCACATCGCGCGGTGCAGTTTTGAACCTGTGAGCAGCGATAACGACAGTGCGAGGAGAGCTGCGAAGAAAGCCACACCCAACAGCGAATTTGAGATACCGAAAACGACTTCGTTTTGCCACGTACCCACCCATTTTCCGCATCCAATAAGCGGATTCACATCACATACGAGTGAGCTGCTCGGATTTTCAAGTTTCGCCTTTTCAGACATCATCAAAGCCATCGCTGCAATGAAAGCAATGGCAGATGCAATACAAAGCACCCAAGCAGTGCTGCGGTGTGCACCGCCCTCGCGCTGATGGGTATCGGCGTCGCCACGCAACTGCGCCAACCTGCGGTCGATTTCGGACTCGCTCAATTCGTGGTTCATGGTCTTCACCTGTCGATCTAACGCCATAGACGATATTAATTTCTTACATAATACAGATAAACGAGCGTTTCGTTAGCAACTTCCCGCCCACTAACCACTACCCCACTACTGCGAGACACCAGGCAAACCGTTACATAACCCGTGGTTAGGCTCGCAATTGCCGCAAGGTCTCCACAAGTTCGCCAACAAACGCAACCGTATCTTCCCAGCCAGTAACAGCATGGGTATCAATTCCAAGGCGCAATACAGGATAGTCATTGCCGCCTTCATCAAGCCGATCGCCAACGAACAGCATTTCTGCAATATCAATTCCAGTTTGCTTAGAAAGCTCGGAAATTCCGTAGGCTTTGTCCACGCCTTTTCGCGTGATATCAACCGACGTCGATCCCCCACCTCGCACTTCAAGCTCCGGGAGCAAAGGGGCGACGGCAGCACGCAAGCGCTCTTTTTTCTCACCAGTTGGATCCCAAGCTTTCTTTGCTTCCAATGGCGCTTCTTGACCCAAGGCAGAGAAAGTAATTTGTGAGCCCCGATCTTCGAGAATATTTCCCCACGTCTGCTCTTCCCAAAGGCCGAGCTCTTTTGCATTCGTTTCAAGAGCAGCAAGCGCACGCGCCCGCTCGTCGTCACTCAAATCACGCACATAGATAGGCGACCACTCCCCTGCAATATGGCGCAAATAGCGAGTGCCACACGTAGGCATGAGATGGAGTTGGGCGAGTTGTTCAGAGTTCGCACCAAGATTGTCCAAAAGTTGCTTGTCGAATTGCTCAAAATTCCCACCCGAGATCACACACACCTGCGCAACCTCAAGCAGTTTCTTCAGCTCTTGCGCCATTGCAGGCGGAAGCGCAGATTTTGAGGGAGCAAGAGTATCGTCAAGGTCGAATGCTACTAGCTGGTAGTTCTTCATAGATATGCGGCTTTCTTTCGATTGGGGCGAATACGAGGTGCACCCTAAGCCCTTCGAAGTTTAGGATAAGACCACATATATTTCCACTACACGAGGATGCCATGGCTAACGCAAAGGAACAACTGAACGAAAACTCGCCTGCATTTTCTTCTCGCGAGGACTCAATCGAGCACGTTGAAAAGACTTCACATCTCGAAACTATTACCGCGCCCGACGACGTTCCAGAATTCCCAGGCGGACTCGTTACAGTTCCTGCCGGGGCAGGCCGCGTCACGGCAGAAGTTCGAACTGCTGCAGCATGGTCTTGGCGCATCCTCGCCATTGGAGCCGCTATCTGGGCTGCCGGCTGGATGGTCATGACGTTCAGTACACTGCTTATTTCCTTGCTGGTATCGCTGCTTATGGCTGTGATTGCGGAGCCAGTTTCGACGTGGTTTAAGAAGAAGCTTGGCTTCCCACCGGCTGCGGCAGCTGCAGTGACGGTTCTTGGTCTTTTCCTTATTCTTGCCGGTATTGTGGCAGGCTCGGGCACAGGGCTTTACCAAGGATTTTCCGATCTCGGTAGCAACCTAGAAACGGGTATTTCTACGATCGTCGACAGACTTAACGATTCGTTCCCGAATGCCCAAGACCAAATTTCTCAAACATGGACTTCTCTTCAAGAGACCCTCAAGCAGAATTCAGGTCAGATTGTTGGCGGCGTGATGATGCTGGGCTCGTCAATTACAGAGTTCCTTACCGGAGCCATCTTGGTGCTTTTCACTCTGTTTTTCTTCCTCAAAGATGGGCGAGAAATTTGGCAGTGGTTCGTGCGCTTGCTTCCGATTCCTTACCGCACGAATGCCAACGAAGCTGGCATCCGCGCGTGGGTGACGATAGGAAACTACACTCGTACCCAGGCAATCGTCGCTTTTGTTGATGCCTTGGGTATCGCGACCACAGCCGTGCTGTTAAGCACGCCGATTGCTCTCGCTTTCCCGATCGGTGCGCTCGTTTTCCTCGGAGCTTTCGTTCCAATTGTGGGCGCATTTCTTTCCGGCGCTGTAGCTGTGCTCGTAGTTTTGGTGAACACCGGATCAATTTGGATGGCGTTGGGCATGCTCTTAGGCGTGTTGGTGATTCAGCAAATTGAAGGCAATATTTTACAGCCGATTTTGCAAGGAAATGCGCTGAATATGCATGCACTTGCAGTGGTATTTGTGGTCGCAGCAGGTTCGGCGATGGCTGGTATTGTGGGCGCACTTTTCTCGGTGCCAATCGCAGCAGCACTTAATACTGCGATTTTGTTCCTTAAGGGCCACGACACTTTCCCCTATCTCGATGAGTGGGAGGATCGTCCGGGTGGTCCACGCCGAGATTTTGAGCATTACACCGCTGAATTCTGGCATCATTTCGACACCGAAGTTGCCCAGCACCTATCTCCAAAGGAAAAGCGGGCAGCTAAACGCGCCAAATTACCGAAAGAAGCAAACACCCAGTAACCTGTATATACGCTACTTTGTAACTTTCGTGCCACGAAAGTAGCCATTTCTATATTCGAAGGGGAACTTATTATGGCAACACCACATATTGGTGCAGAAAAAGGAGACTTTGCACCCGCCGTCCTTATGCCTGGCGATCCACGCCGTGCAGAGCGGATGGCCCACCAGCTTATGGATGACGCCAAGCTGGTCACGGACGTGCGCGGAATCTTAGGGTTTACCGGCACTGTAAATGGAAAACCACTCTCGGTGATGGCTTCCGGCATGGGACAACCTTCGTTGGCGATCTATGTCAATGAATTGTTCATGCACTACGACGTCGAACGCATTATTCGCGTTGGTACGTGCGGCGGTTTGTCACCGCGAGTCAAAGTCGGCGATGTCGTTATCGCCAACGGAGCGCACTACGAGGGCGTGATCAACACCTATATTGCGCCAAATATCCATTACTCAGCCGTCGCCGATTACCAGCTCGTTCGTGCTGCTGCAGACGCAGCCGCAGGTGACGAGAATGTTGTAGTAGCTCCAGTTGTATCCCGTGATCGTTTCTATGGAGTCGATATGGCCGAGAATAAAGCTCTCGCTGATGCTGGCACCATGGGAGTGGAAATGGAAGCTGGCGCGCTCTATGGTCTTGCAGCTCAATATGGTAAGCAAGCGCTTGCTGTTCTGACTGTCTCCGATCATCTCTTTGATTCTTCGGCCGATATGAGTGCCGAAGAGCGAGAGAACAACTTCCAACGCGCTCTTAAGTTGGCAGTAGCAGCCGCCCACTGCTGATAATCAACTAACACCGCTGATTAATTAACGAACATTCAACGCCTACTTCTTCGTGGTATTTGTGCTGTGCCTAAGCAAGTTCTTCTGCTGTGGGTAAGCAAATACTTGTGCAGTGCCTGAGCAGATGTAAATGTGCGAAGAAATAAGCGCTGGCCAGTAGCCGCTTTGCTGGAGCATTTACTATGCTCCAGCAAAGCGGCTACTTAGGCATTCACCCCTTTTTAGACCAGCTTCCCACACAGTAAAGCACATCTATTAGCCGGAATTTTGTTTCTGTTGATAAGCTGATCTTGTTCGCGCTGGGAGGCACGAGGAATCCACAGAGTTTAGATATCGAAAGACAGTCGAGAAGAAATGAATCTTTCCGCAAGCCACGAGGACTACCTCAAAGCAATATGGATGATCTCTGAAAGAAATTCTGGTCACGTTGCTCCCAAAGATATTGCGCAACAGCTCTCGCTCAGTCCATCAACAGTGTCTGAGGGCATCAAAAGACTCGTTACGATGGGCCTCGTACTCCACGATCGTTATGGAGATGTAACTCTAACTCCAGATGGACAGATGATCGGCGTTGAAATGGTCCGCAAGCACCGGCTTATCGAGACATTTCTTGTTGAAGAACTCGGTTATGCTTGGGAAGAAGTTCATACCGAGGCAGAATCGCTTGAACACGCAGTGTCCGATTTCTTCATTACTCGAATCGATGAATTACTTGGTTTCCCCACACAAGATCCACACGGGGATCCAATTCCACGCGCAGATGGCACTACAGCGGCTATCTGCGCCGAAAGTCTAGCCCAACAGCCTATCGGTATCACAGGTGAAGTTGTACGCGTAGCGGATCACGACCCAGAGCTACTCACCTACGTTGCACATATCGGACTTGTTCCAGGCGCAATTGTTACTATCGCTGAGCGTGCCACAACTCTTGGCTTGATGTCTGTTACTGTCAACGCTCAAGTTATACAGCTTCCTTTAGCAGTTGCCGAGCAAATTTGGGTTTCTCCCCTCCCTACCAACCAAAACTCCTCTCATTAAGCCTACGCCTCATCACAATTCTCACGCGGTCAGGAAAATCTGTGAACGGTAACTCAAGCACCGGTATAGGCGCTATGAGGGTTATCACATTGAACCCTTGCTGGTATTCACAGCTAACTTTTTTATTGCAATTCACGTTTGTATCCATGGTTCAATTATGCAAGGCATCTCCCGCCAAAAACGCGTTCCTGCACGTCAAATCTAACGTCCATGTTCATATCGCCGTTTACCCGATTCTTTTCACACAGATTTTGTTCAGTATGTGACATGCTCGGGACTAAAGTTGCACGATGACCAATGAGCATGCGAAAGTAAAGTTGTTCATCCAGAGCAGCAGAGAGACTCGGCTCGAAGAAGCTGCAGCAACCCGTTGAGACGGGTGCTAATGCCGAGATCGATGGGAGTAATCATGATAGAGCTACACGATGTAACGAAGATCTACCCGCGCAAGGGGCAAGATTCCGTAGTGGCACTGGATCATTTATCGCTGTCGGTACCAGCTCACTCTATTCATGGAATTGTTGGCGAATCAGGTGCCGGTAAATCGACTCTTATTCGTTGTTTGACCGCATTAGAACGTCCAACATCGGGTTCTATTGAAGTCGACGGACAGGATCTGACCAAACTCTCTGAAAAAGATCTCCGCAAAGCACGCCGCAATATTGGGATGGTCTTTCAGGGTGCAAATCTTCTCGATTCGCGCACTGCGGGTGCAAATGTTGAGTATCCGCTCAAACTGGCTGGTATCCCTGCTGCCGAACGCAAAGAGCGCGTGAAGGAACTTTTCGACCTCGTTGGGCTGGCCGGTCGCGAGAGTTCATATCCGTCACAGCTTTCTGGCGGGCAACGCCAGCGAGTCGGAATTGCACGCGCAATTGCAGACGCGCCCGCAGTCTTGCTCGCCGATGAGCCAACATCCGCTCTCGACATGGAAACGACCGAGCAAATACTTGACCTGCTCAAAAGCGTACGCGACCGCACCGGCGTCACCGTCGTCGTGATTACGCACGAGATGTCGGTTGTGAGAAAAATCTGTGACTCCGTGACTCTCCTCGACTCTGGAAAAGTCCTCGAGTCGGCAAGCTTGTCGGATGCAGTTGCCGCACCTGAGTCAGCACTGAGCCTGAAACTTGTTCCGATGCCTACGGTCGATCACGATACGCTCGCTGGACAAAGCGTGATTGACGTATTCTTCACTGCACATCCAGGTGAACCTGCTGGTTCCAAGGTGATCGGACTTGGATCGGCGCTCGGAGCAGACATCGCAGCCGGATTATTTGAAACAGTGGGATCTACGCAGGTTTCGCGTCTTGCATTGACGTTGCCGCACACGAAAGTTCCCGCGGCACTTCAAGCTTTCGCAGATCACAATATCTATGCAAAGGTGCGTGTGGCATGAGCACTTTTATTTGCGTATCCCCCGCACTAGTTTTCGGAACTCAACCGTTCTTGAGCTCCGATAATACGTGGTTCAATAATCCAGCTGTCAAGCAGATGTTGCTTCCAGCAACAATCGAAAGCTTGTTAATGATTTTTGTAGCAACATTCTTCACGGTTGTGATTGGACTCCCGCTAGGCGTGTTGCTAGCAGAGTCACGAAAAGGTGGAGTTGTCCAGAACGTTGTGGTGAACAAATTGCTCGGCACCGTTATTAACCTCGGCCGCGCAATTCCATTCATCATTTTGGCAATCGTTGTATTGTTTGCTATCCGCGCGCTACATCTCCCTTGGCTGACGGCGATTGGCTGGCAGGCATTTACTATCGCTCTCGTTGTTTCCGCGATACCGTATTTCGCACGAATGGTTGAGTCGAACGTGCTCGCTGTCGAATCTGGAAAAGTTGAAGCAGCGCAGATGATGGGAGCTTCGCGCTTCACCGTGATGTGGGGTGTACTGGTTCGCGAATCCTTACCGTCGATTATCCAGTCGATCACGATCCTTACGATCACCATCATCGGTTATTCTGCGATGGCTTCGGCGGTTGGCGGCGGCGGACTCGGCGCTCTAGCCATTAACTACGGCTATCAACGCTATCAGTTTGATGTTATCGTCATTGTTGTAGTGGTAATCCTTATTCTCGTCCAGATCATTCAAATGATCGGAGACATGCTCAGCCGGTTAGTGGACCACCGTTAAGGAACCGCTAACCGGAATCACAGCCAGAGCACAGCTCTATATGCTCTGGAGACCTGAATAGAAAAATATTCTTTCACCTACACGGGTGAAGCGTACCCATCAAAGGAAAAATCATGCGAAACTTCAAGAAAATTGCACTTATTGGTGCAGCAGCTGCTCTAGCACTCGGAGCTTGCTCCTCCACTGATACTAAAGATTCCAAGGCTGCAGATGGCGACGGCGTCGTAACACTTACCGTTGGCGCCTCGCCTGTTCCACACGCAGATATCTTGCGCTTCATCGACGAAAAGCTCGCTAAAGACGCTGGTATCCACTTAGAGATCAAAGAGTACACCGATTACGTACAACCAAACGTTGCGCTCGACGCCGGTGAACTGGATGCTAACTTCTTCCAGCACGTGCCTTATTTCGATGCTGAAGTCAAAGAAAAAGGTTACAAGTTTGAACATGGCAATGGAGTTCATATCGAACCTTACGCATTGTTCTCAAAGAAGTATAAGCGCGTAGACGACATCCCAGACGGTGCTCGCATCCTCGTAAACAACGACCCATCGAACCAAGCACGCGCACTTCGTCTGCTTGAGCAGAAGGGCTTGATCAAACTGAAGGACTCGAAGAACCCTACATTGTTGGATATCATCTCGAGCCCAATCAATGCCAAGGTAGTTGAATCGGAAGCTCCGGCTATTCCAGTGCAGCTCCCCGACGCCGATGCGGCTGTGATTAATGGAAACTTCGCACTTGAGGCAGGACTCGTACCGGCAAAGGACGCGCTCGCCATCGAATCTGGCGAGAACAACCCTTACGCTAACGTGCTCGCATGGAATAAGGATTCCAAGAAGGCAGAAGCAATTGCGAAGCTTGAAAAGCTGCTACACAGCCCAGAAGTTGCAAAATTCATCAAAGAAAAGTACCCGAATGGTGAAATCATTCCGGCTTTCTGAGAGTCTACTCATTAAGTGGCTACTCCGAGACTCATTAAGTAGCTACTTCTAGTGAGATGCTAAACCACAAGTGTGGGGTTGATTTTGGCAACTGCCAAAATCAACCCCACACTCATGTCCGACTCACAATATCTTCCGTGATCAGGCAAAAGTTACCTATGCCCGCCCCACAATCACCACTGCTCGAATCGAAGCGGCGATTTCTTCGAGCGAACGCTCAGTGGAGTGAAGTCGCCACGCCAATCCAGCCATCAAAGTCGCACCTAACACGCTATTTGCCGCAATTGAGGGGTCAATGTCCAGCGTAACGGTGCCTTTTTCCTGCCCCTTGAGCAGCGCTTCTTCGATCAGCCTTGAGATATTCCGATGCCATGTTCGGGTGGTCTCATACCACGATCGATCGGTTCGGAAGAATTCGGCAGCAAGCAGCTTCGCAGTTTTTTCTTGATCCCGAACCACCCGAAGTAGCTCAACGATCGTCGTCGAAACTGCTTGCCAGCCTTCTTCTTCGCCTATTGCCACAGCAAGTCGATCACGCATACTCTCCAAGTAGTAATTGAGTAAGGCATCAACAAGTCCGGACTTCGAACCGAAATTGTAGTAGATACTTCCCTTGGCAACGCCGGCGGCAGCAGCAATGTCATCGACAGAGGTGGACGAAACGCTCTTTTCGGCAAATAGTTCTAGAGCAGCTTCAAATACAGCTTCCCGAGTGTCACCACGCCGAGCGGTTCGACCATCAGTGTACTTCGCAGACATTGCGCTACCTTCCTTAAATATTTCTAGAGAGCAAGCGCCGGATGCAGGGTACTCACGTTCCACACCCGACGTCGCGATGTGGCAATTATACTCGTGGCAATAGAAGCCACAGTAACAAGCCCCAATACAACGATAGCAACTACGAGGCGGGTTTCGACACCTCCGGTAATCGTTTCACGCAATCCCTCAACTGCATACGTCATTGGCATCCACGAATGCACATCTTGGAAGAATCGTGGAGTGACGTCCGCCGGATATGTTCCACCTGCCGAAGCAAGTTGCAACATAAGCAGCACAATTGCGATGAGCTTTCCAGGCGCAGCGCCAAAAACTGCCTGAATTGCATGTTGCATAGTCATGAACGTAACGCCAACTAACATTGAGAACGCGATGGTTCCCAAGCAGTGTGTGTAGTCCACTCCAACTGCCCAGTGCATCACGCCGAGCATGATGAGAACTTGTCCAGTGAGCAATGCCAAGGCTGGCTGAAGCACGGATGCCACAATCCGCCAGCTCGATGCCGAGGTAAGCATCAATCGCGAAGGCAGTGGGCGCAACAGCAACCACGTAATCAACGATCCAACCCACAATGCAAGCGACATAAAGAATGGTGCAAAGCCCTCACCCCATGAATCAGCTGGGTTATTGTTGTGCGATTCGAGCGCGATTGGTTGCGATATGGTGCTTGCCTGCACTTTTATCACGTCCGACGACGCAGCAGGGAGTTTTCCTGCACCTTCGGCAAGCTTATTAGCAAGTTCCCCTGCGCCATCCGCAGCCTGTTTCGATCCATCGGCAAGTTGTGTTGCGCCGTCGGCCAAAGTTGCCGAACCATCGCGCAGTTTCTCCGATCCTTGAGCCAGCTGACCCGCAGCATCTTCAGCTCGCTGTGCACCAGAACTCAACTTATCGAGTCCCGAGCTCAGCTGCACTGTACCTTGGTTCAAAGTTTGAGCTCCGCTAGAGAGTTCACCAAGTTTCTGCGTCAGTGTCTGTGAGCCCCCTTGAAGCTGAACTAAACCGTTATTCAACGCTCCGGCACCAGCATCCAGCTTGGATACTGCCGTAACGAGATTTTCACCCGTTGTTGAATTCGTTCCTGCGTAAAGCTGATCAACGCCTGGAACCAATTTGGTATCCACAGCACTGCTCATTGCAGCTAATGATGGAGCAAGACCCGGGGTTTGTGAGGTGCCATTGAGACCATCAGAAAGCTGTTGTGCTCCCTGAGTCGTTTGGGCAATCGCAGCTCGGAATTTAGCTTCAGCAATCTGCTTGGTGAGTGGATCACCATTTTCAAGGGCAGCGATGAGCGTATCGAGCGAGTTAGTCTGCATAGCGGACAATCCATCTGCCAGTGTCTTTGCACCAGCGGCAAGCTGCTGTGCACCGGCACTCGCCTGCGTCAAACTCGGCTGCAATCCTGGGTTGCTAGGATCCCCAGGCACTCCGTGCACACCGTAGTAAAGCTGCTTTACTCCATTGGCAAGAAGCGTAACTTTTCCGAGCAACTGCGTAGTTCCATTATGGAGAGCTGCTGATCCAGCGCCGGCACTTGTGATGCCGTTGGTAAGCTGCTGAGAACCTTGCGCCAAAAGGTTAGCGCCACCAGCAATCTTACCCGTTCCCACACTTACTGCGAGACTGCCATCGTAGGCCGCATCGATACCGTTTTTGAGTTGAGTCGCACCCGAGGCAAGCTGTGAGGCACCAGTCGCGAGGCGAATCGCTCCAGAGTTGAGCTCGTGCGCGCCGTCGGCCAAACGACCATTCCCCTCACCCAACTGCTGCGTTCCAGCACTGAGCTGGGCTGCGCCGTCGTGGGCTTGGTTCAGTCCATCATGAGCTTGGCTCAGACCGTTGAGCATCTTGCTCGAAACTTCTTCATTGACCGTCGCAGTCAAGCGTGTACGCAGCTCTTTCATAGCGTTTTGTCCCAGAATTGAGCCAAGGAAAGAATTGGCGTCATTGTAGACCACATCAATCTTGGCTTGATCCGGATTCTGGGTTCCGAGCGAGACGATATCAGACGAAAAATCCTTGGGAATTTTCATCATGAAGTAGTACTTGCCACTTTCGATTCCGCGTTTGGCATCGTCGTCGTTCGTTACCGTAATGTCTAACGGCTGCTCTTCTTGCAAGTTTGCGACGACGTCGTCACCGATATGCACGGTCTTTCCATCCGCCGTCGTTGCCGCAATATCGTTGTTGACGACGGCGACTGGAAGGTCGCGCAGGCGTTCAGTTGGATCCCAAAAAGCCCACACATACATTGCTCCATAGAGCAATGGAATGAGCAAAATAGCAACAATAGCTGCACGTGTAAGCGGCAATCGTAGGAAACGCTTGAGTTCTGTGCCGTGTGAATTCCATGCAAACATTAACGTTCCTCACTCGAGTTGTTCAAAATAACGATGTTGTGTGGCATTTCGACGACGACGCGCAGGGCTTCTTCTCCAGTAGCCGATGCCACCACGGTTACTCCGGTGGATGCCACTTTGTTAAGGATTTCGAGTAGCACCGCGCGGTCTTGATCTTCATGTAGCGAGTCAATATTGTCGACGGCGAGCAGTTTTGGCTGCGAAATCATCGCTAAGGCAATCCGGAAAAGGAGATTGTCTAATTCGCTCAATTCGTAAACGAGATCCCTGGCCTGCGGTATCGGTCGTGTGCCGAAAATGGGTGCCAATATTTCGTTAACTTTTGCATCGGTAACCCGCGGAATATGCGTCCATGCCCGCGCATAGAGCGATAGACGCTCTCGAACAGTGGCACCAACGGTTACTTGTTCGTCAAGTCGGTCGAGGTCATTGACTCCAATGATTTCTGACTCGTTGCGCACTGCACGCATATCGTCTGGGAGTTCGTATCCGAGTACGTATAGCTGGGACTGTTTGGAAAGCTTGAGTCTGCCAGTGAGAGCTAGAAGTAAGGAAGTTCGGCCAGAACCGGCATGGCCAAGGAATATAGTGAGTGTGCCGGGTTCAATGCTGAAGTCAAGTGGTTCAATAATGGCACCACGTGGCCCATTGAGTAAAACAGATCGCCCTTCGATCAGAGGAAAAATTTCTGATTCAGTCACGATTCTCTCCATCAAATTGTTTTTGTACTGACTAGTCAGTTCTACATTAGTTCGAAGTTCAACCGCAAGTTTTTGTAAGGTAGGAGACAATCTTGACGCACTGCGCCAACCACAGCGCAATATAAGGCTGAAATATGGGTGTGGGCGGGGTGGTTGTGAACCACCCCGCCCACACGAGATTAAGCTTCATGCCAACCAGCTGCATCACACAGCTGGTTGGCAAGACTCAGTTCCCACTGTCATTCATTCTTTGACCTTCTCTTTGTTGCTCCGAAGATCGAGCAACATCTTTGGATTTCTTCTCGGAATAATACCAAGCAAACCACGCAACAGCAGTTAGGAAGAAAAATGCGAGAGTAATGAAAACTGTCTTGGTCGTGTCTGAATGGTAAAAAATTACCAGAAGAAGCCAAGTTGTAACGGTAGTAAAAGTGGCAGCGTTTCGTTCCTTTATTGTCATATGCGCCTCCCTATCTCTAAGCTACATTTAACAGGTCGCTATTGAAATACCAACACTGGCAAGACCGATACCAGCCGCAATACGCCCTCCTGAAACTAATGCCCCGCCAGGGAGAACTAAAGTCAAGATCGTCCAACCCACGCTAACCGCACATTTAACGTTCACTTGCACGCCTTGGCTATTAAGAGTTCCCATATTCACATGGGCGACCTGCCGACCACCAATGTAAGCATCCAACCAACCAGGACAAGAACTAGGTGTCGCTGGCGGATTCCAGGGTACTGAACACCTAAATTCGTGCAAAAATAATAGTATTGACCAGCAGCTTCTCGAGTAGAAATACTCGGGTCGAACACACCTGTGGACAAATGCTCGGTGACACCTACCCCATCTGACGAGGTAATGTCAGCCGCAGCAGCACTTCCTGTACTAAAGCTCATACTCACCGCAACCATTCCTAAAGTAGCTAGAACTGAAGTGAGTTTCTTTGTGAATCGTTTAAACACTTAAGGCCCCTTTACCAAATTGCTAATTGCGATCATTATCACACTATTTCTAATATTTTCCTTCCGCAAGCATTCATAATCCGTTCCATCAAGTTCTTCATCTGTAGCAAAATTTCATTACGCGCGAACGAATCAAGGCCGAAATATGGGTGTGGGCGGGGTGGTTCTCAACCACCTCGCCCACACGAGATTAAGCTTCATGTCAACCAGCTGTATCACACAGCTGGTTGACACCTAACCTATGATCCGCTTATTCGCCCATTCCAGATCGAACAAACTCAAGCACAGCAGCAAGCGCTTCTTCTTTTTGAGCACCAGATGCCCGAACATGCAATGTCTGCCCGAAAGTTGCCCCGAGAGCCATCAAATCCATCATCGAATCAGCCTCAACCGACTCACGCCCGTCACAGCTAATCTCAACAACAGCATCATATTCTGACACCAGCTGAGCAAGCTTTCCAGCAGGACGTGCATGCAAGCCAATCTCGTTAATGATTTCAACGTCAGCTTCGCAAGCAGCAGATTCAGAGCCGTGCACACTCGTAGCACTAGAAGGCACCGGCACCGAAGTTGCCGTGGAATTATCAGCGGCACAACAGCCACCATTTCCACAGCACCCTTCACCCGACTCCGAAGCGAAATCATCTCCAACAGCCTGCGCTTTGGCATTCAAACTTCCTTCAGCAAGCTTCACAACCTGAGCCAAATCAGCTCCGGTTGCAGCAGCCACCATTCCTGCCGTAATACCTTCGACAAAAGGAGCAGACAAAATGCGGGCATCACTATCGAGCAACTCAATCGCCGTCTGTGCGCTCATCACAGCTGAGCCCATATCGACAAAGATTACGACGCCGTCGCCACCGTCAACTTCTTCGATAGCGCTCATGATCTGGGTTGCGTCGGTTCCAAAACCGCCGTCGTCCAAACCAGCAGCTATGGCGATACTAGGAGCATCAGCATGCACCATAATATTAGCCAGCTCCACTGCAGCTTCTGCGAGCGCACGCGAATGGGAAACAACCACTATGCCAACACTCATGCCACAACTCCTGCAAGTGCTTCGAAGAGCATAGTTGCCGACGTAGCTCCCGGATCTTGGTGTCCGATTGAACGATCACCAAGATAGGAAGCTCTGCCCTTCTTTGCAAGCATCGGCGTGGTAGCATCGCGACCAGCCTCAGCAGCTTCCAAAGCCTTTGTGGCACCATGTTCAACGTCACCAGCAGCTTCGAGAGCTTCAATCGCTGGTGTGATGGCATCAACCATTGTCTTGTCACCAAGCTCTGCTTTGCCGCGGCCGATCAATCCATCGAGTCCAGCGCGCAGAGCGCTAATGAATACCTCATCTGAAACTTCAGTTTGCGAACCTAGTTCCTTGGCTGCTTTCAAGAAGAACGTGCCATACAGCGGACCCGACGTACCGCCCACTTTCGAAAGCATCGTCATTCCCAAACCTTTAAGCTGTGCCTCAAGATTTGCTGCCTCAGTCAAGGCGGGCACTGCAGCGCTCATACCACGTGCCATATTTCCACCATGATCAGCGTCGCCGATCGGTGAATCAAGCTCAGTGAGCATAGCTTGGTTTTCTTGAATGAGCTCGCCAAAACGAGTAATCCATGCGGTAACAAAATCAGTTGTAATCACGGTCTATTCTCCCCACCGCATTCCTGCGGTTACTACTGGTGCGTCAAAGTACTTCACCATATCAGAGTCTGCCTTCAGAATTGTCAATGAACATCCTGCCATCTCGAGCGAGGTGATGTAATTACCTACGAGATTGCGAGAAATCTTCACGCCAGCAGCATCAAGCAATGCCTTGACCTCTGCAAAGACGATGTAGAGTTCAAGTAGCGGTGTGCCACCCATGCCATTGACCATCACGATATTCTCAGAATCGGTGAAGTCCAGATCAGCAAGAATTGGTTCTACCAACTGGCGAGCAATGTCCTTAGCATCGGTGAACTTCTCACGGTGACGCCCTGGCTCGCCGTGGATACCAATGCCGATTTCCATTTCGTCTTCTGGTAGATCGAAAGTCGGTTTTCCTGCAGCTGGAACTGCACAAGAAGTGAGCGCCATTCCCATCGAGCGAACGTTATCAGCAACGCGCTGCGCAAGCTCAGCAACCTCATCGAGGCTCTTTCCCTCTTCAGCAGCGGCACCTACAATCTTTTCGAGAAGTACCGTGCCACCTACGCCACGACGACCCGCGGTGTACAGCGAATCCTGGACGGCGACGTCGTCTGCCACCACAATCGTGCGTACCTCGACGCCGGTATCTGCCGCGAGCTCAGCAGCCATTTCGAAGTTAATAATATCGCCAGTGTAGTTCTTTACGATGTGCAAAACGCCAGCACCGCCGTCTACCACCGTGGTAGCAGCCAGCATCTGATCCGGCGTTGGAGAGGTGAAAACTTCACCAGCACACGCAGCGTCGAGCATACCAAATCCAACATATCCGCCATGAAGTGGCTCGTGTCCGGAGCCTCCACCCGAGATCAACGCGACTTTACCGGCGTCTTTCTTGGTAGAACGATAGATCACACGGTTTTCGTGATCGACACGAACGTTTGAATCAGATGCCTCGATTCCCTTCAGAGCATCAGAAACAACGGTTTCTGGGGAATTAATAAGCTTCTTCATAGAAACTCCTTTGTAGTGAAGAAAAGGTCACACGACAAGTTATGTGATTGCATTGCACTCATTGTTGAATGTTCCGCTACCTCAAGAATGCCCCATTGCAATATTTTTTTCCACACTAAAACACCTTGTTATTTCGCTTGGGGACGCGAGGAAAATCCCAGATTGACCACACTTTTATCAGAATCCAACTCTACTTGGTAGTATTGAACAGCTAGTGACGGAATTTAGAATGCACGCTAAATAGCTTGTGTCCGTCCGGGTATCTAACTGCAAACACAGGGAGTTTATATGCCGAGCCAGGCACCGCACACAATTTCTCAGCGAATCGCAGCGTGGGGCGTTCATGCTTTTACGCTCTCCGGTTTGATGTTCGCCTGCTTGGCAACACTCTCACTCATTGATCGCGAAATTACGTGGATGTGGCTATGGCTTGGGATTGCCATGATCATTGACGCGATTGACGGCACCTTCGCGCGAAAGGCTCGCGTTCAAGAAGTCATTACATGGTTCGACGGCGGGATCGTAGACATCGCCATTGACTACCTCACGTGGACCTTTATCCCGGCGGTATTCATGTACTTGTTCTTACCGCTTGGCCCTAAACCATTGGCAATGGCGCTGATGATTCTTATCGTCGTTTCGTCAATGTTCTGCTATGCCAATAAGCAGTGGAAATCAAGCGATTACTACTTCGTTGGATTCCCAGCCGCGTGGAATATCGTTGCGGTAATCCTCTATATCCTGCAAACGGGATGGGCATTTAATGCGAGCGTCACTATCGTTCTGGCAATTCTCACATTGGTACCAACCCACTACACGCACCCATTCCGGGTCAAAAAGCTCATGCCATACAATATCGCCGCTATCAGCATTTGGATTGCTAGTGTGGCAGCGCTCGTGGCGATGTATCCGAAAGCTCCAACATGGCTACTAGCTTTGTTCTGGATTAGCGGCGGTTGGTTTATGCTCACCGGCATGCTCAGAACAATCTTTGGGCAAGATCCGCAGGAAAACTAACCTTCGCTGACGATTTTTGCCACCGCTTTATCTCGACCCCAGCGATACACTTCGATAAGAATTGCGGCAACAATGAATCCGATAACGATTGCATTCACAATCGGCGGATAATGCTTTCCATTCGCCCAAAAATACAGGTAGGGCGCCACAAAGGTTGCCAATGCCACCACAAGACCAGCAAATCTGCGTAGCCATGTACGCCCGGCAAACATCTCGATCAACGCCCAGGTGTACGGCACCGCGGTAAACACGTCCAACGACCACAGCACCCATACACTACCGTGGAAGTGTGGCACAAACACCACTGGCAGTGCCCGCAAACTCGAATAAATAAACACAACAAGATACGCGATGAATTTGGGCGATCTGAACATACGGAATAACAGCGAACGCTCGACGATGCTCACGCCACTGCTGCGCAACAGAGTGAAATGTTCTGAAGCGATCCCTTTCGAGTCAATTCCTTCGAGATGGTTGCGCACCCATTCACGCTCTGATTCGGTGCCATTGAGCAATTTCTTCAAGAATTTACTTGGGCTTACGACGACGGGCGTAAGTAGCGTTGCATGTGGGAAACGGTGACGAAGGTGTTCCGGAACCGCAACGGCATCGCCCGCTACGCGCACAATATCGTGACCGAACACTGCTTGAAGACGCTCAACACGCTCTGTTTCAACTACAGCCACCCACAGCAATACGCGCCGGGCGATAGCATATTTTAGCTCTTGTCCAATAGCTACACCTGCAGATTCCTCAAGGTTTTCCACGTCATTGAGGATATCCATCTCCATCACTTGGGCAGAGTACAGTGAACCGATCCGATCCGCACCAGATTCGGCAACCAGCACGGCAGGGTCAAAGTGAACCTGCGTCAGAAGCGGTACATCGACTATTGAATAGAGCGTGAACATTCTCTTAGAGTGCCATAATTTTATTCTCAACCACAATCATGACCTGCCGCATTTACCTATTCGCTTAACAAATCACATTTACTGCACTATCCTAGTCATGAAGACACGGGGTGCCCTCATTAGGCTGAGATTATACCCGAACACCTGATCTCGATAATGCGAGCGGAGGAATAGTCATGACTGCCCAGGCGCAGCCTACAACCAGTTATTTTGTCAACCATGCGATCTCGACATGGAATCTTATCCGGAGCGAACGCCCATTAATCCATTGCATCACGAACACAGTGGTTCAAAACTTCACAGCCAACGTTCTGCTTGCTACACGGTCGTCTCCTGCAATGATCGATATACCTTGGGAAGCTGGGGAATTCGCACGCTACGCTAGTGCTTCGCTCATCAATCTTGGAACCTTGGCACCTGCCCAACAAATCTCGGTGCATGAGGCCGCAGCAAGCGCGCAAGCCCATGGGAGGCCGTGGGTCCTCGATCCAGTGGGAATCGGCGTCTTACCAGTGCGAACCAGGATTGCACACGAACTTCTCACCTATCACCCTACCTGCGTGCGTGGAAACGCCTCTGAGATTATCGCACTCGCTGGCGGAGATAGTTCCGGCGCAGGTGTTGACTCTCGCGAATCTGTGATCGCGGCCCAAGCCTACGCCGAAGATTTAGCCGCACACCACAATACTGTTGTAGCGGTGTCAGGACCATGCGATGTGATTACCGACGGTGATCGCACTATATTCTGCAGTAATGGACATGAGTGGCAAAGTATCGTCACTGGATCGGGTTGCGCGTTGGGAGCCTTCATTGCCGCATTTCTCGCTGTTGAGGAAACGAGCAATCTCGCTGCCGTAGTTGCTGCGCATATCTGCTACGGGGTGGCAGCAGAGCGCGCCGCCGCTTGCAGTAGTGGTCCAGGAAGTTTTGTGCCCGCGTTTATCGACACGCTCTATTCGTTGGACGACGACGCTATCGCCGCATACGCGAAAGTTCAGTAGGATGCAGCCCCGAATTCCAAGCGGGATCTACTATGTAACCGATCCTGAATTGACTGTGCAGAGTTCACATCCTAGTTCCGGCTTTCCGGTAGCGCGCAACCCAGCTGTGATGGTGGAGTACACAGCGCGTTTATGCAGCGACGTAGTAGCAGCTGGAGTGGAAATCGTACAGTTGCGTTGGAAGAACTGTCCAGCTCAGCATTTGCTCGATCTTGCCCAGGCGGTGCGGCAGCGCGTTGGCCCAGCTTGCACGCTGATAATCAATGATCGAATTGACGTATTCTTGGCTGCGCGCACGCTAGGGATCCCCATAGACGGTGTTCATGTTGGACAACACGATCTCGATCCACGCACTGTGCGCACTCTTGTCGGAGCTAGGGCGATACTCGGGGTGTCGGCGTCTACTCCCGAAGAACTCAATGCTTGCACAGCCCTCCAAGCGATCATCGACTACGTGGGAGTTGGCGTTCTACATCCAAGCAGCACAAAGCTTGACGCTCCCCCACCTCTGGGAATTGAAAAGATCGCAAATATCTCGGCATCAATGCCGCTTCCGGTGGTGGTGATTGGTGGAATTACCAGTGCAGATATACCTGATCTAGCACGTAGCCGCATCCACAATGCCGCAGTAGTTTCCGAAATCACCACTGCATTAGACCCTTATCGCATGGCACACGCCATGTGTCTGCAATGGAATGAGAATCGAGGATAATATGGGTGTTCCGCGCGTCTTATCAATCGCCGGCACCGATCCAACTGGTGGTGCAGGCGCTCAAGCCGATATCAAGGCGATTCAAGCTGCAGGTGGATATGCAATGAGCGCAATCACCGCAGTTGTATCACAAAATACGTGCGGCGTACGAGATGTGTTCTTCCCTCCCAGTCACGTTTTAGCAGCACAGCTCAACGCAATAAGTGACGATGTTGAGATTGACGCTGTAAAAATAGGAATGCTTGGCCGCCGCGATTACTGCGAGGTGGTGGACCAATGGCTGCATGAACAAAATTCACCGATCGTGGTTTTGGATCCGGTGATGGTAGCCACCTCAGGCGACGTCCTCACGGATAGCCACAATATTATTGCCTTACGTAATCTCTTGCCACAAGCCATGTATCTGACGCCCAATATCCCCGAGCTAGAAATTCTGTGTGGAATGGGTCGCGGCGCTATCACTTCCACCCAAACCGCTATCAACGCAGCTCAAAAGCTCTCGACGACGACGGGCGCGCACGTCGTCGTTAAGGGAGGACACCTGAGCGAACCGATGGTGACGAACTGTATTGTTGATGGATCAGAGGTGTTGGCTATTTCGAAGGCACCGCGCATCGATACTACGGCGACGCACGGAACGGGGTGTTCGATGTCGAGTGCTTTGGCAACGCGCTTAGCAGGTGGAGAAACACCGGCGCAGGCCTTGGAGTGGGTTACGTCGTGGCTCGAAGAATCAATTAGCAATGGTGAGGCTCTTGCTGTGGGCCGAGGCTGTGGGCCAATCGATCACGGTCACCGTGCCCGTGCGCCAGAAATTCAGGTGACGGAAAGATCGCTTGTGTCCGAAGCATCCCAGACCCTAAATATTTGACGCTAGAACCTCGATGAGCTGAGTAAATACGCTAGGTACAACGAAGGTCTGAACGATTTAATCATTCAGACCTTCATATTGTGGAGCATAGGGGATTCGAACCCCTGACCTCTTCCATGCCATGGAAGCGCGCTACCAACTGCGCCAATGCCCCGCGGACTTGATCCATACTACTCAGCTAAGCCGCTAATTGCCAATTTCTGATTCCGCAATACGTGGTGAATCAGCTCACGTGACATACAGTCACAGCACGTGAGCACCGCCCAATCAAACATCAACCAAGCGAACCACCGTAAGTAGCCACGTGCCGTCAGTCACCAGCCACGTTAGCGCCAGACATTTTCCAATTCATCGCTGGACATCTCACTGAGGTTATACGAGCACAATCGCCACGGAGGATTTGCCCCTTCACGTGGTTTCAAAACTGCCCACCGGCAATTATCAAGCCCTTGAATGCCTGCCCACACGCTTGGATTCATCCCAAGCAAAGCCATGATTCCATTCACAATGGAACCACCGTGAGCCACAAATACCAAAGTTTCTCCGTCGGTAGCTTCACGCACGGCATCCTCAACAAGTTCTTTCACGCGGATACCACAGTGTTCGCGGGTTTCAACTCCCACGTCCTGCGGTTCATTGCCCGAACGCCATTGTTGCCACTGCTGGGGCCACTTATCGCGAATTTCCGCAGAAGTCATGCCTTCCCATACGCCGTAGCACCGCTCGCGTAATTGCGTACTAACCTGCGGCCTAATTCCCGTCAGATCGCTAAGAAACTGTGCAGTTTCTTGCGCGCGTCCCAAATCAGACACGTAAATCTTGTCTGGATTTAGCTTCGCCAACTCCGGAGCCACCGTCTGCGCCTGTAAACGTCCTTTTTCATTCAAGGGAATATCCGAAGATCCTTGGATTCTACCTTGAAGATTCAGATCGGTTTGCCCATGACGCCAAAATACAATCTGCTGTACCGGCACAAATTTTCCTTACTCAGTACCCAAATCCGAAAAATCAAAATATTGCGACATTGACGACTCTTGGTACTCAGGATCAGCAACAATATCGGCAGGCAATTCAATTTCTGGGCAGTCGCCCCACAGCTTCTCAAGAGCGTAAAATTCGCGATCCTCGTCCTGCTGCACATGCACCATGAGATCACCAAAATCGAGTAGCACCCAATGTGCCTCACCGTCGAGACCTTCTCGGCGCAAGCGATCGTGACCTTCCTTCTCGACAGCTTCCTCAACGGCGTCGACGATCGCTCGTACCTGGCGCTCAGAAGAACCCGAAACCACCAAAAATGCGTCCGTGAGAACAAGCCGCTCCGATACATCAATAGCGGTAATCGACGTTGCCTTCAATTCTGCAGCCGCACGTGCAGCCACAATGGTCATTTCAATAGAAGTAGCAGAAGCGCTCACAATTGCCTTTCGTAGCAGGATTAGGTTTAAGGTCTACTTAAAGTTGGAATACGGTGGTGCCGACGGCGATCACGTGCAAATCTGCACCCAAGGAGAGCCATGATGCCGATACCCACGAGCCAACGAGGTATCCCACAAGTGCACCGATGGCGATGAGAAGGATTAAGCCAATCCAGTTGCGCTTTCCGCTCTCCTCATATACCAAAGATTCTTCTTCAACCGCGTCAGTGACGACTGCTTTTTGGGATTGCTCTGGCTCTACAACAGCATCGCTTTCCGGTGTTGCAATGTCGGATTCAATCGCACCAGCCTCATCCACTGCTACCGATTCATCTTTCGCAACATTTTCCTCAGCAACTGCAAGCTTCGATTCTGCGGGCTGAACGTCATCCTCGGAAACGCTCCCCCAAGCGAGAAGCGATTTGTTACCTGAGCTCAGGCTCTCCTCAGCAGCAGGCGGCTTCGTATCCTCCGCTACAACAACATTTTTTGCGCTCTCATGATCGTGTCCATCAGCGAATGCAGCTGGTGTAGCAGGCTCATCAATCCGAGCTTCGGTGCTGGGAAGGATTTCGCTGTCACGACGAGTGCGCTCAAGCAGACGCTCACGCAAGGAACGAGGCTGCTTAGGCTCTTCATCGTTGTCGAAACGATTGAATACCGAAGTACGAATCGGCTGATCAGAGGTCGATACCTGCTTCGGGCGTTCATCGGCAACAGAGTTTGACACCTGAGCTGCCGACTCGGCACTGATCGCGCTTGTTGCGCTCACCGCGCTCGGTGCTGAATGGGCGCCACGGGCACGCTTTATCGACACACGTTCGATTGGCGACGGAGTAGGTTCTTGGGTAGCCTTCACATCTTCATGAGCTACCGCTTCCATGGCATGTGAGCTTGGTGACTCTACTGCCAAATCATCGCTACGTTTCGCATTTTCAACAGCTGCCTTGTGTGCAGTAAATTCTTCGAGGATCACCTTTTCGGCAGTGGCATTGCTCCGCTCAGCTTCGCGAAGCTCCTTACGCGAGGGACGCCGTAAACGCAGTTCAGCGGTTTCGCTCAACGAGGGCGAGTCGCTTTCACGCGTGGTAAGTTTACCCAGCTCACGCAACTCTTTTCGACTCAAGCGTGGAGTCTCACTCATACCAGTTCCTTCCCAGTTCCCTCATAACGAGCATGGCTGAAATCCTCAACCGAATCTTGTTCGCGAACCAAACTTGTCGTGGTAGCTTGATCCTCTTTATATAAATGATACTTGTTTATGTGCTGAACTACCCCATCTGGCACCAAATACCACACCGGATTGCCCGATTTTGCCCGATTTCGGATGTCAGTTGAGGAAATTGCCATCGCCGGAACTTCGAGTAAAGTGATTCCATTTTGCGGCAACCCAGACGTGTCAAGCTCATGTCCAGGACGATTAACACCGACGAAATGGGCAAGATCCCACAGTTCATCTTGATCTTTCCACTGCAGGATCTGCGGCAAGACGTCAGCACCGGTAATAAAAAACAGATCTGCATCCGGATAGGATTTCTTTAGGTCACGCAGCGTGTCAATGGTATAGGTGGTTCCCTCACGATCAATATCAACTCTCGACACCGAAAAACGTGGATTATTCGCCGTCGCAATAACAGTCATGAGATACCGATGTTCTGCAGCAGTCACCCGCCGATCTTTTTTGAACGGTTGAGTTCCGGTGGGCACAAACACCACCTCATCGAGGTTAAAGCTGTGTTGTACCTCAGAAGCAGCAACTAAATGCCCATGGTGGATGGGATCGAAGGTACCACCCATAATTCCGATCCGACGCCGCGGAGTGTCCATTCCTTCGCTAATCTCGGACATGCCCATCCCCCTTGACGATCCATGTTGTACTGGTGAGAGCCGGTAGCCCCATCGGTCCACGCACATGCAGTTTCTGCGTGGAAATACCAATTTCCGCCCCGAAACCAAACTGCCCGCCGTCGGTAAAACGAGTGGAGGCGTTAATCATCACCGCCGCTGAATCCATTCCGCTAACGAAGAGATCAATCGTCTCTTGATCCTGTGCAATAATCGCTTCGGTGTGCCCCGTAGAATACGTGCGAATATGCTCAATCGCTTCGTCCACATTCCCTACGATTCGCACTGCAATTTCTTTGGCAAGATATTCTGTTTCCCAATCTCGCACACGAGCTGGAATGAGCTTGAGTGACTTCGGAGCCAAACGTGCGGCTTCGACGTCGGCATGCACCGTCACGTAATTCTTGGCAAACACGTCGAAGATACGTGGCAAAAATGCCTGAGCTACATCGGTATGCACCAGCAATTTCTCGGCGGCGTTACATACACCCACACGATTCAACTTGGAATTTTGAACAATTGCGAGAGCTTTGTCGAGATCGGCGGATTTGTCCACATAAACGTGGCAATTTCCTACGCCAGTTTCGATCACTGGTACAGTAGCCGTCTCGATAACAGTCTTGATAAGTCCAGCTCCACCGCGCGGAATCACGAGATCAACAAGACCACGTGCACGCATCAAAGCTACCGAGCCCTCGCGTCCAAATTCATCGACAGTATTGACGATGTCCGGATCGGCGCCGGCGTTTCGAAGCGCAGTTTTCATTGAGGTAACGAGTGCCGCATTTGTGTGCAGAGCCGCACTGCCCCCGCGTAGGACGACGGCGTTTCCGGATTTGATCGCAAGCACAGCCGCATCCACCGTCACGTTGGGACGCGCTTCGTAAATCATTCCGATGACGCCGATCGGCACACGTTTGCACGTCAGGTGGAGTCCGTTTGGCAAGATAGATTCACTGACGACTTCTCCAACCGGATCTGGAAGATCAATAACGTCACGAACCGAGCGTGCAATGGATTCAATGCGATTTTTGTCGAGATAGAGCCGATCCAGCAACCCCTCGCTCATCGCGTTTTCACGTCCCATTGCCATATCACGGGCATTCGCTGATTCAATATGCTCTGCATCTGCCACAAGCTGATCTGCAATATGAGCGAGCAGGGCATTCTTTTCCTCTGTAGTCATTGACCGAAGCATAATTGAGGCAGATTTGGCACGACTCGCAACGTCACCAACCTGCTGTTCTACTTGGTATGCGTGAGAGGTAGTTTCTTCCATAGCTCAATTTTAATGGAATAGATGAATTATCTATGCGTTATAACTCATGATAAAAGTAACGAAGGCTACACAAGTACGCTTTCGATACATTACGCCTACGAGAGGAATATATGGCAACGCTCGAAGTTACAAGCGAGAACTTTGCACAAACCGTTGAGGAAGGCACTGTACTTCTCGACTTCTGGGCAGCATGGTGCGGTCCTTGCCGACAATTCGGACCTATTTTCGAAGATGCATCAGAGCGTCACGCGGATGTCAAGTTTGGCAAGGTCGACACTGAAGCACAAGCGGAACTTGCGCAGGCGTTCAACATTATGTCGATTCCTACGCTCATGGTTTTCCGTGATGGCATTCGCATCTATGAAGGCGCAGGCGCATTGGATAAGAACGCGCTCGACGACTTAATCGAGCAGGCGCAAAAATTGGATATGGACGAAGTTCGCAAGCAAATCGCTCAAAGCGAGCAGGCTGAAAGCTAAGCCCTCCAATCCTGACTCAATACGGCGGGGTTCAACAACTGACTGGGTTGTTGAACCCCGCCGTTAAGTTTTCCCCTTAACAACACCTAGTCTCACGATCTCCCAGTTCAGAGCAACGAGCGACGATGAGGATGTACTGAACACAGATTAGTTCATTGAAATTTCAGTTACTTAACATTGCTTAATCGCACGCTTGTTGAGAGTCTGGTCACAACTTAAACGTGAAGCTCCAATACTCAATGATGAGTCATCACGTTTTTGTGGCAGACGAACTGAACAAAAATACACCATCAACGTTCAGCAGTAGCGAATCCATGATCGCTCCACTGCTAACTCTCTACACAAGGAGATCACCATGTCTCATTCGACACCTGCAACGCAGGAGCTTCGAAGTGGCGACTCTAGCCGCATCGAAAAGCTCACGAAAACCAACTTTGGAAAGCTGATGCCGCTGCTCGTCATCGTGTACATCATTAGCTTCATTGACCGCACCAATATTGGTATGGCGAAAGAGGCACTCGGTGCAGATATCGGGCTCTCCGCCGGCGCATACGGCCTCGGTGCAGGCCTCTTCTTCCTCTGCTACGCAGTGCTAGAAATCCCATCGAACCTGATTATGCACAAAGTAGGCGCTCGGTTCTGGATCACGCGCATTATGATCACATGGGGAATCATTTCTATGGCGATGGCACTCGTCTGGAACGATACATCATTCTACGTCTTGCGCATACTCCTTGGTGCAGCTGAAGCTGGCCTTTATCCAGGTATTATCCTCTACATTTCCTACTGGTTC
The DNA here is from genome assembly GCF_004331995.1 of Arcanobacterium bovis. Taxonomy (GTDB): domain Bacteria; phylum Actinomycetota; class Actinomycetes; order Actinomycetales; family Actinomycetaceae; genus Arcanobacterium_A; species Arcanobacterium_A bovis. The sequence goes on from NZ_SJDT01000003.1 coordinate 93,086, forward strand.
CCACAGAAATTCCGCCCCCGAGCAATCGGAATCTTCTTACTAGGAGTATCGATCGCAAATATCGTCGGCGCACCTATCGCTGGCATGTTACTCCAGATGGATGGCATCGGTGGATTGCATGGATGGCAATGGATGTTTATTATCGAAGGCGCACCAGCCGTGCTCTTGGCTTTCCTCGTTTGGAAACTTCTGCCCAATTCTCCTCGCGAAGCAAAATGGCTCAGCGATGATGATAAGTCCTTCATTGAGCGCATTATTGCTTCCGAAGACGTCGGAGAAAAGTCCCAGCACAACGATCTTCGTTCGCTTGGTCCAGTTGTGTCCGACCCGATTATCTGGCTCGTAGTGCTCGCATATTTCACTCACCAAATCGCCGTATATTCGTTGTCCTATTTCTTGCCGACCATGATTAAGTCCTATGACTCGCATATGAGCACACTTACGGTCGGTTTCATCACGGCAATCCCTTGGATCGCAGCAGCGCTCGGCTCTTGGTTCTTGCCGCGCTACGCCGTCGGCCTCAAGAAGTCAAAGATGATGGCATCAGCCGGATTCGTCACTGTGGCTGTTGGCCTCACGATTGCCGCGCTCACGTCAACAAATATCTGGATCGCAGTGATCGGCTTCTTCATTGCAGCCTCTCAGCTCTTCGTTATTCAGTCAATCCTCTTCACATTCCCACAGCAGCGCTTCTCCGGCGCGACTGCAGCAGCGGCCGTGGCATTCATGAATATGTGTGGATTAGCTGGCGGCTTCCTCGGGCCAACTGTGATGGGCTACCTCGAACAATCAACAGGTAACAAGCTCGCTGGTCTTTGGTTCATTATTGGTGCAGTGCTCATCGGTTCACTCCTTGTTTGGGGTCTGCGCTACCGCACTAATAATGTAACGCATCAGGTAAATGAGTGAGTCTTTCAAACAATAGACACCTCATCTGGCAATAGTACTTGTTTGTGGATGGTATGAGATCGGTGGGCGGTAATGCATGATGCATTACCGCCCACCAGTACAATTAACAACTGCCAGATACTTAAAACCACAAAAACTTGCCGCTATATAAAGCGGTGAGCAGTACTCTTGCTAGTAGATTGCGCGCCACTATTGTTCGTCAAAGGTGTGGAAATTACTCAGTTTTGGAAGTTCATCTTCCATCTTGGTACGTTCCTTCATCAGCGGAAGTACACCGCGCAAAACCGAGGCCAAATCGGTCGGCAAAGACGCAGGTACAAACACTATGCCGTCTGCAGCACCAGTCACAACCCATGATTCGATTGCATCAGCGACATCGTAAACAGTGCCAGTCACCGATGAAATCCCATCAAAGAGGGGTTTGTGGTTGATATCTGCAATTAATACAGCGCGTTCTTGTGCAGCCTGCCGAGACGCCGAAATTACAATCCCTAGATCAACAAATACCAAAACTTCGCGTTGCTTCTTTGCAGCCTGCTCATGCAGTTGAGCACGCAACTTTTGCGCAGCTAACGGCTCGGTAGTCTTGATTCGTACAATATCAGCAAAAGCCACAATCTCCTTGGCATGGCCTAGCGCAAAAGCTGGGTCGTCCGTAATTGCCACAACTTTTACACCAGCTTCACTAGCACTCTTCGTCATCTTAGCCAGTTCTGTGAAATCAGAGTTAGCGTTAACGAGCAGTTCTAGCGCACAACAGCGCTCGTACTCCCCTGCCAGTGCCTGGGTGCCAGCTTCCACAAATTTCAACAACGGCGGAACTTCCACAGAAACGCCACCAGAGACCACACTCATCAACTTCGCAGCAGCTTTCACACCATCTAATGCACGATCGTGTTGCTGATCCGAGGACGTATGGAATGAACGATCAAGAGTAATAAAATCTAGGCCGCCTTCAAGCGCAGCTTTTACTGAAGAAGCAAGGCGTGGAAAATTAACGTGATCAACAGCCACGTCATGCCCATACTCATCGAGAATCTCGCTCGGCATCGCACCCAGCATCGACAAATCAATTCCGATCCAAGCAGTCACCACACGCTTTTCGACCGAAAGTTCACCGTCTATAGGTGACATAGATTCTTCAATAAAATGATCAGCGGTAACAGGAAGCTCTAAAGTCATCTCGATCCTTTCTCCCCATTTACACTAGAAATATCCCCGAGTTTAATGTAATTCTAGCAAACGAGATCGTCCACATGAATTACAGGCCTTGGCGCACGCACAGAAGACATTCCTTGAACTAAGCCGGCAAACTCTTCAACTTCCCCATCGGAGAAGGCCACCATCCCCACTGCAACACGCTCACCTGTGCTTTCACAGACTTCCACCATGTCGCCAGCCGCAAATGAACCTCGTACCGCTTGGATTCCCACTGCCAATAATGACGCGCCCCCACTACGCAAAGCGTGCGCAGCGCCGTCGTCTACAATCAAAGTTCCACTGATACGCGCCGAATACTTCATCCACAATGACCGCGCGCTGGTGCGTCGTCCACGCGGCACAAACCACGTTCCTACTTGCTCGCCTTCCAAAGCTGAACGCAAGGAATCAGTGGAAACCAACAGAGTACCGATGCCGCCAGCAGTGGCGATATCTGCCGCAGCGACTTTCGTGCGCATTCCACCAGTCCCTACATCTGAGCCCTTACCAGTGATTCGCAAATTCTCAAGCTGAGCAAGATCGCTCACTTCGCTGATAAGCACTGAGCTGGGAAGATTTGGCGGCCCCGAAAATAGGCCGTCCACATCCGTACACAGCACTAACGCAGTAGCATCAACCAAATGCGCCACTAATGCTGCAAGTCGATCATTGTCGCCAAAACGCAGATCATCGGAGACCACCGCGTCATTTTCGTTGACAATCGGCACGACGCCGTGGTGCAAGAGTCGCCGCAAGGAGCCTTGCGCATTCGCATAATGACGCCGGTCGATCACGTCGTCCGGAGTTAAAAGTACCTGCCCAATGGTGATCCCATAACTTGCAAACTTCGTTGCATAAGCGTGCATAAGCCGCGACTGCCCCACCATCGCCGCCGCCTGCTGGTCACGCACGTTCTTCGGCCGCGAATTGAAACCCAAAGGCTTGATGCCCGCTGCCACCGCTCCCGAAGACACCAAAAGCACATCTTGACCTCGCTTTCGAGCCAAAGCGACGACGTCAACCAACTCCGCGAGCCGAGTCTCGTCAAGCGAACCATCGCGCGCCGTCAAAGACGAAGAACCAACCTTAATCACAATCCGGGACGCTGCACCCAGCAGTTTCCGATTAGATAGTAGCGGTTTCATTGCCTATTCCTATCTCATATGTGCAGTTAGTAGATCGTTGATACGCCCATCGCCGATCTTTTGAAGGTTCTCTCCTGGGAAAATTTGAAGGCCCTCGCCTAAGAAATCTAAGGCAATCGAACTAATGGCACGTGTTATTCGTCGTCGGAATTTGGATCCGTCCAGTGCCCAGCTTCACGCTCCATCCAAAGCTCTTGGCGGGCAGCTTCTTTCGCATCCATCATCTCGTGATATGCAGCCTTGCGCTCTTTTCGAGTGGCGCGCTGGTTCTCAGCGAGACGCAGATCCGTACCACGCGGGCCGAGCAATTCAGCACCAGCGGACATCATTGGCTCCCAATCGAAGATCATACCGTCCGTCTCTGAACCGATGACCACCATATCGCCTGCTCGCGCACCCGCAGCCATCAATTGTTTCTCAATCCCAAGCGTGTTGAGGCGATCAGCGAGGTATCCCACCGCTTCGTCGTTTGAAAAATCGGTCTGGCGCACCCAACGCTCAGGTTTCACGCCGCGAATTTGATAGAAGTCTTGGCCGTCCTTATGACGCTTTGTGATGGTGAAACCAGCAGCTTCTTTGCCAGAAGTAGGGCGAATAATCGGTCGCTCATTATGCTGCATAACTTCGTTTTCACGTTGTCGCACTGCATTAATAATCGTTGCTAAACCGAAACCAAGTTCGCGCAGGCCTTCACGTGATACCGCCGAAATCTCGAACACAGGAAGCTTGCGTGCCTTGAGCTCATCTTTCACGAAATCAGCGAGCTCACGTGCCTCCGGCACATCTACCTTGTTCAGCACAATGACTCGCGGACGCTCCATGAGCGGGATTCGACCCTCAATCGGTGGAATCTGCTTCGAATATGCCGCGAGTTCAGCTTCGATCGTATCCAGATCAGAGATCGGATCACGGCCTGGCTCTAGCGTGGCACAATCGAGAACATGCACAATCGTTGCACAACGCTCAATATGGCGCAAAAATTCGAGGCCTAAACCTTTGCCCTCCGAAGCTCCAGGAATCAATCCCGGTACGTCAGCGATGGTGAAGCGTAAATCGCCTGCTTCAACAACACCAAGATTCGGAACGAGCGTAGTGAAAGGATAATCGGCGATCTTAGGGCGAGCAGAGCTCATTGCCGCAATCAGCGAGGACTTTCCCGCCGATGGGAAGCCAACCAGTGCCACGTCGGCTACCGATTTCAGTTCGAGTACGACGTCGAGAATATCGCCTTCTTCTCCAAGCAGGGCAAATCCTGGAGCTTTGCGCTTTGGCGAGGCAAGTGCGGCATTACCTAAGCCTCCTTGCCCACCCTCAGCAACGATATACTCTGCACCAATGCCCACTAGATCGGCCAAGATATTACCGTCGCGGTCTTTGACTACGGTTCCATCGGGAACACTCACATAAAGATTTTCACCGCGTTTGCCATGGCGCATATCGCCTGCACCAGGAGCGCCGTTTTCAGCCTTCAAATGTGGGCTGTGATGAAGATGGAGAAGCGTTGTTTCTTGCCCGTCAACGCGCAGGATAATATCCCCTCCGTGCCCGCCATTAGCGCCGTCGGGGCCACCAAGCGGCTTGAATTTTTCTCGGTGCACCGAAGCGCAACCATTGCCGCCTTTTCCTGCTTCGAGGTGGAGCGTTACTCTGTCTACAAAGCTTGCCATTCTTCAATCCTTAAATATAAAAACAAGGGGCGGAGAGCACTGCCCTCCACCCCTAGAGTTTTGATCGACCTCTCAGGTCAATTCAGTCGCTCAGGCATCTGCCAAAACGATATTAACAACCTTGCGATCGCGGCGAACACCGAATTCCACGGTTCCCTCGGCGAGCGCGAAAAGGGTGTCGTCCTTGCCGCGGCCAACATTGGCACCCGGGTGGAAGTGGGTACCGCGCTGACGCACAATGATCTCACCAGCGTTGACGAATTGACCGCCAAAACGCTTCACACCGAGTCGCTGGGCATTAGAGTCGCGACCGTTATTCGAGGAGCTGGCGCCCTTCTTATGTGCCATGTTTCCTGACCTGCTCTCTTACTTTAAGCTCGTTGAACGGATGATCCCGAAAGATCCAGATCACTTAATGCCGGTGATCTTAAGACGGGTCAGCTTCTGGCGATGACCCTGGCGCTTGCGGTAACCAGTCTTGTTCTTGTACTTGATGATGGTGATCTTTGGACCCTTCTCATCGCGAACAATCTCAGCGGTAACCTTAGCGGAAATACCATCGGCGGCAGTGGTGACCTTGTCACCGTCGACGAGCATGATCGGCTCTAGCTCGACCTTGTCGCCAGCTTCGCCTGCCATCTTGTCCACAACGACGATAGATCCGACGGACACCTTCTCCTGGCGGCCGCCTGCCTTCACAATCGCGTAAACCACGTTCTGCTCATCTCTGTCGATACGGCTGCATTCACTAGTGGAATGCACTTGAAAATTTATCGGCACGAAACAACGCGCCGACACACCAGCTTACTTAGCTTCACCATAGAGAACAAGCTCAGAAAGGGCGATAATCGCCACATTATCAAACTTGCACTCCTGGCAAAGTTACCAAGCCAATGTTTTAACTAGCCCAGTTTAATCAAAATTAGTCTTTTTTGGAAACTGGGAAGCTCATTATTGCTGATGTTGGCGACGTGCTGGGCGTAATGGTCCCCGACGACGTCACCCTTCTGCGCGTGCGAGTAGTTGGTTTAGTGACCGAGTCACCAGCGGAATTAGCTGCCGTCATGCTCTTACCGCTTGACGCCGCTGCCCCACTTTGCATATCAGAAGCCACCGAGTCCATCTCACGCGAGGAACTGCTCGACTTACGCGTGCGCTCCTTAGACTTGGTGTCGCGTTGTTTACGCGCCTTTCCTGCTTGTTTTACGTTCGCGGCAGCGTCCGATACCGACTCGCCCCCAACGCTATCTGTGCCTTCTTTCGTGCCAGACCGATCGTCGTCGTGCTTGTGCGCAGCGGCAGCAATATTAGCCAAAGCGGCTTTTACTTCTGCCTGCTTAGGATCAGGGCTCGGCTCAACCTTTGACTTCTTGTGTGTCGTCTTGCGTGGCTCTGGCTCGATATCTGGGTTCTCGCCCTTTTCAACCGGGTTATCATGTGTGATATACCCACGCCCTTCGCAAACCTGGCAGGTGGTAGAGAACGCCTCCACAAGCCCTTGCCCGACTCGTTTACGAGTCATCTGCACAAGCCCAAGTGAGGTAACTTCGGCTACCTGATGGCGGGTACGATCGCGTCCCAGGCACTCGATCAGACGGCGTAACACAAGGTCACGATTCACTTCGAGCACCATATCGATGAAATCGATCACGATGATTCCACCAATATCGCGCAAGCGTAGCTGGCGCACGATTTCCTCGGCAGCTTCAAGGTTATTTCGAGTCACAGTTTCTTCCAGCGTTCCACCGGAACCAGTGAACTTACCGGTATTGACGTCAATAACGGTCATTGCTTCGGTACGATCAATCACAAGCGATCCACCTGACGGCAGGAATACCTTGCGATCAAATGCCTTCGCAAGTTGCTCATCAACGCGATACACCGAGAAGATATCCTGCTTGTCCTCCCAATGCACGAGTCGATCTTCGAGTTCGGGCGAGAGTTCACATACATACTCGTGAATAGTGTTCCAGGCGTTATCGCCTTCAACCTTCAGAGCGTTGAAGTCTTCATTGAAGACATCGCGGATAACGCGTACTGCGAGCTCAGGTTCACCCTTAAGTAGTGAAGGAGCATTTTTGGTGTTCTTAGCCTTGGCCTGGATGTCTTCCCAAGTCTTACTCAATCGATCCACATCGTTGCGCAATTGTTCGTCGCTCGCGCCCTCCGCAGCGGTACGCACGATCACGCCATGCTCAGGTGGCACAACTTCCTTGAGGATCTTCTTCAAGCGCATACGCTCTTTTTCAGGAAGCTTGCGCGAAATACCCGTCATTGCGCCACAAGGTACCAGCACAAGATGACGTCCCGCTAAGGTGATTTGGGCAGTAAGACGCGCGCCTTTATGCCCGATTGGATCCTTCGTTACCTGTACCAATACGGTGTCGCCAGATTTGAGCGCATCCTCAATCTTGCGAGGCTTGCCGTCCATACCAGCGGCTTCCCAATTGACTTCGCCAGCATAAAGAACAGCGTTTCTGCCTTTGCCAATATCCACAAAGGCAGCTTCCATCGACGGCAACACGTTCTGCACTCTACCGAGGTACACATTGCCGACCATCGAGCTTTGGGTATGACGCGCCACGTAATGCTCGACCAAAACACCATCTTCAATCACAGCAATTTGGTTGAGTCCGTTTTGCTCGCGCACGAGCATTTCACGATTTACAGATTCGCGCCGAGCTAGGAACTCTGACTCAGAAATCGACTGACGACGACGCCCTGCCTCGCGGCCTTCCTTGCGGCGCTGACGCTTCGCTTCGAGTCGCGTTGAACCGCGTGGTGCAGTCACTTCATCTGAGGTTTCTGCAGACGAACGACGACGCCGGCGTCGTACCGTAGACGTACTTTCGCTCGCGTTCGCTGATGTTTCACTCGGAACGTCATCCGTGCTCGACGTCGCTTCGTTCTTTGCCTTCTCAGCGCCTCCCGAACGCTCAGCAGTAGTTGCACGCTTACGCTGCCGAGTGCGTTTCGTTGGCTCTTCAGTCGCTTCTACCGCCGATTCTTCCGTTGTTGTAGCCTTAGCATTCGCTTCATCGGCGGAACGTCCACCACGAGTGCCACGCCGTGACTTACGCCCATTTTCAGGCGCTGTTGGCTCGGTTTTTTCAGTGTTCGTTTGGTTTTGTTCGTTCGAGATAGTTTCATCTCGGTCTTCAGTCTTTTGACGACGGGTGCGACGCGCTTGCACAGCTCGCGTAACGTCCGGTTCTTGGAACAAGAGAGTCGTCATTGGAGCAACCGGTTCTACGCGCGCAGGTAGCTCTACTTCTTCTCCTGAAGAGAAAGTGACGACGAGCGGCGCTGCAGCTTTCTTAGCAGTCCGCGTGCGAGTCTTAGTAGCACCAGATTCTTCTGCGTCTGAGCTTGAGGGAGTCTCATCTTTCGCAGCGGTTTTCTTCACCGCTGTTTTCTTCGCAACATTTTTACGCTTTTGAGCTGGCAAAACAATACCCAGATCAGTATGCTCAACCTCAGTCACATCGGTTCCATGACTTTTTGCGTAGGCAAGTTCCGCCAGAGATGCGGCAACGGACTCAGATGCTTGCTCGGGGGTAGGTTTATTCGGCTTTGCCCCGCTTGCAGTGCTCGCGCTAGCTTTTTTCGACGCAGTGCGCGTCGTCGTACGCGTAGAGCGACTACGCGTTGTGGTCTTCTTTTGAGCCGAACTCTTCTCAGTTAAAGCATTGTTTTCTGGTTCGCGAGCTTCGTTTTCCTCAGCCATGAACACTCTCCTATCGCAAACGCAAGATGTGCATCTTCATCAACGCGTTGCAATTATGTAGGCCGCAACCCGCAAGTTGCGGAAATCTATGATCGACCTTAGTCCGGCAGCAACGCACATGCGGCGCACAGGTTACTAAGGGCTTGACGAATCGATGCATGATTCGTTCTACATATATTCTACACGGATATTTGAATAAGGTGGAATAGGTACCAACAAATGGTGCACCGTATGACCGTAGACCGCAGATCGTTAAGAAAAACTTACCGTTTACATATACGGCATTTATTCCTTACGAAATAACTTCGCGACACGTTGTTCGTTAAAATCCGCCACTAAGTGTGGGTTTATTGGAATAATAAGGCGTAAGGCCTAGAGAAACGGCAACAAAAAGTAGAAATACACCATGACTTTAGGCCATGATTAAAGAAAGGTTAGCTAGACCTTATTAGGTTCATCACGGAAGCATTGTGCAACGCCCAAAGCCTTGGTCGGCACGAGCGGAACTGTGGTTGACCGATTCGGTGCATGCTACTCGTTGTAACTGTAAATATTCGTTGGTGAACTTCGGTTCTGTTCAGAATGTGCGTTCTCCAAAGAGTATGAACAGTTACAAATCGTCTGTCAGTTTAGGTCGCACGAAAGGTTAACAAGGTGGAAGCCCTCGACCTCGCACGGTGGCAGTTCGGTATCACAACGGTATATCACTTTATTTTGGTTCCGTTGACTATCGGACTTTCCCCACTCGTCGCTATCATGCAGACCAAATGGCTCAAGAGCGGAGACACTAAGTGGCTCAAGCTCTCCGAGTTCTTTGGAAAGATTCTGCTCATCAACTTTGCACTCGGTGTTGCTACCGGTATCGTCCAAGAATTCCAGTTTGGAATGAACTGGTCAGAGTACTCGCGCTATGTGGGAGACATCTTTGGTGCCCCACTAGCTTTTGAGGCTCTCCTGGCATTCTTCCTCGAATCAACCTTCCTAGGTGTTTGGATTTTCGGCCGTGGTCGCATTAGTCCAAAGGCACACACCCTGTCCATCTGGCTCTTCGCCATTGGAACTAACCTCTCGGCTATGTTCATTTTGGCAGCTAACTCGTTTATGCAAAATCCAGTTGGCGCTGTGTTCAACCCAGAAACTGGCCGTGCAGAACTCAACGGCGCTAAGGGCTTCATCGAAGTTATTTTCTCAACAACTTCGCTCTACGCTTTTGCACACACGATTACGGCATCGCTTCTCGTTGCGGGCTCGCTCATCGCAGGCGTGTCCATGTGGTGGCTCGTTCGCACTGCTAAGGCTGGAAATGTTGCCGAGGCTAATGAGTACTGGAAGCCGGCAGCCCGCTTTGGTTTTGTCACCATGCTTATTGCCAGCATCTTAGTAATTTCAACTGGTCACTTCATGGGTCAGCACATCTATCAAGTGCAACCTACGAAGATGATCGCTGCCATGGGAATTTCTGAATCAACTGAATCTGCGAAGCTCGGACTTCTCATGACGAGCACCGAGCTTAAAGAAGGTTCAGTGATTGAAGTGCCAATCCCTGGTCTTGAATCCTTCATGGTTACCAATCACTTCTCTGGACCAGAGTCCAAGTTGATTGGTGCAAAAGAAATTAACGAGAAGTACCAGAAGTTCTTTGCGAGTGATGGCACTTACTCCGCTGATCAGAACTATATGCCGAACCCATTCGTGGCATTCTATTCTTTCCGCATCATGATGGCTCTAGGCTTCGCCTCGGCAGTGTTGTCGATCCTCGGATTGTGGATCACCCGCAAGGATAAGCTCACCACCTCTGCTGGTTTAGCCAAGCTCTTTGTGTGGACGATGCCATTCCCATTCTTGGCTTCAACATTTGGTTGGATCCTCACAGAAATGGGTCGTCAGCCTTGGGTAGTGTACCCGAACTTTGAAGCTCAGCCGAACACGGCGCCGTCGCAGATGATTCGCCAGCTCACCGACTTTGGCGTGTCACAAAACGTGCTCCCAATCGAAGTTCTGCTCTCCATGGTCATCTTCACCTTGCTCTACGCAGCCTTGGGTGTTGTGTGGTTCATCTTGGTCAAGCGCTATGCGGTTGAGGGCATCAATACACATAAGGTAATCAACACCGACGTGATTGACGCTTCTGATCCGCACGCCAAACTGAGCTTCGTCTACTGAGGATAGGAAAAGAACAATGGAACTTTCTTTCTTGCAACTTATCTGGTTCATCCTCATCATCGTTCTCTGGATTGGCTACGTCACTCTGGAAGGATTCGGATTCGGTACCGGTATGCTTCTCAAAGTTCTCCCAAAGAACGATAAGGAACGCCGGCTCACACTTAACACAATCGGCCCGCACTGGGATGGAAACGAAGTATTCCTGCTCACGGCTGGCGGTGCTACTTTCGCAGCATTCCCCGAATGGTATGCCACGATGTTCTCCGGAATGTACATGGCACTCGTTCTCGTGCTCGTACTCCTCATCATTCGTATCTCAGCGATCGAATGGCGTGGAAAGGTAAATTCTGCCAAGTGGCGCAATGTCTGGGATAACCTCCACAGCGGATCAGCATGGCTCGTAACGTTCCTCTGGGGCGTGGCTTTCGCTAATCTCGTGCAGGGTATGGCAATTCAGGTTGGTCATTACAAGGCCGGTACCTTCGTACCAGCTGATCCAAACGGCATTGATTCTGCTCTTTCTTCGGGAGCAAAGCACTTCTTGACCGATGGCTTCTTCTCCTTGCTCACTCCATTCACCATTCTTGGTGGAGTGATGCTCGTGGCTCTGTACCTGACCCACGGCGCACTTTGGCTTGCACTCAAGACACGCGGAGACTACCGTCAGCGAGCACTTGACTTTGCAAAGAAGTCCTCACTGGTATCTACTGGTATCACTGCGGTTTGGGCGCTTTGGGGCAACTTTGCCTACTCGGTATCCCCGATGCTATCGCTCATTCCGCTCGCGCTTGCTGCCGTGCTGTTGATCGCCTCGGCACTCGTCACCTTGAAAGGTAACGAGAAGCTGGCATTCTTCTTGCATTTTGGAGCACTTGCCATGGCCGTTGTGTACATTTTCTCCACCTTCGGAGCAAATGCCCTCAAGTCCTCAATTAACGAGGCTTATAACCTCACTTTGGTACAGGCATCAGCTACTGCTCCAACACATACTGTGATGCTCGTAGCGGCAGTTGTGTTCGTGCCAATCGTGCTCGGCTACACGGTGTGGTCATATCTGAAGTTCTCGCAGCGGATGTCGGTTGACAACATCCCAGACGAGCACGCTGGTCTTGACCTCAAGAAGATCCGTGAATTTGAAAATGCACATGTCTGATTGAATTCATCCAACTAGGATTGTGGGGAGCAGCCCAAGATGGGTTGCTCCCCACAATTGTGAACTACCATTGTCATAGCAAAGCTATCCACGTGAGGAGACACCTGTGAGGCCATTTGACCCGCGGCTAATAAAATACGCCAAAGAAACGAGAAGTTATATTCTCTTTCTGGTGCTCGTCGGTTTCGTACAAACTCTCCTGATTGCCACACAAACTATTTTGCTGGCAGCAGCTTTGAGCCCAATTTTCTATGGCACGGGAACTATCACGGACACCGCATTTTATATCGCTTGGATCGGAATTATTTTCGCCATTCGTGCCGGTCTTGACTATCTACAAAGAGCCTACGGTCACCGCTCTGCTATTCGCGTGATCTCCTCCTTACGCACAGCTGTGCTTGATCACAGTGGCCAACTCGGCATCCGCTGGCTCTCAGAAGGAAACACTGCCCGAGTAGTCACACTTGCCACGCGCGGTCTCGATGATCTTGAAGCCTATTTCGTATCCTTCCTCCCCCAGCTATTCCTGTGCGTAACAACAATCCCGGTACTCATTGCGATAATTTTCTATCTCGATTGGCTATCTGCAATCGCCATCGTGCTGTGTATCCCACTCATTCCAATTTTTATGATCCTCATCGGCAAGCTCACCTCGAAATATTCGAGCCAGCGCCTAAAATCCATGCAAAAACTCGGCACACAGCTTCTGGATTTACTCGCCGGTTTGTCAACGCTCAAAGCACTTGGACGAGAAAAAGGACCTCGCCAGCGCGTAAAGATGCTCGGTGAGGCTTTCGCCGAAAAAACTATGCAAACGCTCTACGTGGCTTTTCTATCAGGTGCCGCGCTCGAATTTTTGGACACCCTCTCCACCGCGATCGTTGCAGTCGAGATAGGATTCCGCATGGTGGGCGGCAACGTGCTGCTCTTCACCGGCCTTGTAGTAATTATGCTCACCCCAGAAGTATTCAAACCGCTGCGGGAAGTTGGCACCCAGTTCCACGCCTCAGCTGACGGCATCGCTGCTGCTGAACAGGCATTTACCATTCTCGAAGAAGATTTAGCACCGGCGGAACGTACAACCCAGTGCCCTGATCTTAGCAGTAGTCAAATTTCGTTTGGTGATCTCGGCATCTATGCTCCGGGCAGAGCTACGGTGGCACCTGCGCATCTCGATGCGGTGATTGAGCCTGGATCTATTACCATCTTGCGAGGAGCGTCCGGAGCAGGAAAAACAACTGCTGTGCATGCCCTGCTTGGCATGATTAGTCCTGACGAAGGAGAGATCACTGTCAACTCGGTGCCTTTGAGCCGTATCGATCTTTCGTCGTTATGGGAGCAAATTACGTGGGTACCACAGCGACCTGTGCTCGTACCAGGTACGATCCTTGAAAATCTCGACGCCGAATCACTCACTTCGCGTCCATCACTCACCTCATCGTCGAGTTCCACCGTCCCTTCCAATGCCTCCAAGCCCATCAATTCATCGACTTCCTCCGATACTAGAAAGCTCGAAAACGCCGCCCAACAAACTGGTTTCATCGACGTCGTTCGCTCGCTTCCCGATGGGTGGAACACCGTGATCGGACAGGGCGGAGTGGGTCTCTCGGTAGGACAACGTCAGCGCTTGGCGCTCACCCGAGCTTTGCTGAACGAAACGCCGCTTGTGATTCTCGACGAGCCCTCCGCGCACCTTGATGCCACAAGTGAAGAATATGTGCGTCATGTGATCGAAAGTCTAAAAGCACAAGGAAAAACCGTACTCGTAATCGCACACCGCGCAGGTCTCACCAAAATCGCCGATTCAGTCATCGAAGTTCAGAGTGCCAGCCGAAATATCGATGCGACACTAGCCTTGGAGCTGCAAGAACAACGCGACACCTCCGTCTATGCTCAAGCAGTGCGAAAAATCGATTACGCGCTCCCGCAAGCCTGGGAAAATGAGGGGCAGAACTGATGCAATCACTATCCAAAGGAAACAAAGCCATTACCGAGGCCGAACGCCAAGCCCTCAAAGATGCCCTCAAACTGCTTGATATCGACAAAAAACGCTTTGCGCTCTCTACACTTTTCGGCACCGGCGCCGTTGGTTCAGGAATCGGGCTCGGAGCCGTATCGGCTTGGCTTATTGCGCGCGCAGCCCAACTTCCTCCAGTACTCGATCTCTCAGTGGCTGCCACCGGCGTACGCGCATTCGGCGTTGGGAAAGCAATATTTCGCTATGTTGAGCGTATTTCTTCGCATTGGATTGCACTCAACGGTATGGCACGTATCCGCACCGAAGTTTATTCACAGCTCGCCAATTCACCAACCGATGTCGTCACTTCAATCAGGCGTGGTGACCTTCTCGCACGCACTGGAACGGACGTCGACGAGCTAGGAAATGTGGTAGTAAAATCTTTACTTCCTGCAGCTGTTGCAGTGTTCACCAGTATCATCGCAGTTGCGATCGTGGCCTCATTATCGCCGCTCATCGGCGTGATTCTGGCCTTAATGCTCCTTGCCGACGGTGTGATCGCTCCGTTACTTTCCATGCGTGGAGCTCGGCAAGCTGAAATCGATCAGATTCAAAATCGTGCACGTCTCAATGCCTCAGCACTGACGATGCTCGAATCCGCTGCTGAGCTGCGCGTGAACGGAAAACTTGCCGATGCCAAACGCACACAGCAGTCCATCGAAGCCGATATTCAAAAGAATCGTGATGCATCAGCTAAGCCACAGGCTTTAGCTGGAATTATCGGAATTCTTGCGATGGGGATTTCTATCGTAAGTGCACTTGTTATAGGCACTATACAAGTACAACAAGGCGCGCTTTCAACCATTAACCTCGTGGTTTGCACTCTCACTCCCCTTGCGGCCTTTGAAGCCACTCAGAAGCTCTCGGATGCAGGAATTCAGCTGGTGCGATCAGCTCAAGCTGCACTTCGCGTGATGGAACTCCTCAACCGAGCACACACCAACGTTGATGCAACTAAACGCAACGCAACGACGTCATACACGTCGTCGAACGCTGGCAGCCTCGCCGCCCAAGACCTTATCGTCGGTTGGCAAGATGGCGCAGATATTGCTGGCCCTATATCACTTGAGCTGCATGCAGGAAAGTCTATTGCAATCGTGGGAGCCTCAGGGATTGGCAAATCTACCTTGCTTTATACTTTGGCGGGAATGCTCACTCCCCATGCAGGGACTGTTACGTTGGATGGTCAGCCTGTTCACGAGATTGCGCGCGAAGATATTTCACGCCACCTCATTCTCACCGCTGAGGATGCCCATATCTTCGAGACTTCCGTGCTCGAAAATATTCGCGTGGCGAGAGCTGATGTGGATGAGCAAGAAGCGATCGCTTTGCTGAAAAGAGCAGGTCTAGCACAATGGCTGGCAGACCTTCCTGACGGCGTTCACACCGTCGTCGGTACCGATGCACAGACGATCTCTGGTGGAGAACGACGCCGGTTGCTTCTGGCGCGTGCGCTCGCTTCTGGCGCCCAGTTCTTGTTACTTGACGAGCCTGGCGAACATCTCGATGCCGATACTGCCGACGCGCTCATCCATGATTTACTTCAAACCAGCAAAACTGAAAATAGCACAGGAATCGTACTCGTCACGCACCGACTCAGCGCCCTCAATAGTGCTGATGAAGTGATCTTATTAGGTAATTCCCCAGCACAGATTATCGCCCGTGGCACACACGAAGAATTGCTCAATACCATTGATACTTATCGGTGGTCTGTTGAGCAGGAAGAGGAGTGATCCCCTATGACTCATTGTTCGATATCAGATGTTTTACTGAAAGCTCTTGAACTCACCGGAAAGCTGGATCGACGCTCGGCACTTCAGTATTTTGTCGATACCGCCCGCGAGCTTACCGGCGCACGGTATTCCGCGTTGGGCGTGCTTGATTCACATGGCGAGACAGTAGAATTTTTCCAATCCGGCTTTCCTGATACCTTAGTTGGATCAATCGGCCAGCCACCACGCGGGCACGGGTTATTCGCCGATATTCCTGCACACGGCTACCTAAAAATCAACGATCTTGTCCAGTACTTGCACCTTTCTGGCTACCCAGACGGGCATCCGCGTATGCGGAATTTTCTTGGCGTCATTGTTCCTGTCAACGAGCAGATTTGGGGTCGGCTCTATTTGGCCGATAAGGAATCCGGTTTCACTGATGAAGACGGAAAAAATATGGAGCTATTTGCCCAAGCTGCCGCCATTGCTGTGAAAAACTCGCGGCTCTATGCTGAATCCCAAAACCGAGCCAGATGGCTTGCTTCCTCGCAAAACATTGTTTCTTCGCTTCTAGAAGGTTCCGACGAAGAAGAGGCTCTCCAGGTTATCGCTGAGCAAATGCGAATTGCAGCTAAAGCAGATAATGCACTTATGATTCTTCCCTCTATCCAAGACACATGGGTGTGCGAAATCGTGGCAGGTGAAGGAGCTAGTGATTTCCTCGGCGTAAACTTCCCTCGCTCAGGTCGAGCTCAAACTGTCATTCGCGAGCAGGCAGGCGTGGTTATTGATTCGATGCAACGCCTTTCAGTAGTACGAGTAGAACAATTGCGGCGTTTTGGTGCGGCCCTATACGCACCGCTCGTGTCGAAAGGTATCGGACTCGGCGTCATTATTCTGTTGCGCAAACCAGGGCAAAGCGAATTTGATCTCCACGATCTTTCCATGGCTGAAAATGTGGCCAAGCAGGCTGCTATCGCGCTTGAACTTGCAGATGCCCGCCACTCCAAAGAGCTCGCGGCAGAGCTTGACGAGCGAGCACGCATTTCGCGCGATCTGCATGATCTTGCGATTCAACAGCTCTTTGCCTCGGGCATGCATATTACCGCTGTAAAAGAGGATCTCGGCGAAAAGGTTGATTCGCCAGAAATCTCCCAAGCCCTCGATAATGCCATCTGGGCAATTGATGAATCTGTATCGCAGATCCGTAAGATCGTGCAGTCTCTACGCGACGATTCTTCGCCAGCGGCACTCGTGGATCGTCTCCAACACGAAACTTCGGTAGCCTTGCAGTCCCTTGGTTTTGCCCCATCGTTGCTCATCACTTGGCATGGGGAGACGATTGACGAAGATTTCGATGTCACACGCATCGATAACGCAGTCGGCTCAGATGTTTCGGACGACGTCGTGGCGGTAGTTCGCGAAGGCTTGAGTAACGTGGCGCGACATGCGCATGCCTCGTCGGTGTCAGTCGAGGTAAGCGTCACCGCCGATGTGATCCAGGTTTGTGTGATTGACGACGGCGTGGGGCTCGCGCCATCGCTCTCGCGCCGCTCTGGTCTTTCCAATTTGGCGGCTCGAGCGCGACGTCATCATGGAGATTTTGAAATCGGACCTGATCCGGAAACAGGCAAACTCAAGATGTGCTGGCAAGCGTCCTTGAGGTAGAAATCAATTTGCCTGATTACGCCATCCTGCTGCACGCTGACCTGCCACCCAAGCAGCCACCTGCGTGCGGCGTTGCATACCCATCTTGGCCAACAACGACGTGATGTGGTTCTTCACTGTTTTCTCTGCTACGCCAAGCTTTTCGCCGATTTCACGGTTGGAGAGTCCATCACCGATGAGGTCGAGAACCTTGCGCTCCGAAGGAGTCAATTCAGCCGTTGGATCGTCATGGTCCGCACGACGGCGCGTCACAGTGCGCTCATCAAGGAGAACTCGACCGTTAGCAACCGCTCGAATCACTTCGGTGATCTCTGCACCGCGCACTGATTTGAGCAGGTAGGCTTTTGCTCCTGCTTCCAAAGATTCTGACAGCGCGTCGTCGTCGTCAAAAGAGGTGAGCACGATGCAACGAGTGCTCGGAGAACGCTCGCTGAGCTGCTCGATAATATCGATGCCCGTGCCATCTGGGAGACGAAGATCAACAAGTGCAACCTCAGGATTCATCAGTTCTGCACGGCGCACAGCTTCAGCAACCGTTCCTGCCTCTGCAATAACTTTCAATCCTTCTGCACGATCAACCACTTCAGCGATACCGCGACGCACAACTTCGTGATCGTCGATAATCATCACATTGACTACGCCATTTTCTTCAGTCACAGATTTTCCTAACTATGGTCGAGTTTGACACTTTGGGCAAGAATACGATGATCTTCCCATAAACTTTTCTCTGATTAAAATTTTGCCACACCTTGGGCAAGCATGCCCATCTCGACCATAAACATTCAGCGATCGGGAAAAATATCCCGACGATCCATTCACATTCACATAAAGAGAGTCAAAAGAAGTGCCACCCACTTCAACGGCACGGTTCATTAATTGCGCGCCGGCGTCAAAAACCTCACGGATCTTGTCAATTGGCAAATCGCATGCTGGTAATGCTCCATGTACGCTCGCCAAAAATAGTGCTTCATCAGCGTAAATATTCCCAACCCCTGAGGCAAAACTCTGATCGAGAAGTAGAGTTTTTATACCAACCTTCTTGAGGCGGGCGCGGGCAGCCAAAGCGGAAAAATCACAATTAGGATCAAGGAGATCACGCCCTATATGAGTAGCCGAGATAGGGATTTCCTTACGCTCGCTTCCAAAACCACCAGTGTATCCGTCAGAAGTAGGCGCAAATTCATCGTCTCTGAGATAACCGAACGTACGCTGATCAACGAAATCGAGTGCCGATCCGTCGTCGAAATGGAATGTGGCACGTCGATGCTTAAAATCTCCACCGCCGATACGAAATTGGCCCGACATTCCCAAATGAGCCACTAAGCAACGTTCGCCCAAATCGAACCACAAGAATTTTCCACGCCGCACTACAGCCGTCACCTGACTTCCTGTCAAATGAGCGAGGCCTTGTGGGGAATGACGAATCACCCGTGTACCAAAAGTCTCGATACTCAAAATCCGTTTGCCGAGCACATGAGGCTCAAGACCACGGCGAATCGTCTCGACTTCCGGCAATTCAGGCATGACCGAGCGGTTCTCCGCCGTCAAGTACGAAGTAGGCGTTTTGGCAGGCAGCGAGCTTAGCATTTTTTTGCGACGTCGCTTCTCCACTTCCCCACAAATTCTCACCAAAATACACGAAGGCGGTGTATTCGCGGGCGTGGTCAGGGCCGCGTCCTTCCATGCGGTATGAAATTTCCTCACGGATACCCATGGCACGCGCTTTTTCTTCGACGGCGGTGCGCCAGTCCAAAGCAGGTCCCATCTTCGTGGCATCTGCGATCTTTGGGTTAATATGCCGTTCGACGATCTCACGCGTCACATCGATGCCGTGATCGAGATAAGTGGCTGCGATCAGCGCCTCGACCGTATCAGACAAAATCGAGTCTTTATTGCGACCACCGCTGCGCTCTTCGCCAATTCCAAGTCGCACATAGTCACCCACTCCGAGCTCACGGGCTACCTCAGCCAAAGCTCGTTCTGAAACAGCGGCAGATTTTATTTTCGACATATCCCCTTCGGTGGAATCGTCGAAATCCTGAAAAATCCGATCCGCGGCATAAAAACCGAGCACTGAATCGCCGAGAAATTCGAGGCGCTCATTGTGCAAAGACTCGTGTTCAAAAGCCCAGGAGCGGTGCGTCAGAGCTAGCTCTAACAAGTCAGGAGCAATATCGACGCCCCATTTGGCAAGTAGCGGAGAACGATCTTTTTTATGCATTATTTTCTTTTACTTCGAGTTCAGCGGCGAGCGTAGCAAGGCCGTCAAAGCGTGGGTCAAGAAACTCATGGGCGTGATCAGCAGGCAAGTCATTCCAGCGTTCACCACATTCTTGACACAATCCATCACAATCAGGCTCACACAAGGGAGTAAAAGGCATGCTGAGCACTAGAGCATCGCGCAAGATTGGCTCTAAATCTATATGATCGTCTTCAATAAGTGGAAGATCATGAGCTTCCTCATCGCCTTCATCTTCCAAGGCCTTTGCACTTTCAGGATAAAACACCAGTTCAGCAACAGACTCTCGAACGTCGTCGTGCAAATCAATAAGGCACCGCGAGCAACGCCCCTGTAGCTGCGCATCAACGCTACCTTGCACGAGCACGCCTTCTTGCACCGATTGGAAAGACAAATCAGCTCGCAACTCGCTACCTGGAATTACTTCCATGAGCTCAATACCAAAATCTTGTGGCGTCTCAAAGACGTAGTCATGATGCCGAATCGACCCCTCTTGACGAGGTAAATCCACTATCGACACCACAAAAGGAGATCGTAGATCCACGGTAGCGCCCCTTTCTCAATAATCGTATTGTGCCTAAATCGTATTGTGCCTATTCGTTTTCGAAATCGCCATCCTCGTCGTAGGCATCGCGAGCAGCGTCGTCGTCCCGGCGATCAGCAATCAAGCCACGTCCAGCCGCGATCTGATGCTGAATCGTATCGAGATTATTCTGGATCGTCACGAGCTCCTGAGCGAGATTCTCCAATGCCGCATCGGAATACTCATCGGCGCCACGCTTAACGCGATCCGCCTTAGATTTCGCCTCATCAAGAATACGCGCCGACTGCGATTTTGCCGCAATCGTAATCGCATCTTGTGACACAAGACGCGAAGCCTGCTCACGTGCTTCAGCCAAAATCTGATCGGCTTCCACATTAGCCTGTGCCACAATCTCTTCAGCACGCTCGCGCGCCTCATCTGAGACTGCAGCAGCATCTTGAAGCACCGAGTCAGCTGCAACGATCTGCGAAGGCACAATATCCCGAGCAGTGCTGAGAAGATCCAAGATTTCACTGCGATTGACGAGCACAGAAGCCGAAAGTGGCATAGCTTTCGCGTTTTCGACTAGGCCAGTGATCTCCTCCAAGATCTCCAGCAGTGACGCTCCCGTTTCATCGATATTATGTGAGGTCATTGTGATTCCACTTTCTTCTTGAGTGCTAAAGCAACATTGTGCGGAACGAGATCCGCAATCGGTCCACCATGCGAGGCAATATCCTTAACGAACGACGACGCGACGTGCCCTAGCGCAGGATCTCCCATGATAAAGATCGTTTCGATACCCGACAAATGCCGGTTGAGCAAAGACATTGCCTGTTCAGCATCGTAATCTGCCGCGCCACGCAGACCTTTAACTATCGCCGCCGCGCCACGTTCAGCTGCAAAATCAGCGATGAGACCATCGACGAATTCAACGCTCACTCCGGGAATATCGCTCACCGCACCTTGCGCCAAACTCAAGCGTTCGTCGTCGGAAAAAAAGTACTTCTTATGGGCATTGCGCGCAACAGCCACAATCACTTCGTCGAACATTCCTCGGGCGCGTCGAACCACGTCAACGTGCCCCGACGTGATGGGATCAAAAGATCCTGGACAAACAGCTATGGTCATATTTCTATGTTATGCCCTATTTCTGAACGAATCGCACTCCACACTCTGGTGTCGCCCCATTTGCGATCATCGTCCAATTCATATCCGGCGGGCCACAGCGGCTCTGGTGACTTCTTGTCGCGTTCGACGACGAGCATGCCGTCGTCCGCGAGATGCATCACTGCCAGGCCTAACACCAGGGAGAGATCGTCTTCGGAGAGCGCATAGGGCGGATCAATGAGAATGAGATCAAACGTTGGGATACCTTGGCTTGCAAGATAAGTTTCCGCTTTTTGATTGTGAACCTCTACGTCAAGTCCAGTAAGACGCGCATTTTCCACAATCACTTTCGCTGCCGAACTGGCTGCTTCCACGCAGACGACGCGTTGAGCACCTCGCGAGCGAGCCTCAAGTCCGAGCGCACCTGAGCCTGCATAAAGGTCAAGAACAGCACAATCACGAATATATCCGAAGTGCTCGAGCCGCGAGAACAGCGCTTCACGCACCCGCTCAGAGGTAGGGCGAGTTCCGCTTTTTGGCACACGCAAGTTACGCCCTCCTGCAGTACCAGACACAATGCGAGTCATCGTCAGCCTTTCTCTAAATAAGATGTTTCAGACGCACCCTCAAGTTCACGAACTTCGTGCGCTAACTGGGCATTCCTAACTAGATCAGGATCGCTGGCGATCAGCTTAACTGCAAATTCTTTTGCCTGCGTAATGATATTTTCGTCTTTAAGCACACTAAGAAATTGTAAGGAGCTGCGCTGTCCAGACTGCTGTGATCCCAGCACATTGCCTTCCGAGCGTAATTCAATATCTGCACGCGCCAGTTCAAAACCGTCGGTTGTGTGAGCAAAAGCTGCTAAACGCGCGTGTGCTACCGTTCCGTCCGAGGCGGAATGTACCGCGAGGCACAAGCTTGGTCTGCTTCCACGCCCAATTCGTCCGCGCAGCTGATGAAGTTGTGAAAGACCAAAACGATCAGCGTCCATAATAACCATAAGTGATGCACGCGGATTGTCGACGCCCACTTCGATCACTGTGGTAGAGACGAGCATTTGCACCTGCCCGTTGGCAAAATCCGCCATGATCCGTTCTTTTTCCGCGCCTGCCATCTGCCCGTGAATAGCGGCAATATTGATGCCCTGCAACTGCGGTTTTTCCCGCAGCTCACCAAATATTTTCTCCACCGAATTGAGCTCACGTTGCGGATCAGTTTCAAAGGCGGCCAAAGCTTGTACGACGCCGGTGCCACCGTGGTGCTCGTCGCTAACGTACTGCTCATCGCCGTCGTCTTCCGTATCCGTTGCCAAGATGCGCGGGCAGACTACGTAAACCTGCCCACCCGAATCGATCTCTTCACGCGCACGCTCCCAAATTCGATCAATCCAAGTTTCTTTCCACGCTGGCACGAGCTGCGTGGTAATCGGTGCGCGACCTTTGGGTAATTCAGCCAAGGTAGAAACGGACAAATCCCCGAAGGTAGTCATGGCCACGGTGCGCGGGATAGGCGTAGCAGTCATCACCAGCATATGCACGCCTTGTGCCAATTTATCGCGTTGATCAACTCCAAAACGATGCTGCTCATCGACGATAAGCAAGCCGAGAAAAGGAATCTGCACCCGATCTTGGATCAAGGCATGCGTGCCAATGATGAACTGTGCCTGACCAGAAGCAATCCGTAATAGCGCGGCTCGTTTTTCTTTCGCACTCATTGACCCTGTGAGGAGTTCGACCGTTATCGCATTCTCAGACGCGCCGAGCAGACCACCGTCAGCGAGCTCGCCCATGAGAGCTTTCACCGAATTAAAATGTTGCTGCGCCAGCACTTCTGTGGGGGCGAGCAAAACAGCTTGTTTACCAGCGTCAATTGCTTGGAGAATAGCTCGCACTGCTACAACAGTTTTGCCTGCTCCTACGTCGCCTTGCAGAAGACGACGCATGGGAACCTCGGTTGCCAAGTCGCTCGCGATTTCCTCGCCTACCTGGCGCTGACCTGCTGTAAGATCGAATGGCAACATCGAATCGAAAACCTGTAATACGCCGTCTTCCCTTCGCTTGCACACAGGCGCAGGCAAAACGCGTGCCCGGTGCGCTCTTCGAGCCAAGACGGTTTGGAGCAAAACTGCCTCTTCGTACTTCATTCGCAGCTGAGCAGTGCGCCAATGCTCTTCCGTGGGCGGTTGATGGAGCCAGCGCAAAGCATCGAGACGGCTGGGAAGGTTGTTCTGTGCACGCCAGCCTTTGGGCAGCGGATCTGGCAAAATGCTTTCATTCAGCTGCGGGAGCAGAACCTCCACCGCACGGGCAATTTGCCATGACGGAACCTTTTGAGCAGCGTGATAGATCGGAATTGGTCGCGCAAGCTCCTGTGGATCAACCGCAGCCCCATCATCTATCAATTCATATTCTGGGTGAGTGAGCTGCAAGGCACCGCGATAGGACGACACTGTTCCAGAAAAAATCGCTAATGCACCTGGTTCCAGCTTCATGGCATGAAATTTGAGCGGGCGTTCGTGCTTGGCGAAGAAAGTGAGTTCAAGTTCGTGCATGCCCTCACCGATCATCACGGTAAGAATGAAACCGCGCCGGTTATTCATTGGCCGAATATGTGACGAAAGGACGCGGGCTACAACGGTCACTGAGTCTCCTTCGTTGACCGCCTGTATTGGCATCAACTCCCCACGTTTGGCAAGACGGAAAGGGATATGAAAAACGAGATCCTGCACAGTGTGTAGGTTGAGTTTCGCCAGCGCATTTGCCGATCGCTTTCCAAGATAGCGTTCGAGCGGTGCGGAAAGAAGCCCCTGTTCTTCACAGTGCAATGCGGAAGAACTGTAATCATTCACGGCCTTTTCTTTCACACTTCAAGGATACCTAGCGAAACGCTGTTTTGGTGATTCAGTGGCTTTAACATTCCTCATGCTTGTAGTGAACGGATACTCATTGTGAACGCGGTATTCGTAACGAACATGATAATCGTGACGAACGTGCCCAATACCACTGGTTCGCCCGCTTGGTTAATCATCAGCTTTTGCGATAGTATTTTTCAGTTGCCATTTTGGTACCGGACGACGATCGCGTCCGATAAAACGAACGAAGGAGAAAACCGTGGCCTCTGTATGTGACGTCTGCGGCAAGGGCCCGGGCTTCGGCAAGAGCGTCTCGCACTCCCACGTGCGTACCAGCCGTCGCTGGAACCCGAACATTCAGCGTGTTCGCGCACTCGTTAAGGGTGCTCCTAAGCGTCTGAATGTGTGCACCTCCTGCCTCAAGGCTGGTAAGGTAACCCGCAATATCTGATTGCGAATAAACGCTAAAAGCCCCGCTCAAGAGCGGGGCTTTTTGTTTTTCTTACAGCTTGGTCTTGTTTTTGCTCTTTAAGTCGCTTTAAGTCTGGTTTTGGACGAAAAGAGCGGGTTAACCCCCAAAAGTTTATTTCGCACAACATACTCATGTGCTATATTGGTTAGAATTAAACATTGATGTTTGATATCGCTTCGCAATACTACAACAAAGAAGTTTAGCCAAGATTATTTTAGTGGAGGTCATCATGCATGAGCAGTTCAACAAAGTTCTCACTCAAGGCATTCCGTGGATACTATTCGTAATTTGGGCGTGGTATATTACTTTCACCCTTGAAGCAACTCCACTTCGGGTAGCAACCATCGCAGCAGGCATTGCAATCACTGTAACCACAGTTCTCAACGTCTCCCTTATCTTCCAACACTTCACTCGATGCGCTTTCTACATTCGGCTAAGTCAGTTCGTATTCTGTGTTGCTGGATTGTTTTTCTCGGCGGGCGTTATCGCCGCGAGCAGGTCTAGTAAGGACACAGCCTCTCTACTAGCTGACAATTTTCAGGCAGTCACAGTCCCTTGCCTCATTTGTTTTGTAGGCATCACGTTATTCGGAGTCCAGACGGTTATTGAATTCCGAAAGCACGCAGGAAGGCGCGCCGCATCCACACGCGTATAACGGCGTCGTCCCAAAAAATGAAACTCTGGTCTCGATATCTGACGCTCGTAATAGACTTGTAGCACCGAAAATACATTTCACTGCAGGTCAAAGGACTACCATGCACTCGCATTCACAAGTACACGAGCACACGCAGCTCGAACGCCGGCTCACGAGCGCTCAGATCTCAATGATCGCTCTTTCAGGAGCACTTGGAACTGGACTTTTTCTTGGTGCAGGCTCAACAATCGCACACGCAGGACCTGCTACCATCATTTCCTATGCGCTAGCAGGTTGCTTGGCACTTTCTGTGGTGTGGGCGCTGGCGGAAATGGTGAGCGCACATCCGGTTCCTGGCGGGCACGGAGCCATTGCAGCCACCCATCTCGGCAAACTCGGTGGCTATGTGACGCGCTGGAACTTTGCAATTACTATGCTCACAGCCGTTGGAGCCGAAGTTACGGCTGCCGCAACCTATTTCCAATATTGGTTCCCGAATCTTAATTTGGGTCTCGGCACAGCGCTTTGCTCTCTTTTCATCGTCACACTCAATCTCGCCACAGTCCGCCTCTACGGCAGCTCTGAGTATTGGTTTTCGATGATTAAAGTTACGGCCATCGTCGTCTTCATTATCCTTGGTCTCGCCGTAGTATTTACCGGTTGGCCTAGCCAAAATGAGCCACTCGGCTTTGTAAACCTCACGGTCGACGGCGGTTTCGCTCCACACGGCGTCACGGGCATTCTACTCGCTTCATGCATGGCAGTCTTCAGCTTTGGTGGAGTGGAAAATGTATCCGTTTCCGCAGCTGAAAGCGAGAATCCTGAGCGAGATATTCCGCGTGCAGCGTCTACGATGATCTGGCGCCTGCTCATCTTCTACATTTTCGCAATCGCAGTGATCGTGGCACTCCAACCTTGGACAACCACAGTTGCCGAATCTGGACACGCAGACTCTTCACCTTTTGTTAAAGTTCTTGACTCTGCAGGCTTTGCTGGAGCAGGGCACGTGATGAACGCGATTTTGATTGTTGCTGCTCTTTCCGCAGCAAATGGTTGCCTTTACACCGGTTCACGCATGATTCATTCACTCGCACTCGATGGTATGGCGCCACGTTTTGCGGCACGCACCACCGATCAAGGTTCGCCTCGTGGTGCTGTTCTTCTTGCCACTCTGTGCTTCTTTATTGCGTCGGCATTGGCGATCTTTAGCCCCGACACCGCATTTATGAGTCTCTATGGCGCAGCAACGGTTGGAATCCTTGTTACCTGGATACTCGTGATGCTTACGCATATCAAATTCCGCAAGCATTGGGACGAGCGCGGACTCCCCCGTCCACCAGCGCGTCTGCTCGGAGCCCCTGTCATTAACGTCGTGGTGATTGCAGCGTGCATCGCAATCTTCATTGCCCTGCGCAATTTACTTCCTGTTGTATGGAGTGCCGGCATACCGTACCTGGCGATCTTGATGTTCTCATACTTCATAGTGAATGCAGTTCGAGATCTGCCAGAACCTGCACCTTTGCAGATCGGTAGTGACTCAGACTCCCAGTAATCACGTTCTCAAATACCACCACCAGTTCTGACAAAATTGTGAGGTCGCATGGCGTGCATGCGACTTCTTGAGCTACAAAGCAACCTTGCAGAACAAAGTTTTGCCCCTCATATATCCACACAGTGCGAAGTGAGGGGCAGAACTCGACTTAAAGGGGCAAGTTTTATTTGCGGAAACGAGAGATTCTCCCCTTCTCTCGCCTACGGACAATACGTATCATTCATGGAAACGATTCCGTCATTTATGAAAGTGATCCCAGCCGCCCGCAGCACCGTAGTTTATGCCGTTGATGCTCACTCGGCCATCCACATCCGGACCTTTCACCTGCCCAATCACAGTGAACCCATCGGGAACCGGAGTGCCAGCTTTCATCGTTGCCAAGAAGCCGTGGTCCTCCCCTCCCTCACAGAGCCAATGACGCCGGTCTGCCGCGACTCTCCCAGCTGCCTTACCCAAATCGCCGAGGTACTTTCCCAAAGCACGATCGTCAATATCGATCCACACCCGCGAACGGTGCGCTATTCGCCGACAATCCTTAATCAACCCATCCGAGACGTCCATCATTGCCGTCAAATTACCAGCTTTTGCTGCTGCTAAAGCCGTTTCCAACGGAGGTTTCGGCCGCAAAAAGTCATCGATAAGAGCGGCTAATTCTGGCTCAACCGTTTCACGAGTATACCCAGCCTCAAGCAGGGCAAGACCAGCCATGCCGTGCCCCAACACACCAGTATGAATGAGCAAATCACCTGGTTGGGCGCCTGAGCGTAGGATCGGCTGCTCCACATCTCCGAGCACGGTTACTGATATGGAAATATATTCACCGCTCACGAGGTCGCCACCATCAACACCAACACCGAGCGGTTCGCACGCATCGCGCATACCAGCCGCAAAATCAAGCAGCCATTCCATTTCGGTGCTACTTGGAAAAGCGAGTCCTACAACTAACGTGCGTGGTAGGGCACCCATGGCTACCGAATCGGCTAAATTCTGGGTTGCAGCGCGATAGCCTACGTCATACCCAGTAGACCAATCGGTTCTAAAATGCACATTTTCATTAAGAAGATCAACTGAAATGGCGGTTTTATAGGCGAAATCGAGTACTGCGCAATCATCACCACTTGGAACCACGATATTCGCAGCTTGTGGCAACACATTTACTAATTTAGCAATGATCTCATCTTCGGAAAGTTCACTTACACGCATATGTTAATCATGCCAAAACGACTTGTGGCTCGCACCGTTTCGGCGCGAGCCACAAGAGCAAGATTCACATCTCACAAAATGTTACTTGGTGTTTTCCTTCACGAACTCTGCGAATGCCCCGATCCAGGACTTCAAGAATTCCTTGGCATCGGCATTAGCTTCGCCCTCTGCCAAGCCTGTGGTGAGAGCATTGATATAGCCCTCCGGCTGACCCATGAGCTTCACGTTGAAGAACTGGAGCATAGCCCGCAAAGTTTGCTGACCCGCTGCGGTACCAATACCCGAAGGCGATGCACCAATAGTAGCAATTGGCTTTCCACCAAGCGCCCATTCTCCATAAGGACGCGAGCTCCACTCAATTGCGTTGTGCAGTGCTGCCGAGAAGCTCCGGTTGTGCTCAGGCGTTACCAATACCACGCCGTCAGCGCTACCTAGCAAAGCCTTGAAATCGCGCGCTACCTGCGGGAAATCGCCGTCATAATCGCGGCTGTATAGCGGGAGATCCTTGATCGATGCCTCGACCATCTCTACCCCTTCGGGCGCCAAATCGTGTAATTCTTTTGCGAGTCGGCGGTTAATTGAATCCTCGGCGAGAGATCCCACAATGTAAACAATCTTCATAACTTTCACATACCCTTTGAACGTTGTACCAGTGGGACTTATCTTCACTGGCAATTTCACTTTACCCATTAATAGTTGAATATTCAACTATTAATTCTTCTGTTCGCTTACAGTAAATCACTTGCTCAATTGCAGGGCAATATGTCGCACCAATCTGGCTTAGTGCAGACCCGTTCCACGCTCCAAAGCCAAAGAAATAAGCTCGTCTACGAGCTCAGCGTAGCTCAGCCCAGCCTCTTCCCACATCACCGGATACATGGAAAACGGCGTGAATCCGGGCATTGTATTGATCTCATTGATCAAAATATCGCCATCATTGGTTAAAAAGAAATCTACGCGAGTTAGACCCTCACACTCGAAGGCATCAAAGGTTCGAACCGCCATCTCACGCATACGCTCAGTAGTGTGTGCGTCTACCTCGGCAGGCACTTGCATACGCAAACCTGCGGTGTCGACGTACTTGTGCTCAAAATCGTAAAAAGCCGCATCTTGCTGCGATAAAACTACTTCACCAAGCATTGCGGCACGAGTCGGCTCATCTCCGTGCCCACCAAGCACTGCACATTCGATTTCTCGCCCGCTAATCCCCTGTTCAATCACTACCTTCGGATCAACTTCGTGAGCGCGCTCCACAGCAATCTCAAGCTCGTCGAGCGTATCGACGCGCGAAATCCCGAGCGAGGAACCAGCACGCGCAGGCTTCACAAACACTGGGAATTGCAGTTTGGACACATCATCAATGACGGCGGCGCGCTGCGTGCTCCAACGGCGTCGGTTCGCAACCACGTACGGACCCACCGGAATTCCCGCCGATTCCAATACGACCTTCATGAATCCCTTATCCATGCCAGCTGCCGACGCAAACACGCCACAGCCCACGTAAGGAATATTTGCCATTTCTAGCAGCCCCTGGATAGTGCCGTCTTCACCAAAAGCGCCGTGGAGCAGCGGGAACACTACATCAACGGCTCCCAAAGAGCGCACTACCTCGCCGCTATCAGCCGCAACTACCATCAGCTCTTGCGAGCCATCACCCGGGGCCAAAACCACACGTTCGTCACTCGGAGGAACCTCCGTGGATGCACTGTTAAGCTGCAATTTCTCCGGATCAGTTTCACCTGGCACCCACGTTCCATCTTTGCGAATTGCTATGGAGACGACGTCGTAGCGCTGCGAATCAAGGGATGCCATTACAGCACCTGCGGTCGCGCAGGAAATTGGGTGCTCGCCTGATGATCCTCCATAGATTAAGGCAATGCGAATTTTTTGCGGTTCATTGGTCATGGATTCAATCCTACCGTTGTAAAAATTTTAATGAAACGATCAACATAGCTCGCTCGCCACAATGACTCTCAACGCATCAATCGCATTTACTCGCTATGACTACGCCTTCTCGACGTTGGCACCGAGAGCATGCAGTTTATGCATGAAATGCTCATAACCACGGTTGATAATATCGATGCCATGCACGGTTGATTCACCTTCAGCCGCCAAGGCCGCAATCAAATGAGAGAATCCGCCGCGCAGATCTGGCACCTCAATATCGGCCCCTATGAGCTGCGTAGGGCCTTGAATAACCGCAGAATGGAAGTAATTCTCGCGTCCGAAACGGCACTGCTTTGATCCCAAACACTCGCTATACACTTGAATATGAGCGCCCATCTGATTGAGTGCCTCAGTAAAGCCAAAACGGTTCTCGTAAACAGTTTCATGCACAATTGACACACCAACAGCCTGCGTCAATGCCACCACCATCGGCTGCTGCCAGTCGGTCATAAATCCAGGATGCACATCCGTTTCAATCGGTAGAGACTTCAATTCCGTGCCTGGATGCCAGAAGCGGATGCCGTCGTCGTAAATATCGAACTGACCCCCAACTTTGCGGAACACGTTGAGAAAATTCATCATCGATTCTTGTTGCGCACCACGCACAGTAATATCACCCTTGGTAGCAAGCGCAGCACATGCCCACGAGCCAGCCTCTATGCGATCAGCCAGTGCGGTGTGTCGATAGCCGTGCAGCTCACGAACACCCTCGATATGGATCGTGCGATCGGTGTCTACCGTAATCAGGGCACCCATCTTCTGCAATACTGCAATAAGATCCATAATCTCTGGTTCAACAGCGGCACCGGTCAGTTCGGTAACTCCACGGGCTCGAACAGCTGCAAGTAGCGTCTGTTCCGTGGCACCTACCGACGGATACGGCAAATGCACTTTCTTCGCTTTCAACCCATGAGGAGCCGTGAGGTGCAAGCCAAGATCCTCAACCGAACGACGCGCCCCAAAATCTTCCAAAACCGCCAAATGGAAATCAACTGGACGATCTCCAATATGGCATCCGCCCAAGTCAGGAATGAATGCTTCGCCTAAAGCGTGCAGCAACGGACCGCAGAACAGAATCGGAATGCGAGACGAGCCAGCAAGCGCCTCCACTTCTGCAGGATCTGGTAGATGAATCTTGCCAGGAGTGATTTCGAGAACTCCGGCTTCTTGGTCGTAATTAACTTCTGCACCGTGTGCGCGCAGCAGCTGACTCACCACATCGACATCACGAATAAGCGGTACATTTCGCAAAACGGACGTTTCCTCTGTGAGGAGCGCGGCAACCATGGCTTTAGAAACGAAATTCTTTGCACCACGAACCGTGATTTCGCCTTGGAGTGGGTGCCCGCCCACTACCTTCAAAACGCCACTAGACATTCATTACTCCTTCTTCGCTTGAACCCCTCAAGCGAACACTGAATACCACAATACAGGCTAAATGCCGATATTAGGCACAGAAAGAGTGCTAAGTCTACCACGTACTGCGAGAAAGGTACATGGTACTGCGTCGTCATCTAGTGAACGCCTCGCCGTCAGACACCTGCCGCTTCGGAGGCAATGCTACGTTGCCGTCAGACACCTGCCGCTTCGTCGCCGTCACTCGGACGCGCAGATTCAATCGGTACCGAAGGAAGATGACGCGCCGGAAGCGTGCGTGGCATAAAGGCCGGCCGCTTTGCTTCAAAATCTGCAATTGCGTCGGCGTCACGCAAGGTCAAGCTGATATCATCAAGGCCTTCCATCAATCGCCAGCGCGTGTATTCATCAATCTCGAACGTGGCCACAAATTGTCCTGCCGCAACAGTGCAGTTCTCAAGATTGATCTGCACCTCGATGCCAGGCTCAGTCTCCAGTATCTTCCACAGTTGCTCAATATCCTCTTGCGCCAGCACCCCAGCTAACAGGCCCTGCTTACCCGCATTACCTCGGAAAATATCAGCGAATCGCGGCGCGAATACCGCTTTGAAACCATAGTCTTTCAGTGCCCAGACGGCGTGTTCGCGCGAGGAACCAGTGCCGAAATCGTTTCCGGCAATCAACACCGTTCCCTGCTTGTATTCAGGCTTGTTGAGCACAAACTCAGGATCATTGCGCCAGGCAGCAAAAAGCGCGTCATCAAAGCCGGTGCGCGCAACGCGTTTGAGATATACCGCTGGAATGATTTGATCTGTATCAACGTTGGAGCGGCGCAGCGGAACTCCAATGCCAGTGTGCGAAATAAACTTTTCCATTCGTGTCACTTGCTCCTAGTTCGTTTCGGTTACGTCTGACGGCGTCGTGAAGGTGATCTCTGACGGCGCAGCATCTGCGAGATCCGACGGCGTTGCCAACATGCCACGAATCGCCGTCGCCGCTGCTACCAGTGGAGAAACGAGATGCGTTCGTCCGCCCTTACCTTGGCGCCCCTCGAAATTTCGATTCGAGGTCGACGCCGCACGCTCACCTGGCGCGAGTTGATCTGGATTCATACCCAAACACATTGAACACCCAGCGTTTCGCCACTGAGCTCCAAAGTCTTTGAAGATTCGATCAAGCCCCTCAGCTTCTGCCTGTAAACGGACGCGAGCTGAACCTGGAACCACCAGCACGCGAACGCCGTCGGCCTTTCGCTTACCCTCAATAATCTTGGCCACGCTCCGCAAATCTTCAATTCTCCCGTTCGTACACGATCCAATAAACACCGTGTCTACAGGGATATTCTTCATCGGAGTGCCCGGAACCAGCCCCATATACTCGAGCGCACGCTCAGCCGCCTGACGTTTCGTCTTGTCGGCGATATCGGCGGGATCTGGCACAGTGCTGGAAATCGGAACGCCCTGGCCAGGGTTCGTTCCCCACGTAACGTAAGGCTCTAAGGTGTCAGCGTCGATATCCACTTCGGCATCAAATACGGCGTCGTCGTCGGAACACAAGGTTTGCCAGTATGCAACAGCTTCGTCCCACTGCTCGCCCTGCGGCGCATGAGGCTTGTCTTTAATGTAATCAAAGGTGACGACGTCGGGTGCGATCATTCCGGCTCGCGCACCTGCTTCAATCGACATATTGCAGATAGTCATGCGAGCTTCCATCGACAGCTTTCGGATCGCCTCGCCACGATATTCGAGCACGTATCCTTGACCACCATTGGTACCTATTTTAGCGATAACAGCCAAGATAATATCTTTGGCGGTTGTGCCAGGTTTTAGTTCTCCGCGAATGTTTATCGCCATGGTTTTGAAGGGAGCGAGCGGGAGTGTCTGAGTGGCGAGCACATGTTCCACTTCAGAGGTGCCAATACCAAAAGCAAGTGCACCAAAAGCACCGTGCGTTGAAGTGTGGGAATCTCCGCACACGATAGTCATGCCTGGTTGGGTTAGACCGAGCTGTGGGCCAACGACGTGCACGATTCCTTGATCGGCGTCGCCCAAGGAATGAATGCGCACCCCAAAATCCTGCGCGTTCTTGCGCAGCGTGTCGATTTGGATTCGCGAGATTGGATCGGCAATCGGCTGATCGATATTCACAGTTGGAGTGTTGTGATCTTCGGTTGCGATGGTGAGATCGGGCCGGCGCACTGTACGCCCTGCCAAACGTAAACCCTCGAATGCCTGTGGACTCGTCACCTCATGGCATAGATGCAGGTCGATATACAATAGATCCGGAGCACCATCGCTGCCGCGCTTTACTATGTGGTGATCCCACACTTTTTCTGCGAGTGTTCGAGCCATATTTCCCCACTTCTTAGGTTTGCATGTATCCCTTACACATAGACTGGTAAAATTTTTTATGTGTCACACTTGCGTCTCATCGTTTGGGATGGCAATATCATTACATGGACGCAATTGATTCTGGCAGTGGTGTAGGTGTATTGGACAAAGCCGCCATGGTACTTGGTGCGCTTGAAGCAGGGCCATTAACGCTTGCCCAGCTCGTCACAGCCACACATTTAGCACGCCCCACGGCACACCGTCTCGCTGTAGCGCTTGAACATCAC
Organism: Arcanobacterium bovis; assembly: GCF_004331995.1. Classification (GTDB taxonomy): domain Bacteria; phylum Actinomycetota; class Actinomycetes; order Actinomycetales; family Actinomycetaceae; genus Arcanobacterium_A; species Arcanobacterium_A bovis. Next base: position 126,954 of record NZ_SJDT01000003.1, read on the forward strand.
CGTCTCGTAGCGCGCGATATGCAAGGACGTTTCGTGCTTGGACCACGTCTTACTGAGCTTGCCTCGGCGGCTGGCGAAGATCGCCTCCTCGCCGCCGCAAATCCGGTACTGATTGCCTTGCGCGATCATACTGGCGAATCAGCTCAGCTCTACCGCCGTCAAGGCGACCAGCGAATTTGCGTGGCCGCAGCCGAGCGCGCGATGGGCTTGCGCGATTCAATTCCAGTTGGCGCAACACTGTCGATGCTAGCTGGTTCCGCAGCGCAAATTCTTCTTGCGTGGGAAGAACCTGACCGTCTCCATCGGGGATTGCACGGTGCTCAATTCACAGCTACCGTTCTTTCCGCAGTACGCCGGCGTGGATGGTCGCAGTCGGTTGGCGAACGCGAGGCAGGCGTGGCATCAATTTCCGCCCCTGTACGTGGCCCATCTGGCCGCGTGATTGCAGCCGTCTCAATCTCAGGTCCGATTGAACGCATGGGGCGCCAGCCTGGACGCCAGCACGCTGCCGCCGTCGTCACCGCAGCAAACCGCCTCACAGAAGTACTTAAGCGCACCGAAGGTATCTAAACCATGAAGAAAACCCTCTTAGTGACCAATGACTTTCCGCCACGCGCAGGTGGAATTCAAACATTCCTGGAGGGCTTCGTCGGTGAGCTTGACCCAGCTCAGCTCGTGGTTTATGCCTCGACTCCCCCAGATACCGAATCTGAATCGGGAGCCGACGCCGCTGCGCGTTACGATGCGTCTGTACCGTATGAGGTAGTGCGTTATCCAGGCACGATGATGTTGCCGATCCCTGCTGTACAGAAAAAAATGCAGGAACTTATCGCTGAGCACGCAATTCATAATGTGTGGTTCGGTGCCGCAGCACCCTTGGGATTGATGGCAAACGCAGCGCGCAAAGCCGGAGCTCAGCAGGTCATTTCCACCACGCACGGGCATGAAATTGGGTGGTCGATGATTCCGGGCGCCCGTGCGTTGTTGCGCAAAGTTTTTCACGACGCCGATGTGGTCACCTACCTCACTGAGGCGACGTTGAAACGGCTACGCCCCCACATCGGCGATACACGAATCATGCAGCTCCACGGGGCGATAGATCCTGAGGCATTTGCATTTGATAAGCAGGCGCGTGAGAATTTGCGCCAGCGTTATGGAATTGATGAAAACGCACAGGTAGTAGTGTGCATTTCGCGCCTCGTTGAACGCAAAGGCCAAGACAAACTCATTATGGCGTGGGATCGAATTGTGCAACGTTTCCCAGATGCCGTACTACTCATCGTAGGTAAAGGTCCGTACGGCGAGAAACTGCAGGAACTAGCTGCAAACTCAGCGGTGCGGGATTCAATCGTGTTCACTGGCGAGATCCCGTATTCAGAGTTGGCGGCGCATTATTCGGTAGGCGATGTATTTACGATGCCATGCAGAACTCGTGGTGGTGGGCTCGACATTGAGGGTTTGGGGATCGTTTATTTAGAGGCTTATGCTGCTGGTTTGCCAGTGATTGCTGGAGATTCAGGTGGCGCTCCTGAAGCTGTGCTTGATGGGCACACGGGAATTGTGGTCAATGGCCGGGAAGTGGGCGCGATCAGGCAAGCAGTTGAATATATGCTCGAAGACCCGCAACGTGCCGAAGCGATGGGCACAGCTGGTTTGGCATGGGTTGATGAGCATTGGCGCTGGTGTGATGTGGCGCGGCCGCTGGTGCAGCTGCTCTCTTAGGGTTATTAACTGGCTAGTTTTAGGATTATTGAATGGCTAGTTAGCGGAGCACTTTCCCTAACTTTGGCGATTTTTATTCAAGTGCCGCCAAAATTGGCCGATGCCCAAAGATTCGCCTAAGTTAGGGCACGCGTTATCAGTGACCCAAATGGGCCGCCGAAAAAATCCAGTTTCAACCCTGTAGAATAAACACATGACCATAGAAAATAACCCATTACTACAAAAATCGGACTTGCCATATGAGCTCCCCGATTGGGAGTTAATCAAGCCCGAACACATCATTCCCGCACTGGAACATGCAATCGCAACGCAACGCCAAGCTTGGGAAGCCGTTGCATCGGATACTTCTACTCCAACAGTTGAAAACACTGTTGAAGCGCTTGAGAACGCAGGAGAACTGATCGAATCGGTTCTTAACACCAGCTTCACATTGATTAGTTCAGTTGGCGGCGAAGCCTTTGAGAAGATCGAAGCCGAGATGGGGCCTATGATGGCTGAACATTTCAACGCTTTCTATCTCGATGAACGAATTTATCACCGGTTGCGCGAGCTCAATCTCGATGATGCAGATGCTGAAACGCGCCATTTCGTAACTGAACTGCTGGCAGAGTTCGAGCAGCGCGGTGTGGCGCTGTCTCCTGAGCAAAAGAGCATATTGCGCCAGTTGGACACCGACCTTTCCGAAGCCGAGATTGCATTTGGTCAGCGCGTTGTGCAGGCGATGAGCGATAATGAGCTTCTTGTCACTGACCGATCGTTGCTCGCGGGCTTGAGCGAAGAGAAGATTGCATCATATACGAGCGACGACGGCACGATCCGACTTCCACTGGAGAATTTCACTAATCAGCCATTACAAACGGAATTGCTCAATCACGACACCCGCACCGCCTTACTCGCAACATCGATGAACCGAGGGTTTGGCGAACACGAAAGTTCGGATACTCGCCATCTCGTATTGAAAATTGCCCAGTTGCGTGCACAACGCGCCGAGTTACTTGGATACCCGCATCATTCCCAAGCCGTTGCCCAGCAAGGAATGGCAAAGGACGCCGAGGCTATCTTGCAGCTGCTCATCTCGGTTGCGAAACCTGCTGTGGAGGCAGTCAAGGTGGAATCCGATAAGCTTAAGAGCATGGCACACGACGCGGGGCAAGAGGAAGAGTTTTCAGCCGCGGATTGGATTTTCTATCAGGAGAAGCTCCGCGCTGATATTGGTCTTGACGACGCCGCAATGGCACCATATTTCCTGCTAGAGAACGTGGTAGAGAATGGTATTTTCTTTGCCGCACATGAGCTCTACGGCATTAGTTTCGTGGAACGTACCGATCTCCACGGTTATTTGCCCAGCGTGCGCACGTGGGAAGTTGTGAATGACGACGGCGTTGGGATCGCTTTGTTCCAGGCAGATTTTTATCGCCGCAAGGGCAAGCACGGTGGTGCATGGATGCACGAAATCGTGGCTGGTTCGAGTTTGAGCGGCAAGAAGCCACTCATCATGAACAACTGCAATTTCGAAGAGCCGCCAGCTGGTGAGCCGTGTCTGCTCACGTGGGACAACGTGGTCACTGTATTCCATGAGTTTGGCCATGCGCTTCATGGCATCTTGACGAATACGAAGTATCGTTCGACGTCGGGCACTCACGTTCCGCGTGATTTCGTGGAGACACCGTCCCAGCTCAACGAGATGTGGGCTTATAACCCGCAGGTACTAGCTCGCTATGCTGTGCATTACCGCTCTGGTGAACCGCTTCCAGAGCATCTCGTTACTGCTCTGGCTGAATCAAAGACCTTTGGTCAGGCTTTTGAAACCACGGAGTTGCTTGCGTCGGCGCTATTGGATCAGGCTTGGCACCGGATTTCCTCACAAGAGATTCCGGCTAACGTGGAGGATTTCGAAAAGGCAGCTTTGGAAGAGTATGGGGTTTATTGCGAGCTTATTCCGCCGCGTTATCGCTCCACATACTTCAACCATACTTTCGGAGGCGGTTACGACGCCGGATACTATTCCTATATCTGGGCTGAGGTATTAGCAGCAGATATTGAGAACTGGTTTAAGACGTCGGCTGCTGTGGACGGCGACGGTGGTCTGAACCGTGCCGCTGGTGAACGCGTTCGATCTGAGATCCTTGCGCGCGGAAACTCCCGTGCTCCAATGGATTCTTTCCGTGCTTTGCTTGGACGCGATCCTCGCCCAGAAGCTATCTTGGAACGCCGTGGCTTAGCTTAAAACTCTGCTCGTGGTTGGCGCGTGCCATTCTTGCTCAATGGTATAGTTCCGACTCGGCATGGCTGTGGGCTCAGTTCCTCAAATTACTTGAGGAACTGAGCCCACAGTTTTTGTTTTGAGTGTTTTCATGTGTGTGTTTGTTTTAGTGAACACCCAAGTGTTGTTCTCCTCTACCCCTGGTAGCCACGCACGTTGACATAGTTTTATGTGTTCACGCAGTATGCGTGACTACCAAGGAATTCAGAGGGAGTTATTGTGGTTTATGCATTCTTACGGCGAGCCGTGAGTGTACCGACATCGGCAGCACGGATAGTAAACACGGGACTGCTACAGCTGTGCCGTAAACATACTTAGCCCAGCGCCAAAACACGGGTTGCTATGGCGCCAAAACACGGGTTGCTATGGCGCCGAAACCCGGATTACTATGGCGCCGAAACCCGGATTGCCCTATCCTTGTATGTACCTAACTGTAACCGTACGAAGGAAAGCCATGTATCTGCCGCGTGTATTAGATTCAGTTGTTGCTCGGCACCTAGACGGATTCGGTGGAGTGCTTATAGAAGGCGTACGCGCGTGTGGAAAAACTGAAACAGGCAGGCATCATGCGTCGTCGGAAATCGCACTTGATTCATCGTCATTTGGTATTCGCACTGCATTAGAGACTGATCCGAGCTTAGTTCTTCAAGGAGAGACTCCACGTCTAATTGATGAGTGGCAAATTGAGCCACTACTGTGGAATGACATTCGGAAAGAAATAGACGCACGCGGAAAACCTGGGCAGTTTATTCTCACAGGGTCTGCAGTTCCAGCAGATAACGAGCGGAGACACCCTGGTTCGCATCGAATTATGAAGACGCGGATGCGTCCGATGACTCTTTATGAAAGAGGGATGGGAACCGCAAAAGTGAGCCTCGAAGGCCTCTTTCGTGGTAGTGCTTTCGAAACGAATCTCGAGCCTGATATTGATATCCGTGACGTACTCGAGCAACTTATCCATGGTGGTTGGCCAGGTGATTTACGAAAATCTGTTGCTCAAGCTCAAGATGGTCTACAGGCATACATTGACGAGGTTATCTCTAACGATCTCGATCGTCTCGATAATGAACCTCGTCGTGACCCTATACGGATGTGGGAGCTCTTCCGATCCTTATCTCGCCATGTTGGAACAGAAGTTCAGTATACGACTATTGCTGGAGATATAGCTGCAACTACTCCGATTACACCGGAAACAGTTGTCGCATATCTGAATACTCTCCAGCGGCTGTTCCTCTTAGAATACCAAGATGCTTGGGCTCCACACATTCGCTCACGATACGCAGTACGTACCAGTCCGAAGATTCACCTCGTTGATCCAGCCCTAGCTGCTGCGGCCCTTGGTGTCGGCGTCGACAAGCTCCTCACTGATCTTGAGACAGCCGGGCAGTGGTTTGAATCGTGGGTCGTCCAACATCTGCGAGTTTTCGCTGAACCGATACGTGGCAGAGTATTGCATTACCGAGACAAATCTGGACGAGAAGCAGACGCTATTGTGATGCTTCCCGACGGATCATGGGGTGCGTTCGAAGTGAAGCTAGGGCAACGGCAAGTAGAAGCTGGAAAGAACTCTCTTCTCAAGTTTGCTCAAACTATTGACGTAGATAAGACCGGATCACCAGCTTTTCTCGCGGTCGTTACGGCAAATGGGCCAACAATGAGTGTGGGTGACGGCGTCATCACCTTACCAATCAGCTCTTTTGCACCATAGGAATGTAGTGGTTAACGGGACGTATTCAGCACAGTGCGAGAGAAAATTGGGAGCGTACCAAGAGTGAGAGATTGTAATCATTCACACTGGATCTGCGCCCATATCTTGTGATTATGCTTCGACCTCTGGTGCTACTTCGACAGTTACGTATAGAAAAATTCTTTGTGAAGGAGGTGACAGTACGTGCCCGAATTAGCGAAGCAAAGTTGCATACACCGTTTATGTTCAACTTGTAATGCAAAGATTCGAGCAGAATCCTTATGTTTCATGTTTTACTGCGTCGAATGCGGCTTTAAGGGCAGGTGGGAAAACGCTCCTTCTGCACAGTATTTCACACGTCACCTGCCCCGCAACAACATGCTTCTAAACAGGACATCGCCAGCATCAATCGCAATTCTTGGTGCAAAACCCGCAACTACTGCACATATATCGAGAAGTTGCGAAAACCGCACCAACTTTTCGAGACCTCCAAGTTTCAGGTACGCGAAAAGTGGGCTCAAACTTATCTTCAAAGTTTGAGCCCACTTCATGCGCTGTACCCCGTACCGGATTTGAACCGGTGTTACCGCCGTGAGAGGGCGACGTCCTAGGCCGCTAGACGAACGGGGCCTATATGATCGTGAACTTGCCACGATATTTATATCCCCAACACCAACAAGGCAGTATTGAGAATTCGTACCCCGTACCGGATTTGAACCGGTGTTACCGCCGTGAGAGGGCGACGTCCTAGGCCGCTAGACGAACGGGGCCAAACGCGAAAAACGCGGAAGAATCATCTTCTTCGCTGGGGTACCAGGACTCGAACCTAGACTAAAGGAACCAGAAACCTTCGTGCTGCCAATTACACCATACCCCATGGTGGTTTGCAGTCTTGTGAACTGCAACGGAATATTATCTTACGCAGAAACCCACCTAGACGCAAACCACAGGCTACGTGAGCGTACTCACGCAGAAAGATCTTCCCTGAAGCGTCGAATGCGCTTCACAGCTTCTTCTTTGCCAAGCAAAGCAATTGAGTCAATCACCGGAAGCGACACATTTGTTCCAGTCATCGCCACAAAAAGCGGTGCGTATGCAAAGCGTGGTTTTACTTCCATACCCTGCACAACTTCAGCGTCAAATGCTTCCTTGATAGCCTCAGCGGTGAAATCTTCTACGTTCGCAAAGATTTCGGCAGCTTTATCCAGCACAGCAGCAGTGGTGTCTTTCAACTTCGCAACAGCCTTTTCGTCGTATTCCAACTCATCTGCGGACTTGAACAAGAACGCCATGAGCGCCGGAGCTTCACCCAAAAGCTGGATGCGAGTTTGCACCAATGGAGCCGCACCGTCAAGCAAACGCTGGGCTTCGGCGTCGAGATCCTCGTAACGCTCAGCAGCTACTAGACCCTCGCGATGCAAGAACGGAACGAGGCGATCACGCAGGTCAAGGACGTCCAACCGGCGAATATGCTCAGCGTTAATTGCGATACATTTCTTATCGTCAAAACGAGCCGGATTCGGATTAACATCGGTCACGTCAAACGCCTGTGCCATTTCTTCGCGGGAGAAGATGTCGTTATCAGGAGAAATAGACCAGCCCAACAGCGCCAAATAGTTAATCAAACCCTCAGGAATCATGCCACGATCACGGTGTAGCAGCAGATTAGACTCAGGATCGCGCTTTGAGAGCTTCTTGTTTCCCTCACCCATCACATAAGGCAAGTGTCCGAAAAGCGGCATTTGCTTTGCAATGCCGAGATCGAGCAACGCACGATACAACACGATTTGACGCGGTGTCGAGGAAAGCAAATCCTCACCACGCAGCACATGGTTGATCTCCATCAAAGCGTCGTCAACCGGATTGGTAAGAGTGTAAAGCGGATCGCCATTGGCTCGCACGATCACATAATCAGGCACCGATCCTGCCTTAAACGTGATATCTCCACGCACGAGATCGGTGAAGGTGATGTCCTCGTCAGGCATACGGATGCGAAGCACAGGTTCACGCCCTTCGGCGCGATAAGCGTCCTTCTGTTCCTGAGTGAGGTCACGATCGAAGCCGTCATAGCCGAGCTTAGGATCCTCACCCTTTGCGCGGTGACGCTCCTCCACTTCCTCCGGTGTGGAGAAAGACTCATAAGCATAGCCCGCTTCGAGCAATTTAGCTGCTACATCGCGGTAGATATCCATGCGTTGCGACTGTCGATATGGCTCGTGTGGACCACCAAGTTCAGCGCCCTCGTCCCAGTCCAAGCCCAACCAGCGCAAAGAGTCGATAATCTGGTGGTAGGACTCCTGTGAGTCACGTGCCGCATCGGTATCTTCAATACGGAAAACGAATGTGCCACCAGTGTGACGCGCATATGCCCAGTTGAAAAGGCAGGTACGCACCATCCCTACGTGGGGAGTTCCGGTTGGCGAAGGACAAAATCGAACGCGGACGTTTTCGCCCGTCAAAGCTACAGTATTCATCGCTTTTAGTTTACTCCTATTTGGGAGCGAGCTCCTATTTTGGTATGTCTGGTCAATCGATCACGTCAATTGCGAGGCGGCGGTTCGGTTGCGACGCCGAAACTTTACTACGAAGCGACCACCGGATTGCGCAAATCCCCCATATCGCCGATAGTCACGACGACGTCGTCTCCAGCGGAAATCGTCAGCGGCTCCATAGCGTCTCCTAGCAGCACAACGTCCCCCGGAAGCAAACTGAAGACCTCGGAAACTTTCGCCACATACGCAACCACTTTATCGAAGTCTACCGAGATCGTGGCGCGCGTGACGGCGTCGTTGATCTCCGAAATCACTTCGTATTCTCCCGCGGCCAAATTCGTATCGATAATCGGGCCAAGCGGACACGATGTGTCAAAACCGAAGGCCTGAGCCGGCGAATGTGATGTAAATTCGGGTGCCGACACCGCATTAACAAGTGTGTAACCGAAAATTACTTCCTTCGCACGTTCCGCCGGAACATCACGGCACGGACGCGAGATAATCACAGCGAGGTTAGGAGCGCTGGTCACCTGGGTTACCCACTGAGGCAGTACCACCGGGACGTCTGCACCCACAACGGCCGTATTCGGCTTGAGGTAGAATCCTGCCGACGACGGCGTCGCCATGTTTTCCTCGAAGCTTCCGATACTCCCCACCACCTTTGAACGCGGAAGCATCGGTGCCACCAGGCGCACTTCGTCGCTGTTAAAAATCTGCCCTGTCTGTTCAATTCCTGAGTAGAGAGGATCGCCAGCAATCACGTGGTAGCGCTGAGCTGGTTCCTCAATAACAGCAAAACGTGGGCCTTGTTCTAATGAGAGTCGCGCAATTTTCATGTTTCAAGCCTAAACCACAAGTGCACGTATGCCACAATGTCCATGTGAATATTTTATCTCCCGACGAATGGATGCCCCGCTGGTTACACCATGATGAGCAGAGCCGCGCCCGAACTGCGGACCACATCGCGCGTCGCAAGCGCGGCGAAAAGAATCCCTTAGAGGACTTTTTGTGGAACTACTATCCGCTTCGCCCCGGTCGTTTCCATACGTGGTATCCGGGTATTGACGACGACGGTGCAGTAGCGCTCCAGCGTCCGGCGTCGTCGCTTTCAGATGCACGCGCATACTGGAGCAAAATCGTACAATCGCGCTGGTTTTGCCATTCCGACGACGAAACGTACTGTTACCTTGACCTCGAAGCGTTCACGCAGCACAGAGCGCACGGGATCAGTTTTCTGCGCACATTGCTGAGAAAAGTGCAAGATACTCAGCCAGTCTTTGGATGTTTGGGCTGGCACGAACGGGCTATGGCGTACAAAATCGACACTCTGCGGCACCCGCTCCCTTTGCGTCTCGGCACTGAGACGACAAATACGCTCGTGGAGCAAGCACACATTCGCTGCACGCATTTTGACGCTTATCAGTTTTTTAGTCCAGCAGCTGTAGAGCTCAACACGGTTAAACCAACCTACGATTCAGTTTTGGAATTCGAGCAGCCCGGATGCATCCACGTGAGTATGGACTTGTTGCGCGCCTGTATCCAGCTTGGGCCGCTTATTCCTGGCGAGCTTTTAATCGAAAGCTACGACCTAGCGTTACGGGCACGCACGATTGATATGGCCGCTTCGCCATATGATTGTTCAACGCTCGGTTTGGCCCCAATCCAGATTGAAACTTCCGCGGGTAAAGCACAATATATCCAAGCACAGCAGGAGCTCACCGAGCTGGCACGCCCTCTGCGCGCCAAAATCCTAGCGATTCTTGATAAAGTGCCTAATATTGCTGGATGATGCACCGTTCGTAACGCACAAATTTTGGGGAGATCCAGCTGCACCAACATACGATGACAAGATGGAACGCTTATGTCACGTTTGGTGTCACTGGGATTTTGCCCGCCTGACCTTTTGGCTCTATCAAGCCATTCTAACTGGTGCGCGAGGAGGGACTTGAACCCTCACGTCCTAAGACACTAGAACCTAAATCTAGCGCGTCTGCCAATTTCGCCACTCGCGCGCGGCATATGATCCAAGGTCAGCACTGCCAACACTGTTCCAACCTAAGAATCGAACACCGTTAAGTGTAGCGATAAAATCGCAATATGCAAAAACCGGACAACTGATGTGTTGCTATTTATCAATCCCGAGCTCTTTACGGAGCCTCGCAACGTGCCCGGTAGCTTTAACGTTGTACTGCGCGAGTTTCACAGTACCGTCCTTACCGATCACCACAGTGGAACGAATCACACCACGGACAAGCTTGCCATAGTTCTTCTTTTCACCATAGGCTCCCCATGCCTCCATCACTTCCTTATCAGCGTCAGAAGCGAGTGGGAAATTCAGCGATTCTTTATCGGTAAATTTCTGCAAAGACTCGATTTTATCAGGCGAAATACCAATAACGCTATATCCCGCACTCGCCAGTGAGCTCTCTGAATCGCGGAAGTCACAGGCCTGCTTGGTGCAACCTGGAGTCATCGCCCGCGGATAAAAGTAAACGATCACACCGGCGTCGGCCGCCTTGAGAGCTTCGCTCAACGTGACGTGACCGCCGTCAAGCGTCGGAAGCGTAAAATCAGGCGCCTTGTCCCCGACTGTCAATTGAGGCATCGTATTCTCCTTAACTACTCAGTGAATGTTGTTATATAAAGCTGCAAGCTAATAACCAGCACAAAAATAATAAATCCAGCGATCATCGGAATGATCCCGAACGACGTCGGCACCACGAGTCCCATCGCGAGCGCACCAGCAGCGCAAAGCATCGGCCGCCCGGTTCGTGCGCCAAAGAGCGTGACACCAAAAGCTGCCAAGCCCATAATCGACACTCCAACCGACGCCGGTTCAAGCCCTGCTCTCACAACGGTAATAACACCCAAAACGAGCATAATTGCCGAAAACGCCACGCAAACGCCAAGCAAAGGCACCAAATATTTCTTCACATATTCACTCTGCCATAGCGCCCATAGAATTAGCACACCAAATTCACAAAAACGCACTTCCGTTCACTAGCTGCCAAATATCAGCGGGAATCTACCTCTCACGGCATCGTTACTGGCACAATCGAATTATGAACGAAATCGCTCCAGGAGATATGGAACCCTGGCTCTCGCCTGAAGAGCTCGAGTTTGTGCGCAACAAGGTGCCAATGCTCTATGTAGACATCGTTCCAGTTCGGCTGAACGAAGACGGTCACATCGAAGCAATTGGATTAATCCTATGCATGAACGACGACGTTCTCTCCCGTTCCCTTGTTAGCGGTCGCGTTTTGTACCACGAGTCCATCCGCGATGCGCTGGTGAGGCATATCGATAAAGATTTGGGTTTGATGGCCTTGCCTCAGCTTCCCACGTCAATCGTGCCTTTTACTGTTGGAGAATACTTCCCCACCCCTGGCGATGCTCTATACGATCCTCGCCAACATGCAGTGTCGTTGGCGTATGTGATTCCGATGAACGGCGACTGCACCCCACAAAACGACGCCTTGGAATTTTCTTGGTTCACACCGGGCGAAGTTGCAACTCCAGAGTTACAAGCCGAGATGAGCGAGAGCCAGGCGCGCATCTTGCGCCGGGCTCTCGCTCATCTGACTTGCTTCTAGCACAATGTGCTCATTATGTGCAGGGTTATATACCTTCAGTCTTTTATTAGCTCCGCTACCAGTGGGGCAATTTGCGAAAACGCATTATTACGGTGCGAGATCTGATTCTTTTGCTCCGCATCAAGTTCTGCGAGCGTCACATCCATACCCTCAGCTTGGAAGATTGGATCATATCCAAATCCTCCGCATCCAGCGCGCTCAAACCGCAAAGCGCCAAACACCTGTCCGATTTTTACAAACTCACGCCCATCGGGCAGCACTAATGCAGCAGCACAAGTAAAGTTCGCTCCGCGATGCTCGCTCGGCACATCAGCTAACTGAGCGAGCAAAAGGTCGAGGTTGGCGGTGTCGTCGCCATGTCTCCCACTCCAACGCGCGGAGAAAATACCAGGTGCCCCACCGAGCACATCCACACAAATACCCGAATCGTCAGCTACCGCAGCAATCCCAGTATGAGCCACTATTTGCCTCGCCTTAATGAGTGCATTTCCAGCAAAAGTTACCGCATCTTCAACTGGCTCTGGCAGATCGGAAGAACGCGCCGATTGGATCTCAGCCACATCAAGACTCGGAATCTGAGCCTTGAGGATCTGTCGCAACTCCTCTACCTTGTGTTCATTACGAGTGGCAAGCACAAGCTTTGTAGTCATTTTTCCTCATTCATCAAGCAATCATTGTGGCAATTGCGCATTTTATTCGTCACACGCAATCCACAATCATCCACCAAGAGCCGCTCGCTGACGCTCGGCAAGCAAAGAATTGCCATGAGCAGCTAAATCCAAAAGAATATTCAGCTCGTCGCGGTCAAAAGCCTCACCTTCGGCAGTGCCCTGTACCTCGATGAACTTACCCGATCCAGTCATCACCACATTCATATCAGTCTCGGCGCGCGAATCTTCTTCATACGGCAGATCAAGGCACGGATGCCCGTCAATGATTCCTACCGAAATGGCACTCACGGAATCTCGAAGCACAGGCTTTCCTTCCCGCGCAGTAACGAGACCTTGCTCAATCCCCCAGGCAATAGCATCGGCGAGCGCAACATAAGCACCCGTGATTGACGCCGTGCGCGTACCACCATCAGCTTGCAAAACATCGCAATCGAGCACGATCGTATTTTCGCCCAAGGCAGCCATATCAACAACTGCCCGCAATGAACGCCCAAGCAGACGCGAAATTTCTTGAGTGCGCCCGCTGACCTTACCCTTCACTGATTCACGCTGATTTCGCGTATCCGTAGCTCGCGGTAGCATGGCGTATTCGCCCGTTACCCATCCGAGACCGGAATCTTTGCGCCACCGCGGCACTCCCGCGGTAAACGAAGCCACACACAGTACCTTTGTGTTGCCAAACTCCACCAATACGGATCCCTCGCCCTGAGCGAGGTAATTGCGGGTAATCTTTACCGGGCGCAGTTCATCGTGTGCGCGTCCATCTGCTCGTGTAAAAGTAGTCATGATACAAGACTACCGCGATCAGAAGATGTATTCTTCACCTGCTTGAACCACATGTACCTCGCCGTCGAATACACGCTGTGCGTCCGACGTCGTTTTCTCCGGGCACGTCCACGGTTGCAGATGCGTAAGCAAAAGCTTCTGAGCTTGCGCAGCCTGAGCGACTTCACCAGCACGCAGGCCAGTCATATGCACGCCACGCACAGTATCGCGGCTCTCTTCAAAAGCCGCCTCACACAAGAAAAGATCAGCTCCAGCAGCTGCGGCAATAACGCCGTCACAAGTATCAGTATCACCAGAATAGGTAAATACAACGTCCTCTCCTGGCCGAGCGTCCGAAGGACCAGTAATTCTGATACTCAAAGCCGGAATTGTGTGCAACGCTTGGAAAAACTCAATCTTCATCGGGCCGATCTCCACAGTTGATCCGGCCTGAACTCGCACAAAATCAAACTCCGAAGCATAATCTTCATCAGCTGGATCATCTGAAATTCCGCGGGTGCGAGCCGCGCCATCGCCCGGTGTATAAACCGGAATCCGAGCTAAAGCTCCCTCAGGATACCAACGCCGATACACTTGCATACCTACGATATCGGCGAAATGATCAGCATGCAGATGCGAAGCGATAATTGAGTCAAGCATGGCCGGATCAAGGTAGTTGAGCAGCTGCCCCATCGCTCCCGGACCGAAGTCCAATACCACCGACCACGTGCGAGCCGAATCACGTTCAGCTTCGCTGGTGTGCTCTTTCGCTTGGATCAAATACGACGACGCCGCCGAGCGTTTACCAGACATTGACCCAGAACAGCCCACAATCGTCAGCTTCATTTTTCGCCTCCGGTGCCTGTAATGCTACCAACCGAGCCGACGTCGTTAACGTCGTCGTGTATGTGTACTCCGTGCACAGCACTCACCTCTGGCCCGAGAAAACGCTTGGCGAGCACCTCAAAGTACTGGGTGTCGCCCGTCGTCGAAAAGCTATGGCAAGGAGTCGGAGCGTTATTGTCACGAGTGAGATCATTGGCCACCAGCTGGCGATACACGTCTTTCGCAGTCTCTTCTGCGGACGAAACTAAGGTCACGCCGTCGCCCATCACATAGGAAATAACGCCCGTAAGCAGCGGATAGTGTGTGCAACCAAGAACGAGAGTGTCCACCTGTGCCGCTTTTACTGGCTCCAAGTATTCGCGCGCAACATCGAGAAGTTCCGAGCCGCTAGTAATACCTTTTTCCACGAATTCAACGAATCTCGGGCAGGCAGCCATCGTAAGTTCAAGATCAGGCGCGGCTGCAAACGAATCCTCGTATGCGCGTGAAGAAATCGTTGCTTGCGTGCCGATCACGCCAATGCGCTTATTGCGCGTAGAACGCACTGCACGCCGCACAGCAGGTTGAATAACCTCCACAACCGGAATACCTCGAGAATAGGTATAGCGCTCACGGGCATCGCGCAACACCGCAGACGACGCCGTATTACACGCAATCACCAGCATCTTCACTCCAGATTCGACGAGCTGATCCATCACGTCCAAAGCCAACTCGCGCACTTGTGCGAGCGGGCGTGGACCATAAGGCGCATATTTTGTATCCCCAATATAAGAGATCGATTCATGGGGTAACTGGTCGATAATTGCACGGGCAACCGTAAGCCCGCCAACTCCAGAATCAAAAATACCAATGGGTGCATCGTGCATAGTGTTACTCTAACCGCGCAAAGCTTTATTCCGAACCGAAAGTACCAGTGAATCTTGCCACCACGAGATCATGGCATAGAGCACCGTCATCATGTCCTCTGGCGTCTCGATTTCTGGCAGATCCTCCGGCGCAGTTTCTCGCTGCGTAGTAAACAGCGTTGCCCGCTCATAAACGGAATCGCCAGATTCTTCATCAAAAATTCCCAGCCGGGAAGCGAGCACCAGGCGAATATCGTTCAAAGCCGCCATCCAGGCCACGGCGTCATCATTCTTCACGACAACGATGTCGTTGTTCTCTGGTTCCTTAGAGATACCGAGGTAAAACGTGGTGAGATGATCGATTTTGAGCCTGCTCACCGACTCTTCTGTTAATGCGCGCAGTTCACGAGCCAACTCAGGATCTTCACTCATATCAGGAAGCAAACGCGAAAGGGCATCGTCAAAAAACAGTGAGGAATCGGCGTCGTCTTGCTGGGCAAATTCGGCCTCCACCATATCGGCAATGCCATTTAGCTCGTCTTCGAACGCAGCGAAAATATCGTCGTCATCATTGAGATCACGACTGCGCTTTTCAATCTCGTGCTCCATATCGGAACCGAGCATAAACACGAGGTCACGAGCCAGACCACCGAGCATTTGCCGTTCGTCTTCACTCGCGCGCGCTAAATAGCCACCTCGAATAATTTGAAATGCCATCATGGTGCGCTGATCTCCGGTTCAATCGTTGCCCACAAACCAAAACCGTGCATTGCCTGGGCGTCTTTTTCCATCTGTTCACGGCCGCCAGCAGCAACAACGCTGCGTCCACGGTGGTGAACTTGCAACATCTTCTTTCGGGCTATTTCAGGGCTCATACCGAAATAGGATTCAAATACCCATTGCACGTAGCTCATGAGATTGACGGGATCGTTGTGAATCACAGTCACCCATCCCGACGCCGATAACGCGCTGTTCTCTACATCGGCACGTACGTCGCCACTCACGATGGTTTCAGGCTCCTGGTTATTCACCAGTACCTCATGATTATTATTTCCATACGCGAATGAACTAAACACTCTCAAATTCTAAAACAACACCTGCAATATGCCACGTGATTCTACGTTTCTGTGGCGTTCACCTATTTTATGTGGCTAATATCTGCTCACACAGCTAACGTTAAACTATGAATTCTTCTTACATGAGCACTGCGCTGCTCACTGATATGTACGAACTGACGATGATTGACTCTGCCCTCAAATCGGGCATGGCGAACAGAAAGTCAGTGTTTGAGCTGTTTGGACGCCGTCTTCCCGGCAATCGCCGATACGGCGTGGTGGCTGGTACTGCGCGCGCACTCCAAGCTGTACAAAACTTTCGCTTCACCGCAGAAGAAATCGACTATCTGCGCGAGACGCACATAGTGTCGGACGAAACCCTTGCATGGCTAGAAAACTACCAGTTCACGGGCAATATCTACGGCTATCCAGAAGGCGAATGCTACTTTCCGCATTCGCCAGTAATGACTGTGACGGGCACTTTCGCCGAATGTGTGCTGCTCGAAACCGTGCTCCTATCGATTTTGAACTTCGATTCAGCTGTAGCAACTGCTGCTTCACGTATCACTATCGCTGCTCACGACCGTCCGTGTCTTGAAATGGGATCCCGGCGTACCCACGAAATGGCGGCCGTCGCTGCTGCTCGCGCCTGCGTGGTTGGAGGTTTCACTGGAACGTCAAATCTGGAGGCCGGCAGATCCTACGGCATACGCACGATTGGTACCTCGGCGCATTCTTTCACCCTGGTTCACGATTCGGAAGACGACGCCTTCGCAGCTCAGATTGCTACCATGGGTCCGAATACCACGCTATTGGTAGACACATATGACGTAACGCGGGGCGTGGAACGCGCCGTGAAAGCAGCGCGCGCAGCCGGTGGCGAATTGGGCGCTGTACGCCTCGATTCTGGCGATTTGGTGGCACAAGCCTTCCAAGTGCGTGCCCAATTAGATGAACTCGGCGCCACGAGCACCAAGATCACTGTAACCTCTGACCTCGACGAATACGCCATCGCCGCGCTCAACGCGGCACCCGTTGATTCCTACGGTGTAGGAACAAAAGTTGTGACTGGCTCGGGATTCCCCACTGCGCAAATGGTGTACAAGCTCGTAGCGCGCGAAGATTCACACGGCAACATGCACGAAGTGGCCAAAAAATCCAGTGCCAAGCAATCCATCGGCGGTTTGAAAGTAGCAGGGCGCACACACGATGAAACCGGGCGTGCAACTGGTGAGCTCGTTGTTTCTGCGCAGTCTTGGGAGCAGGGTCATGCATATCTCGATCAGCACGGCGCACGTCCGTTGCAAGTTCAGTTTGTGAACAACGGTGAGGTTGATCCGCAGTTTGTAGAGGCGAAAGCCCTCGCTGCCGCTGCCGAGCGGCACCGCAATTCACGAGCAGCACTTCCCTACGCGGCTTGGCGGTTGTCTGAAGGCGAGCCAGGAATTCCTACCAAGCTGGTTGATATTTTCGAAGGAGACGACTAACGGTTCGTTGCTGCAACCAACGCGTTGTTACTACAACTAACAGCCCGTTACTGCCTCGGCGTGTAAGCGTTCATCACCAGGTATTCTTCGCCGACAGCCGTCAATAACAGCGTAAATACACTCAGTTAACAATCGGCAAGCTGGTTCTCGGCTTTATCAAGCTGGTTCTTGCTTTATGTGCGCCCTACGAACCAGTTTTGCAGTTTGCTAATTCGTGCTTCGACTTCCTCAAGCGAGGCGCGCGCAACTTCGGGGCCGCCGCATGCCTTGCGCAGATCCGTGTGGATCAAGGCGTGCGGGCGTCCTGTTTTAGATGCATAAGCAGACACCAATTTCGAGAGCTCTTGCCGCTTCTGCCTGCGCTTTCGCGAGTCGAGCATCGGTTTGCTTGCCGGATCCGCTTTGCCCTGCTTAGCTTGTGAAGCCTGACGAGATCGCAACAGCTCCGTCACTTCCTCAGGCTCTAATAGCCCAGGGATTCCAAGAAAGTCCGCTTCTTCATCTGAGCCAACTTCTGCCCACATGCCAAAATCTGATCCGTCATAGACCACTCGATCGAACGTGGCATCAGCTGAAAGAGCCTGGAAGCCCACGCCTTCTAGCTCATCTGAGGCACGTTCCTCGCGTTGCGCCTGCTCAAGCGCGGCGTCGTCCCAACCTTCTTCCGATTCTTCACGCTGTAAGGCATGATCTCGCTGAGCCTCGAGTTCGCCGGCTAGCCCAAGCAGGTTCTCAACCGATGGCAAGAATACCGACGCCGTCTCCCCACGTTTCCTCGCACGCACAAAACGACCGATAGCCTGCGCAAAGAACAGCGGTGTCGCCGTCGATGTCGCATAAACCCCCACGCAAAGACGCGGTACGTCCACCCCCTCGGACACCATGCGTACGGCAACCATCCAGCGCGATGTGCCTTGGGAGAACTCGGCGATCCTGTCCGAGGCTGTTGGATCGTCAGAAAGAATCACTGCTGGTTGCTCGCCCGATACCGCTGCAAGAATCTGTGCATAAGCCCGCGCCGTCTTATGATCCGTGGCAATCACGAGCCCACCAGCGTCGGGAACACTCTGGCGCACGACGCTAAGACGCTCGTCGGCAGCTGCGAGCACTTGCTGGATCCACTCGCCTGCCGGATCAAGCGCGGTGCGCCAAGCTTGAGCCGTCATATCTTTGGTGAGCGGTTCACCAAGCGTGGCCGAAACGACGTCGCCATGCTTCGTCTTCCAGCGCATTTGCCCCGAATACGACATAAACATCACTGGGCGTACGACGCCGTCACGCAAAGCATCCGCGTAACCGTAGGAATAGTCTGAGCGCGAGCGGAAGACGCCGTCGCCATCCGGTTCGTATTGAACGAACGGAATTGCCGCGGTATCAGAACGAAATGGCGTACCAGTGAGCGACAGGCGGTGCTTGGCAGGATCAAAAGCGATCCGGATAGCGTCCCCCCACGAGAGATTATCACCGCCGTGATGAACCTCGTCGAGGATCACCAGGGTAGCATTGGCTGAGCTGCGATGACGGTGGAACATAGGAGCGCGAGCAACCTGCGCATAAGTGAGACATACGCCGTTAAACGAGGAACCTAAACCACTTTGCGCATTTGAAAAATCCGGATCGAGCTGCAATCCCACTCGGGCAGCAGCTTCGGCCCACTGATATTTCAGGTGTTCAGTTGGGCAAACCACAGTGATTTCCGAAACTAAGCCTCGGGATTTCAACTCGGTTGCGATACGGAGCGCAAAGGTAGTTTTACCAGCTCCAGGCGTTGCAACTGCCAAGAAATCACGTGGAGTGTTCTCCAGATATAAATTGAGCGCTTCTGCCTGCCACGCACGCAAGTGTCCCGCAGTTCCCCACGCAGCACGCTGTGGGAACGCCGGCGAGAGATTCTCGGCTGCGGAAACTGAAACTGATTGTGGAGGTTGGTGGTGGCGCTTTACCGCCTCACTCACTGGTTACCGCCCGGAGCGTCGGGACCGAAAGGCCATGAATTTGAACCGCCGCCATTGAGATTTTTGTAAATCTCTTTACACGTTGGACACACGGGGAAACGATCCGGATTTCGCATCGGTGTCCACACTTTGCCACACAGGGCGACTACGGGACCTCCTTCTACTGCTGACTGAGTGATCCGATCTTTGCGCACGTAATGGGCATAACGCTCGTTATCGCCCGGGCTTTGCTGCTCTTCTGTGCGTTCGAGTAATTGGGTGCCAGCCGATTGTGCAGCGTCTGGTCCTTGTGGTGCCGACGGACTCTGCGGAGCGGAATACGGATCGTCAATACTCATGCTTCAAGTGTAGTGCTTGGGATCTGAAAAATTCATCTGGCGTGCGAGCGGTCAATCCCACATTGACGAACGATAAGTTCTACATTGAAAAGAATTCGGTAACAAAAGGTTTCAAGATGACCATCCACAACAGCAGCCAAAAGAACAAAAAAATTTCAAATGCGATTGAAGATTTTGGGCGATATGAGCCAAAAATAAATCCTTTCTTTTTTTGATCTTCCCGCGGCGTGGGCAAACCATCATTCTTGAACGTGGCGGCGCTCCTATCACGATCAGCCTCAGATCCAGCGTCTACGTCTTCCTCCGTCGGATTGAATAATAGGATCCGCTCAAAACCCAACTCCATCGGATCGCTTTCAACAACTTCGAATGCATCCTGATAAAAATCGACATACTTGCTTCGCCAGGTGCGTGTTTGTACAACGAAGCTATCCGATCCAGGCGCCATTGGAAAAGCTAAAGAAAACTTCTTGTCTACACGGCGCACATAGATCTGCTCGTTCACAATGCACCACAAAATATGATTTAGCTCTTCATATACACGCATGCATTGTTCGGCTACTTGCTGTGTACCCAGAGCCGGGTGTTGTTTGCTGCCAGCATCACGGTGAGACAGCTTCACAACACATGTGTAGCCTGCACCATGTACCTTATAACGGCAACGGATAGAGAAACCTACTTTGGAAGATGAATGGAAAATCTTTAGCCGAATCCACCAGACGTTGTCGTTGATCGGTTTGATATGGAAAACGGTACTTCTACGTGAATTCTTTGTATTACGTGGAAAGCAGTCCTGCACTTGCAAACCAACTTGGGTAAATAGCTCCCTACAATCGCTGTCATTCATCAATTTCATCGTCGAAAGCTCTTGCTTTAAGGAACAGATAGGCATAGCCGAGGACTCCAATGCCGAGAAGTAAAGTAATCACCGCGATTTTCCACGGCGTAGCCCAACCTTGAATCGAAAAGAACAGCAACAAAATCCCAGTAAAAGTCATGAGGATTCCGAAATCTCGAACACGACGATATCGCACCATTGATTCCTCCAATACTCAAGCGAGCCTTTTCAAAATTCTAGGCTTTCAAATTGTCTTTACTCAAGAGAAATGTCTTATTTTGTCGCAAGAATCGTGATTAAGGACTGCTCGTTTTTCGAAAAGTTGGTGTGGATTGACCAACATCTCGATATATATTCAGATGTTGCTCGATCCACACCAAGATTAAGCGAGCATCAGGTCTAGCACACGAAAGTGTGGCTCCGATTGGGTATCCAATCGGAGCCACACTTTGGTTAGTCAATGTTGACGTTCAGTGAATATTAATCCTGAACGGCAAAATCACTTAGCAACAGCCTTCTTCAAGGTGGAGCCAGCAGAGATCTTAACTCCGTAGCCTGCAGGAATCTCGATTTCTTCGCCGGTGCGTGGGTTACGACCCTTGCGAGCTGCACGCTCGGTGCGCTCAACAGACATAAGACCAGTGATCTTCACTGCTTCACCCTTTGCGAGGGAATCAACAAGCACGGACTGGAGAGCCGAAATTGCCTTGTCAGCATCTGCCTTGGTGATCTCTGCCTTAGCGGCAATCTTTGCAATAAGCTCAGTACGATTGAGGGACATTGCTTTCCTCTCGAATAAACGATGTTTCTTTGGACTCGATTTGAGTCGCTACCTAGAAATCTAACTGAAAACCTAGGCTAAACACCAATTTATGCTGTGTGTTGCCAAATTTGCCACGTTTTTCTGTCACATCTATACCAATCTGCACCATTGTTCACACAAATATGAACAGAATTAAACCGCTGGTCACAGCGATCTAGAGAACGAAAAAGAAAAATCACGCAAAAGCAACAATGACCGTAACTAGGATAATCTTCACCGTAATGCCAAGAGCGAAAATGGCCGCATAACCAGATTCGATCCGTTCATCATGCTCTTTGCTGGCAGCAAAAGCCAGTACTGCAGGTTGCCCCAGAACCCCAGCCATCGCTCCAGCAGTTCGCTGAGCCGATACTCCTAGCAGCTTCCCTACAACCGCAGCGCAGAGCAATACAATAACAGCGATGACAAACGCTAAAATCAAAGCAAGCAAACCAGTTTCGGTAAAAGCAGTTTTTGCGAATGCCGGACCAGACGCAATCCCAACAGCAGCCAAAAAGAGCAACAATCCAAGCTGCCGAATCGTCTGATTTGCTGCCTGCGGCATCTGCCACATAAGCGGACCAGTTTTTTGAAGCGCTCCCAAAATTGTGCCAACGATAAGCGGCCCCGCAGCAGCTCCGAGACTAAAAGTTGACCCACTAGGCAGAGAAATCTCTACCATCCCCAGCAGCAAGCCCAACACCATGCCAAGTCCCATCGCAATGGCGTCAACCTGCGAAATCTGACGCTCAGAGTTACCGAAGAAACGCTCCACGGCGTCGTACTCCTCGCGTGGGAACGCAACCATCAGACGATCCCCAAGCTCGATAACCGAGTTGTCTTGTGCCAGCAATTCGAGGTCGCCGCGATGGATACGGGTAATGACGCCGCCAAACCGTCCAGTAACATTCAAGGCAGCAACAGTTTTACTTGCCACTTCTTTAGCCGAAACAACGAACGATCGAAAATCTATCTTCGCCCGATAATCAGCCAAATGATCATCAACTAACTCACCAACTGCGCTAGCTGCCGCCTCAACGTCAGATTCCATTCCGACGATTACAATACGATCACCTTTGAGCAGCTCCTCACCTGGCACGAAGATACGGGTCACATCAGCGCGCTCGAGATAGGAAACTCGAATTTTCTGCTCTTTCCATCCAGGAACTGAGCGAATCGACATCCCCTCTTTTACTAACGCCGTACCCGCAAACAGGGATTTTCCAGCAAAAGACTCAACATCGTTTTTGCCTTCCCAACGCCGCGAAACAACCATGGATACAGCGATAATCGCTACAATCACACCCACTGGATACCCCAAGGAGTACCCAACGCCCGGCACTCCTGAATGTGTAGCTTGGGTGGCTGCAGCCAATGCAGGTGTGGTTGTAAGCGCGCCAGCAAAAACACCTACGGCCATGTCTGGTGCAAGACCAAGCAATTTACCGCCGACAATAGTGGCTATCGCGCCGATCACCAGCGTAAACACCAAGCCGAGCATCAACTTTGCCTGCTTACGTAAGTCAGCGAAAAAGGTCTGACCGGCAGAAAGACCTACCGTATACACGAAAAGCCCCAAACCGAGCGATTGTACCAACGCTAACTTTCCGCCGAGCTCAGGCACAATATTTCCGACGAAGAGCCCCACGAAGAGAGCACCCGCAGCGCCGAGCTTTATCGGACCAAAAGGTATGATTCCCAATGCGGCACCTAACGACACCACGAGAAACACTGTGAGTAGCGGAGACGACTGTAAAATCTCGCCCAATTTATTCCTTCCACCTGTATCAAATGATACAAGCGTACCCCAGTCAATCCATTTGCTGTCTATTAGCCCATTCTCGTAGCTCCACACGTGGCCCAGTGAAGAACGGCGTATCGTCACGCACGTAAAGTCGCGCCTCTGCCTCACGCTGTTTGCGCAGCACACTCATGATTCTGCCGATCGAATCAGCCTCAAGGGCAATCGTCCATTCGTAGTCCCCTAAAGCAAAGGCGGCAAGCGTAGAAATCTGCACGTCAAGATGATCGCGGCCATTCATGCCATGCTCACGCAACATCGCTGAGCGCCGCGCCGGTGGAAGATAGTACCAATCCCACGAACGATTAAACGGATACACCGCCACATAAGGGCGAGGCACTACCCCACCAAAACACGCTGGTAAATGGCGCTGATTGAACTCCGCCGCAATATGTGCCGCCATCGCCGACCACACTGGCTCCAACATCCGCCCAAGATTCGATTGCAAAATCGCGTGATAAGCACTTTGCAATTTCTCAGTAGAATCAGCCAAAGCCCATACCATCAAATCAGCATCTGCTCGGAATCCGCCGACGTCGTACCACCCGCGGATCTCTACTCCGGTACGCTCCAAGTCCGCTTCTAAATCCGACACAAAATCGTCAAGTTCTGCTGCCGGCAAGGCTTTTGCCGTGCGAAACACTGCTTGTAAAGAAAAATTACTCGCTTCATTCACTTCGTCAGGGTTGATTCCTGCCGCATCGCGTGGATCTCGCACATAAGCAGGTTTGTGAGCATTGGGGTGAGCTAAATCAGACATGATTCTTCCGTTCTCGTGGATCTGGTGCTGATATTTGGTCAAATTCGGTTGGGCGCAACTGGTATCCATCGCAAGGCAAACAGCAGCTCGTCTCGCAGCGCGCAGGCCACGACACCTCTCCGCCCTGCTGCTCACCACGCTGCGCCGTCCTGTCTTGCTCTGCAGCGTCGTTGATGAGTTGAACCAGCGACTTCACAAACTCAGGATGTGTGCCAGCAGTGGCAGCCCGCCGATATCGAATCCCCAGTTCAGCGGCAGTTTTGCGGGCCTCCGTGTCAAGGTCGTAAACAACCTCCATATGGTCAGTGATAAAGCCAATTGGCAGCACCACCACCGATTGCACTCCCGCGCTGGCCAATTCAGAAATCCGGTCATTGACATCCGGTTCTAGCCATTTTTGATGCGGCGATCCTGACCGTGAGCAAAACACCAGATCAGCGGCTATCTTTCTGCACAGCTTGTCACTCAATTCAGCGCAAATTTTTTCCCCAAGTTCCTGGTGTTGCACCAAGTATGTTTTGTGTGCCGATGCCGGTCCCGAATTTTCGTCCATAGCCACCGGAATCGAGTGAGTCACGAGCAGAAGGTGAGCGACGTCGTCGTCCTCCATTGCCGCGAGCGCCGCCGAAACGTTCGCCGCTAAAAAACCCTCTGATCCGTAGTAAGGCGGAATCTTTGTTAATCGAAAACGATCCTGCGCACCGATCTGCGCAACCGCAGCCGCGATATCTTCCCGATATTGCCTGCACCCTGAATATGACGCAAAAGCTGAGGTAAACACACATAAAACCCGATGGAGGCCGCGCTGATCGAGCTCAGTCAAAGTCTGTGCAAAATACGGCGACCAATTTCGATTGCCAATCACCACTGGCACGTCAACTTGCTCGGCGATCGCAGCACGCAACTCTTCGTTTCGGGCGTTAATCGGGCTCACGCCGTCGAAAAGTTTATAGTGCTCACTTACTTGCAACAGCCGTTCATCCGGTATTCCACGCCCACGGGTGGCATTACGCATGAATGGCAGAACGTCTTCCATCCCACGTGGTCCGCCGTAGCTGCACAACATGATGGCATCAAAGCTCATGGTGTCCGCTTCCTTTTACATCGACGTCCCGATTCAAGAATGCCGACAGCGGGCATTTGCCGCCCGATGATAGTTGAGCCGGGCGAATATTGGCTTCGCGGGCAGCTTGTGATACATCGATACCTAATACGGAGTGGAGGGCACGCACATACTCCCAGTCATTTCCTGTTTCGGCTGCTTGACGCGCCAATACGCTCGGTGTGTGAGCAATACGCGAAGCAAAATGACCTAAGGCACGCGCTACTTCTTCCTTGGTGAAAGTCTCTTTCGCAGGCAAACGATCTACTTCGCCGGTGCATAAATCAGTAATATGCTCACGAAAGGCTACCACTACCGGATCGATACGACGTGAATCCATCTGCGCGATAACATCATCAACACCTTGTTTAATGAGCTTTTGCGCACGGTGTACGTGAGATTGCGCCGCGTCTGGAGCCACACGCTGGATATCCTCCAAAATTACTAAGCGAACTCCTGCCATTGTGCCCACGTCGCTCTGTACGTCCGTTTGCAAAGCCAAATCCAAAATGATTAGCTCTGTATCTCGCATCGGCATTACCTGTGCTAACAGCTCAGCCGTAATGATGGGATTGCCAAGCCCTCGGCATGCCACAACGATGTCTGCCTGAGCGAGAGCCGATACGAAATCTGCTTCGTCCACAGCTACAAGTTCATGGGCTTGGGCAAAAGATTGCGCGCGGCCAGAGTGCGAATACACACTGATTTGTTCTATTTGCCGCCCGCGTAGCTGCGACACCGTGGCTCCAGCATAGGCACCTGTGCCGATCAACAGAACACGTGCTTCGTTTGGAGCGTCCTGCCACCGCTCAGCCACGCAGTCCAAAGCTAGTGAAACAATTGACCGCCCTGTTCCCGCAAGGCCGGTACTATGAGCCACTTTACGGGAGATGCGCAAAGCACTATCAACTACCCGCGATAAGTCGCTATTCGTGGTGTGCATATTGATAGCTTGGCGATGAGCTCTGCGCAATTGTCCGCTGATCTCGCGCTCGCCTATCACCATGGAATCTAAGCCGGCCGCCACACTGAAAATGTGTGTGATCGCTGCCTTACCATGCAAAAAACTTGGGAGCGCATTGAGTTCGCGCGCGATAGCACATTCAGCTTCTGCTGCGGGCACACCCTTTGCACTGTCAGCATAAATATCCACACGATTGCAGGTAGTGAGCACAATAGCTGCGTCGATAGAGTCATGTTCGAGAAGGCGGCGCGATATTCCATCAAGTCGGCGCGAAACTTCCGCCACTTGCGAAAGTCCATGTATGTTATGCCGCACCGATGCACTAATGATTACCACAGCACCCCATTCAAACAGATATATCCGAACATCTCAATTTTAGATTACACCCTAAAGATTACCCGCTAGGAATGAATGTCTGAGACAATAGTTTTGTGACTTCAAATTTTCTCTCAGCACTCGCCGGAAAACGACCCGAGATTACGCCTGTTTGGTTCATGCGCCAAGCCGGACGATCCTTGCCAGAATACCGAAAAGTCCGTGCCGGAACGAGCATGCTAGAGTCTTGTTTAATCCCAGAACTCGCGGCGGAAATTACCGCCCAACCGGTGCGTCGGCACGGTGTAGATGCGGCAGTTTATTTTAGCGACATCACTGTCCCGCTCAAGCTTGCGGGAGTAGGCGTTGAAATCAAACCCGGCGTGGGACCCGTAATGGACAAAGCTTACCGAAGCGCCACAGATATACGCGAACTGATCGCCCATGATCCTGGTGATGCCAGCGCCGTTGCCGCTGGAGCTGAACTCGCCTGCGCCGAGTTAAACGTGCCAGTGCTTGCCTTCGCCGGAGCGCCATTCACTCTAGCAGCGTATCTTGTTGAGGGAAAGCCCTCCCGCGATCACCTCGCAGCCCGAAGCCTCATGCACACCGACCCCCACTCGTGGTTCGCGCTTGCCGACTGGTGCGCCAAAATCTCTATAGAATTTCTCAAAGCGCAGATAAAAGGCGGCGCCGAGGCATTCCAGCTTTTCGATTCTTGGGCAGGATCACTCTCGAAACGCGACTACCTACGTTTCTGTGCACCGTCGTCGGCATCAATACTCAAGCATGACTTCGGCGTTCCTTCGATACACTTCGGGCTTGGAACGGCAGCTATGCTCGAAGAATTCGCACGCCATACCAATTGTGTAGGTATCGACTACCGAACCGATCTCGCCGAAGCAATCAAGCGCCTACGAGCAGCAAACAGTCCGAACCCGCTCGTAGTACAAGGCAACATTGATCCTGCATTACTGGCATGTCCTGCTGAGATTCTCGATGCACACGTCGATGCCGTTCTTAGCGCCGGCAAGCAAGCCGATGCCCACATCCTCAATCTTGGCCACGGCGTGCCTAAAGACACCGATCCCGACGTTCTCACCCGCCTCGTCGCGCGTGTACACGAAAGCTAGACAATGCACGAAACAGTCATTCTTGGCGGTGGGATAGCTGGTCTCACCACGGCATATGCTCTGGCAAAGCGCGGTATTCTCTCCACAGTGATCGAAGCTCGGATGAGTCTCGGTGGTCTTGCCGCAGGTGGGAGCATTGCTGGTGTCAGGATTGATTTGGGTGCGGAATCCTTCACGCTGCGCTCAACAAAAATTCTTGAGCTCTGCGCCGAACTTGGAGTCGAAGTTCGCTATCCACATGGGAGTTCTTGGGTGTGGGACGACGGCGTCGCCTCACCTATCGCCCACGGTATCTGGGGTATTCCGAGCAGTTGGGACGATCCAGCATTCACGGTGCTTAGCGCAGAAGAACTTGATACGGCACGCAAACTTGATTCCACAGTTTCTAGTTACGGTAGTCAAGCGCATACCTTGGCTGAGCTAGTGCGGGTGCGCCTAGGTCAGGCAGTGCTCACTAAAATGGTAGAGCCGGTGGCTGGTGCAATTCATGGTATTTCCCCTGAGAAACTTGACCTTGATGCGGTGGCGCCTGGTTTACGTGAGGCGTTACTTCACGAAGGCTCACTCATCAAGGCAGTACATTCACAGCGTGGTGAGGAACAAGCTAGTATCGTCCAGCCCGTTGGCGGGATCAATGCACTCGTGGATGCTTTGTCGGCGCAACTCCAGGCAATGGGTACGTCAATCGTCACCGGGCACATGGCAATTGATCTTATGTACGATGATTCAGCTGCTAGCTCCCAAACGAGCACCCCTGTGAGCAGCTCTACGGGATCCTCCTCACCTTCTGCTTCGGACTCCCCCGCGCCTTTCGGAATCCTCCTTGCCCGCAGTGACGGCGACAAAAAGAATCCCCAGCCTTGCCCTGGTACCGAAGAAGTAGTATTTGCAAAACGGCTTGTCGTTGCGCTGGACGGACCTCACGCCCGCGCGCTGGTAGCTCCGGTGCTTCCAACGCCACCAACCGGCGTTGACTACGAGTGGACGATCCCGCATAGTGACCCGATTTCAACAGCTATTTTGGCTATCGATGACGAACGTCTCGATCCAGCCCCGCTCGGTTCGGGCGTATTGGTGAAGCCGGGCTCGTCACTGCCAGTCAAGGCACTCACACATTACTCGATGAAATGGCCGTGGGCTGCCCAAGAATTAGCTCGCGCACATGGCGGCAAACACGTACACCTATTGCGGCTATCGTATGGACGTCCGGGCGAACCTTCCCCGAGCCCAACAATTGACCAAGCCCTACAGGACGCGAGCGCGCTGTTCGGCGTCGCAATCAAGCGTCATGCATTGATCGAAGGCAGAATAATCGAATGGGGTCCGTCGTTAATCGCTCACAGCCCTGAGCACAAGAAGAATGTGCAATCTTTCCTGCGCAGTGTTGACGATGTTCTGGGCTTGGCTGTTACGGGAGCATGGGTTGCAGGCACTGGACTCGGCTCAGTAATTCCGCACGCATACAAGATTGGTGAAAACATTGACTAAAATTCTTTTAGGTACCCGTGGGAGCGAACTCGCCCGCACCCAGTCCGAAATGGTGGCACAATCCCTGCGTGAACAAGGATTTGACGTAGAGCTACGCATCGTAAAAACCTACGGTGACGAGTCAGCGCGCTCACTCTCGCAGCTTGGCGGAGTCGGAGTTTTTGCCGCCGCGCTACGCCACGCGCTTTTGGATGGATCGTGCGATATTGCTGTTCACAGCTTCAAGGATCTACCTACAGCTCCGGTACCTGGTCTTGCGATTGCCGCTGTCCCCTCAGGAGTTTCCAACCATGATGTGCTGTGCGCTCGCGATTCGCTCACCCTTGCCACGCTTCCAGCTGGCGCCTCAGTAGGTACCGGATCGCCCCGCAGAGCTGCACAGATTCGCGCGATTCGCCCTGACCTTCAACTTCTCGATATTCGTGGCAATATCGGCACCCGTTTGGCGCGCGTCAAAGGAATGTCACGCACGGTGCCTGGGGATCTAGACGCCGTGGTGCTCGCCTATGCCGGTCTGGACCGGCTCGGTAAAACAGGTGCAATCACTGAACATCTCATTATTTTGCCCGCTGCTGCACAGGGACGCCTGGCAGTTGAGTGCCGAGAAGCTGATGCGCCGTGGAATTCTCATTCCGACTTGGCACGCGCCTTGGGCGAGCTCAACGATCCGCAATCGCGATTCGCTGCGGTAGCTGAGCGCGCCGTTTTGGAAGGCTTGCAGGCTGGATGCGCTGCTCCGGTAGCAGTTCGCTACCACGATTCTTCACTCACGGCAGCAGTGTTTTCTCCCGACGGCGGTGCTCAGGTGTGCGTGACGCTCTCGTGCGATATGGCAACAGTTTCGGTCGATTCTTCTATCGCAGAATCGGACCACTATGCACGCGAATGTGGTTTGGAGGCCGCAAAGCTGCTGCGCAAGAAAGGCGCCGGCGACGTCACTGATTTACAAGCGAGCAAGCCGCGTGGGATGGATGGCGCCCACGATGCCGAATCTCTATGGCGCCCTGGGATCAGTGGACCGAACGACGATGGCGCTGATGTTTCCGTGCATGAGTGAGAGTATCGCGCAATGAAAATCCTTCTAACTCAAGATTCGGGGCGTTTAGCCAAGGAGCTTAAGCAGCTCCTGGCTGAACGACCGCTCTTGGTCGAACACTCACAGCGAGCACAAAAACGATCTGGCATTTCTACCGACGCCGTTGCTACCGCCAGTTTCGGTGCCAGTACTGGCAATGATTTTTCAGTGTTACATGCTGGACTAACCAGCTTTGAAGCACTCGATTTTGACATCCCAAGCACCCCATTGAGCTGGATTTTCATCACTTCTGCCCGCACAATTGAGCTAATGCCCGCCCATAAAAGGTCGGCACTTGTGCGTGCTGCTGAGCACGGAACTCGTTTTGCCTGCGTCGGTCAACGTACCGAAATGGAACTGTGTAAACTCGGGATTGAGCTCAGTATTCCAAGCGCACACAATGCACGCAGCCTCCTTGATGTTTTCTTGTGTTCAACAACAGCACCAGAAGCATCTGCAATGGAGCACGCTGTGTGGTTGCCAGGTTCTCAAGCGAGCAAGCGCACTCTCGCACACGGTTTACAGATTGCCGGATACAACGTAATCGAAACCCCAGTGTACCGCCCATACGCACGCACTGAGTCACCGCCGCAATACATTGGTGCCGATGTGGTGGTGGTGACGTCCGGTTCAGCAGCTAGAGCTTACGCCCAGCTCAACTCGGCAAAATTTGATTATGAGCAGTCCGCCACTGCTCCAGTTATTGCGCTCGGCGAGCAAACTGCTCAAGACTGCGAAGCCGCTGGATTATCGCTCGCGGCTGTAGCTTCTTCGCCCGATGCGCTGGGCATCTATGAAGCGCTAAAGCGAGCGTTCGAGATTCTAGACTTTTCGAAATTATCCCATACCAATTCTGCGTCACTCGGCAATGTGAGTAGCGATAACAATCGCGCGAGCAGCAACAGTACAAGCCATAACACCAGCCACGACACAAAGGAAGTGAAGAAATGAAAGATCGTCCCCGCCGTCTTCGTACTACTGCAGCAATGCGTGCACTTGTGGCCCAAACGCACGTACTACCTCAGCAATTGATATATCCGGCATTTGTGCGTGAAGGAGACGGCGATCCTACCGAGATCACTGCTATGCCTGGGCAGTTTCAGCACACTCTCGATTCGATTCGGGCTCTTGCCTGCGAACTTGTTGAGGCCGGAGTTGGCGGGATCGACTTGTTCGGAGTGCCTGATCAAGTCAATAAAGACGCCGCTGGATCGCAAGCTTGGGCTCCAGCGGGCATCTTGAATCGCGCCATTGAGGCGGTGCGGGCCGAAGTCGGCGACGAGCTTGTGATCTGTGCGGATACCTGCTTAGACGAGTTCACGAGCCACGGACACTGCGGCGTCCTCAACAATCAAGGGATTGTCGATAACGACGCAACACTTGATCTGTACGCGCGGATGGCACTCGCGCAAGCCCAGGCAGGCGCACATATGGTAAGTCCGTCGGGAATGATGGACGGACAAGTAGAACATATCCGCACCGTGCTTGATACACACGGCTTCACTGATGTGTCGATTATGGCGTACTCGGCGAAATACGCCTCAGCCTTCTTCGGTCCTTTCCGTGAGGCAGTCGCTTCAACGTTATGTGGCGATCGAAAAACCTACCAGCAAGATCCTGCCAATCGCAAAGAAGGAGTGCGCGAGGCGCTCCTAGACGCCGCGCAAGGAGCAGATATTGTGATGGTCAAGCCTGCGAGCCACTATCTTGATGTGCTTGCAGATGTAGCTCAGGTGGTAGATATTCCAGTTGCTGCGTATCAAGTGAGCGGCGAATATGCGATGATCGAAGCCGCTGCCCGCAATGGCTGGATCAATCGGGAGGCGGCCATCGACGAATCACTCGTGTCGATTGCCCGCGCGGGCGCAGATGTGATTTTGAGCTACTGGGCATTAGAATATGCTCGGCGCTCTTAGAAACTTTTGCTCAAACTGAGCCTAAATCAGCTGTTAACGAGCCTAGAATACGAGTTAGAAAGACGACGATGAGTTCCCACGATTCCTTTCAACGTGCAAATATCGCTATCCCTGGCGGAGTAAATTCTCCTGTTCGCGCCTTTGGTTCGGTTGGCGGTGATCCACGCTTTATTGCCGCTGCTTACGGACCTTATGTGCGCGACAATGAAGGGCGTGAGTACGTCGATTTGGTGTGCACCTGGGGACCTTCTCTCTTGGGACATGCCCATCCAGAAGTTATTGCGGCAGTGCAAAAAACGGCTGCTCAAGGCTTGAGTTTCGGCGCGCCCACTGATCGCGAGACTGATCTGGCAAATGCGATCACCGAGCGCGTTCCGGCTGCTGAGCAAGTTCGACTGGTGTCCACCGGCACTGAAGCTACAATGACGGCGATCCGCTTGGCTCGCGGCGTCACGGGGCGCGACCTCATTATCAAGTTCGCTGGCTGCTACCATGGACACTCTGACGCATTGCTCGCCGCTGCTGGTTCAGGCGTCGCCACCCAAGGCTTGCCGGGTTCTGCCGGCGTCACAGCTGGTACAGCCGCCGATACGATAGTTCTTCCGTATAACGACGCCGCTGCCTTGCGCGAAGCTTTTGCCTTGCGTGGCTCTGAAATCGCGGCAGTAATCACTGAAGCCTCACCTGCCAATATGGGTGTAGTGCCACCTGTTGACGATTTCAATACCGTGATCAGGCAAGAAACTCAGCGCGCTGGAGCCTTGATGATTATGGACGAAGTGCTTACTGGATTTAGGTGTTCACGATCCGGTTATTGGGGCTTCGAAACCGGCTTGAGCGCACGTAATCGCACGCTTGGCTTGCCTGAAGCCGCAACGGTAGATGCACAAGCTCGCCGCACATGGGTAGCAAACGAGTTGGAAGGGCTAACTTACGTGCCCGATATTTTCACCTTTGGCAAAGTGGTGGGCGGTGGCATGCCGCTCGCAGCTTTAGGAGGATCGGCACAGGTTATGGCACATCTGGCTCCGCTTGGTTCGGTGTATCAAGCGGGTACTCTCTCAGGTAACCCGCTCGCTACCGCAGCAGGCTTGACCACTCTCAAGCTTGCAGATGAGCAGGCGTATCGTCACATTGATGCAACTGCAGATTCTCTTATTGACTTAATAAGCGGGGCTCTGAACAGTGCAGGCATACCTTTTAGGATCAATAGGGCGGCAAATCTTTTCAGCGTGTTCTTTGGCGAAGAGCCAGCCCAACATGGCGTGGTCAATTATGAGCAGGCACAACGACAAAATGTGGCAGCTTACCGCGCGTTCTTCCATGCCATGTTAGATGAGGGAATTATGTTGCCGCCATCTGCATTTGAATCATGGTTTGTATCCGCAGCTCATACAGCAGAGCAAGTGGATCGAATCGCAGCAGCTTTGCCACGGGCAATTTCTGAACTCAAGAAAACCTTGAGCTAGCCAGCTTAGTGCCATCAGAGTTCTCAATCCGCTAATATGGCACGATCAAACGCCGCTTTTGCCGGTGCTTAATATGGTGTGGGGTGTTGGAACGCTACCGCGTTCCAACACCCCACACCTGTTTTCTAACTTTCGTTAGATGGTCTCGCTTCTAACTTTGCGTCCCCTTCCTTTTTTGTTCGCAAAGAGAGTTGCTACACCTCCACACAGGAACAACACAAAGCACGAAACAGGGGCAATCAGATCACTGCCAGTGCGGGCAAGTTGTGGATCGCCAGCCGCCGTCCCCATCTTAACGGAGTTCTTTTGATCCAACGTAAGCACCGGCGTCGGTGGCACTGCGGTAGCTGTCGCTGCCAATGCCGTCGACGCGAGATCTGCTGTTTCTAAGCGATGATCAGTTCCATATACGTCTGCAAATGCTTTCAAAATTGAAAGCGAAGCAAGAGTGCTGCGTGTGGGACCATAAGTTGAAATGATCCGCAAACGCACATACGTTTCTTTCGAATTTAATGCGTCAGGCGTGAGCGAAGGAAGATCCATCATCCGCACTACCCGAGCGTTGCCGAACGTTTTACCGGCTCCAGTGCCGAGTCGCATTGCCATTGGCTTGGACGGAGTTGCCGAACCAGAACCTTCAGATTGCTTGGCTAACGCAGCGGCAACGTCTACTGGAATATCGACTTCAGCGCCAGAATTCTCTGCCGTGCCGTGAGCGACCTTAATGAGGTTATCTTTGCTCGTGCCGACATAGAGTTCGTACTCAGCAATCCGGCCGTTTTCTGAATCTTGCCGGTTGATGAACTGTACTGAACGCACCTCGGACGGACTCTTCTTAAGAGTGAAGTCGATATCGAGCGGAAAATTCATGGCCTTGCTCCACGGTGTGTGCCAAATGGTGTCGAGTTTACCATCGAGAATATTGGAAAAAGCTCCATTTTCTTTGACTGTTTCTGCAGGTAGATCACTAACTAACTTGACTGGAACAGAATCGATGCCTTTTTCGCCAACGTAGAGACGCACCTCAGGCTCGGCGGTGAATTGAGATTCACGAGTTCCAGCTTTGACCACAAAAGGAATCTGAACCTTGCCCGGATTTGCGTTAGCCGCAACCGTAATCGGTACGTTAACATCTACGGTTTTTCCGGCTTCAAGATCAACCGAAACGGGGCGCGTCAACGACCATCCTTTAGGTAGGGTTGGCACGATTTTTGCTCCTTTGACCGCTGAGCCAAGGTTCGATACACGCACCGTGATCTCTGATGCCCCGCGATGAACGACGGCCGGTTCAGCCTGCGCAATTACCGGTAGACCGCCGATCCAATCAAGTGAAATCTGGGTGTACTTGATCTGGTAGCCATCTCCACCAGTGCCGTCACGACCTTCGAAGAGCAATCCGTAGGTGCCCGGCTTTGCCAGCGGTGTGAGCGTCGAATAATCCATTCTGTTAGGCTCGAATACTTTCGACTGCAACCAAGTCTTGCCATCATCGTAACTAATGCGCACTGTACCTTTTTCACGTGCCGTCTTTGATGCCGCATTGGTGAACAACAGAATCTTCGCTTCTGGCGATCCTTGCTCCGCATTCGGGAATGCACGAATAATCGCACCATTATTGTTCGGGTCGATCAAAGTGTCATCAACAGAGGTTTTCCTAGTCTCACCGGGAAGATTGGCGTATGTGTGGCCTCCATCATGCGAAATGCCAATCTTACGTGCCTTAGTGAAAGAATCGGAAGAACGCGAGTTGAGCATTACCGAGCCATTGGAAAGCTCCACTACCTTGTTCTCATCCATGTCGGTGCCGAATGGTTCACCACTCTGCCACGTTGCGCCGTGATTGTCCGAATAAACAGACACAGCTTGGTTCTTCCCATTCTTACGAACTGTGTACTGCTGAATTAGACGCCCTTTATGAGTTCCATATTTAAGCTGGATTCCTTGGCCAGATGCCGCAAAACGGCTGGCAATAGCGGAATCCTTTGTTATGTCTTTAGTAATGACACGCGGGGTTGTCCAAGTCACACCGTTGTCCGTTGAAGACATTGTGGCAGCATGTAAAACATTACGATCCGAAGGATCAGTTCCCGGTAGTGACTCAGTGAAGCGTTTATTAAAGCTCTTGACGAAGAACATATGGATTGTATTAGTTTCACTATCTACCACATACGATGGATCGGAATATCCATAATAATCGCTTCCACCTTGTTTACCAGCAGCAATCACCTTGATTGGTTCCCAAGATTTTCCACCGTCTTTGGAAATACGCTGAATAATCGAGTTGGCTTGCGGGGCATCAGCACAATCGTTCGGACGTCCGTCCCATGCAGCCAACAACCAACCATTCGGAGCCATCGTGATAGCCGGAATACGATGACAATTGAAACCAGCAGATTTATGCGTGCCCAGCACTACCGTTTCGCCTTCTTTGCGAACTGTGGGGATCGTGGCTGGATCAGGAGCAACTGGACGTTCGCCGGACACCACCTTGACCACAGAAGCCTCAACCCGAATATTGTCTTGGAGAATCTGTTTGCCATCACGGTCTTTAGTGGCTTTCCAAACGGAATATGCCGAGAACGATCCTTGATTTAGGTCTTCAGTAGTTACGCGATGCTGGGCAAAATTGCATTCTTTCGTAACCCCTGCAGCAAGATCGCTCCAACGACAATTTTTTGCGTCACCTACTCGTACATTGCTCAGATTCGTTTCTGCAGGATATGCAGTAAGTGGTTGCGTTGACAAATTTGTGTAGCGAACGCGATATGTGAGCGTATCCCCCACAAATACCTTGTCCCCCAGCGAATCACTGCGTGTGAGCTCAACTCGCAAATACTGTTGCTCCGCAGACGTCGCCGCGGCTGGCGCAGTCTGTTCAGCACGTGCGACGCCGGTACTCTCAGCAGCACCGTTATGTGCAGTATCGTCTGCACCCTGGGCAGCTACCGCCGGAGTCATGGCAAACAAAACTGCAGTAACCATCGCTCCGCTTCGACGGAATCGACGTGTGCGAATTGAATAATTTTTGTCTTTCTTGAAAGACTCTTCTTCCTTGAAGTGGCGAAGAATTTGCATATTTCCCCCTTTGGCTTAGCAAAATTCTTAATCACTAGGATAACAAAAAATTGTCAGACATCAGACTAGTTTTGAGAAGTAATTTAATTTGACACCACTTCACTATGTCACGTCTATAAAATTTGCAAGCAATTACTTATCAAATACGGCTACATTTACAGCAGTTTTACAACCTCTATAAATAAATACAATTTTTCATCTTAGCTTATTGATTCACGCCTCGGTGGCGACGACGCCGCACAGCAACACGCGACACCGCCTGGACACATCTGGCCAGTACGCCGTCGTCACTCCAAGACGCAAGGATCAAGCGCAACTCTCCCTACGGCGCAACTCAAACCGTGGGCGTGCCAAGATCAGGTGCCGGACCGCCGTCGTGAGAAAACGAACCGTATTCCATCCCTGCTTCAACAGCGCTCCACACTTCTCAGTGGCAAATCCACTAGAACTCCCCGTGCTCAACTTACTCAGCACAACCGTTTGATTGTCGTTTACATAACCGGTCACCGAACGCGGTTCGCCACTGCGATATTCGAGCGAGAGTTCATACACTCCATCAGCTGGCACATACACTTGATTGAGCGTCGCATCATTGCCAACTCCACCAAACTGAAGTGCTCCCTTGAGCATTATGCATGTTACGCATGCACGCGCTTTGAACCATTCAGTGCGAACAATACCGCACCGATCACGGCTCCAATACCTGCTGGAACAATCCATCCCAAACCAAGATCGAACATCGGCAGGAAACTTCCCGCCCAGCTCACATCAATCCCCCATGGCAAGGTCTTGATGAAGTCGAAGATAGCACCAATAGCTGCGCCAAGAGTCACGCAGACGTACACAATACGCGGCACGGATACGTAGACATCCACTAATGCTAGAAGAATTAGCGAAATTGCCAAGGGATAGAGCAGCATCAACATCGGAATGGCATAGGCGATGAGCGCAGTGAGCCCTACATTTGCCATCAAGAATGAGAACACCGAGAAAATGGTCACCAAGGTGTTGTAGCTAATCTTGCCTTTCAAAAGCGGCTCAAAAGCTTGACCACATGCCGTAATCAGGCCAATCGCTGTCTTAAAACAGGCAAAAGTGATCGTCAGTGCCAGCACCAGCGCGCCCGCATTACCTAGGTAGTGGCTTGAAATCTGCGCGAGGGCGATTCCACCATTCTCTGACGTCTCGAAAAGTCCGCGGCTTTGTACACCGACGATAGTGATAAGTACGTAGATGAATGCCATCAAGAGTCCTGCAAAAACTCCGGCCTTGAGCGTGGAGCGAGCAATAGCACGCTCGTCTGTAATGCCAGCCGAAGTGATCACGTTGATGATTACGATTCCGAAAGCGAGAGACGCAATTCCATCCATCGTATTGTAGCCATCGAGAAGTCCCTTGAAGAAGACGCCGGATTGGTACGTGGCGTCCGGGGTTACGTTCGCCACCGACGTCGCAGGATTCCACAGTGCCGCCACCACAAGAATCGCAAGGAAAACAAGGAAAATTGGATTCAGAATCTTTCCGATCCAGGTGACGATTCCAGACGGGCGCAACGAAAAGAACAGCGCCGCGGCAAAAAATACCGCAGTGAAAACTAATAGCGCTACGCTCTTGGCAGATGCCTCGCTCACCAGCGGTTCCACACCAATTGCGAAGGAGGTTGTTGCTGTGCGCGGAATTGCAAAAAACGGACCAATGGTCAGATAGAGCAAAGCGGTGAAGATTTTTGCATAACGTGGACTGATACGAGAGGAAAGTTCTTGCAGGCCACTTGAATGGGTAGCGCCAATCACCACGACGCCGAGGATGGGCAAGCCAACAGCGCTCACGATGAAGCCAAGTAGCGCCCAAAATGCGTTCGCTCCGGCAAGTTGCCCAAGATGAACTGGGAAAATAAGGTTTCCAGCTCCGAAAAACAAGCCGAATAATGTGCTGGAAACTAGTGCGAGTTCACCAGCATTTAATTTCGTTTTCATAAGATCCCTTTAACATTGCTCATGCAGGAAAATGTGTGAGCAGCCCGTCAAGCCGTCATATTTATAGCACAAGATTTTTATGCGCCGAGCACCCACACATATTGTGAAACTGCAAAATGGCACTTCAATCATCCAAAATAAGCGATTTACAAGGGAAAACTAGGATCGTGCGGTTCAGCAAGAAGAATTACCTGTGGGAGGAAACACAGCCAAGCGTCAATCCTGTACCTCAATCGTCACCCGCGCACCGCGTTCGGCTACCGACATCACGTGATTCACTGCCTTATAGTGACCCGTCTGCGCAAATGTCAGTTCAACGAATCCTCCTTGAGCTGGTTGTAGCGGCAGCACTTGTGCTCCGACATCGTGCAGAGCCGGCACTGATCCCACGCTACTCGCTACGCCTCGATGGATCAGATATGCACCCTCGGTCCAGGTAGTGTCGAATTGCCCACCAACCACGTGAAAAGCGAGATTCTGATCTGGTCCGGCATTAAGCACCCAGAATCTTACTCGTTGATTCGGTTTTACTTGGATCGGATACTGTAGATATTGGTCAGAAATGCCATTAAACACCACGCGATCGGGTGTACCGGCAAGAATCTTTTGTGCATCCAGCTCTTTCGCTGACTCGGCGTTATGCGCCGCATTGGCCAAATATACCTCGGACTGTACCAACACGTACGACGCATCTACCGGCTCAAGGTCTGGCGGCTCAATCACCACAGCACCGTGCATACCTGCCGCAATATGTGTTGACATCGGCATCGTCGAGCAATGATACATCCAAATGCCAGCCCGCTCTGCTTTGAACACATATTCGAGCGATTCACCAGGCTTAATGGTTCGCATTGGCTGGTCAGGTGCCACAGCGCCAGCATGAAAATCAATCGAATGGCCCATCGAACCATCGTTGATGAGCGTCACAACGAAAGTGTCCCCAACTCTTCCATGTAGCGTGGGCGCTACCGATTCTCCATTAAACGTCCAACGGCGCTGGTACAAGCCAGGCGAGACTTCCAGATTGACTTCTTGGACGCGAAGAGTGACTTTGCGCGTCTGTGATCCAGTATTAGGCTCAAGTGGTTTGAGCATCGGGTCAATATGATGGCTTAACTTCGCCCCAGAGACATCGGCAATATTAACAGGCATCGCATGATGAGCGCCGCTGGCACTATTCGCTGTCGAGGAATGATCGTGGCTATCCCCCATGCTTTCATTCTTTGCCGACGACGCACTGGTCACCACAATTTCGAGCGTCATTCCCATTTGTTCGTGACCGGCTACCGAGCAATGTCCCATCGTTGATTCACGCATCACCCCAGCATTTAGCTGCGCAGATTTTCCTGGTTGCACTCTAGGTGTGGCTGAATCACCAATAACGAGATCATGGCCCGATACCGGATCCGTGTTTACCAAAGTTACGATAAGCTCATTACCAGCTGGAACTTCAATCCGGTTCGGTGAGAACGTCATATCCGCACGGGCCTGAACTTCTACTTCGGTGGTTTCGCCGGTAGGAAGTATATTCGCATTTTGTGATTCCCCGCTGCTGGGCGTTGCAAGATTTACAGATGCACGCGGTGTTGTTTCGAAAACTAAGCCAAACACCACAGCACACAGTATCGCAAGAGTAGCCCACATCGCACCTGTCTGCGTCCATACGCTGGGAATGGATGGCTTCTTTTGCTCGTTTCGCGATGTGGCAACCTTTTCATCACTTTGTGCGCTAGTGCCATGTGCGAAGCTATTCTCAGCGTTATGCGGCGTATTCATTGGTTCCATATTATTTTGCCACCTGTCCGTGACGTTCTTTCGATCCACTTCCAACAGAACTTTTATTTCCTTGGAGCAGGTTTTGCCGCCGGTGCGGATCAGGATCGACGAAGAATGCTCTATTTTCGCCAGATTCGCGCCGTACTCGAAGTCCAGTGAATATCGCCGACATCATAACGGGAATAAAAGCTGCATAGACTAGTACTGTGAGTGCCATGAGCGCCGCGCGCACGCCGTCTTCCGTTGGGAAAATCCACAGCAGCAATGCCACGTTCGGGGTAACAAGCCTAAAAGTAGCGGCAAAATTCATCCGGGCTTGCACAGCTCGCACTGTTGCCGGCCCCTGCCCGATCAAGCTCGGAATGAGATAGCTCAGTGCGCCAATGAGAATCTGGATTCCGAACCCAGCAGCAAAAAGCACACCAATAAAAGGCAAGTATTGCGTTACATCACCCCAGCTAGGAGATGTAACGAGTGCCCAACCGACGACGCCGAGGCCAAGTAGCGCCCACAGCGCTGCGCAAGCCACCGCAGCAGGTGCATACTCGCGGATTCCTTTTGCCCGCATGGGAGAGATAAGGCTACGCCCCCACCACAGTAGTCCTACCAGATAAACAACTAAGCCCATTGCTGTGATCAGTCGGTAACCACTCAATGCCCCACAAACAATTACAAAAAGACCGCAACACAACGGGGCTAACGCCTGCTTAGCCCATTTTTGAGCTGAATCGTGCATTCGCGTACGCAATAACGTGGGCCAAAGCGTGATGAGCGTACCAATCACCGTAAAGCCCACCCAGCCCAAGAGATTCACTGAAATATGAGCAATAAGCAATCGACCTCGCCACTCGTCACTCACACCCCAAGCTAAAAGC
Organism: Arcanobacterium bovis; assembly: GCF_004331995.1. Classification (GTDB taxonomy): domain Bacteria; phylum Actinomycetota; class Actinomycetes; order Actinomycetales; family Actinomycetaceae; genus Arcanobacterium_A; species Arcanobacterium_A bovis. Next base: position 168,038 of record NZ_SJDT01000003.1, read on the forward strand.
GCGCCAAAGGTAGCTCCAATCGGCAATAGAATCCCAGAGATTTCGTAGTAACGCACCACTATTAAGAAACGTCCCGGCAACGACGTTCTTATTTTTCGTTCCAGATGGACAACATGCCATATAACAGCAATCACAACGAGAACAGCGCCGACTAGTACGCAGATCCATATTTTCGCCAGATAGCCAATAAATACCGCCAACGCTCCAGCTGCAAAGGCGAGGATTCGCGCATCTTGCCATTTATTTTCTCGCTGAGTAGGCGGCGATTTGAGCAACGTATGGGCAAAATATTCTGACCATACCAGCACAGAATGACTCACTGCACCCAATAAAATCATATGGATGGCAAGCCATTCATATCCAGGAAATATTGAACGCCCGAACACCACAAAGACGGCACAAAGCATCCAAAATAGAGCGACGAAGTCACGCAAGCGGCGAGTGCGAGGCTTAGACATGTGCTACCAACACTCCGATATTGTTCTTGCTTGAGGCCTCGGTGGATCGGACCTCAAATAGCACTGTGTCTTTCGCTCGCTTCTTATTTGCGTACATAGCTACATCAAATCAAGACTCATCATGTTTCACAACAGCAGAATTAAAGCCATACCGTTTTGTGCGCAAATAGATAACGTTCGTGTAGATCATGCACACACTCAACGCACGTCAACAAACCTTTTTTCAATCCATTTATGAGCAACAAGAAGCATCAATCCGAGAACGATAGAGGCACTTCCTAACACAATAAAGAAGGTATTTTCTGCCCGGATATCCTCCGGATGGTAATATCCGGCGAGCGTTCCAGCCAGCGATGTACCCATCGCGATTGCCATGAGCCACACCGCCATCATCGTCGAGGGAAATGCCTTGGGAGCCACCTTCGTAGCAAGGGCATTTCCAACCGGACTCAACAGCAACTCACCGAGCGTGAACAGGAACAGAATCCACACGATTGCCAATAATGGCGTGGAATTTTCCGCACCTCCAGAGAACGGGATAAAGAAGAATAAGGAAATTCCAATCACGATATTAGCTATTGCAAATTTGATAGGGGTAGACCATTGCCGTTCGCCCAGCTTCGTCCATATCGAGGCAAAAACACCCGCGAATACGATGATGAACAGTGGGTTAATCGCCTGCACCCAAGCTGGCGACACTTCAAACCCAAGTATATTCCTGTTGAGCCGCACGTCGGAATAAATCGCCAAAACCGTAAACTGCTGCTGAAATATCCCGAAAAATACTACCGCCGACATAAATAGCGGCACGAAACCGATCAAACGCGACTTTTCGTCCGTCGTCGTCAATGGCGAACGATACATATGCAACCACATCACTACCGCAGCCACCAGTGCGAGCGCTGAAACTAACACCGCAAGGTACTCGAGCGGAATGATTCCGGTTCCAATGAGGACGACGGCGCCGCCCGCCGTCGCGAGCGCAATTGCACCCCACCGAACGTACTGCGAACGTGGAAGCGGATTTGGAATCTCATGACCAGCCGCACCAATCGTGGTATTACGCATGAGCATGTACTGGATCAGGCCTGCAGCCATACCGATTGCCGCGAGTCCAAATCCCCAATGAAAGCCCTTCATTCCCCAAATCCATCCGGTGAGGAGCGGACCAAAAAGAGCTCCAATATTGACGCCCATATAGAAAATCGAGAAGCCTGCGTCACGACGAGGGTCGGTGCGTTCGTATAATTGCCCCAGCACTACCTGAGCATTCGTTTTTACACCGCCGGAACCGACGGCGATGCAGGTGAGTCCGAGAGCTAGTCCAGGCACACTAGGTATTACCGCCAAGGAGATGTGTCCAACCATTACCAGAATTGCCGAGTAAAACAACGTGCGTTCAGAGCCGAGGAGACGGTCAGCCACAAGCGAGGCGACGAGAGCGGCCATGTAGACGAGACCGCCGTACGCTCCCATTACCGACGTCGCAGCGCCGCGATCGATACCAAGGCCACCGTCGGTGACGGCGTAGTACATGTAATAAAGAAGGATGCCTTGCATTCCGTAGAAACTGAAACGCTCCCACATTTCGACGCCGAAAAGGTTTGCTAGACCCCACGGTTGACCGAAGAATGTGCGCCCGTTGTTGGAGTGCGGTTCATTCCCTGCGATTGCGTTCTGGGAATCGTTTACGCGCGAGTTCACGGCTTTTGCTTCAGTACCATCGGTATCCATATAACCCCTTCATTAGGCGGAAATGCTTGTTACATCAGTCCGAAAAACCAATTTGCAAGCAAATAGTAATGAAAGGTTCATAATATCGCACAACTGATACATATGTGACGAACCCGTGGAAGGATGTACATATTTTCACCCTTCCACGGGTTCATTTCGCTGTTAGCGGCAACCGCTATACGAGTAGTGTTATACGAGATCTACCACGTCAGCAATAGAGTTATGCACATAGTGCGGGCGGAATGGATACTTCTCAATATCCTCGCGTCGCGTGGAACCAGTGAGCACTAAGTGAGTGTCAAGACCAGTCTCTACACCGGCAAGCACATCTGTATCCATACGATCTCCCACAATGGAAGTTTCTTCCGAATGTGCGCCAATCTTATTCAGACCATTGCGCAACATCACCGGATTCGGCTTGCCAACAAAGAATGGCGAACGGCCCGTAGCCTTTTCAATAAGCGCTGCCACTGCACCAGTTGCGGGGATATCTCCATGCTCAGATGGACCCGAGTTATCTGGGTTCGTAGCAATAAAACGTGCGCCTTTTTGAATCAAACGAATTGCCTGCGTGATGGCATCAAAGGAATAGGTGCGTGTCTCACCCAATACGACGAACTCTGGATCCGCCGTCGTCATAATAAATCCTTCTTCATATAAGGCTGTGGTGAGACCGGCTTCGCCCACCACATAAGCACGGCGAGTTTCCGTCTGCTGCGCAAGGAAACGGGCCGTAGCCAAAGCAGAAGTCCAAATACGGTTCTCTGGAACTTCTAATCCAGATGCCTCAAGACGTGCCGCAAGATCACGACCCGTGAAGATTGAGTTGTTTGTGAGGATTAAGTAAGGGATTTCTTTTTCTTGGAGGCGCGCGAGAAAATCAGCAGCGCCAGGGATTGCCTTGCCCTCGTGAACGAGGACTCCATCCATATCTATCAACCATGATTTCATACTTAATTTGTATCACAACAAGGTTGCTCAAAGGTTACTTTTTCGCTACAAACGTGCAACATCGGGCGGTTTGCGCGCTATTACGATTCTATTCCATTAAATAGTACTCGCAGTATAAAATAATACAAGCTACTATTCACATAAGAAACTACACATTCCCCCAGCCCATGTAGTTAAATATTAAACCGAATTTGTGTTATGTTGTGCGATGATACAAAATTAAAACATGACCACAAAGTGACGTGGATCATATTAATAACAATTTGTCACTACTAAGGCAGGCAAGACCATGAAAAGGAAATTTTTTGCAACAGTAGTAAGCGGTGCATTTGTAGCAACTGCAATATTGCCTACAACGGCTCTCGCAAGTTCCTTCGGAGACTCTGCCCTCATCACGCCCCCAACCTCGGAATTCATCACAACTATGGCACCTAATATGCAGATTGCAAACGGAGTAGATCAGTATATTCGCGGCCTCCAATATGATCCCCGAGGCGTCTTAGCAGTTCCAGGCGAATCCGTCAAAACTGTTCCGGTAACTCGCGACCAGTTCAAAGATGGCACCTATACTGTATTCAAGCACGAACGCAAGAGCTTTAATAATCTGCGATCAGATATTGCAGCATTAGAAGCTAACAATGCCACGATTTTCCCAGGCGCATTGGTATTGGCGAACCAAAGCTTGGCAAAAGGAACGCCAATACCAGTAGGAATTGATCGTGCTCCTCAGACTATCAGCGTAGATTTGCCCGGGTCAACACGTGGTAGCAACCGGATCACTATCCAAAATCCTTCCAAGAGCACCGTTGAACAAGGAATTAATGATCTTCTACAGCGTTGGACGGATCGCCACGATAGTTATCCAGAGCATGCAGCAAAGATGTCTTACGACGAGTCGATGGTCACTTCTAAAGAACAACTCAAGGCGAAGTTTGGACTTGGATTTGAAAAAATCGCGGCTAAGCTCAATGTAAATTTCGAAGCTATTCACAAGCATGAACGGCAAGTTGCAATTGCATCCTTCAGGCAGATCTATTACACCGTAGCTATGGATACGCCAACAAATCCTCATAAGGTATTCGCGCCGAACGTTACCCGTGATGATCTTGTAGCACGTGGAGTGAACAATAAGAATCCGCTAGGCTATGTATCCAGCGTTAGCTATGGTCGACAAATATTCGTAAAGCTCGAAACCACATCCACCTCCAACGATGTCAAAGCGGCATTCAATGGCGTATTTAAGGCAAGTTTCGGTAATGTCAAAACGGATGTGGACACAAAGTATGCGAATATCTTGAAGAACACGCGCGCTACCGTTTACGTCATGGGCGGAAGTGCCAAACGAGGTGTGGAAGTTGCTACTGGCAATATCGCAGATCTTAAGAGGATCATTAAGGAAGAAAGCACCTTCTCAACCAACGTACCAGCAGTACCCGTCTCATATGCCGTGAACTTCCTAAAGGATAATCAACAAGCAACTGTTCAAAACAGTGGAGACTACATTGAAACCACTGCAACCACCTACACCGCTGGCGCAATCACGCTTCGTCATGCAGGCGGGTATGTTGCAAAGTTCGATCTGACCTGGGACGAGATCAGCTTCGATGCCAAAGGAAACGAAATCCGCACACCAATGAAGTGGAGCGGGAACTGGAAAGCCCGAACTGCCGGATTCCGCGAAACGATCCACTTGCCGGCCAACGCTCGAAATATCCGAGTAGTTGCAGGTGAAGGAACTGGACTCGCATGGGATCCGTGGTGGACGATCATCAACCAAAAGGGTCTGCCACTAGTTCCACATCGCGAAATCGTCCTCAAGGGCACGACTCTCAACCCTTGGGTCGAAAACAACACCAAATAAATAGGTAGAACTATTCAGCAATGCTGAGACAAACTCAGTTGGAGATAGTTTTGTAGAACGCATTGCCAAATACAATGTAAACTACCGTGAAGCTCTGCGAGACCAAGCTAGGATGTTTTCGCAGAGCTTCATTTTGCTTAAGTTCATGGTGTGTCCATTTGGGCGTCGTCATACTACACACCGACTTCATTACGCTACATGCCGACGTCGTCACTACGCATTTGCCCCTCACGCAAGGTGAGGCACAATGATAAATGCCATGAGCAGAAAAGAAAGCGGTGAACTACTCACCGTAGGCGAAGTTGCAAAACTTCTGAAAGTATCTGTGCGCACCTTGCATCACTGGGAGGAGCGTTCACTTGTTGTGCCCGCCGAGCGGAGCTGGACTAATTATCGCTTGTACAGTGACGACGACGTGCGGCGTGCACAGCACGTATTGGTATACCGCGCCGCAGGCATGCCTTTGGATGCGATTGCCGAAGTATTGGACGACGTCGATCCCTTGCGTCATCTACGGCGCCAGCGTGATCTCCTCATAGAGAAACAAACCGAACTGCACAATATGATTGCAGCTCTTGACTTAATTATGGAGGATGCCATGGACAAGAATGAACTCTCAACACACGAGATTGCGCAGATTCTTGGGGACACCCAGTTTGCACAATATCAGGAGGAAGCTGAGCATAATTGGGGCGAAACCGAAGATTGGCGAATCAGCCAAGAACGCGCACAGCAGAAAACTGCCGGCGAATGGGCTGATTACAAAGCTAAAACAGAGTCACTACATGCGCGACTTGCTCAAGCCATGCAAAAGGGAGTTGAAGCCGATTGCGAACTCGCTCAAACACTTGCTGAGGAACACCGCGAGTTACTCTCGGAGTGGTTCCCAGTTAGCCACGCTAAGCACGTGATTATTGCGCGAGGCTATGTAGGCGATCCAAGATTTGCTAACTACTACAACGAAATCGCTCCAGGCTTGGCAGGGTGGTTGAAAGCGGCAATCGATTCTAATGCGCACGCACATGGGGTCGATCCTGACTCAGCTCAATGGCAATAATGCCGCTATCTTGGTCCTTTCCCTACTAAATACGACATATTACACATAGCTAATATTTCACGTTTCCCTCCTGCTTGGGCCAGGATTTTTCATACCACAGGAGTACAAAATCCAGCGAACCAAGAGCCATTCTGAATTAGAATGGCTCTTGGTTATAAATGCCTATTTAGTTTGCAAAGATCCATAACAGCCTAAAAGCCGTTGCGCTTTTGGGGCACATCAATAGCAAGAGGAACTCATGGGAATCATTGATTGGATACACCAACTTTCGGATCCAGCTGCCCTCATTGCGCATTTCGGTGCTTACGCGTTGCTCGGAATCGCCATCATTATATTTATTGAGTCGGGTGTTCTGTTTCCGTTCCTACCTGGCGATTCTCTCCTCATCACTATGGCCGTGCTCCACCATGCCCTCGGCTACCCCCTGTGGGTGATGGTATTGGTGGCTTGCCTTGCCGCTATTGCAGGAGATCAGGTTGGCTTTTGGCTCGGGCGTCGTTATGGTAGAAAACTCTTTTCGCCTGATGCCAAAATCCTGAAAACCGAACGGCTTGACCAGGCAGAGGAATTCTTTGCCAAATACGGACCACTAGCGTTAGTTCTTGGCCGTTACTTAGCATTCGTTCGCACCTATGTGCCGCTTGGAGCAGGGATTTCCTCCATGCGTTATCGCCATTTTGTGTTCTGGAATGTCATGGGCGCAATCACCTGGGTGTTCTCGATGGTGATTATTGGCGTGCTCATTGGGCAGATTCCAGGAGTCACTCAATCTATCGAACGCATCATGCTGGTGTTCGTAGTAGTAACAGGGATTCCAGTGATCGTTGGAATTCTTAAGGGTGGCAAGAAATCGAATTCGGCTGAGAAATTGGCAACACAACCTGTGGTAGCTCAATCGCCAAGTGTCAATGAATCACAACTCGTTCGCTAATCTTTAGTTGGTACATACTTAGATCGGCTCAATACGCGAAAACGTATTGAGCCGATCTTGTACGTGGCGTTGCTATAATTCAGCGATTAATTGAACGCGCCATTCGCGAAACCGTGTGTCGCTGCCCGCGAATCGCTTTGCTGAGCGCGAAGATATTTTCAACCGGAGCTAAGCCACCATAGCCGGAATCGCCAATATGCTGAATATCCACTCCGCACACCTTGTTTCGGATCGCAATATCAACGATTACTTCTGGCTGAGAACTTTCTTGACTCGTACCTATCGCTGACATCACCAGCGCCCCAGCGCGGTGAGCCGCCAGCACCGCATCACGCAGCTCGACATCAGTGAAGCCAGGTACTGTACCCACCGCAGGCACGAGAATCACGTCAGCTCCGACGTCCACCAACGCTTGTACTGTTTGCGCATTAACGACGGGCTCATCAACAGCGGCTCCGTGCATCTTTCCAGCAATAATGAGTCCACTAAAATGTTCTTTTGCTATCTTCGTAGCATCGATGATAGCGCTATTAGTTACACCCGTGCCCGGATTGCCCGTAAAACATACGAAATCTGCACCGAGCTCTTCCAAGCGCTGCAAGGTCTGCACATTTGCGGTGCGCCCCTGCGAAATATGTGTGCGTTCTTCGAGCATCGAGGCTTCGAAATCAACAGGCTCGAGATTCACTCCGATTGGACAGCCCACTAGTTTATGCAGCTCATCCACAAAGTTCATCTGATCCTTGATCCCGTGAATTTGTGGGGAAAACACGTCCACCAGATTGAGCAAAATCAGATCTGCGCCAAAAGCGTGCGCGATCTCAGCATTGGTCAAATCAGGCAGGCTCGGTTGATGCACCACAATATTTTCAGAAAGCACCACACGGCCTTCAGAAGCCTTAATGCTTTGCATAAGTTGAGCTGCATCCATCGCCAGTATTTCAGAAGAATTTGCGCTAATAAGCCGAGTTACCATGAGAAGAACCTTTCTCTTGCGGTGAGGAATCCACCGTGAACAGTTTATAGTTTACGGAACTAACCACGCCGATGCTGCAACCACCGCAGCTTCTAGCCCCCGATCCAAAGTCGGCTGAAGGTCGGGAGCAAATGCTGGGTTGTGATTACCCGGCGCTGAATCTGGATCAGCAAATCCTCCCAAGCCCCAGAAAGTGTAAGGAACTCCCAAGGCTGACGGAATAATGGAGAAATCTTCCGATGCCGGAACTTGATCCATATCGTGGGTTTCGCCCGGAAAATACTCGTCAAAAGCCGCGCGCACCCGATGAGTGACTTCGGCGTCATTGCTGGTCAAAGGATACTCATCGTAATACGTAAATCGAGCAGGTTCAGGGCAACGCGCAGCTTCGCATTCGGCATTCACAACCCGTTCAATTGCTTCTTTGAGATGATTGGCCACGTCTTGATTGAAAGCCCGCGTATTGATCAGCAACTCGGCAGTTTGCGGAATAATATTGGACTTCGCTCCGGCATGCACTGCCCCGACCGTGAGTACCGCGCTATTCGATGCCGCAATTTCGCGCGAAACAATCTGTTGTAGCCGCGTAATAATATTCGCAGCAAGTAGCACAGGATCCACGCTCAGCTCCGGCATTGAACCGTGAGAGCCACGCCCCGTTAGCTCTATTTTTAGCGAAAATGCAGCTGAAAGTACCGCACCAACTCGCGTCCCCACGTGTCCGCCAGGCAAATTCGCCAAAACGTGTTGTCCGAGGTAAACATCGGCACGCGGAAGCTCTTGTGCGACGCCGTTTTCGAGCATGTCTCGAGCACCAGCAGCTATCTCTTCTGCCGGTTGGAAAATACCGATAAACGTACCTTGCCAGTCATTTTTGTGGGAATTTAAAGCTTGTAGCGCACCAAGCAAGCTCATGATGTGGAAATCATGCCCGCAAGCATGGGAAGTGCTCACAAGTGCGCCAGTACTTTCATCTTCCTGCACCGCATGAGAGGCATAGTCCTTACCCGATGTCTCCTTGATAGGCAAACCATCGATGTCCGCACGAAAAGCGACCACTGCGCCGTCGCCATTATTGATAGTGGCAACGATACCTGTGCGACCAATCCTGCGGTACGGTATCTGATAAGATTCCAGCTCTTCCACGATTTTCTGGCTAGTGAGTGTCTCTTGCATAGAAAGCTCGGGGTGTTGATGGAAATACTTATACAGCTCTTCGCGCTGCGAACGAGTCGCATCGAGATCTGCCAAAATCCGACGAACGGCATCTATACCCATTTGTCACTCCCCTACTCACTACTCGCGTCTCTATCCGTATTCTCGCACAGCACCGTATCGATCCACATGGAATGGGCGAAACTAGCTATGCAACACCAGTTCCCGCAATTCCCTTCGGTCACCTAGACTTCGTTCAATGACGGCGCCACATGCTCATCCCAATACTCGCGTGTAGCAGCGCGCAAGGACTCGATATCGTCGTCATTATGCAATACATAGTCTGCTACCTCTTCGCGTTCCTCGTCAGTAATCCGAGTGTCAAGACGTGCCCAAGCATCTTCTCGGGAAAGACCTTTCTCCTCCATCAAGCGCTCCACGCGTCGTTCGACGGGTGCAGACACCGTAATCACTTGGTCAAAACGGCTCGCCAACCCCGATTCGACAAGGAGCGGCACGGTCACTACCGCAACGCTTTCTTCGCCGATTTCACGCGAAATGCGGTCAATCTCGTCGATGATTCGCGGATGCATGATTTCTTCAAGCCGCAATCGAGCCTCACGCGAAGCGAACACAAGCCGACCGAGCGCGCTACGATCCACTTCACCATCAGCTGAGACAATGTCCTCACCAAAGACTGCTCGGATTTCATCTTGCACTTGCTCGTCGTTCGTTAAGACATCTCGCGAGATTTCATCTGCGTCAATAACGACCGCACCGAGTTTCGCTAGCTCATCAGCAACCAAAGAAGCTCCGGCTGCCGCACCGCCAGTGACGGCGATTCGCAGTTTTGGCATTCCCGCTTGGGCTTCGAGCACTGCTGCCGTCGTCGGGGTATGAGTCTCAAATTCGGGTTCGGTGCCAGGCTCGAACTCTGGAGAGATAACGAAACCTTCCACATCTTCGTCGGGATCTTCCGCGCGTCGTTCATACTCTTCAGCAGGAAGAACACGCTTCCACTGGCGCGTACGAATCGGCTTCGCTGCACCTGCGTCCTCACGCAATGCTTGGATAACCATCAGCATCTGCACGAACGTCATAAGAACCACTGGGAAACCGACCACAATAATCACTTCTTGAAGTGCGGTTAGACCATTCTCTCCAGCGGTGAGCAGGATCGAGGCACATACGCCACCAATGGAAAGTCCCCAGAACACCCGCTGCTTCAGTGGCGACAAATCTTCATGACCATTCGCCATCGCGTCCATCACCAATGCGCCCGAATCAATCGAGGTGATAAAGAACAGAAGGACGACGACGAGCGCGAGCACCGCCGTCGCCTGATACCACGGGAAGCCGTGCAAAAACTGGAACAGCGCTGCTTGAACGTTTCCCTCGTCAACAATCGTCTTCGCGAGCGCGCCACCTGTGCCGGAAGTAGGAGCTGAAGCGCGATCCTGCACAACGGCGTTGTAGCCGTAGATTGCCATCCAGATCATCACGAAGATGCTTGGCACGCCCATCGTACCCAGCACAAACTCCCGAATTGTACGCCCTTTGGAAATCTTAGCCACGAACATTCCCACGAACGGCGCCCAAGTAACAGTCCAAGCCCAGTAGAACACAGTCCATTGGCCAGACCATTGACCATTACCACCTAAGTCGTTAAAGAATGACAGCGTGGGCAGGTGCGAAATATACCCACCGATGGATTCCACCATCGCTCGCATTGTGCCCATTGTGGAGCCAAAAAGGAGCACAAAGATCATCAAGATGGTGGCAAGTACGATATTGATGTACGACAGGCGTTTGACGCCTTTGTCCATACCCGCGATCACAGATCCAAGCGCTACACCAGTGATAATCGCCAAGATTAGAGCCTGTACCCAAGGAGCTACCGGGACTCCGAGCACATAATTTGCGCCCGAGTTGATCTGCAACGCGCCAAAACCTACCGACACCGACAAACCGAACACGGTTGCGACAATCGCTAGAATGTCGATTATTTTGCCTACAGGGCCATGGATTCCGTCGCCGAGTAGCGGCTGAAAGGCCGAAGAAACGCGCGGCGGAAGTTTGCGCTTGTATGTGAAGTATCCGAATGCCAAGCCAGGGACGACGAAAATTGCCCACATATGCAGGGTAAAGTGGAAATTGGCAATCGCCATAGCATCAGACAACGCGCGATCACTGAAGGCCGCGGTACCCTCGAGCGGAGGCTTCGCATAATGAGTCATTGGCTCGGCGATGCCCCAGAACATCAGCACAGCGCCAACTCCGGCGGCAAACAGCATGCCAAACCATGCCACGCCTGAATACTCAGGTTTGGAATCGTCGTCGCCAATCTTGATGCGGCCATAGCGGGAGGCGGCGAGCACAAGCGAAAAAATCACGAGAAGCGTGACCGACAGGGTGAAAAACCAGCCGAGGTCGTAGCGGATAAACGTGGCAAGATGCCCAAAGAATTTTTGCACCGGCCCTGGGAAAATCGCCATGAGCGCAGTAAACAGAATTACCACAAAGGCAGATCCAAAAAAGATCCCAGGTGAAGTTCGTAGTCCCAGCAGGTCGTGTAAGCGTTTCGCAGTTTCTTTCATCATTCTTTATCTGGTAGACGGAGGCTACGCCACTGGGATTTGTCCCGACGACGACGCCTTGGTGCACTTTGGGCACGTTGTGACCCTACCGGAAGAGTGCGTTGGCTTTCACGTTTTTAGTTTCGCACTCAGAAAACATACGGGCAGAGAACATACGGAACAATATGATCTGACGATGATCCAGAACGTAACCACCTAATTATCCACCGATTAACCGCTCATTTATCTAGCAATATCGTCTAGGTATGCTGAAAAAGATCCAGCGAGGCTCATACAATTCTAGTTTGTGAGCGGATGATGCATGCCAGGGCTGGTCGCATCAATGGGTAGGAACGTGTAACCGTTCGCCAAACCCCATTCGATTATCCGCGCCACGGCATCCACACTGTAGGATTTGGTGTCATGTTGAAGCACCATCGACACATCATGTCGTGCAATACCTTGCACCACATTGGTAAATACTTGGTCGGCTGTGTGTACGCTACCGGCGTCGCCACTTTCAACGTTCCAATCGAAATAGTAAAAACCACGCTTGGTCAATTCGTTGGTAATCGTCGTCATAATTCCCGGATTAAAGCGACTCACCGTGTTGGAGCTACCGCCCGGAAGGCGAACTAGATTCGACCGCTTGCCGGTTTGAGCTTCAATAATATTATTGATGGCATCCAAATCCGCCATATAGGCATCGAGACTACTGTAGACCTGCCGATAGTTATGCGTGAGGGTGTGAATCGCTACTGTGTGTCCCTCGTGAGCTTCGCGCGCCATGAGCGACAGATCACCGAAGCCGGTGACAAAGAACGTCGCTTTCACGTTATGCGCCTTCAACACGTCCAACAGACGCGCAGTTTGGTTACTTGGCCCGTCGTCAAAGGTCAGGTACACAACCTTATGCCTCACCTGAGTCACGCGTGGCGGTATCACCGTGACCTCGCGGCTTACACTCGCCGACTTCCCTGCTTTATTCGTCACTTCATACGTCACAACATATTTTCCAGGTGTATGCGAATCGACGGCGCCAGAAACCTTCACTTCCGACGTTAAATCGCCATCGACGTCGTCCTGCGCTGTTACGCCCGGATCAACGAAATCTGAGCCGGCCTCCAGCGTTGGTGCGGCTTCGCCGTTCAACTTCAACTCGGGCGGCGTGGTATCAACGACGTGTACAGTGCGAGTCGCTTCACCGTGCCACCAGCCCCAGCTCGCTGAATACGTGATGGTAGTGTCACCCACGCGATCGGTACGTACTTCCTCCGACGCCGACACTGGCAACTCAGCGATCGACTCCGGAAAATGTTTCGCCCCTATATGAGCGGAAGCGCCCGGATCAGTGAATTTCTGCCCCACACCAACGTTGATTTCGGCTTCGCCGCGCAGTTCTACGCGTACACGCAGCGGATTAACGACGGCGAGTAGCACCGCCACCAGCACTAAGATTGCGGCACCTACTAGGGCGATAACATATCGGCGTTTCATCACTGCTCACTATACGTAATATGGTTTGAGCCAAGATACCCAGACTCTCGTAACGTTACGATTTTGCAATATTTCTTACAAAGGAAAAGGGTTGCTTTTTCGAGTCAAGTCCTAAAATTTCGGCAGCGATAATCCTAAATTTGTGGCGATTATAATCCCCAATTTATAGAGATGGGGTCAGATGATGAGTGAAATTAGGACATTAAACACCCCGGCATATGAAGCCCGAATATCACTGTGCTAGGCTCTTCGTCAAAGAGCCTTTAGAGGCGAACAGTGCCATAACAACAGGGCCATAACGTCGTGAGGTGAATTATGATGAGTATAGAACCGAAACGAATGTATTGGACGGGGATGATCGTCGGCCTTTTGAGCATCCCTTTCTTCGCCCTTATCGTCCCGCAGATTGCTGCGCTTTATATCTGCCAAGATGAGCTGCGCAAAAACCCTGACGTCAAGTGGCCAAGCGTGCTCGGTATAGTTGCCGCATCGATAGCCTCCGTCATCGTCGCGCTCATCCTATTAAGAGTCCTTTCTACAATCGTCTGGCCAGTAGATTAGTAACTTCTGTGCTCGAGAACGCTCAGATTATTGCGTTCACAAGCCAAAATACGCTTCCCAAGACAGCAAAAAGGACGCCCACTTTATATCAAAATGAGCGCCCTTCAAGTGCCGGTAAGTATGCATAGCAAGCTTACCAGCACAACTTACTCAGCCTCACGAATGAGAAAGCCGAACGGCTTGTTCACCGTTCGGCTTTCGTTACTGTGGAGATGCAGGGAATTGAACCCTGGTCCGATAGCGCAAAACCCAAGTCTTCTCCGGGTGCAGTTTGCTAAACGTTGTTTTCGGCTCCAGCACTCACGCAAACAAGTCGCTGACGAACCTAGTTAGCTAAATATGTTTTGCCAACCACTAACGAGCGGGCAAAACAGCGGCTTTCAAAAACGACGCCACGAATCTAGCGCGAAAGCAACGCTAGTGTGACGGACTTAGGCGCTCGCTCAGGCGGCGAGGGCGAAGTCAGAATGCTGCTTGTTGGCAACTAATTTTTTGCAGAGAATCGTTAAAGAGATGACTCTACATCCTCTACCCGCTTCCCTTCGGCAGTCACTACCGTCGAAACCGATCATCCCCATATTTAGTTTTCAAACCGCATCACCCGAGGTCATGCGAAACTATGCACTTACACTACCGTGTTTGCAACAAAAAATCTAGTGTCGTCTGTTTTACGCCACAACTCACTCTTTGGGCACTAAGTTCCCTGCTAAGTACCCTGTTCAGTGACCTGCTACGCACCTTTTGCTCAGTACCCGCTAGCACCCTGCTACGTATTTAATACCGCTGATTCTTACGCGCCTCAGACATCGCCCGCTCCGCTTCACGATTGTCTTGACGACGTCGTAACGTCTCACGCTTGTCCCATTCGTGTTTTCCACGTGCCAGCGCAATCTCGACTTTCGCCCGTCCGCGAATAAAGTACAGCTCCAAAGGCACCACTGTTGTGCCCTTATCGCGCACTTTCAAGGCGAGCGAGCGAATCTCATCCCGATGCAACAAAAGCTTGCGCTTTTGAGTCGGCCGATGATTGGTCCACGAACCCATCGCGTAGATCGGAATATTGGCGCCGATGAGCCACGCTTCACCGTGACGGTCAAACTCGATCCATGCCTCGGTAAGCGAAGCTCTACCCATTCGCAAAGCCTTGACTTCCGTGCCCGAGAGCACCAGCCCCGCTTCATAAACCTTATCGATGTGATAATCGTGGCGCGCCTTCTTATTGCGCGCGATCACGTGTTTGGCATCGGCCTCCGCTTTAGCCTTCTGCGCAGGAGTAAGTTTCGGCGCAGATTGACTCTTCTTAGCCATGCGAATCTCCTCCTCAATGCATGTAAAGTCATCTTCATACAGCGTACGTGCTGCAATAAAATACTAGGCATTACTTTAACAACAGAAGCGCCCGCGCGTCGAACTGCGCACGCGCCACTTACGCACCTTCCATGTGTGCAACTACCACGCAACGCAATCACTCACCGCGCTAGACATTCGCTCCCGCACACAACCTAGCGCTCGCACAACCCAGTGCTCACGCAGCACGTCAGCAAAACCGCACCACGTGTCAGTAGTCGCGCTGCGTAAAGCCCGGAAGTGTCATCGGATCGATAGCGACGCCGTCTTTCCATACTTCGTAGTGAACGTGGCAACCTGTCACGCGACCCGTCTGACCAGTCGTACCGATCACCTGACCTTGGCTCACCTGCTGCCCTACCTGCACACCGATAGTCGTAAGGTGGAGGTGCACAGTAATCCATGACGACCCATTCACCACGCCGTGGTTGATCCACACTTGGTTTCCGCCGAAGCCACCTACCGATGCTGGCACTGTTTTCACGACGACGCCGCCCGCGCCTGCACGCTGAACCTCGCCACACGGCGAACGCAAGTCCACGCCCTCGTGATACGTCCATGAACCCGTCACCGGATGGTAACGCCTACCCATTGGGGACGTAACGTACATCGGAGCAGGAATCGGCGGGTGTAGCCAATAGGCACCACCGGAGGTATTTGCATCTCCGCCACCGTTTTGCCCGGCTGCCGCAGCCGCCGCAGCTGCTTCAGCAGCTTTTCGCCGGTTTTCTGCATCGATTTTCGCAATTTCAGAAGCAATTGCTTGCTGTTCTGCTTGAGTTTGCAGAATCGAAGCATTCGTTACAGTTTTCAGATTTTCAAGCGCCTGGTGCTGCTGGTCGATGTTCACCAATAGAGCGTCAAGTTCTTTGCGCTTCTGATCGGCAGTAGCTTTTCGCGCTTTATTCTCAGCTACCAATGCGTCAGCCTTGGCCTTGAGCTCCGCGATCGTACTTTCCACGGCGCTCTGGCGAGCTTGGCGGTTCTTGGCACTCGCCGTCGCCTGCTCGTGGGCAGTCAAAGCGGTGGTTTGGGTACGAGAGATGGCAGAATTTATGCGATAAGAATCGACGAAATCTTGCGCGGAACTCGAACCGAATACGAGGTCGACGGCGCTTGGGCCAGTCTCGCCCCGATAGGTTGCGCGAGCAAACTCCCCTAGTGAGAGGCGCGATTGTTCCGCGGCCTCTTTCGCTTTGTCGATATCGCGCGAAATATTTTTCAATTCCGTCTGGGCAGCGCTGAGCATTGCCGCATTAGTTTCTGCTTCACGTTGCGAGGCGGAAAGCTGATTCTGTGCGTCGAGAACTGCTTGTTCGGCAGCCGGAAGCTGCGAGCGAGTTTTTTCAAAATCAAGGTACGTTTTTTGGATATTAACGTCTACACCCTCGAGCTGAGACACCAAGGATTCGATACGTTTTTCTTTTTCGTTTTGCTGGTTGACGAGGTCGTCACGATCCGCAGCATTGGCCGGACCACTCACATAAAATCCGGACATCGCTACAGCAACCACCGCCACAGCTGCTGAAAATTTCTTCCTCATAACAATACGCACCTTTTACTAGTCGCTTTACTAGTTGCTCATAGCCGCTAGACTCGCGTGTACCTTCTGAGTGCAAAGAATGAGGCAAAGGAAGCAATCAAGATTGCCGCACAAAGCAAAAGCGGCGCCAGTATCAACACATCTTTGGTGCTAACGATTTGCACCCATGTTGAACCGAACCAATCCTTAATCAGGAATTCAACCACAACCCACAAACTCAAAATTGCCAACACCGCTCCGAACAGCGAAGCAATAATTCCCTCAAGAATGAACGGGAACTGAATCATCTTGTTTGAGGCACCCACATAGCGCAAAATTTCGGTTTCGTTTCGCCTGAACATTGCCGAGAGCCGAATAGTTGATGGAATCAGCAACACAGCGGTAAGTACCATCACCACAGCAAGACCACCAGAAACTAAGGTGAAATTGTTAAGCGTTCTGAATAAGGGCTCGAGCTGTTTTCGCTGATCGACGACGGATTCCACGCCGGCACGCCCTTCAAGTGCGTCTGCAACAACCTTGTATTCTTGTGGATTGACAAGTTTGACTCGATACGAAGGTTGCATCTGATCGGCAGTCATAGCATCGGCCCAGGCAGAGTCCGCCATTTGTTTTTTGAAAGCCTTGAGAGCATCTTCCTTCGACTCGAAGTAAACCTCATCAACGTAAGGCTTCATATCCTTCGATTTGAGGAATGCAGCGATATCGTCAATCTGCTGCTGCGATGCTTCACCAGCAGCGCATTGCGCGCGCTGGGAATTTTGCGGACACATAAACGCCGAGACTTCCACCTTGTCGTACCAGTCGTTTTTAAGGTTTCCGATCTGGATCTGTAACAACACGGCAGCGCCGATGAAAAGCAGCGACACGAAAGTCACGAGGGTTACGGAGAATGCCATTGCGAGATTGCCGCGTAGACCTTTGAAAGTCTGAGAAAGTATAAAACGTAACTTCATTACAGCGTTCCTCCGTATGCTCCACGCTCTTGATCTCGCACAATGCGACCATCCGATAATTCGACCACACGTTTACGTAGCTGATCCACGATGGCACGATCATGCGTTGCCATCACCACTGTGGTGCCCTGACGATTAATCCGATCCAAGAGGCGCATGATACCGAGCGCGGTTTCGTGATCGAGGTTTCCAGTCGGTTCGTCTGCCAGCAAAAGCTCCGGGCGATTGACCATCGCCCGCGCGATAGCCACGCGCTGTTTTTCACCGCCCGAAAGTTCATACATGCGGCGGTTCTCTTTGCCGTCCAGTCCGACCAATTCAAGCACCTTGGGCACTTCTTTGCGGATCGCGTGGCGTGGCTTTCCAAGCACTTGCATTGCTAATGCCACGTTATCGAAGACGTTCTTCTCCGAAAGCAGGCGGAAATCTTGGAAAACGTAACCGATTTGCCGGCGCAAAAACGGCACTCGACGTGCAGAAACACCAGCGAGATCTTTGCCAAGCACAAAAACTTTGCCCGAGGTCGGAGCCGTCTCTGCAGAAATCAACGACAGCATTGTTGATTTTCCCGATCCAGATGCTCCCACGAGGAACACAAAGTCTCCGCGTTCGATGGTGAGAGACACTTGATCGAGCGCAGGGGCAGCCCCCTTCGCATAAAGTTTTGTAACGTTTTCAAAATTGATCATCAGTTTTCACGCCCTAGCAATGGGTATTTGTCAATAGTTACCCTATTGTTATTTATTTTGGACGGAAAAAGGCGCGCCGATACGTATAGCAAAAAACGCATATACCGCATCACATCACAATTTTGACTTAGGCTTCTTCTGCGGATCCGACAACGCCAGCGCAGGCAGGAATATTATTGCTCTTGTGCGAGTTGCCCATGACGCCAACGGATGCCCGCGTCAATGAAACCGTCAAGATCGCCGTCGAACACAGAATCCGTGTTGCCCACTTCGTAGTTCGTACGCAGGTCTTTCACCATCTGATAAGGGTGCAAGACGTAGGAGCGCATCTGATCGCCCCACGAAGCCTTGACATCGCCAGCTAGTTCCTTCTTTTTTGCCTGCTCTTCTTCGTGGCGCAGTTGCAAAAGGCGAGACTGCAACACTCGCAAGGCAGACGCACGGTTTTGGATCTGCGATTTTTCATCCTGCATCGACACCACGATGCCGGTAGGGATATGGGTCATACGCACTGCGGAGTCCGTAGTATTCACCGACTGTCCGCCCGGTCCAGAGGAACGGAACACGTCGATTTTGAGTTCCGATTCCGGAATTTCAATGTGATCGGTCGTTTCGATCAGCGGAATAACTTCGACGGCGGCGAAGGACGTTTGGCGTCGTCCCTGGTTATCGAACGGCGAGATACGCACGAGACGATGCGTGCCCGCCTCAACGGAAAGCGTTCCGTAGGCATAAGGTGCCGAGACTTCAAACGTTGTGGATTTGATACCCGCTTCTTCAGCGTAGGAGGTGTCCATCACTTTGGTGGCGTAGCCATGACGCTCCGCCCAGCGCAAGTACATACGTTGCAACATTTGCGCCCAATCCGCCGCGTCCACGCCGCCAGCTCCCGAACGAATAGTGACGACGGCGTTTCGCTCGTCGTATTCTCCAGAAAGGAGCGTTTTCACTTCAAGGTCAGCTAGGGAAGCTGAAACTTTGGCGAGTTCTTCGTCCGCTTCGGCGAAAAGTTCTGCGCCGGCGTCGGCATCGGTGACCGATTCCTCTTGTGCCATTTCGACGAGAGTTTCGATGTCCTCAATGCGTGACTTCATCTGTTCAACTTTTTCCAGCACCGATTTCGCATGAGAGAGCTTGGAGGTTACGGCTTGAGCGGCTTCTGGATCATTCCAGAGCTCAGGGTTCGAGGATTCTTCAGTGAGTTTTTCAATGAGCTCGGTAAGTTTAGGTACGTCAGTTACCGCCTCGATCTGCGTATAGGTTCGGCGGAGCTTATCAATTTCAACGTTATAATCAGTGGCCACGATTCAATAGTCTACTTCATTGATTGCGATTGCTCTGCAAGGAAGGCCGTGAAAGCGCTTACGCCTTGGCTGGCACGTTTGCTGAGCGCCGAGCCTGTCAGAAATATTTGCGCCTGTCACGCTTTTTCTGAACATCTGCGATACCTGACCCAGATGCGAATGAACAGATACAGTACTAATCCATATGCGAGGAACAGGGGATTTTGCCGACCCCGACCAATTCGCCAGCGAACGTGGCGATTCTGCACGCGAGACCAGGGACCTTTTGAGCCCTGAAAGAATCACAAAGATAGGGTGTGATCCGAGCATTACAGGCCTGTGCGGAGTGTGAAATGTTATTTTTGTTCATTTCTCGATAACTTTGAGATGTGAAAGTTACGCCTCTTCATCTTGCAGCTCTTGCCGTCGTTGCTGTTGACGGTCTACGTCCCGTGGGAACGCGCGAACCTATTATGCGCACTTCTGACTTCTACTACACGGGTGTGCTTGATGAATCTGGTAAACGCTGGGTGGTGAAGTACCCTCTTCACGCGCATGCTGGAACGACTCTTGAAGCCGAGGCTGCGCTTGCGCATTCCTTATTGCAAGAGCTGCGATCAGGAAATCTCCCTTTTGATGTACTTCGACCAGCTGGCTTTGCTCCGATGACGCACGGTCGGGCACTAGTTTATCCCGCGCCCTTGGGCAAGATGCGTTCTTTCGATGAGATTTCTCCAGCCGCAGCACATGAGCTGGGCAGAACCTTGGCCTCGATCCACTCCCTCGACACTGTGGTGGTAGATCGAGCCGGACTTCCGCATTATGATCCGTACACTTGGCGTACCCGTTTGCTCACCGAGTTACGTGAAGCCGACAAAGTGGCGACGATCCCTGTTGTGCTGCGTAAGCGCTGGGAGCACGCTTTGGAAAACGAGCTACTGTGGGATTTCGTGCCTACAGTTATTCACGGTGACGTTGCTGAAGAAAACTTCTTATGGTCTGAGGGTGCAATTTCCTGCGTGCTCGGTTTTGGCGAATCGCAAGTTGGCGATCCTGCCTTGGACTTTGCTTCGCTTGTGTCGTCTCTTCCCGAAGACGAATTCGACGCAGTGTTTGAGTCATACCAGAACGCTTTGAATCATCGAGTTGATGAGAACTTCCTCAACCGTTCAATTCTCATGAGCGAATTGGCACTATTGCGTTGGTTGCTCTTTGGCATTCGTATGCAGGATCAATCCATTATCGATGATGCAACACAGATGCTCAATGATCTCGCTGCCGATATTGAAGCTGACCCAGAACTCTCCTTTGGCCCATCTTGGCAGGTAGATACATTGATGCCTGATGCTTCGGTAGATTCTGCTGAAGAAGCCTCATTCACTACTGAGACTCCTGCATCAGCCGAATGATCAAGCATTTGCACCGGCCGAGCAATCAAGCGTTAGTTTTCTTGAATATGGTGTTCTGCTTGCTTCAAATAAGCTGCTCTCCTTCCTTGATTTTCTGGGCTATTACTTCTTCAATCCTCTCGCGATCAAGGTTCTGCGCGTGCAGTTCGCGCAATTTCTGGTCGTCTTCTCCGAGGTAGTAAAAGCAGGCAGCAATCGAATCGAGTGGAACGTTATAAGCGTGCGACCACGCCAGACGGTACAGCTCAAGCTGGAACTGTCGTGAACTAATGTCTTTCGCACTTGGACGCCGCCCTGTCTTCCAATCGACGATAGTGATTGGTTTTTGCCCGTCAACCTGTGAAGTATCAAAGACTGCGTCAATAACACAGCGAATCGGTGTTGAAAGCAAGGAGATTTCCACTGCTTGTTCAATCGCTAATTGCGGTAACTGGGCAAAACGTGAGTTTTCAAAGCGTCCCAGTAGTTCTTTTATACGCGGCTCGTCGGCAAGAACGTCGTCATCAATTGGCATTTCTCCTGGATAAGCTACCGAATCGATATCTAAGGTACTCGGTGCACCAAAATATTGTGCAATTTTAGAATGCACGTCCGTTCCGATTCGCGCTGCACGAAGTGGCTTTCGGGGTATCGGGCGTATCTGATCCATGAGAAATTCTCGTGGATCATTCAACAGGGATACGATTCCCGAAGCAGTCAAATGTTCAGAGTCAAAACCTGCCGCAGAATTCTCTGCTTCTTTTTCTGCAATCAGAAGTTCAATAACTTTTTCTGTTTCGTCAAGGCTACGTGCGAGTGCAGTCATGTTGATATTGGCAGTTTGATCAATTGCCGGTTGAGAGTCAAGGCGGCGGTCCACATCGCGCGGCCACATGATTTCATCGTTGTTCTGGGAACTCATGCTTGATCCGTCATCAGCTGGAACAAGTGGCTGTGCCCAACTCAGGAATTCTTCAACGGTATCAAAGGACTGCTCATAGATGCCCGGATCTAGCTGAGCTTTCGGAGTAAAAATGATCTGCCCTGTTCTGGCTTGGGCACGATACATGTCGTCTAGATACACGCTTGGTGTAACAGATGTTTTCTCAAGAGACTGTTCTTCGGACGCACGCTCAATATTTGCATCGTAAGCTTGCTTGACTTTCTCCAGATCCTTGAAGTCGTAGCTACCAAGTATCAGATAGGATTTTGGCCGTGTGAATGCAACGTACGCCAGACGTCGAGTTTCATCTGACTCGTACTCAGGAAGCATCCGATTATAATAATCGTGGAATATGCAGGCAGTTATTCCCTTGCGAAAATATGCTGAATTGCCGCTCTCCTTGATCATCGCCTCGTACGGGCTGTCTTTTAACATATCCTGCGCGGAGAAAATCGGGAGATATTTCCGATCGATTCGCAAAGGATAAGGAAATAGTTTGGTCTGCGAATGCCATGATTTAGGCCTTTCCACAGTATTTGAGAACTCGCCAGAAACAAGTTCTGGCACGGCAACAATGTCCCACTCCAAGCCTTTTGCGGCGTGAACCGTCAAGATTTGCACCACATTGGCTTGAGGCACTACCTCCTTGTGCAGCTCAAAAACAGGTATGTCTTGATCGCTCTCTTCTGATCCACCACGCTCTTTGTTCTCAACAGCATCAATCCACCGGCAAAAATCGCCAATTCCCAATTGGGGATTGTTGTTGGCAAAATCGGAAGCTAGATCAACAAATTGTGTAAATGCAGATTTGAGCCGCTTAGCTCCCCTATATCGTGCTTCCACGAGAGTATAAAGGTTCAACGCATCAATAACTTTCAACACCAACTCGGGTAGGTGCAAGTTTATGTATGAGCGTATATCTTTAAGCGTTGCGGCAACTTCCATGATCCGTCTAGCTCCAGCTTGTGACATTCCGAACTCTGCAAGCTGATCAGCGGATTCGAGATAAGAAATCGCTTCGATAAGGTTGAGCTGTAACGCACGTGGGTACTGCCCGTGGCGGTCGTTCCCAAGAAGATTCATCTCCTGCTCTTTGCGTAATTTGTACGCAAAATCGGAGAGAATTCGCAGGTCGCGTGCTCCTATGGCGTAGTAATTCAAAACCACCATAAGGGCATCATTACGTGCCGGCGTTGAAATAAGCGTGAGTATTGCACGTAGCAATCGGATCTCCGGCAACGAAATAATTTGTTCGCCACCAATGACTTCATAATTGAGTCCGTGCTCTTCAAGCGCCGCAATAACATCCGGCACAAATTTATGTTTCCGTAGCAATATAGCTGCTGAAAGACCATTTGATTTTGCCCGCAACGATGATGTTTCGCCTTGTGCATTGCAGTTAAAAATTTCAGCAATCTGCTGTGCAATACTGCGGTAAGAATCTTCACGCAGGTGCCTATGCACATGGATCACGGACCCGTCTTTGGCAACAGGTGACGGTTGGAGTTGTTGGAGTTTTAGCGACGAAGATACCGGCGGAACCGCAGGAATTTTACGCCATGGCCGCTCAAACTCGGCATCGTCAAGATCATCAATCTGCTCCGACGAGTGCCGATCGTCAAAATCGCTCGTAATGACGTTAGCCGCATGAAGAATACTGCGTGAGTTACGAAATGCCACCGAAAGGCTCAGTGTATTCTCCCCGCTCACCGCAAATTTTTCTCTGAAATCAGCCAAAGCATTCGCACTCGCGCCACGCCATCCATAAATTGCTTGATTTGGATCGCCCACTGCACACACAGATTCGGCACCAAGGAATGCAGCAGCAATAAATTCAGCTTGATTGATTGAGGTATCTTGATATTCGTCTAGCAAAATCAGTCGGTATTTTGCGCGTAGCTCTTCTCCGATCTGTGGCACCTTTTTGAGAATACGCGTAGCCCACTCCACTTGATCGGCATATTCTATCAAGGAATTCGCCTTTTTATAATCAAAATATGCTTCAACAACATCAACAATCGCTGCACGTTGTTGTAAAGGTTTGATTGCCTTTTTTAACTGCGTAAACCCTTCCGTAGCCTCTGTACCTTTAAATGGCATTTTTACAAGACGCATCCCACCATCGATATCCTCAATTGCTTGAGATTCATTGAGGAAAAAACTACGTACTTCATCAAGGCTACATTTGTTGTCGATGATCGCGGCAGCCATAGACAGCGCCGTATCAACTATTGAGGATTCCGCCAAATCGAAATCTCCGAGATTGTTCTGATCGGCTCCCCAGTTCGCCACAATTGACTGCATAATCTGCCACCGCTCACCGTCAGTAATGAGACGTGCACGGGGATCTTCCCCGATAAGCATGGCATACGACATCGCAATCTCGGATGCAAAGGAGTTATATGTAGAAATCGTTGGTCGCTCAAACTCCTTGTGTGCAAAGCTAGCTTGTTCCAAGGAATATTCGAGATCGCTCACTGATTCGCCACCAACTGCGGCATCACTATAATCGCTGCTGGTTACCCGAAATCCCGCCTGCTGCTCAGGAAATTTACGTTGCACTTTGCGCACATATGAATCCACTCGTTCGCTTAGCTCACCAGCCGCTTTTTTGGTGAAGGTCAAGCCCAGAACTTCCTGTGGGGTGACATTCTTTGCCGCGATATGCCAAGCAATGCGCTGGCTCATTGTGGCAGTTTTTCCAGCGCCAGCGCCAGCGAGCACAAGAATCGTTGGGGCGGTAGAACGAATCACCTCTTCTTGTTCTTGCGTGGGCGGAAAATCGAAGATTTCAATAAAGTCTTCGTAGGCGATTTCAGAACTCATGAAAACACTCTCTTTCCCTCAAGTGCTGGGCAAATCCCTTGATAATCGCAGTTACCACAAAACTCTCCGAGACGAGCCGGAAAATCTGGACCGCGTTGGAGTCGCGCAACCGTTTCTACATTCTGTTCTGCGAGTTGAAGCATTTCTTCGTTCGCAGCTTCTTGGATAGGAAATGTCTTCCGAGCTGAGCCGAGGAAAATCAACTGAGCCTTGTCCACTTCGCTCGGTGGACGATCAGCATCTTGACCCGCAATCGCACCTTTGTTTACGAGCCATTGATAAGTGAGCAACTGTGGATGCACAGAAACTTCGGCTTTGGTGGGAACAGTTTTACCTGTCTTAAGATCAACAACACTAACTTTATGTGGAGAATCAGGGGAAAACTCGAGTCGGTCAATTCGCGCCCGCACCACAAAATCGTCCGCTTCGTAGAATGCCGGCACTTCCACCCGCACTTCGCTCGGCGCCTCAGATATGTGCTTTGCAAGATTACTGATCATCATCTCGGCACGGCTTCTCAAACGTTGGCTACTAAGCAATTCATCATCCAGATCCAAAATATGCCAGTTGTCATCCATAGCTTGGCGCAACTCTTCTTCTGAGCCGTTGGGATGTTCTTCAGCAATCTTATGAATCAAAGTTCCCAGATCAGCAGCCAGCATGTCTTCTGTCGACTGCGCCCCAATGCCACTGAGAAACTCGCGCATCGGACACCGAAGTACACCTTCTACTTTCGAAGGCGAAATAATAGATTTGCCGTCGATAACCTCGGCATCGGTGCTCAAAGCCATCAGATCAACCCACGTATCAGAATCCGCTTCACGGAAACCCGAATCTTTCAAACGATCAAGGAGTACCTGGGCTCGTCCTGCCGTTTCTGAGTCGTTAAGCTGCGAAATCTGTCGCAACCTACCCACCACAGCATCAACATGCGAGATTACTTCTTTGTCTCGCGTAACCGACGTAACCTCTAAATTCTCACTCCTGCACAGCCATTCAACGAAGCTAGAAGGCATAGAATCTGAGTTGCTTTCAAAAGCGATCGTCACAGTTTTCTTAGCACGCGACACTGCCTGTAGCAGCATACGAAGCTCGTCGTCTAAGACTTCGCTTTGCGATTGTTCCGCCACAACAGTGCCACCCGATAGCACGGCCCCAACCACTACTGACACCAATTCAGGAACTCGGCTGATCGGATTTCGCAGCCGAGTGTTGGGCCATACACCTTGATTGACTTCGGCAATCACCACATGATCCCACGATCTTCCAATCACGGACGACGGCGTTCCAAGCGACACCTCGTCGCCGCCCACACCAGTGCGCGCGATTGAGTCCTCCGGCAAATCTTGTAGCTCAATATCTTCAAGAAAACGGTCAATTCCTGCAAACTGTATTTTTCGGTCGTTCAAGCGCTGGGCTACTCGGAAGAGTTGAATCACCGCATCAAGATCTGCGTTGGCAACATCAGCCAGCACTCCTTGGCCCAAAGCATCAGCACGCCATTTCTCAGCAATACCAAGCGAGTTCCAAGCTTCCCACAGAACTTCATCGGCACTTCTTTCTGCGACTTTCGCCTTGCGGATACGCACAATCACATTGGCAATGTTTCCGATGCTCGAAATATTGCGCAATACCTGATCGTTCGGGTTGCGCACGAGTTGCATCAGAACCTCTTGTTCAGTGCGAACACCGCCAGAATAGAGTTCCCACCCATGCAGTTCTCTGCGTATCTTGCGCAACTGAACCGAATCAATATCGGTGAGCCGTCCAGCTAATACCCGTTCAATGTCCGCAACCAAAATTTCGGCTGGATCGTCGAGAGCAAGGTGTAATAAATCCAATAATGCACGCACTGCTGGCTGCTCCCGCAACGGAATTGCCGAGCTAATAGCCTCAACGGGAACACCCATTCGCACCAAAGCACGCCTGATCGCACTATGAACACTGTGGGAACGGGTAATTATCGCCATCTCGCCATAGGGAACACCCTCATGGAGATGCAGACGCCGAAATTCGGCGCCGATTTCCTCCATCTGCGCGGTAAAAGTCGCAGCAGCCAATAATGTGATAGGAGCTGCTGAATCACCGGCACATTCACCTTTCGCCTGCATATCCGTGCCAAGTTCACCACAGATCTCCGCATGATGTTCAGCATTCATCTCAGCGCGTCGATGCTTCGCCACCCCCGCCACATGGATACCAGATTCGATTCGCCGCGCGAGTCTTCGCAACTCCGAGTTACCTCGATAAACGCTGCTTAGAATCAGCTGCTGCGCGCCAATTCCCATATCGCGTTGAGCCCGCGAAAGCATGGTGGGTAATTGCGCTATTCCTCCTCGAAATCCTTGCACAGCCAAATCTGGATTGCCGAACACAACAACCGAAGCGCCGTCGTCTTGCAATTGATTCAATAGCTTGAGCACGCTCAACGTGGCGTTTTGAACGTCGTCAACAAACACCCAATCCCACCGCGGTTTTTCCACGGCTTTTCCCACTGTTTCGAGATGGACATCGTCCCAGGCGTGGAGCACACCTGCAGCATTACTCATGAGTCGAGCGTGATCGATACGATCTGGATTAGTAGAATGTGCGCTTGCCTGCGCGGCAAGAGCCCCTTCATAAGCAGCCATAATTTGCGCGCCGCGAATCCATGCTGGTCGATTGTGCTTTTCGCCTAAATCACGCAGCTCATCTACCCCAAGACCGAGCTCCGCCGCACGAGTGATCAAATCACGAAATTCGGCACGATAAGCTGGCAATTGCGCTGCGTCGTCGTCAACAAAGTCTAAATCCGCAACACTGAGCATGCCCTCATCAACAAGATCAAAGATTTCTTTCAAAATCACATCTTGATCAGGACCCGAAATCAGCTGCGGCTCTAACCTTCCATGTAACTGCGCATATTCAGAAATAATTTTGAAGGCAAAAGCATTAATAGATTGAACAGCGATAGCATCAGTAAGACCCCCAAGTGCAATCGACAAATCATTTCGCAACTGTGTTGCAGCGCGTCGATCCGGACTCAACACTGCAATCCGGGCGCGCGGATTTTCAGCAGCAACGTGCAACACTGCTCGCTTAAGAAGCTCCGTTTTGCCCGAACCTGGCGCACCGATAACCGAAAGCGCGCACGGAGCTACGCAATTATCGAGCACCGCTTGCTGCGACTGATCGAATATGTGAGTCGTCATTGCCAACCTCCAGATTTCTTACTGTTAATAGAGTATCGGAAGCCTCCCGCCAATTTCCGTTGCCGCGCACTCCGTCCAGTTCCTCCAGCAACGAAATCACCGCCAACGCGTTATCGAACATGCACCTAAACAGGTTAAAATAGGGTCAGAATTAATACGTACTAGGATTTCGCCGCGACGCGATCATCCAAAACCAAAGGAACAACTATGGAAATCACCATTGGCATTCGAGATGCAGTTTCCCCAGTAAACCTCGACGTTGATATGTCCGCCGACGAGCTCATGAACCTGATCACGTCCTCCCTTGAATCCAACTCGCCAGTTAAACTCGACGGTAGCGATGGCACGATTCTTTTCGTACCTGCAGCGTCGTTCGGATACGTCCGCATCGCTAAAGAAGAACAGCGTCGCGTCGGATTCGGTTTCGTCTAAAGACTCCAGATCTGCCCTATACAGGCGAAATATCATTTCCGGCACACTTAGCAAGCTCATGGTTACGCCCAGTGAGTGCATTAGCATCGTCAAAGGAACAATTGTTTTAGCTGGTGGAACTGCACGTCGCCTCGGTGGCGTGTCAAAGCCAGACTATCCGATCGCAGGAACGCGACTTCTTGACATCCTCTTTGACGAGCTCAAACGCGCCGGATATAACGGGATTATAAGTGTGGTCGGTCCCCCTGAGCTTAGCGTTCCGCCCAATGCAATCCTCACCTTGGAAGATCCACCTTTTGGTGGCCCCCTAGCAGGTATCGCCGCAGGTGTTCATTCCCTTTCGAGCCTTTCAGACGACGACGCCGTGTTCCTCACTACGTGCGACGCTCCCCTATCGCCTCGGTTACTACCCGATTTAACGGCCGTTTTACATCAAAGTAGTGATCAAAGTTTCGTTTGCGACGGCGTCGTCCCCGCAAGTAACGAGAGCAGTGCGTCTACGTACCACGGTGCATTACGAACGAACGCCGTCATCGTCCCCGCAAGTAAGGACGACAGCGTGACACCGAACCGCTACGGCGTTAACGCGCTTCAATATACACACGGCTTGTATAAAATGGGCGCACTGCGCCGTCTTCCCTTTCAAAGAAACGGCTCAATAAGGTGGGGATTTGCAAGTTTGCACCTCGAAACGATACTCGATACACGCAATGATTGCTTCGACGTCGACACACCTGAAAGCGCTGCACAACTCGCGCAGCGTCTCTCAAGCTAAGCAAGGCCTCTTTCCAGCTAAACAAGAGCGTTTTCCCGCTAACCAGTAGCGTTTTTCTTGGTTAACCAGTAGCGCTCTCCCGTCAACCAAGTTCGGCTACAACCGCGTTAGCCCTTCAGGTTACCGCGCACCCCACTGTGAGTTAGGACTATTTTCCCAGCATTTCGCGCCTTTTTCTCGCATGCACAGCAATACCGGCGTAGACTTTCACCTGTAAACAATTGAATAGAGGAGGTGAATGAGGAATGGCAATTTTGAAGAATTTCTTCAAGCGCAATGAGTCTGCCACCAGCGGTTATGTTTACGAAGCGAAAGCTCGTGAGCTCGAACTGATGTCGGAATTCCTAAACATCTGATAGATGAGGACGATCCTCATGAAGACGCGGACAAAGATGTCCGCTTTTTACTTTTTATGAGGGCAAGCAGCCTAAAAGGTCAAGCATCACAAGCTTCAAAAAGGACGATTGCCAATCAGACTGTTCATTCTTGGTGATGTTTTGGCAACTAGTCGATATATATCGAGATGTTGTCAAATACGCACCAAAATTCGCAACCTCGTCCATTCACGTTATCACCCGGAAACCGCACGATAACGTGACTTCGGATATACTCTGCTCCTAAATAACCCAGCTTCGACACCACATTACTGTAGAGTGGCAGTGTTAGCGGTTGCCCGGTCGTCTCGGTGAAGCTGAAAGAAATTCGCGATCGGCTGCCAAAGTTGGCGCAATATTTCACTGCGCGCCACCAGACGAAAGCACAATTGAATGACTAATACTTCTGGCATCGTTGATGCCTCAAATGCCTCTGCTCCGAAGATTTCGCAGGTAAAAGCTGATATTGAAGGCTCTGCTGAGGAACTCAATCTCACGCAACGCACTTTTGCTGATTTTGGCGTATCAGAGTCCATCGTCAAGGCCCTGTCAGAGCGTGGTATCACGCACCCATTCCCGATCCAGGCGCTCACCCTACCAGTTGCGCTCAAACGCGCCGATATTATCGGCCAAGCCAAAACTGGCACCGGAAAAACGCTTGGCTTTGGCCTGCCCGTGTTAGAAAACAGCATTGGCCCAGGTGAGCCAGGGTGGGAGGACGTCGAACACCAGGGTTCCCCGCAGGGACTGATCGTGGTTCCCACGCGCGAGCTCGCCAAACAGGTTGCCAACGATATGCGTAATGCCGCTGCTTATCGTAGCGTTCGCATCGTTGAAGTTTACGGCGGACGCGCCTACGAGCCACAAGTCGAAGCGCTGAAAAAGGGCGCTGAAATCGTGGTTGGTACACCAGGACGGCTCATTGACCTGAAGAAGAATCGCACCCTCGACCTTTCCGCCGTGCGCACAGTTGTGCTCGACGAAGCGGACGAAATGCTCGATCTCGGCTTCCTCGAAGATGTAGAGACGCTGCTTAGCGCCACGCCTGCCAACCGCCACACAATGCTTTTCTCAGCAACGATGCCCGGCCCTGTAGTTGCTATGGCACGCCGGTACATGTCAAAACCTACGCATATTCGCGCGCAAGAACCTGACGATGATTCGAGCACTGTTCAAAGCGTTACACAGGTGATTTACCGTTGCCATACGATGAATAAATCGGAAGTTGTGGCACGCATTTTGCAAGCGCGTGGACGCGGTTTGACCATCATTTTCACGCGCACGAAGCGCACAGCCGCCCAGCTCTCTGATGAACTCAAGGATCGTGGCTTTGCAGCAGGTGCAATCCACGGCGATCTCGGCCAAGGCGCTCGTGAGCAGGCTATGCGCGCATTTAGAAATGGCAAAATCGATGTTCTCGTGGCCACAGATGTAGCGGCCCGCGGCATCGACGTCGATAACGTAACCCACGTGATTAACTATCAGTGTCCTGAGGACGAGAAAACCTATCTCCACCGCATCGGACGTACTGGACGCGCAGGTCAATCAGGTACTGCGGTCACCTTCGTCGACTGGGAAGATACACCACGCTGGTCGGTTATCAACCATGCTTTGAATCTCAATTTCCCAGAGCCAGTGGAAACCTACCATACCTCCGAGCATCTCTTTGCGGATCTCGATATTCCAGAAGGCGTGAACGGACGCCTACCCAAGGCTGAGCGCACCCGCGCTGGACTCGACGCCGAAGAGATCGAAGATCTTGGCGAGACTGGTAAGCGTCATTCCCGCTCCAATTCACGCTCCCGCGCTGGTGGACGTGATGATCGGACGCGCGGCGGACGGCAGCGCGGCAATCGTAGCGAGAGCGGCCGCGGTGGGCGTCAAGGTCGCGGCAGGAATGACGACGGCGGTCGCGAAGGCAACAATGCACAGCAGTCCGATTCGCGGCCTCGTGCTCCCCGCCAGCGTCGACGCATCAAGAAAGACGCTGCGCCACAAAACTGATTTTGCTACTGGCAGCCACAGAACTGATTTTGTTGCAAATCAGGAATTGGCTGTGCATCACAGAGTGTGCACGGTTATCACAAACCGTGCACAACAGTCACTACACCCGCAATAATCAGCTGGGTTGCGATGGCTGCCAGGAGCATACCAGATAGACGCGTAAGAAGCATAACACCGGACTTGCCCATAACCCGCATAATCGGCGTTGCAAAACGCATGGTTACAAAGGAAAGGGCAAGGACGGACACTAGCCCCAAGCTCACTGCAAGAATCGAAGAAAACGACTTCCCGGCGTCGTCCACCAAAATCATGAACGCAACGATACTTCCTGGTCCGGCCAGAAGCGGCGTACCGAGCGGCACTACAGCGGCATTGATACTTCCTGATTCGCGACCAGGATCCTCTTCTTCGCCCGTGAGCAGTTGCAATGCCACAAGCAAAAGCAGCAGTCCACCAGAAATCTGTAAAGCTTGAGTGGTAATGCCGAGCGCACCAAACACTTGGAAACCGAAAAATCCGAATATCAGCAAGATGCTCAATGCAATCGAGTTTGAAACAAACGCAGCTTTTCGCCGATCCTTTTCAGAGATACGCGAGGTGAGCGACATAAATACCGGCAAATTTCCGAATGGATCAATAATCACGAATAGTGTGGCAAAAGCCGAGCCATACAATGCAAAATCAAAGCTCACGGATACAATACCTCCAAATACGTTCCCTCGATAGCTGCTGCGAATACTGCGGCGGCGGTGAGTCCCTCACCTAGAGTATTAGGTTTCCCAGCGCCGTGATAGTCACTTGCCCCAAAACGTGCTAGACCTAATCTTTTTGCGAGTTCGATAAGCTCTGGACGCTGTGCGGGCGGATTGTCGCGATGGTCAATTTCGATCCCAAATAATCCTGCCTGCGCAAATTCTTCGATAGCGGCATCACTCAAGCTAAAACCACGTTTTACTGCTTTCGGATGCGCCAGAATCGCCTTTCCCCCAGCGTTGTTTATCATGGCAATCGCCTCGACGGTTGTAGGTGCGATTTGGGGCACGTAGTAGGGCGACGACGTGTGCAGTATTTGCGCAAATGCCTCATTTCGATCCTTAACCACACCTTGAGCTACCAAGGCATCGGCGATGTGCGGACGTCCAATCGAGGTGCTATTTCCTGCCGCTTCGAGCACGTTGTGCCAGCTTATCGGGAAATCAACGGATAAGCGCTCCACGATCAGCTGCGCGCGGCGCTGGCGAGAGCCTTTCATTGTATTTATATGCAGTTGAATTTTGGGATCTGCGGGGTTGAAGAGGACACCCAAAACATGCACGTCGTGCCCGTCGTACGACGACGAAATCTCCATCCCACGTACGAGAGAGACGCCGGTTTTATTCACCGATTTTGCAGCCTCATCCCATCCCATGATGGTGTCGTGATCCGCTATGCCCACCACGTCTAACTGTGCTTGTGCCGCTTTGAGCATCAGTTCATGCGGAGAGTCGGTGCCATCAGAGAATTTTGTATGAGTATGCAGATCGATTCGCATAATTATAGCTTAACCCCGCGTACTCCTTTTTGTAGCAACGGCATCATTTGCGGGTAACAGACATTTCACCGTTCGAGAGCGAGTGTGCATTTCTCGCTCATTCAGTGGAATAATAAAGGCATGATGAGCGAAAACGTACATGAGAACGCAAACGAAACTCCAAACCTAAGCGATAAGCTCGACAAAGAGATTGAAGAACGAGCTCATAACCGAACTCAGCGACCCAGCGGAAGTGCATTTCGTGAGTTCATTGGTGAGGATTGGGGTGAACGACCAACCGGCCCAACGCGCGCAGAAGTTGCAGATTATACCCCAGCTCGTCGTGCTGCCCTCGGCAGCCTGTTTCCAGGAGAACGCCTCGTCTTCCCTGCTGGCGACCTCAAAGTCCGGTCAAACGACACCGACTACCGCTTCCGTGCGCACTCCGCTTTCGCCCACCTCACTGGCTTGGGCGGTGAGGATGAACCCGCAGCAGTTCTGGTATTGAACCCTATCGATTCGCAACGCTCTAATGACGTTACAGACGCAGATACGCATGAAGCAACGCTCTACTTCCATCCACGCGCTTCGCGTTCTTCAGAGGAGTTCTATGCTGATTCTCGCCATGGCGAATTTTGGGTAGGTGCCCGGCTCAGCGCTGAGGAAATGCAAACCATGACAGGCATTGCCGTGAAGCACATCGACGCCTTGCGTGATGACCTTGCCAAAGATCTCGGTTCGGTACAAATTCGAGTAATTCCCAATTCCGATCCGCACATTGAAACACTCGTAGGAGAATTGCGAGCTCAAAACGGCATCAGCGAGAACACCGCTTCCGCTGACTTTGCACTTGCTGAAGCAGCGTCGGAACTCCGCCTCATCAAAGATGAGTGGGAAATCGAGGAGATGAAGAAAGCTGTTGCAGTTACCGCGCAGGGCTTCGAAGAGATTTTGCGCAATCTCCCGCGCGCTATTGGTCATTGGCGCGGTGAACGAGTGATTGAGGGCGCTTTTGGAGCCAAGGCTCGCGAAGAAGGAAACGGTCTTGGCTACGATACAATTGCTGCCTCGGGCAACCATGCCAATACCTTGCATTGGATCTCGAACGACGGATCCGTGCGCGAAGGCGATCTCGTCTTGGTAGACGCCGGAGCCGAAGTCGATTCTCTCTACACGGCAGATATCACCCGCACTTTGCCAGTGAATGGAAAGTTCTCCCCTGCTCAGCGCGAAGTGTATGAAGCAGTTCTTGAGGCTTGCGAATACGCACTCGAAACGGCGTCGAAACCCGGAGTGCGCTTCCGCGACGTACACGCAGCTGCCATGGAAGTTATTGCCAAGCACCTCGATAACTGGGGAATGTTGCCGGTGAGCGCCGAAGATTCCCTCAAACCTGAAGGACAATATCATCGGCGCTGGATGCCGCATGGCACCTCGCATCACCTTGGCCTCGACGTCCACGACTGTGCTCAAGCCAAACGCGAGCTCTACCAAGACGCCGTGCTCGAACCTGGCATGATCTTCACTATTGAGCCTGGCCTGTACTTCCGTGCTGACGATCTCAAAGTACCCGAACGCTTCCGCGGGATTGGTGTGCGAATTGAAGACGACGTTGTTGTCACAAAGAACGGCGCAGTGCGCATTTCTGAAGACATTCCGCGTACAGTTGAAGATGTGGAAGCGTGGATTGCCCGCGTGCAAGAAAACTAGGGCACGAAGCGCGAACAAAACCAATGAATAAGCTCGCTTAATAGAGCGCTGTTGAACGCTGAGTTGCGTGCAAAACACCCAGCTCAAAGTCGAAAACTCTGTGATTTATGGAGGTGAACCATGAGCAAACATGCAACGAATTCTCGTATTTTCGTAGGCAGGTTGGCAGGAACCGACGTTTTCGATCCCATTGGGGATCGTGTGGGAAAAGTAAAAGACGTGGTCGTGGTTTTTCGACTTAAACACGAGCCGCTCGCGGTAGGTTTGGTTGTTGAAGTTGCCGCCAAGCGACGTGTTTTTGTGCCGTTAACTCGCGTTATGGCGATTGAAAACGGCCAGGTGATCACTACTGGCTTGGTCAATATTCGCCGTTTTTCACAACGCCCAGTAGAGACAATGGTGGTTGGCGAAATTCTCGACCGCGAAGTTGTCTTCAAGGACGGCTCAGGTGTGGCCCTCGTTGAAGACGTCGCTATCGAAATGACGCGATCGCGCGAATGGAGGCTCACGCAGCTGTACGTTCGTATGAAGCGAGGTTACAAAGACGCTGGCAACACCCTTATCGTGCCAATCAACGAAGTGACGGGTCTGGCTTCAAAGATTGCTAATCAAGCAGCTAATGCGCTCATCGCCCAGCTTGACGATCTCAAAGCACCCGACGTCGCGGACGTCTTGCGTGAGCTGCCCGACGACCGTGTGCTCGCCGTCGCCAATCAGCTTTCGGACGACCGCCTCGCTGACGTGCTCGAAGAACTTGGTGACGAAGATCGTGTGGCTATCGTTTCTGGTTTGGACGTCGATCGCGCCGCTGAGGTTTTGGAAATCATGCAGCCCGACGACGCCGCCGATCTCGTTGCAGATTTGCCCACTATGCAGGCGGAGATGCTGTTGAGCAAGATGGAACCTGATGAGGCCGACGACGTGCGGCGCTTGATGTCGTACGGCGAGCGTACCGCTGGTGGTCTTATGACGACCGAACCAATCGTGCTGCCGCCAGATGCAACGGTTGCCACTGCCCTAGCTCATGCCCGACGAGCTGATATTCCACCAGCTCTTGCCACCATGGTATTCGTGTGTAGACCACCGCTGGAAACGCCTACGGGTCGTTTCTTAGGGGTTGTGCATTTACAGCGTGCGCTGCGAGAACCGCCTTCAACAATGCTCGGTAGTATCGTGGATAACGACGTCGAGCCGCTCGAACCCACCGACGGAATTGGCACAGTGACCAGG
Source organism: Arcanobacterium bovis (assembly GCF_004331995.1). Taxonomy (GTDB): domain Bacteria; phylum Actinomycetota; class Actinomycetes; order Actinomycetales; family Actinomycetaceae; genus Arcanobacterium_A; species Arcanobacterium_A bovis. The sequence continues at coordinate 203,996 of NZ_SJDT01000003.1, forward strand.
CTACTCGCTACTTATAACTTGACGGCTATCCCCGTGCTCGACGAAGGCCAGCTTATCGGCGCGGTTTCCGTGGACGACGTGCTTGACCACTTGCTCCCTGAGCATTGGCGTGAGTACGACGAAACTCTGTTGGATCAGACGGTCAATGAGAACTACGACTCTGACACTGAAGAACTGGAAGAACGCGCTGCTGAAGCGGAAAATCGCGAGGCGCAATTACCACGCGAAGGCGAACCGTTGCCGGCAAGCACGGATGAGATGCGCGGAGAGGTGGGATAGCCATGCCACAGTCTTTCGATCAGCCACTGGATAAAGGTGCACGTCGTATTAAGAAATCGCGCTGGGATGGCGAAACCACCGGCCGGATTTCTGAACGTATTGCCAGATTTACAGGCACACCAACGTTCCTCATCTATCTCACGATTTTTGTGGTGGTATGGATTGGTTGGAACACTTATGCTCCTAAAGATTGGCAATTTGATTCGGCCGAGATAGGTTTTACGGCTCTCACCTTGATGCTTTCGCTTCAAGCGTCATACGCTGCGCCACTAATTCTGTTGGCACAAAATCGGCAAGATGATCGTGACCGCGTTACAGCGCAGCGAGATCGGCAAGTTGCAGCTCAGAACCTCGCTGATACCGAATATCTCACTCGCGAGATCGCTTCACTGCGCCTTGCAATTGGTGAAGTTGCAACTCGTGACTTTATCCGGTCTGAACTGCGCGATGTAATGGAAGACCGCAATTTTACTAATATCGAGTCTGAAATCGCACAGCGCGATGCTCGTATTGCTGAGCTTGAAGAACGCATAGCAAAACTGGAATCTGAGCAACTGGATAATACTCAGAACGATTAGTTTAACGGTATTTTTTCGGGGGTGTGGGCGCCACTCTTGTTGAGTGGCGCCCACACCCCCGAAGGTCTAGCACAGCACAAGTTCGTGCCGCGCTAAGTTAGCAGTTAGCACAGCTTGAATGAACAAACTGCTTCATTAGCTTGAGCGTGAACAGCCGAGACTTTCACGTCTTTTGTTTGCCCCCTCTTGGTGAGCACTACCGGCGTGATGAGGTTATAGCCGGCAGCTTTTACACGAGCTGCATCGACTTTAACAATTGGCTCACCCGCCTGCACCGATTGACCGGACTCGGCGAGCACATTAAAGCCCTCACCTTTCAGTTCAACCGTTTCAAGTCCGATGTGAACTAACACTTCAACGCCTTGATCGGTGCGCATTGCAAAAGCGTGCCCGGTTTTGAAAACTTTCACAATCTCGCCCGCAACCGGCGCGAGAACCGTAAGCTCATCGCCGTCGTCAGGCTGAACTGCGAAACCTTCACCCAGCATTTTTTGAGAAAATACCGGATCAGGTACCTGCGACACGTCCACCACATTGCCTGCAAATGGAGCGTGAAGTTCAGCTTTCTTGCTCAAACCAAACATTAATTTTCCTGCTCTCCTTGTAAAGCAACTGATTCGCCTTGAAGTTGGCGCGCAACTTCGTCATACACAAACTGTACCTGCGGACCAATAATAACCTGCACAGATTTCTGCGATGGACGAATCACACCTGCAACACCAGCTGCTTTAATATCGTTCTCCTTAACGAGAAGGTGATCCTTGACCGACACACGCAGACGAGTTGCACAGTAATCGACAAGATCGATATTGGCGTGCCCACCAAGACCAGCGATAACCTGGGACGCAACACTTGAATAGGTACGATCTTCAGCAAGGCTTGCACCGGCATCGGAATCATCGCCACGGCCAGGAGTCTTGAGGTTGAACTTGCCAATGGCGAAGTAGAACACACCAAGGTAGATGACGAAGTAAACAACACCGAGCAAGAGAAGCATCCACCACTTGTTAGCCAATGGGTTTTGCGAGGAGAGGAACATATCCACAAATCCAGCCGAGAAGCCGAAGCCTGCCGTCCAGTGGAAGAAAGCAGCCACAGCCAGGGAAATACCTGTCAAGATAGCGTGGATCAAGTAGAGCGCTGGAGCAACGAAGAGGAAGGAGAATTCTACGGGTTCAGTCACACCTGTGAAGAATGCAGCAAGAGCAGCTGCAAGCATAAGCGATCCAACCACCTTGCGCTTAGCTTTATCTGCACGCAAGTAGATCGCAAGCGCAGCCCCAGGCATACCAAACATCATCACTGGGAAGAATCCAGCTTGGTACTTACCAATTTCACCAACCACAGTACATGTAGTGCCATTCCAGACTCCTACACCAGGGCAGGTTGCAGCGGAAGTAGCAGCAGCAGCGGACTTGATGGTTTCGCCACCCTTGAGGAAGTTACCAATATCGTTGATGCCCACAACGTCGAACCAGAAGATCGAGTTCAGAGCGTGATGCAGACCAGTTGGGAGAAGCAGGCGGTTTACCAAACCGTAAATACCAGCACCAACAGCGCCCAGACCCTGAATCGACTGACCGAACTGGAAGAGAACATTGTATACGAATGGCCAAACGAGGTAGAGAACGCCTGCTAGAACGATCGACAGGCCCATCGTCACGATTGGAACAAGGCGACGGCCCGCAAAGAATGCCAAGAAGTCTGGAAGTTTGGTTTGGTGGAAGCGGTTATAGCACCATGCTGCCAAAATACCAACGAGGATACCGATCAGTACGTTCTTTTCGTTGACCGCCTCCCAGCCTTGGGATGCCCATTCAAGCGCTGCATCGCCCTTGAGCGCTTTGTAATCTGCAATACCACGGTAGCTCGCGATAGCCGCTGGAGCTAGTAGCAACTTAACCGCTGTAAAGCCCAAGAAGCCGGAGAGAGCAGCAGCACCGTTGCTGTCTCGCGACAGACCAAAAGCCAACGCGATTGCGAATACATAGCCGAGATTATCGAGTACAGCGAGTCCCGATTTAATGAGAATAGCCGCAGTGACGCTGTTTGCTCCCCAACCGGTTGGATCAATCCAGTAACCGATTCCCATGAGGATGGCTGCTACCGGCATCACTGCCACAGCACCCATAATTGCACGTCCGAACCTTTGTAAGGCTCCTACGATTGTGTCTTTCACTGACTTTCCTTCTGTTTGAATGGATGGATGACGCCGTCGCTCTGTCGCCATGCATGCAAGGTGACCGACAAGAACGCGACTTCCCCAAGCGCGAGCAGTGGAACGGCGTCCACCTGGAGAAGCTGAGCAATAATTCGCTGAGCTACGTCGAATTCTTGTGGTAAATCCCGAGAAATAGCACGCAGTGCATCATTCTTGCGGAACATTCCGCTCTCGATCCGCCGCATCGTTGCGAGAATAGATGCACTCACCTCCTCGGGCACCTCACGCACAATGCCAAGCGACTGACCGGCGTCGTTGATAATTGTCGCAAGCCGATTTGCCTGCTCTAAAGGCTGCTTCACGGTAACGCCGCTGCGCGCAGCGTTAAGGTGAAGTGCGATAAAAGCAGCTTCGTCGGCGGGAAGAATAATTCCCGAATGCGTATTTATGTAGGTGAGCACGGCTTCGGCTGCTGCGAATTCTTCCGGGAAAACGGCACGAATTTCAGTCATCAAGTTATTGCGGATAACTTGCCCGTCGTGCAGGCGCTGCATTGCGAAAATCAGATGGTCTGAAAGCAAGAGATACACGGAGGGATGCAACTCCCCCAAAATATCAGCTGCGAGTTCAATACCACCCGAAATGGCATCAAGCGCTTGCTCAGGCAAGTTTTGCGCTTGCTTGAGGAACTGAATGCGTTGTGCGCTCACTTCTACATAGTGGCGGTGTGCTTCACCATGCTCTATAGAATCCCCAGGACGGCGCCCAAAACCGATGCCCCTGCCCACAATGATGTGTTCAGAGTCATTATTACGCACGAGTACAGCGTTATTGTTGAACACTCGCACTATGTGATGGGCTTGGTCATCCACGGAGGCTCCTCATTGAGCGGGCACGAAAGTAAGCCTTACGCGCCCTTCCGGTAATGCCTGCATTATCAGTAACACCCGATGGGGTAAAGTCGAGAATAATCCTATGCTCAAGTAGTACCGAAAGCAACTATTCTCACGCATTAGTCTTAGAAATATTGTTTCGCATACTTCAACGCTAAAATGGGGAGCATGACATTACCAAGCGTTGAGAATATTACTGCTGAGCTAGCAAAAGTTATCGATCCTGAAATTCGCCGTCCTATTACTGAACTGGGCATGGTGCGTTCTGTTGAAGTGCACGATACCGGCAAAGTTACGGTGCATATTGATCTGACTACCGCTGGATGTCCTTTGCGCGACACAATCGCCGCAGATGTGAAGAAGGTTTTGGGTGAGCTTGACGGTGTGATCGGCACGAACGTCGTCATGGGCGTCATGGACGAAGAACAGAAAGCAAAACTGCGCGAAACGCTGCGCGGCGGGGCTCCCGAACGGGTAATCCCCTTTGCTCAGCCTGGCAACTTGACGCGCGTATACGCTATTTCTTCTGGTAAAGGCGGCGTGGGCAAGTCATCGATGACTGTTAACCTCGCAACCGCAATGGCGGCATCAGGGCTCAAAGTGGGAATCGTGGATGCCGATATTTATGGTTTCTCGATTCCACAGATGATGGGCGTAACCACTCCTCCACAGGTGATCGACAAAATGATTATCCCGCCAGTGGCACACGGCGTGAAGGTAATCTCGATTGGCATGTTTTTGCAGGACAACTCGCCGGTAGTGTGGCGCGGGCCTATGCTCCACCGCGCGCTCGAGCAGTTCTTCGGAGACGTCTTCTGGGGCGATCTAGACGCCCTGCTCATTGACCTTCCACCAGGCACAGGCGATATTGCAATCTCGGTTGCCCAGCTCATTCCAGGTGCAGAAATCGTTGTTGTTACCACGCCACAGTCTGCTGCCGCGGAAGTCGCTGAGCGCGCAGGCGTGATGGCAAGCCAAACCGAGCAACGCGTGGTGGGCGTGATCGAGAATATGTCTTACCTCGCGATGCCAGACGGTAGCCGGATGGAGATTTTCGGTGCAGGTGGTGGCGACGCCGTCGCACAGCAGCTCACGAATACGCTGGGTTACGACGTGCCCGTTATTGCTACGGTTCCCTTGGAACAGCCTTTGCGTGAAGGTGGCGACGCCGGCGTGCCACTGGCGATTCAAGAAGGCGAGTCAACGGCGCAAACTGCTATTCGAGAAGCTGCTGCTTCGTTGGCGAAGCGCGCACGTGGACTTTCCGGACGCTCCCTCGGAGTTTCCCCCGCGTAATCGTGCAAACCGGTATGATTACTGGCGGGCACGATCACTCTTGGAGATGAATAATGACGCATGATAAAGCCTCCTCGTGGGCATACGCCGAGGATATCGCGGTTGAACCAGAGCTCATGGCACAGGCACGACTCGAAGCAGCCGAGCTTGGAATAACGTCCCTTTCCCCAGCTACAGGGCAGTTTCTCGCCACCTTGGCAAGAATGCCGCAGGTGAGCACGATAGCTGAGGTGGGCACTGGTACCGGCTTGTGCGGTCTATATATGCTTTGCGCTAGCGCAGATGCGGTTTTGACTACGATCGATATTGAGTCTGAGGCACAGAATTACGCGCGCGATTTCTTCACCAAAGCGGGACTTCGCACCTCACGCTATCGGATTATCAATGGTCGCAGCGTGGATCTATTACCGCGCTTGGCACAAGAATCCTACGATTTGGTTCTTCTCGACGGCGACCCACTCGAAGCAGAAGGTGACTTCCACGAAGCTGTGCGTATGTTGCGCAAAGGCGGCATGATCGTGATTGCACATGCTCTCAACAACGACCGGGTAGCTGATCCGGCGCGCCGTGATGAAACCACGGTAGCTTTGCGCAATCTGGGGCATATCGCTATGGAATCAGAGGAAATTTCGTGTTCCTTGCTGCCACTAGGTGACGGCTTGCTCTTCGGAGTGAAGAATTAGGAGATTAAAGCCAACCTAGAGGTGTATGGAATACGTGGGCAGTTGCGATCAGATGTGGCTCATGAGCTGCATCTGTTGGCAAAGTAACGGCTCCGGTGGGAGTAGGGGTTCAAGTCCCCCTCTGTACATGAATCCATAAGGAATCCCCTGTGTCTGAAGTTAAGCACAGGGGAGATTCCTTGAGAAGGTTAAAGAATTATTGATCAAAAGTATCGAGCAGTTCGCTCGCTAACTTTATGTCAGTTTTCTTCAACCACTTGCACAGCTTCACCAGCAGCTTCACAGTTTTCTTCAACCACTTGCACAGCTTCACCAGCAGGGAGAAGAACAAAACCACTAATACATCATAAATAAGTGGCGAGTAGACATCTTCCACACCGAAGGTGGTGATGGGGTAGGCCTTGGCGGTTTGGGCAGGCAGGTTCGTGTCGAGGGTGATCACGTACTGTACCCATTGTCCTGGGAACACCATCGTGGAGTTGATTGAGGTTTGGTTACCGTCTTGCTTGGTCGAGCCCACGATGTCCTTGTGTGGGTCAGGGTTCCAAACATAGACCGGTGGCTCATTGGTCGGCACCGTTTTGTCGTTGTATTTCTCCCAACCCTTGTTGGTGAGCTGTACCGTTTGACCGTTGGTGTCGGTTTCTGGGGTGACGGGCTTAAACGCACCGGCAATGTAGAGTTTCATCACCGCTGGCTGAGACAAGCCCGCAGTGGTGGCCAAAAACTCTGGTTTCGCGGTCGCAATCGTGGTCGTACCATTGAGAGTGATGGTGAACTGGCTAGTGACGTCCACCCCGTCACGGTAGACGCGCGCTACCCCGGTATTGGTGAAGTCCACGTATTTCGCAGCTCCTGACCAGTCATCGGCAATCTGGTAGTCCGTGAGTGGGGCGGTGATGCCGTTTGGGATAGAGCCGGTGACGACGGAGCCTACCTTATCGCCGTGGAGGAAGAGTTTTTGGTCTGCTCCCACAGCGTTAGTTTTGTTAGGGTCCGAGGTAACCAGAGCACCATTAGAGTCGAGTACCCATGCCTTGTTCGGGTTCGGGTCAGGCAACGGCGCGCCCCCGGGTTCTTTATCGTTGCGGGCGATACATACTGCTGAGAGAGTGCCTGAGCCCATCGCGTCGATCTTGGACTGACCAAGAGCACGCAGCTCGTTGGTGGTATCTAGGGTGTCGCTATTCCCCATAAAGTAGCTGTTCCAGCTACCCATAATCGTGTTCCAGGACAAATTGTATTGGGTGATGCCATCATCGTTGGCTCGGGCATAGCCGCCACCAAACAGCGTGGGTGCTGAGGCGAGGGTGTAGTCATACATACCCAGGTAGACGACGCGCGCCTTAGTCGCGGGAATAGGGTCGTTCGCGCCACGAGCAATAGCTTCGTTAATCGCATTAGTACATGCTTCTTGGTAGTAGCCAGGCGCGCTGGTGCCAAACGAGGACTTACCGGAGTTGGCGAGCACCTTGGTAGCGAAGTAGTCAATCGAGGTTTGACCCCAACCTTGGGTAGGAGCAACGTTTGGAAAGAACTGATCTTCTGCGTACCATACAAAAGATTGGTCTGCGCCGTAACGGCTGATGGCTCCGCCTCCGGCGGTGCCTGCCCCATTGCCTGCGAAGGCGAGAGGGCTCGTGAGAAGGGTTGCGCTGCATAGCGCTGCGAGAGTGCCGATAATTCGGCTCTTCTTGGGTTTCATAATTTTATCCCTTTGCGAGAAAGCGGTATCCACGTTGTGTGGACACCCGTTTAGTGTGCGTTACTGCCTAGAAAGTTTTTGGGCTACTGACCAAGCAGCAATTGAGCCTTTACCCAATCGTCCTTTTTAGTGTGCGGATCATCTTTTTCTCTCACGCAGGAATGAAAAGACATACTCCCCCGGATTTGAGGGGTAGAAAAGGAAACGCTCACGAGCGCTCATAGGCAAGGGAGTAGCGTGGTGTTTGGGTGGGCACGATTTTTAGCGGGAGGCACCCTCTACAATGAGAATACGAAGGAAAAATGCTGGTGGGAGCTGGTGTTACGAAACAATTTTTTGCACACACTCTTTAGGTGTAAGGCGATAGACCACGATTGCGAGGAGTGGAACAATGACCAAAACACTAGCAACCAACAATGATGTTGACGAAGTAAAAAGAACACTGACTACCGAAACAGCCAACTCACCCTAAGAAAAACAAAGAGCGCCAGCCACCAAAGTGACTGACGCTCCCTAAAGGAAAGAACCGAGTTACAAATTAAGGCTTAACATAGGTCCAGCGACCATTGACACACAGAGAGTATCCTGGGATAGAAGTATCCGCAGTGCCGCCTCGTTGTCCATCAACACAGGTTGGCTCAGCTCTCTTGACAGGTGCGGTACCCCCAATATTGCGTGTCGTTCGTGGCGCGCTTGGTGGCGTGTAGCCCCCAGTCGATCCACTAGACCCCGATCCCACGCTAGACCCACCAGAGCCCGAACCCGAGCCCGTGCGCGCGGTGCGTTTCGTAGCCGTTGGCGTCGATGCGCGCTGTTGCGTAGAAGCCTGCGCAGCCTGTGCTGCTTGAGCCTCGGCTTGAGCCTGCGCCCATGCCTGATGGGTGGCGTAAACCGCTGCCGCGTTTTGATCCATGTAGGCACGCGAAGCATCAAGATCGGATGCAGCCTTGAGCAGGGCTGCACGTCCCTCAGGCTTAACCTCACGCAGATGGGTAGCGTTATCACGCGCAACGGTGGCGTTAGTATAGGCGTTAGCATCGGCAACCTTACCGGCAGTGGCAGACAACACCCCATTGAGAGCATTCAACGACTGCTCGTGAGCTGCCCACGCAGCAGTAAACGTATTGTATGCCTTAAGGTCAATAGAGGCATTCACGCGCGCGGTGAGATCACCGAGCGCTTTGGTTGCTTTATCAAGCCCCGTAGCGTTATCAGTAATCACAGGTGTGTTCTTGATAAACGAGTCATAGCCCGCCTTATCGTTAAGCACACCCACACCCGTGAGCTTAGTACCCAAGGCCTGAGTGAGCTCATCACACACAGCGGTGTCAGCTACCTGGGTGGCACAATCTTTAGCGAGAACCGCAGCACCCTCGTAGGCCTTAGTGTAGGAGGCGAGAGCCTTGTCCTGAGCCTCGATAGCATTATCGTAGGCGGTGCGAGCAGTGCGAGTATCAGCATTAGCGTTATAGATACCAACCCCACCGAGCCCAACGACCGCAAGCACACCCGCAACAATGAGCGCGAGCGCCTTACGAGACACACCCCTCTTAGGGGTAGTAGTATTCGTTTCTTTGCTCACGCCTGCCCCTTGCGTGAGGATAGTACTATCGGTTTCCTTATCAGGCACGATCCCTTGCAAGGGAGTATCCTCTCCACCAGACATAATTATTCCCTTTCATCTAGTAAAAATTATCATAGCGTAAGAAAATAAAAATGTGGAAAACCGCCTGTAGCGGCAACCTATTGAATAGCTACGGGAGTCATCAAAGCCTCAGTAAAGAGAATGTCAGTGAGCTTCGTTGCGAAAAGTACGCGGCAAATTTCTCGATGACACAACTAATCTTAGAAAGATCACGCTCGCTTAATCTTCTTCGTATAACCCGGCTTCACTCAAGTACGTCTTAATGTTCTCAGTTGAGATAAGAAGACTCGAGCCTTCATAGTTGCTCTCAAATTTGACAAAACCAAAACGTTGATAATACTCAACCAGACGAGGCTTTTGAGTGTGGAGTACAAGAAACCGTGCAGCGCTGTACTCGTTCGCATTTAGATAAGTGAGAAATACTGCCGCCATCAAAATATTGCTAACGTTAGATTTCTGTTCGCGATAATCAACCGCGAATTTTCCTAATAGGCGCGCAGGATGGGCACGAGTTTTTGAAATGCCCGTTCGATATTTCTTTTGAACTTCGCTAGAGAGTAGCTGATGATCACTCAGCGAAAAATATCCGACAGGCACGCCAGGTTGCTCTTCTTTGGCAAGAATCCATACACGTGATAGATCTTTCAGATCCTCATCGTAGGCATATTTACTAAGCCATTCACCCAAACGGTTATCGTCATGTTTACAATCAAAATCGCTTAAAAAGTGCTGATCGGAAATTTGCGCAAGCGTATAGCTTCCGATCTTCATGACACAAGCGTTCCTAGAAGGGAACGAATAAACTCACTAGGATACTCACCCTGTGATGATTCGATCCGCTCATACTCCATCTCGCTAATAAACGTCACCTGCGGCTCAGGAAGACGCATCGCCAGATCCCGAGGAACATCATCTCGTTGGAGGAAATAATCGACTACATCCAGACGATCAATATAGGCACGCTCTTCGCTACGCGACTCCCACGCGTCAATCCACACCTTTTCTTTGTGCGTTTCATCGCGTAAGTCCCATTGGTTAAGCTTTCCGTATGTGGCGAGCACTGCCTCAAGTACAGCTTCGTAATACGGATCGCTTTCTTTCACTGTATCTTCAAAATCATCGCTTGCAGACTCTATGAGATCACGCGTGATCGTCTTTTTGCCAGCGTGTAAAGAGAGGAGTTCGCTAACAACGGGGCCATGCTTCATGGCGTAAAAAGTCTGCCCGAAAAGTTCTGCTCCCGTGAGACGCCCATACCAACCAAAAGAATAGTAGACCAATTTCTGTAGCTTAATTACAGGCATTTCCTCTAGACATGAAAGCCTTAGTATGTCCCGCGATACTTCAAAAACCGAACGCTGCATGTTCCCCTCCTCTCTTTCTTACATATCGTATAGACCACCGACAAGGGATGTCTAGAGATTTCAGTAGCGCTTACTCACACTTAATCTTTGCGCCTCGTATGTTTATAGATGCTCCCCACACCCATACACCGTATAAAACTACTTTTTAATCGCTTCGAGAACGCTCACCATCTCAGAAACGTCGTCATCGGTGAGAGAAAGCACCAAACGGCCACCGCCCTCAAGCGGGATCTTGAGCGTAACACCGTGGTTATCACGCTCAGCTTCGAGAGGACCATCACCGGTCCGTGGCTTCATTGCAGCCATATCCTTCTCCTCCCTCGGTGCAAACGTACACCTTGTTGCGCACCCTAGCCTCTATTCTAGGGGATTTTAAGAAGCAATGCGCGGGTAATCTCATTTTCCTCGCTCAGGCTTCATATTCTCCATTGTGCCCGCTTTCTCTGAGCTGCGATGCCAATTTGTGAATACCTAATTGCAAAGCTTCAACTGCTTCATCTGCCGTATCAACAACAGTGAAAAGTTGCGGATCTACTGCATTCACCATGCCCTCATTGACCATCGTCTGATCGATCCACGTCTTCAGGCCACTCCAATAATCGCGCCCTACCAGCACAACTGGGAAGCCCGAAATCTTGCGCGTTTGCACAAGCGTCAAAGCCTCAAATAGCTCATCCATCGTTCCAAACCCACCGGGCAACACAATGAATCCAAGTGCGTACTTGACGAACATAAGCTTTCGCACGAAGAAGTAGCGGAAGTTGATCCCACGATTCACGTACTCGTTCATGCCCTGTTCGAAGGGAAGCTCAATTCCCAATCCAACAGACACTCCCCCATTTTCAATGGCGCCCTTATTGGCTGCCTCCATGATTCCAGGCCCACCGCCGGTGATAACCGCATAATCCAGATCAACGAGCTTCGCAGCGATTTCTTCCGCCAGTTGATAGTGCGGCGTTCCCGGTTTCGTGCGCGCCGAACCAAAAATAGACACCGCTGGCCCAATATCTGCCAAGGCGCCAAAGCCTTCCACGAATTCTGCCTGTATCCTCATGATTCGCCAAGGATCTGAGTGTATAAAACTTGTGTCTTGAATGGGAGCGAGTAATCGAGCATCCGTCGTCTGATCAGGAATCTGATCTCCGCGCAGAACAATCGGCCCTTTGCGGTACTGTATATCATTGTTTTTCACACTCACACCGTATCGTTTATTGCCACAAATTTCAGCAATATAACTATGAGTGAACAGGAGTTATGTTAAGCCCAAAAAGTTGAGTAGTCTTGGATTATGTCTATTGAAAATTATCAAGAACTAGCAGCAGTAGCTGCAAGCACTATCGCCGAAAAGTCCGGTGTAAACCACCACGACATTGCGCTCACCCTCGGATCAGGCTGGGCTGGCGCTGCAAACCTCATTGGTGAGGTCGTTGCCGAAATCGATGCCGCCGACGTCCCCGGATTCTCGGCACCCGCCGTCGTCGGTCACGGAGGAAAGATCACTTCGATCAAACTCCGCTCGGGTCATTACGCACTCATCTTGGGAGCACGCACGCACTTCTACGAAGGAAAGGGCGTGCGCGCCGTCGCCCATGGTGTGCGTACCGCGGCTGCCACCGGCGCACGAATCTGTATCCTCACCAACGGCTGTGGATCCACCGTGCAAGACTGGGGCCCGGGCACCACCGTGCTACTCTCGGACCACATCAACCTCACTGCTACCTCGCCGATTGAGGGCGCCAATTTCGTTGATCTTACCGATATGTATTCGAGCAAACTCCGTGAAATCGCGCGCTCAGTCGATCCTGATTTGCCAGAAGGCGTCTACACACAGTTCCCTGGCCCGCATTACGAAACCCCTGCTGAAGTGCGTATGGCACGCACGCTCGGTGGCGATCTGGTGGGAATGTCCACTGCACTCGAAGCGATTGCAGCCCGCGAAGCTGGAATGGAAGTGCTGGGAATCTCGCTGGTCACGAACCATGCAGCAGGATTCGCACCAGGCAATCTCAATCATCAGGAAGTGCTTGAAGCTGGCCGCGCTGCCGGACCTCGCATCTCACGCCTATTGGCCGATATTATTGGAAAGATTTCTGAAACGGAACTGCAATAGGATCCGTTCAAATTATCATGTGTGAACGTCGCTTCTCTGTCGCAATGTCCACACATACTCAGTTCAAAGGGGAAAAATGAACTATTCATCTGAACAAGTTCGAGAGTGGATCAACCACGATCCAGAAGAAGAAACGCGCGAAGAGCTCACAGCTATTCTCGCTGCTGCTGAAGCAGGAGATCAAGCCGCTGCTGCTGATTTAGCGGATCGTTTCCAAGGCACGCTCCAGTTCGGCACTGCCGGTCTGCGCGGGGCGATGGGCGGCGGACCTTTCCGCATGAATCGTGCGGTAGTACGTCGGGCTGCCGCCGGTTTGACTGCATGGTTGCGGACGCGAGTGGGCGACGACGCCGTCGTCGTTATCGGCTACGACGCACGTTATCACTCAGCCGATTTCGCACGCGACACTGCAGCTATCGTCACCGCTGCTGGCGCGCGAGCAATTCTCATGCCACGCAACCTTCCTACACCAGTGCTCGCTTTTGCAGTACGGTATCTGGGTGCCGACGCGGGCGTGATGGTTACCGCCTCACATAATCCACCGCAGGATAACGGCTACAAGGTATATCTGGGTGGGCGTGCGATTGATGCCAGTGGCAATGGCGTGCAGATTGTGCCACCTGTTGATGCCGAGATCGCTGCACAGATTGATGCGGCACCTCACGCGGACGAAATTCCACTCGCGGAATCTGGGTGGGATACGGTGCCAGAAACGGTCATCGATGCTTACGTAGATAGCGTTTCCCAAATGGCTGGGCCAGGATCGCGCGATGTGAAGATCGTCTACACCGCAATGCATGGCGTGGGCACGGAAACCATGATGAAAGTCTTTGCTAAAGCAGGATTTACGCAGGTCGTAGGAGTGCCAGAGCAGATCGAACCCGATCCAGCATTCCCTACAGTGGCGTTCCCAAATCCGGAAGAGCCCGGTGCTCTTGACCTCGCAATCGCGCTGGCAAAAGCAGAAAATGCCGATATTGTGATCGCGTCTGACCCTGACGCTGATCGCTGTTCGGCCGCAATTCCGACGGGCGACGGCGAGTGGCGGCAGTTATCGGGCGACGAAATCGGCTCGCTACTGGGTGAATGCGTCGCAATCGGAGCTGAGCGCGACGGCGTGCAGGGTAACCTCGCATCATCGATCGTTTCCTCACGCTTGCTTGAGAAAATCGCTCATTCGCACGGGCTCGGCTATCAAGCTACCCTCACGGGCTTCAAGTGGATTGCACGTGCGCCTGAAATCATTTTCGGGTACGAAGAGGCAATTGGTTTCTGTGTCAAGCCGCAAGCAGTAAAAGACAAAGATGGCATCTCTGCTGCCGTACTTTTGGCTTGGCTAGCTGCACATTTACGCGAGAACGGCACTGATCTACAAGGCGACCTTGATCGAATTGCGATTCGTGAAGGGCTGTATCTCTCTGGGCCGGTAACTATCCGCGTTGAGGATCTCTCGATTATTCCTGCGACGATGGCTAAAGTGCGCGAGTTCCCGCCCACAGAGTTGGTTGGATCGCCGGTGACCTCCATTGTCGATCTTTCACGCGGAACTGACTCCTTACCACCAACAGATGCAGTTATGATTCACACGCAGGCTAATGATCGAGTGATTATTCGTCCGTCCGGCACTGAGCCCAAGGTCAAATGTTACCTAGAAGTGATTGAGCCGGTGGCTGATGAGGCTGCACTGCCTGCGGCAAAGGAACGCGCTGCGGCACGCCTTGCTCAATTCAAGCTAGACATGGCTCAGGTTCTCAAACTTGACTAGTTTTAGCTCAAGCTAAGCAAAATGGGGGCTTCCAGATCGATTGATCTGGAAGCCCCCACCGCTATAACCAGCAATAATTCGAACCAGCGCTAATTTTTGAACTAACTCAAATCAAAGCCGATGGCCAGTTCATCACTTGGTCCTTGCTAGCTAGCTTCGCTTTCGTTCAACCTAGCTAGCTTCGCTTTCGTTCAACCTAGCTAGCTTCGCTTTCGTTCAGCCTAGCAAGCCGCTTCACTCATTCGAGCGTATCAAGCACCGCCTGCGAAGCCGAGAGACCGAGACGAGTTGCACCAGCAGCAATAAGCTCAGCAGCAAACTTACCGTCACGAATACCACCTGAAGCCTTAACTTCAAGATCGTCGCCAACTGTCTTCTTCATAAGTTCAACAGCGTGCACCGAAGCGCCACCTGCTGGGTGGAAGCCCGTTGAGGTCTTCACAAAATCAGCATCCAGCTCATGCGCGATCTCGCACACCTTGATGATTTCCTCATCAGTGAGAGCCGCCGACTCAATAATGACCTTGAGAACAGCAAAAGGAATAGCGTCGCGAACCGATGCAATATCCAGTGCTACGCCGTCCCAATCGTGTTCCTTAACGAGACCAATATTCACCACCATATCGACCTCATCTGCACCGGCAGCCACAGCCAATGCAGCTTCCGCAGCCTTAATCGACGGTGCCACAGCTCCGGATGGGAAACCCGCCACTACCGCAAGATGCACGTCCCCAAGATCAATGTCTTCAGGAAGCGGAAGCATGGAAGGCGAAATACATACCGAATAGGTACCGATTCGCTTCGCGTCTTCCACCAGTGCGCGAACGTCGTCGAACGTCGCCTCCGGCTTGAGCAGGGTGTGATCAATCATCTGGGCGACTTCTTCGCGTGTTGCCACAGTATTCTCCTTGTTTATCTCGACAGCACCAACGAGCAACAGCTCATTGGCAATAATGCCTGCGGGTGTGTGAGCGCCACCGCGCCCACACACCACTTATTCTACTAGTATCCGCAGTGCGGATCAGCTGGTATAGAAAACTCTTCGAGCTCATATCACCAGCTCTTTGAATTATGAACGCGTAATGCGATCCAAAATCACGGAATTTTGTGCCGGAGCTGCAGTGCCGATCACGACGCCGCCGTCCAAGGACTCAAGCGCACGCTCAAAGCGAGCCTCTTCATCGGTGAACAAGGTCATGAGCTTCTGCCCCTTCTTCACTTCTTCGCCTGGCTTGGCAAACAGCTCGATGCCTGCTCCTGCCTGCACTGGCTCACCCTGGAATGCACGGCCGGCACCGAGACGCCAAGAAGCCACGCCAACCGACAGCGCGTCCAGCGTCTCAAGCACACCGCTCTCGGTCGCAACAACATCATGCGAATGCTTCGCCACCGGAAGCGGCGCATCGACATCGCCACCTTGCGCAACAATCATCTGACGCCACACGTCCATAGCACGACCGTCCTTGAGAGCTGCTTCCACATCAGCATCAGGCTGACCAGCGGCGCTGAGCATCTCGCGGGCAAGCGCCAAGGTGAGCTCAACGACGTCGGCAGGACCGCCACCCGCGAGAACCTCCACGGATTCCTCAACTTCAAGCGCATTGCCAACCTTGAGACCAAGTGGGGTGCTCATATCGGTCAAAAGCGCCACAGTGTGCACGCCCGCATCAGTGCCCAGGTCCACCATCGTCTGTGCAAGCTCGCGAGCCTGTTCCAGCTCTTTCATGAACGCGCCAGAACCCACCTTGACGTCAAGCACCAGCGATCCAGTACCCTCCGCAATCTTCTTCGACATAATCGACGAAGAAATGAGCGGAATACAATCCACCGTAGAGGTCACGTCACGGAGCGCATACAACTTCTTGTCCGCTGGAGCCAAACCTGAACCAGCTGCACAAATAACGGCGCCGCAGCCCTCAAGCCCAAGTTGATGCATGATCTCTTCATTCGACAAATTCGCACGCCACCCTGGGATAGCTTCGAGCTTATCGAGCGTTCCACCTGTGTGTCCAAGTCCGCGGCCCGAAAGCTGTGGAACAGCCACACCGAAAGCCGCTACGAGTGGAGCGAGCGGCAACGTGATTTTGTCGCCTACACCGCCCGTTGAGTGCTTATCAGCCGTAACTCGGCCAAGACCGGAGAAATCCATGCGCTCGCCGGATTCAATCATCGCGTTCGTCCACTCCACGATTTCTTGACGATCCATACCATTCAAGAAAATCGCCATAGCGAGTGCAGCCATCTGCTCGTCGCCTACTACCCCACGTGTATAAGCATCAATCGTCCACGCAATCTCATCTGAACTCAGCTTGAGTCGATCGCGCTTGTGACGAATAACGTCCACCACGTCAAATTTTTCAGCCATCATATCCCCTTTGTTATCTACTTCTTGTTCTATTGCACGTTTTCTTGGAGTGCATAAGGCATATCAACCTTCACTGCGCTCTCCACTTCATTGAGCTCAGTTGGTCCAAATCCGTAGGGCAGCACTTCGTCCATAGTCATGACGCCGTGTGGCATGAGTACTTTGAGCGCCTTGCCTCCGTGTTCAAAAAGCAACTGGCGGCAACGCCCACACGGCACAATGACCTCTCGATTTCCGTTGACGGCGACGAAGGCAACGAGGCGTCCTCCCCCACCTTTTGTGAGTTCAGAAACCATTCCGCATTCTGCACACAGACCGACGCCGTACGCAGCGTTCTCGACGTTGCAACCGCTAACGATGCGTCCGTCGTCCACAATGGCAGCCGCGCCAACGGGATAGCCTGAATAAGGTGCGTATGCATGCTGCATAACCTCACAAGCTACATCTTTGAGGTTTTCCCAATCAATAGTTTCCATATCAAAACTTTCTCGATAGAAAAGATTAGTGTCGTGGTGGCCGAAACCACCACGACACCCAATCACTTCACGTATGGCACGTTCTCAGCTGCAGGAGCACGAGATTTACCAACAAATCCAGCCACAGCAATGATAGTCACGATGTACGGAATCATATTGACCATCTGCGACGGGATAGCGTTAGTCAGGTTTGGCACGAGCAAGGCAAATGCCTTTGCAAAGCCAAACATCACCGAAGCAGCTACAGCACCAAGTGGATGCCACTTGCCCAAGATCATGGCAGCAAGCGCGATATATCCGTTTCCTGCCGACATATTATCCGTGAATGCAAGACCTGATCCAATGGTAAAGAAAGCACCACCGAGTCCCGCTAGCGAACCACCAAATACTGTGTTACGGAAACGAGTGCGATTTACGTTGATACCCACTGTATCCGCTGCACGTGGATGCTCACCACAAGCGCGTAGCCGCAATCCCCACCGCGAGCGGAAGAGGAAGATCGTGAGCAGCGTTACCGCAACATACATGCAGTACACAAGTATAGTTTGATTGAAAAGAGCCGGACCAATCACTGGAATATCGGCAAGCAACGGAATGCGAATCGGCGTCAACGAGAATTGATTAGTGTTGAGCATCTGCGCATTACGCGTGAGCAAAGTTCCTGCAAAGAATGTAGTCAAGCCCAGAATAAGTACGTTGAGCACGACGCCAACAATAATCTGATCGACTGCATACTTCACTGAGAACAGCGCAAGCAAAGCACCTACGAACGCGCCAGCTAACGGTGCAATGAGCAAACCAACAAACGCATTCTTGAAGAACGACGCCGCAACCACACCTGCGAAAGCGCCGAAGAGGAGCTGTCCTTCAATCGCAATATTGACCACGCCCACTCGTTCGCAAACTACACCAGACAGCGCACCAAAAATGAGCGGAGTCGAGATAGCTACAGTTGAAACGAGAGTCGAGGTAACAGTCACTGCTGACTCTGAGCCTGCACCGGCAAAAATCATGAAACCGAGAACAGTCATGAAAGCAATAACTGCCATCACCACTGCGTCTAAGATTCTGCCTGCTTTCGCGTACTTACCACGCGAAAGCACCGACATTACCGACCACGCTGTACCAAGCAACGCCACCGCGAAAAACGCCCACAGCACCGCTGAAGCACTAAACGAAAAATCGGGAATATCAAATTTTTGAGACTTATCGTTCAAACGAAAACGGGTTTGACCTTGTGCTTGCATCGCAAAGAATAACAAGAGCACAGAAGCAAAACCGAAAGTTACCGGAATCTTCCAGCTGAGTTTACCAAGCACGTTCGCGCTTGGTGAGGTTGTTTCTACCGCTACAGCACTCATGCTTGTGCCCCCTTAGTCGCTGCTTGTTTCTTCTCTGATAGCAATGCCACGTATTCCCGCACGGACTTTCCATCCGGTTTCGGCAAACGGAACATCCACCGAATGAGCGCCGGCGCAGCAATAAACAAAACAATCATCGACTGCAAAATAAGGATCATGTCGATCGGCACGCCCTGAGTTTGCATCACGTATCCGCCAGCTTTGAATCCACCGAACAACAAACCTGAGAAGAAAATTCCCAGCGGCGTATTACGGCCAAGCAGCGCAACCGTAATTGCATCGAATCCAATCGATCCTGCAATACCTTCGGTAACATAACCCATCGTGCCCAAGGCTTCATTTGCTCCAGCAAGACCACAGAAAACGCCCGATAGAACAAGCGTCAGGATCGTCACCTTTGCAGTAGACATACCTGCAGTTTGAGCAGCATGTGGATTTGCTCCTACAGCGCGTAGTTCAAATCCAAACGTCGAACGCTTGAGAATCCACCAATAAACGAACGTGGCAACCACAGCGATCACGATGCCGATATGCAGCTTAAATGGTGCTGGAAGCAAAGGCGTGAACAAAGCTGATTGCGCAGCATGCGGCGTTTGCGGGTTATTCGAACCTGGAGCTTTCCACGATGACAACGACAACAAGTAGCCCAGCACAAGTGCCGCAATCGAGTTGAGCATTATGGTTACGATAACTTCGTTCGCACCAGTTTTCGCCTTCAAGACGCCGGCAATACCAGCATAAAGTCCACCGGCAAGCATTGCTGCAAGGATCGCAACAATCATATGGATACCTGTTGGCAACTGGAGATTGAGCCCAACCCAGATTGCAGCAATCGCACCAAAAACGATCTGACCAGTTCCACCAATATTGAATAGACCCGCACGGAATCCAAGACCAAGCCCGAGACCGGCAAGAATCAAAGGTGCGGCATTAAAGGCAGTCTTGGTCAACGGCATGATTTGGCGTTGGAACGTTGAAGCTCCGGGATCGAAGATCGCACCTCGGAACATCGCATAATAGGCGTTACCAACGTTTGCTCCGCTGATGGCAATCAAGATAGCGCCTACAACGAACGCCAAAATTACCGCAAGAATCGCTACAACCCAGCCAGAACGTAGGGCAGTGTGCAGCACCGCGCGCATTTTCACAGCTGCAGACGGCTGAAATTCATTTTTTGTCGTCACTTCGGACATCAGTGCACATCCCCTAACACTCCAGGATGAGAATGCCCAGCCTGTGCGAAGGCTTCATCCTCAGGAACACCGGCCATCATCAAACCAAGCACATCACGCGAGGTATCTGCAGGCACAACTCCAATAATACGTCCGCGATACATCACAGCGATACGGTCGGCAAGCGCCACAACTTCATCGAGTTCCGACGACACCAACAAAATCGGCGTACCAGAATCACGTTCGGCCACAATACGCTTATGAATGAACTCAATTGAGCCCACATCGACACCACGAGTTGGCTGATTAACAACGAGCAGGCGCAAGTCGCGCGACATCTCGCGCGCCACAACGACTTTTTGTTGGTTTCCACCCGAAAGTGTCGAAATTGCGTCATTAATCGAAGTAAGACGAACGTCGTATTCGGCTACCTTGTCATTTGCATTCTGCGTAATAGCGCTGCCCTTCATGAGCGGCCCAGACGCAAACGGAGCATTCCGGTACTGATCAAGAATCAGGTTGTCGGCAATCGAGAACGAAGCAATAATGCCGTCTTTAGAGCGATCTTCGGGAACAAAGCCGATACCAGCATCGATATTGGCGCGAACTTTCTGACCACTGATGTCTTTGCCATCAAGGAGAATAGCTCCCTCTGCAATAGGCTCAAGACCAAGAATAGCTTCCGCCAGCTCAGTTTGGCCATTACCTTGTACACCGGCGATTGCCAGCACTTCACCACGGCGAACCTGTAAGTCCACGTGAGACAGTACCGGAATATCGGCGTCGTTTAATACCGAAACATCTCGCAATTCCAAGCCAATCTCGCCCGGCTCGGCTGGTTTCTTATCCACTCGCATCATCACAGGTCGTCCAACCATGAGCGTTGCAAGCTCGGCTTCCGTTGCCGTTGGGCTCGCTTCACCGACGACGGCGCCGCGGCGAATCACCGTAATGTCATCTGATACTGCACGCACTTCACGCAATTTGTGAGTAATGAACACGATAGACGTGCCCGAAGCAGCGAGTTGCTTCATGATAGCCATGAGTTCATCGGTTTCTTGTGGTGTGAGCACCGCCGTTGGCTCGTCGAGGATGAGCACTTTTGCATCACGCGACAACGCTTTAACGATCTCAACACGCTGCTGAGCTCCCACTGGGAGATCTTCAATCAGCGCATCTGGATCCAAGTCAAAACCGAATTTTTTCGAAACCTCACGTACTGTTTCACGAGCTTTCTTAATGTCAATCACACCAGCTTTTTTGGTGGGCTCGTATCCCAGCGCAATAGACTCAGCTACTGTAAATACGGGAACCAACATAAAATGCTGGTGAACCATGCCAATGCCAGCGGCAACTGCATCGCCCGGTCCATTAAACTTGACGGGCTGTCCATCAAGGAGAATCTCTCCTTCGTCTGGATCATACAACCCATAAAGTACATTCATGAGTGTTGACTTACCTGCGCCGTTTTCGCCCAGAAGTGCGTGGATACGCCCTTCTCCAACAACGAGGTCAATGTGGTCATTTGCCACGAGGGGGCCGAATCGTTTTGTGATCCCCTTAAGCTCCAGCTTCACGCCAGACCCCTTTCGCGATTAATTTTATGCATCCGCATTAAGAATAGTTGAGGTCCGGCCTCGAATGAAACCGGACCTCAAACAATATAGTTCACCAATTACTTGGTTTTTGGAGAGCTCTTGCTCTCGATCTTGAGATCGCCAGACTTGATCTTGTCGGAGAGCTTCTTGATCTCGTCCTTCAGATCAGCAGGAACCTTCGAATCGAAATCGTGGAATGGAGCGAGCGATACGCCGCCATTTTCCAAAGTTCCAATGTATGGTTCGGAGGTGAACTTACCTTCGCTACCGATCTTAACGGTGTCAATCACCGACTTGTCGATCTGCTTCATCACAGAGGTGAGAACGATTGCTTTGTAGTCGGGGGTGGACTCGTACCAATCGGAGTCAACACCAACGATGAGGGTCTTGCCGTCAGCCTTCGCCGCAGCTGCTGCACCAAGTCCAACTGGGCCTGCAACTGGCATCACGATGTCTGCACCTTGATCGATAAACTGCTGAGTCTGGGTCTTGCCAAGGTTCTGATCTTCGAACGAGTTGGTGAATGAACCAGTTTGTGCAGCCTTATCCCAGCCAAGGAGCTTAACATTCTTGCCCTTTGCCTCGTTGTATGCTTTCACACCATCAGCGAAACCATCCATGAACACTGTAACCGACGGAATTGGCATACCACCGAAGGTTGCAACCGTGCCGGTCTTGGTCATGCCAGCTGCAGCGTAACCTGCGAGGTATGCTGCTTCAGCAGTGTTAAATACGAGTGGACGGCCATTCTTCAGCGGAACAACCTTGTTGTCTTTGTCGGTGAATGCGGAATCAATCAACGCAAAGTTGATATCTGGGTTGTTCTGAGCGGCAGCTAGGGTTGCTGGAGCGAGCATGAAGCCAACGCCAATAATCAAGTTACAACCGTCCGCAACCTGTGCGTCAACGTTTGGACCGAAATCGGCAACGCCCTTCGACTCACTCGTGCCTGTCTTTACCTTAAGATCTTTCTCAGCAACTTTGAGGCCGTTAAACGCGGACTCGTTGAAGGACTTGTCGTCCCAGCCGCCCTGATCCGAAACCAAGCAGGCCTTGTAATCCGAGTTGCTACCCACGCTCTTGCTGTCGCCGCCCGAGCATGCGCTCAAAGCGAGTGCGGAAGCCGCGACGATTGCGGCCAATGAAGTAATCTTCTTCACGTTTTTCTCCTGAGTGTAAATTGTGTGTTCGGAATATTTTCGACTTCGAAAATAGAACCACGATCAAACTTAGTCTATTTCAGATAAAAATCCAGTCGAGAATAACAATGGCGGTCGCAATCCCCTTATCGTCGCCAAAATTATCGTCTCACGTTACCTGCAATAGACTCTTCCCTGCATCTTACAACTTTGCTCGGCTATCTGCACATCATTTAGCGAAGTTCTTCTGGTAGTTTCCCGACTACGTCCTTTACTCGCTGGGATTGTTCTTTCAAAGTCACGAATATGACGTCCGCTGTTTCAACTACGATCGCATCCGGAACACCCACGATGACCACTGGTTTTGAGTGTGTATAAACGATCGTTCCATTCGCGTCATCCGTTACAACAGGTTGCACCGAACCTCCCGGAGCAATCTGTACGACGGCGTCGCCATCCTTGTCGTTGCTACCAGACGATTCGCTTACAATCGCCTCAGCGTCGCAATAAGTGCTCGAATCACAAGCACTTTTCTTTTCAGCGAGAACCTCTCCAAGTGATCGATAGTCACCCACATCTGACCAGCCCATACTCGCAGGCACGACGGCGACTCCCCCACGCTGCGCTAACGGTTCAGCGATAGCATGATCTATGGCGATCTTCTTGAGATTTACCCATAGATCATCCATCACTGAGCTTCTCTGCGGAGTATCCCACGCACGGGCTATGCTCAATATCCCCTCGTACAACTGTGGCTCAAAGGCTTGCAAGGCAGCAAGTAATACATCCGTGCGGAATACGAACATTCCAGCATTCCACATGTACTGCCCACTTGCCACGAACTCCCGGGACCGATCCTGGTTCGGTTTCTCCATAAATTCCGAAACGTCATACACGGTGAGTGGAGATTGATAACTGCACCGCTTTGCTAGGTGAATGTAACCAAAACCTGTTGCAGCATACTCAGGTTCGATGCCAACGGTGGCAATTTTCCCATCGCGAGCTGCCACAATTGCTGATTTCACTGCAGCAATAAACACATCTTCACGCGCGATCATATGATCGGCTGCGAAGGAGCCTGCGACTATAGAGCCATGCCGCTCCTGTAAGACGGCGGCTGCCAAACCGATCGCCGCCATGGAGTCGCGTCCGCATGGCTCAGCGATGAACTGTGTTGATGGTAAGTGCGTGAGCTGGGATTGTACAGCGTCCAGATGGGCTTCACCAGTCACCACTAATACGCGATCCTCGGCGAGTGGCTTGAGTCTTTGCACGGTTGATTGCAACATACTTTGCCCGCAAGACGTGAGATCAGCCAAGAATTTTGGCGACCGAGCCCGTGAAAGCGGCCAAAGCCGAGTACCGGCTCCACCTGCTGGAATGATGGCGTAAAAATCCTGAATTGGTTCTTGCGACTCGCAGACAGGCTGGTGTGTACCGCCGTCACGCTCATGCATACCACCGGCAGGCTCGCGCCAATTAGTTTCCTCAGCGTGATGGCTTTGGCTCATTACCCTTTTCCTCTTTCACCTGTTCCGAGTCTTTAGCCTGTTCTTTGGCTTCTTTTTCGGTTGCTTTCGCCATCTCTTTCGCTTTTCCAGCCGCCTTTGTATTGAGCTTGTCAATCAAGCCACGGCGCAAATCAGGCAAAACAATTCCCGAAATCGGATCATGCTCCCAATCGAGAGTATATAGATCCGACTTGGTAACGTAATTCGGAGTTTCGTCAATATGCGGGTAGTAAGCCTTAGTGATCGCAAGCTGCTCAGGCGGATTAGCAATGAATGCACCTGCCTGTAAGGTAACACGCGCAATCAGGTTCACCCACAGTAGGATCGTAGCAATAGCAGCAAAAGGAGCAAGTAAAGCGTTATTTGAAACGGACGATACTGCCGTCGTACCTATGATACGCAGCACCGACGAAGCGAAACCGGCCAGTGCTGAACCAAGTAACAGATCGCGGCGTGGTGCGCGTGCGCCGGCCATATAACGGAAGATGAACATAAAGACAAGCGTGTCAATAACCAGACCGATGATGAACGTACCGCCATTGAGAATCACATTGCCCCAGCTATCGGGCAAGCCGATCAAATCAAAGAGCTGCTCTGAGAAAAAGGCCGTTACGGTGCTCAGACCCACTGACGTAAGTACACCTAATCCAATAACCACAAAACCTGCCAAATCCAGCAGTTTTGCCTTCGCAAAATTCGTTGGGATGCGAGCCAAGCCGAACATCGCTTGAATAGCAGTACGCAAACCTGCCATCAACGACAACGCCGACCACAGCAGCACAAATATCGACACTAAAGTGATGAGGTTGAATGGATTATCGACGATGAGCGACTGTGGATCAATCAGACCTTTCGGCGCTGATTCAGTCTTCAAAATCCCTGGTAACGAGGTATTGACAGCCTCCACAATTTTATCGAAGAGCGCCTTATTTCCGCCCACAATAACTGAGAAGGCGGTAAAAGCTATGGTGAGAGCTCCAGCAATCGCAAAGAGAGCAGAATATGCGAGTCCGCCGGCGAGTAAAGCGCCTCGCACTGCTCCGTAGCGTTGCAGTGCACGCATGATCCGCAAACCGTTCACGTATGCCATAATTTGGTTAATTTTTGACATGAGGGAGTCATCGTCTGGGTGCTTAGCCTGCTCGTTCTCCCAGGTGGCAGTGGCGTCAAGCGCCCCTTCCAAATCTCGATTCACTGCCTCGAAATCCTGCACATCCGTACCCTGCTCCACCGAACTGCGCTTAGTTTTGCTTGTCATAGTGCCCATGATTGCCCCTTAGTTCTCTCGGTATTCAATGATTAATGGAGCATGATCCGACCAGCGTTGATCGCGCCCTTGCGCTCTATCAACCCGTTGCCACTGCGCACAATCGGCAAGTTCGGGATTGGTCATCTGATAGTCAATACGCCAGCCCACATTGTTATCGAAAGCGCGCCCGCGCTGTGACCACCACGTGTATGGACCTTGCTCATCGCCCACGAGAGCTCGCTGCGTATCCACATAACCTAGCTCTCCAAACCAACGGTCAAGATATGCAATTTCCGGATCGAGAACACCGGCAGTCTTGTTGTGGTTCGGTTTCCAATTCTTAATATCACGCTCCGTGTGCACAATATTAAAATCGCCTCCCACCAGCACATGTGCTAGTTCTCGCGATTGTTTGAGTTGTTCGAGGCGTGCAGTGACGCGGTCCAGATGGGCGTATTTCGCTTCCATTTTCTCTGGCTTATCAGCCACACCAGAATGGAGATATGCACTGATAAAAGTGGTGTTGAACTGGGGAATATCTACTTCTACCCAACGTCCAGTATCCACGGGAAGTTCCATTGCGCCGTCGTCCAAACCTTCGGCGATCCCCAAACGCACCGCCGAAACCTCCACGGTGTTCTTTACTGCGACGGCGACACCGGCACGTCCGGCGAGCAAAGAGGCTTGCTGGTAGACGGCGTACTGCCCACCAAGCAGATCCGGAACCAGCTCCTCAGGAGCGCGCACTTCTTGCAGCAACAAAACATCAGGTTGAACGTCAGAAAGCCACTGCGGCATTCCTTTTCGAACTGCGGCACGTAAGCCATTAACATTGCAGGTCGCAATCAGCATAGACACTCCAGACATGTGAGAAAGAGGTTATGCCAATTCTACCGAAAGCAGAAACGTGTGCTGGGTGGTTTTCGCCCTCAGCGGTGAACCACCCAGCACACGTTGAAGTGAGCATTACGGCATTCAGAGTTTATTCAACTCCAGAACTTCCAAGCCCTTATGAAGTAGCAGGAAGCATTTCCGCTGCTTCCACTACGTTTACCAGAAGCATTGCTCGTGTCATTGGCCCGACCCCGCCCGGATTTGGAGAAAGCCAACCAGCAACACGTGCAACATCTGGATGCACATCACCTAAAATTTTAGATTTGCCGGTGGATTCGTTGCGCTCGCGCGTCACTCCCACGTCGAATACAGCAGCTCCGGGCCGTACCATCTCAGGTTTGAGCAGGTGAGCGACGCCGGTTGCCACCACAACGATATCCGCACGCTTGGTGTGTTCAGCAAGGTCACGGGTGCCGATATGACATCCGTCCACCGTAGCATTGATTGAGGTGTGTGATAGCAACACAGACAGCGGCCGCCCTACGGTGCTACCGAGTCCTACCGCGCACACATTGGCACCGTCCCACGTAACTCCCCCGCGTCGACCCAATTCCACAATTCCTCGTGGTGTACAAGGGATCGGACTCGTGAAGGGTTTATCGTTGTTTAGCAGGAGTTTTCCAAGGTTATACGGGTGCAAGCCATCGGCGTCTTTAGCCGGATTGATGGCTGCCAGAACGTCGTCGGCATCAATACCGGGCGGCAAGGGAAGCTGCACGATATAGCCAGTACATTCTTGTGCGTCGTTCAAATCCCGAACGGCCGCCAGCACGTCATTTTTGGTAGCAGATTCAGGCAAATCAATGCGCATCGAAGCGATCCCCACATCAGCACAGTCCTGATGCTTACCTCCAACATAAATTTTTGAAGCGGGATCACTGCCGACGAGAATTGTCCCTAATCCCGGGTGCACACCCTTGTTTTTGAGGGCTTCCACCCGAAGTCGGAGCTCATCCTTGATTTGCGAAGCTACAGCTTTTCCATCAAGTCTGATCGCGTTCATGCTAGATGAGTCTGATCAAGGCCAGGATACAGCGGGAACTTCTCGGTGAGCTTCGCCGTGCGAGCTCGCAGAGCAGGAATATCAGCAGATGCGCCGTCACGCAAAGCAGTGGCGATAATATCGGCAACTTCCGTGAACTCAGCAGCGCCAAAACCACGGGTGGCCAACGCCGGAGTGCCAATACGCAAACCGGAGGTAACAGCCGGTGGACGTGGATCAAATGGTACTGAGTTACGGTTGACAGTGATACCAACCTCATCGAGCAAATCTTCGGCTTCTTGCCCATTCATCTGCGCATTACGCAGATCAACAAGCACAAGATGCACATCCGTTCCGCCCGATACCACGGCAATATTCTTTTCTACGACGTCGGCCTGCATCAGTCGATTTGCGAGGATCTTAGCGCCTTCAAGCGTGCGAACTTGCCGATCTTTGAACTCAGGCGTAGCCGCGATCTTCATTGCGATAGCTTTCGCTGCCACCACATGCATGAGCGGTCCACCCTGCTGACCAGGAAATACTGCCGAATTGAGTTTCTTTCCAAGCGGCTCAAATTCCTTTGCCAAAATCATGCCTGACCGTGGACCACCGATGGTCTTGTGGATCGTCGTGGTAACGACGTCGGCGTAATCCACTGGATTTGGATGCAGACCTGCCGCAACGAGTCCTGCGAAATGCGCCATATCTACCCACAAATATGCGCCAACTTCATCAGCGATGGCTCGGAATGCAGCAAAATCAAGCTGGCGTGGATAAGCGGACCAACCGGCAATAATAAGCTTTGGCTTCGTTTCGAGTGCCTTGGCACGCACCTCATCCATATCGATGAGGTAGTCCTTCTCCGAAACACCGTAAGCTACCATATTGAAATTCTTGCCGGAGAAGTTGAGCTTCATTCCATGGGTGAGATGTCCACCGTGTGCAAGTTCCAAGCCCATCACGGTATCGCCTGGATTGACTAGTGCATGATAAATCGCTGCATTTGCCTGTGCGCCCGAGTGTGGCTGCACATTAACGTATCCTGCGCCGAAAACTTCTTTGGCCCGATCACGCGCAAGATTCTCTACGATATCAACGTGCTCACACCCGCCGTAATAGCGACGCCCAGGATAGCCCTCTGCATATTTATTCGTAAGCACTGAGCCTTGTGCTTGGAGCACTGCTCGCGGCACAAAATTCTCTGACGCGATCATTTCCAGAGTATTACGCTGGCGTTCTAATTCGAGATCAAGTACGCGAGCTACATCTGGATCAAGTTCTGCGAGCGATTGATTGAGCAAATCGTTCGATGCCATTCTGGCTGTCCTCCTGCAGTGTTTCTAGTGGCAGTGCGCGTGCAAGCTGCACTGTTCGATCACTTGCCCAGGCGAGCGACTAGCGATCCTCTGTTTGTCCGCTCCCCGGTGGTGACCACCTCAGGCGCCAGTTGCGGATGAGTTCATTCTATCCCACTTCCGCATAGGCAACAGTGTGATCCATCATTCGGAAATGTGAAAATGCTCCAGCTTCCTCTTTCTGAGACGATTTTCTGAGCAAGTATTTACGCGACGCCGTCATTTTTCATACTCTGAGCACACGCGCGAACATTTTTTGCGTGCTTTATGCTGGAAGAATGAATTCAGAGAAACTCGTCTTGACAATGTCGTGCCCCGATAAACCCGGAATTGTTTACGCCGTTACAGGTCTGCTCGCATCCGTGGGCGGCAATATTCTCGAATCCCAGCAGTACAATGACGACGCCGAGGGCCGGTTTTTCATCCGAATCGAAGCTTTTGTTCCAGGTGGCAAAAGCACAATTGAAGCGGCTATGACGCAGCTCGCCCAAAACTATTCAATGGACTTCCGTATTGCGGAAATTGATAAGCCAGTTCGTACCCTCATTATGGTTACAAAAGAGAGCCATTGCCTTTCGGATTTGTTGGCAAAACATCGCGACGGGCGCCTTCCGATTGACATTGCCGCTGTAGTGGGAAATCACGAAGATCTGCGGTCAATCGCCGAGTTTTACGAACAAGAATTCATATATATCCCGATTACAGCGCAATCAAAGCAAGAAGCCGAACAAGAGCTCCTCAATATCGTGCGTGAGCGGGAAGTGGAGCTTGTAGTTTTGGCTCGTTATATGCAGATTCTTTCTCCCGAGCTGTGCCAAATTTTGGCGGGGAATGTTATTAACATTCACCATTCTTTCTTACCGTCGTTCAAAGGAGCTCGCCCCTATGCGCAGGCTCATCAACGCGGCGTGAAACTCATCGGCGCTACAGCTCATTACGTCACAATGGATCTAGATGAAGGCCCCATTATCGAACAAGACGTGGTTCGCGTGGCTCATAACGACACTCTTCACGACCTCGTTGCCAAAGGTGCGGAAGTCGAACGGCAAGTTCTCTCCCGTGCAGTACGTTGGCACGCTGAGCACCGCGTACTCATGAACGGTAGCCGCACGGTTATTTTCAGCTAGTTAATCCCGCGCGCGGCCGCCCAGCGTGACAGCTCGCGCCGGTTCGAGAGCTGCAATTTCCTTAGTACCGCAGACACGTGCGTTTCCACCGTCTTTATTGAAATGTACAGTTCAGTGGCAACCTCTCGATAGGTATAGCCGCGCGCAATCAAACGCATAACCTCTTTTTCGCGCGTTGACAACGCATCGAGATCAGGATCGGCCGAGCCATGCGTTGGTCCTGCACCACCGAATGCGTCAAGAACGAAACCTGCTAGGCGAGGTGAGAACGCGGCGTCGCCACCAGCCACACGTTTAACAGCTTCTACCAGCTCATCAGTATTGATCGATTTGGTCACGTAACCGCGAGCGCCTGCGCGAATAACCGATACGACGTCGTCGGCCGCATCAGAAACAGATAGCGCGAGAAAACGCGGGGTGTGCTCGAGCCCGAGCGCCAAAATTCGTTGTACAACCTCAGCACCGCCACCACCGTTTCCTCCGGGCAAGTGAACGTCGAGAAGCACGACGTCGCAGGGCACAGTGCGGATTGTATCCACAGCCGAACCGACGTCGGCGGCCTCCCCCACAATTCTAAAATCAGGCTCAGCATTTTTGAGCTGCATAGAAACCCCGGTCCGCACGAGGTCGTGATCATCAACAATGATAATATCCACTTATTTCTCACCTTCATTATTTATTAAGCTCATATAGACCTCTGTACCACCATTGGGCAGCGGGGTGCGAATTTTCACGTGTCCGCCTACGCGTTCCATGCGTCCGATAAGCGATTCGCGGATACCAGCGCGATCTTCACCAATATTATCTAGATCGAATCCTTCACCGCGATCACGCACCCACACCGCCGATTCCGCATCGCTCAGCTCGGCATACACCGAAACGGGATGACTTCCGCCGTGCTTACACGCATTTGTTATCGCTTCGCCAGCGGCAGCCACGAGCGCGTGCAGAGCGGGCGACGGCGAAGCGTCACCAGTGACGACGATGTCCACCTCATGCTGGTATCGGCGCTCAAGTTCTTGCACCACATCACGCAATTCGGTTGCGAGCGACGTGCCTGTTTCTGGCCGGTCCTCATACAGATACCGGCGCAAATCTTGCTCTTGAGAACGCGCCAGCATACTCACAACATCAGGCTCATGAGCCCGCGCGCGGATTAACGACAGCGTTTGCAATACCGAATCATGCAAGTGAGCTGCAATATCGGCGCGTTCAGCCTCACGGATTTTTTCTTCGTTAGTGTGGATCAGATTGGTGCGCAGTTGCGCCATAATCGGAGCAATGACGAGTGCAATAGCTGCTAAAACGGCAATTCCAGTAAGGAACCCAGCAGCAATCGCTGAAATCCCGCCGCTGTAGGTAATCAATAGCACGGCGCCAATGGCGGAAATCGTGGCGCCGATAAGAACAGTCGAAAAAGAAACCGTTCCATCGGTGAGTGGTCCTGCCCAGGCGATCAAGCCACCACCGAGAATCAGGAGCATAAACAGAACCGGGTACGACCAGGTTCCAAATACATCTAGACCGCTCAATGCGATTGCAACAGCGCACAGTACTAAAAGAAGAATGAGCACGATATGGGTGGAGATGCTATTGCGCGGTTCTCGCTGCTCACGCTTGGTGTTTACAACATATTCAAGCGGGCGCACGATCCGTTGCTGTTCAACCGGAATGTCTAACGCAGGTGTGTAACGCGGCAACTGCACGGCAAGCACCAGGTAAATAATCGGGCTAACCATAAACGGGATCAATGCGAAGAACAGGAGTCGCCATATGGCAACGTGCCCACCCACATGAACCGATAGCCCTCGACACACTCCGGCAATAACCGCAGGTCTACGCCTCGCAAGCACTGGTCGTTGGCGAGCGCGCGGATCTCGCAGTTCCGAAAAATCGTATTTTTCCGATGCCGAATCATGGTTAGGATCGTGCAAAATGTTCACATTCAAGATGTTCCCATGAAATAGCATGAATAGAAAGGTGATCGCTATAAATCAGGGTTTTTCATGAGGATAAATCAGGGTTCTTTCAGGGGGTTTCCTGATACAGATTCGCGTGCCAATGCGGGCAGAATTCAAGTATGGACAAATTCTTTAATACAGTTCGCGGTTATCCGCTTCGCCGTACACATGACGGCATACTCGGTGGCGTATGCTCCGGTATCGCACACCGCTGGGGGCTAAACCCCATTCTCATCAGAATCCTTTTCGCGCTCGGACTCTTGTTCGGCGGTCTCTCGTTCTTTATCTATGGTCTTTTGTGGCTCCTAGTGCCTACATATCCAGAAAATAAGATCTCACTTGAGCAAACACTCCGTGGCAATCCGCAAGGTAGCACTCTAGTGGCAGGAATCATGACATTCCTTGGGCTAGTGAGCATTTCTTCACTGGGACATATCGCAAAAGCCCTCACAATTGGGCTACTCATGATGCTGATACCACTTCTTGTAGTGGCATTCGCTGTTTGGGCAATCATTGTGTGGGGTTCGAAGAAAAACCGTCCTCAGCCTCCATTTGACCAAACGCCAGGCGCTTCGTCGCCGTATGGAAATTCCTACGGCGTATACGAAAACCCTGCTGCGCCGTCGTCTGAAGGAGTAGCTTACGACGCAAATACTGCTTGGCCATCGGCATCAGATACTCCCACCGAGCAGTCTGATTATTCGCAACAGAATGCGTATTTTGCTGGCAATAACAATGGCTACTATTCTGCGCCCAGCCCAGTGAATCCCACTGCCCCGTATGAGGCTGCTCCAAAAGTGGCAAAAGTGAAAACTCCTGCGGCATCTGGAACATATATCGCCAGTGTAGTGGCACTTGCCCTTGCGATACCCGCCATTGTGCTCCTCGCAGGAGGAACTATCGGAAGCGCCCTTGCTGCTATTGGCGCCGGCGTCGTAATTCTCGGTATCGGAATCGCAGTGGCAGGCGCACGTGGACTGCGCGCAACCTGGCTCACCGTATTGGCCTGGCTTTTGGCACCTCTTGCTGCTGGAGCGCTTATTCTGGGTATCGCCACGCCAAGCAATATGCTCAAAGATCCGAACTATCGGACGTTCGTGTTCACGTCCTCGCTGGCAGATAGCAATAACACCTCGTCGATTTTTAATACCAGCACGATAAACATCTCCAAAGATACGAGCGAACAGAATGCAGATATTTCTGCCATGATTTCAGATATGAAATTTGTGCTTTCTGATAATGAGCCGGTGATCTTCGAGCTCAATGGCTACGGAGAGCTTTCCATTCAGAACTCGATGGGATGGAGCGTGCTCAATGAAGACAATAAGCCAGTGCTGAGCTTGGATAACCAAGAGATGATGAAGAAGGCTTCAGCAGACAAGAAAGCTGAGAAGCGCAAAGACGAACAAAAAGATCGTGAAGACGCCCAATCTCGAGGTAAAGAACAGGCAAAGCTTCAGGACGAACAGCAACCAGCCCAGCAGGCACAGCATCAAGGCAAACAGCAACCAGAGCTTCAGGCGCAACAACCTGACAAAGAGCAAAACGAAATGCAGGGAAACATGCGTAAAAGCTCTTTGCGCATCGAAATCGCTGGTTCGATGAGCGTAGCAAACCCTGCTGCTGTGAAGGATCCAAGCAAAGCACGTCATATTCGCCTTGATTTCACAGTTGGACGAATAGTCATTAAAGATGCCACGGCACTTGATCCTGCTACTCACATGGGTGGACCCACCTCGGATCGTCCAGCAGGGTTAACGCCTCCCCCAGGTGCACCGAATATGACAGGCGATCCTAATGTGCAACCCGATCCAAACGCACCAAGTACATCGGGAGCACCACCTGCACCAGGAACACCAAGTGCACCTACTGGAACAACTGCCCCTGTTGCACCTACTGCACCACAGGGAACCAATGAAGGAGGCAACAAATGAGACTTTCTACCAGCATTTTTGGCCTGTTTGTAACAACAGCGGGAATTCTTACGATCGTGTTCAGCCAAGGATACAAGTTTGATGCTCGAATCAGCCTAGTGGTTATTTTACTGGCCTTTGCATTTTTGATTGGAATTGGCGCATTCATCAAGAGCAATCGCGACAAGAAAGCGCTCGAAAGCTCGACTGAATCAAGTGATTCACACGAGACACCAGCAATGGACGAGGCTACAACCGATAGCACTGTTCATGCTACGACTGACGCCACAACTGATATGACACAAGACGAAGTAACGTCCAAGCTCTAAGGCATACGTCAGCGATACTAATAGAGGGTGGGGAGTATTTGATTCACAAATGTGAATCAAATACTCCCCACCCCGTTTGGTTCAGCATAGGCAGATCAACACTGTGCCAGATCACCCACTGCACAGCATAAGCAGACCCACACGGCTATGCTTTACCGCTAAATTTATGAATGGCTCACTTGATGAGGCCGAGTGCACGAACAGCGTCAAGTTCTTCTTGAGCTGCCTTGATGTTTCGCTCAATGCCAGCGCGGGTTGCGTCGGAGATCTCAAGACCTTCAACAACCTTCCATTCGCCACCTTCAGCAACAGCCGGGAAACCGAAAATCAAGCCTTCTGGAACGCCGTAATGCGAACCATCCGACCAAATACCTGGTGTGGTCCAGTTGCCAGCCTCGGTGCCATTTACCCAGTCGTACACATGGTCGATAGCAGCAGAAGCAGCCGAAGCAGCCGATGAAGCTCCACGAGCCTCAATAATTGCCGCACCGCGCTTAGCAACGGTTGGCACGAAGTAATCGTTGAGCCAAGCGTCATCAACCAGCTCGGAAGCAGGCTTGCTGGCAACGGTTGCCCAGCTGATGTCTGGGTGCTGATCTGCGGAGTGGTTACCCCACACCGTCATGCGCTTGATATCTGCCACGCGAGCACCAGTCTTTTCTGCAAGCTGAGAAATTGCGCGGTTGTGATCGAGACGCATCATTGCTGTGAAACGCGACTTTGGCACATCTGGTGCCGAGTGAGCAGCAATAACTGCGTTGGTGTTTGCTGGGTTGCCAACAACCAGAACGCGCACGTCGTCTGCAGCGTTATCGTTGATAGCCTTGCCTTGTGGACCGAAAATTCCACCGTTAGCAGCAAGAAGATCAGCACGCTCCATACCAGCGGTACGTGGACGTGCACCAACGAGCAGCGCAACATTTGTTCCAGAGAAAGCTGCGTTAGCGTCGTCATAAACGTTTACAGATTCGAGAAGCGGGAATGCGGAATCGTTCAATTCCATAGCTGTTCCCTCAGCCGCAGCAACTGCCTGCGGAATCTCGAGCAGATTGAGGCGAACTGGAACATCAGATCCCAACAGAGCGCCAGATGCGATACGGAAAAGTAGCGCATATCCAATATTTCCAGCAGCACCGGTTACTGTTACTGTAACTGGCTTCTTGAGTTCTGCCATGTGTTTCAACTCCTATGTTTTGTCAAATGTGGTGATCCACGAAACACTCCTACCCTACTATTTATTTGGAACCTTTACCTATGACTAAAGTGCTTTAAGCTCATCGATAAAAAGGTTCCCAAGCAGGTTAGAAACGGGTATCGCGGTAAAAATTGATCAACGCGCGCGTTGAAGGATCTTGCTTGGCAATTTCTGCTTCGTCTCCCGCAACTGCGGCCGTGAGCTGATTAGCCATCTGTTTTCCAAGCTCAACGCCCCACTGGTCGAAAGAGTCAATACCCCACACGATGCCCTGCACAAAGGTAATGTGCTCATATAGTGCGATGAGCTGGCCCAACACTGCGGGAGTGAGCGCTGGTGCCATGATCGACGTCGTCGGCTTATTGCCTGGGAAAACACGTGCCGATACGATTTCTTCGCGCGTACCCTCCGCCCGAACTTCTTCCTCAGTCTTTCCGAATGCGAGCGCCTTCGTCTGCCCGAAGAAGTTACCAAGGAACAGCTCATGCTGATCGAATTCGCCGTCTTTCAGTGCGTATATTGGATTGGAGAATGCGATGAAATCTGCCGGAATCAGTTGCGTACCCTGATGGATCAGCTGGTAGAAGGCATGCTGGCCATTCGTTCCTGGCTCTCCCCAGAACACCTCGCCGGTCGTCGTCGTCACGTCTGAACCGTCCCAACGCACCCGTTTGCCATTCGATTCCATCGTGAGCTGCTGCAAATAAGCCGGGAAGCGATGCAAGTACTGTGCATACGGCAACACTGCGTGTGTGGCAGCGCCCATGAAATTGCAGTAGAAGATGTTGAGCAAGCCCATCAACAGTGGCACATTTTCTTCATCAACAGCATTCTTGAAGTGCTCATCCATTGTGTTGAATCCGCCCAAGAAATCCGCAAATCCTTGTGGTCCAATAGCAATCGCGAGCGAGGTGCCGACGGCGGAATCCACCGAGTAGCGTCCGCCCACCCAGTCCCAGAATCCGAAAGCGTTGAGCGGATCAATGCCAAATTCGGCCACCTTCTCCAAGTTGGTAGACACTGCCACGAAATGCTTAGCAACAGCTCCTTCGGCGTCGATCCCTGCAGCTTGCAGTTCTTCAAGAAGCCATGCTCGGGCTTGCCGCGCATTCGTTAGTGTTTCGAGCGTGGTGAACGTCTTGGATGCCACGATGAAGAGCACTGTTTCTGGATCAACACCACGCAGCTTCTCACCCAAGTCGGTTGGATCGATATTAGAAATGAACCGACATTCGAGCCCGTCTTGCACATAAGGCTTGAGTGCTTCGTACGCCATCACCGGGCCCAGATCCGAACCACCAATGCCGATATTGACGATCGTGGTGATCGGCTTTCCAGTAATGCCACGCCACTGCCCTGACCGCACCCGATCAGCAAAATCAAAAATACGTGCGAGTACCTCATGCACGCCAGGGACTACGTCGGCACCGTCTACATATACCGAATTTCCCTCTGGTTGCCGCAAAGCCGTGTGCAGAACAGAGCGACCTTCGGTTACGTTGATCTTTTCGCCTGCAAACATAGCATCACGACGCTCGCTCAGTTGAACATCGCGCGCCAGCTCAAGCAAAGCCTCTTTGATCTCGTCGGTTATGTATGACTTCGAAAGGTCAACAAACAACTCGCCGGCCTGATACGAATGGCGCTCTGCGCGCTCAGGATCAGTCTCGAACCACGTACGAAAATCTACTCGCAGCTCATCGCGAAGTTTCGCAAGCTTCGCCCAAGCAGGTGTTTGTGTGGCATCAATTGGCATGGCCATAGACGTAACTCCTCAAAAATGGAATATGCGACATGAAATATTCAGTGTGTTGTTGCCGCACAAAATATGTTACCCGCCACCCTCACTGTGAAACCATTCCAACGTCCTGCAAAGTGCTTTGCTCGCAGAGCAGATCGTCTAGAGATGTTCGCCTCTCACACGCAAACTAGTCCACGAGCTATTCGCCCCTCACGAGCCGATCGTTCACGACGATTGCACGCTTTCCAATTTTCCGGAATCAGCCCTGCCCAGATCAGAATAAGCTGATCTAAATCACGTATCATATTGTGGGGTATGTTGCCCACGGCTGTAACTGCAGCTGACCGCTATCGCGTAACTATTACCGCGTATCCAATACCGCGCAAGAAGAGGAGCAGGCAGATGAGCGAAGTTGATCATTCTGTGCAGCATTCTGATTTTCCATTGACCAGCACTGATCACCAGCATCAGACGCCGGATAACGCAGTGCGAATTGGAGTGCTCACATCTGGTGGCGATGCTCAGGGAATGAACGCTGTGGTGCGTGCTGTAGTACGTACAGCATTACATGAAGGTGCCATCCCATTTGCCATTCGTGAGGGGTGGAAAGGCGCTGTGTTCGGCGGCGATCTTATCCAAGAGATGTCGTGGAATGACGTTTCGGGAATTCTCGCTGCTGGTGGAACCCATATTGGCACCGCGCGCTGCGCAGAGTTTCGTGAACGCGCCGGAATTAAGCAAGCCGTAAAGAACCTGGTAGAGCATGGCATTGACCGTCTCGTTATCATCGGTGGAGACGGCACACTCTCCGGAGCAGACGAATTACGCGAACTGTGGCCAGAGCTCCTTGCCGAGCTTGCTACGGAAGGCGAAATTTCTGCTGAATTAGCGCATGAGCACCAAAAACTCCATATTGCCGGCGTGGTGGGTTCTATCGATAACGATCTCGTGGGCACTGATATGACGATCGGTGCCGACTCGGCGCTTCATCGCATTGTCGAAGCCCTTGATGCACTCTCATCAACAGCTGCTTCTCACCAACGCACCTTCGTGATTGAGGTGATGGGACGCCGCTGTGGCTACCTCGCCTTGATGAGCGCCATCGCTGGTGGCTGCGATTATGTTTTCATTCCAGAGCTCCCACCAGCTGATGGCTGGGAGGATGCCATGTGCGAGAAGCTGCGAATCGGACGTGCTCATGGCCGACGCGACTCGATGGTGATCGTGGCGGAAGGCGCAACTGACCGCGCAGGAAATCCGATCACTGCCACGATGGTGAAAGAAATTCTGGAACAGAAACTCGGTGAAGACGCTCGCGTAACTTCGCTTGGTCATGTACAACGTGGTGGAACGCCGTCAGCATACGACCGCTGGATGCCTACGCTGCTCGGATACACTGCGGCACACGACGTCATTCACGCTTCGGACTCGAACGAGCCGGTCATCATTGGAACGCAACGCAACCGCCTTGTGCGCCTGCCAATGATGGAAACGATCAAGAATACGCGCGCCGTAAAAGACTACTTAGCCGCAGGTAACTGGGATGCCGCCATCGCATCGCGCGGAAAAGGCTACCGCGAAATGATCGATATCTTCGAGACAATTTCGTGGCCCGTGCCGACGCCGAAGTACTCGCTACCCACGTCACCACGTGTTGCTATTGTTCACGCTGGTGGTTTAGCACCAGGCATGAATGCTGCCGCGCGTGCCGCCGTCAAGCTTGGACTTGACCGCGGTTTCACCATGCTTGGAGTTGAAGGCGGTTTTCCTGGTTTGCTTGACGCCAAAGTTCGCGAGTTAAACTGGGGCGATGTTGAAGGTTGGGTGGAAGACGGCGGTGCCGAGCTTGGTACCCGACGCACAATTGCGTCTGTGGATCAGTTTTACCAGCTCTCACGCGGTATCGAAAACGCCCGAATTGATGCGCTCATTGTGATCGGTGGATTCAAAGGTTACAAGGCTGCCTACGAAATGGTGCGCGAGCGCGACCGCTACCCTGCTTTCCGTATCCCTATTATTTGCGTTCCTGCCAGCATCGACAATAACTTGCCAGGTTCTGAGCTAGCAATCGGTGCCGACACCGCTTTGAACAACAACGCTCAGATTCTTGACCGGATTAAACAGTCGGCTTCGGCATCGCAGCGCTGTTTTGTGGCCGAAACGATGGGACGCCGCTGTGGCTACCTCGCCTTGATGAGCGCTATCACTACCGGAGCCGAGCAGGTATACCTTTCCGAGACTGGCATTACCTTGCCTCAACTCGCCGAGGATACCGCCCGTATGATTAATGCTTTCAAGGGCGGACGCAATCTCTATTTGGTGATTCGCAACGAAGACGCCTCAGAGTACTACACCACCGATTTCATCTCACGAATTTTTGAAGAAGAAGGTGGCGGACTCTTTGATGTGCGCTCTTCGATTCTTGGGCACATGCAGCAAGGCGGTAATCCCACTCCCTTTGATCGAACCTTGGCTGTGCGCATGATGCACAAGGCTATTGACGTTTTGTACGAGCAGTTTGAGCAGCGAAAAGACGGCGCAATCCACGTAGGTCAGCACGACGGCGTGATTGAGGCATTCCCTATTTCGCACATGCCCGACCTCATTGATATGGAATCACGATTGCCCTACGAGGCGTGGTGGCACGATCTTAAAGATGTGCTCTATGTGATGGCTGATCAGCATTTTGATAAGAAAATTGGCACATTGCCGCTGGTGATTGAAGATTAACAATTCACGGCGAGCAATCGGGTTTAAAGGCCAGAGCACAACGCTCTGGCCTTTACCCCTTTACCCCTCACTTTTTGGGGCGATTTCGCAAACATCTCCACATATATCGAGACCATGCAAAATCCACACCAAATTCCGGCGGTGTACCCATAGCTACGCAATTGAATAGTTAAGATTCTGTTTCCGCGCCAGGTTCGTCCTTGATGATTTCGGCATAAACCCGATCAATCCGGCGTTGATCCATGGCACGAACTGTGAAGCGTACGCCGTCAAGCTCCACTTGGTCGCCAACTTCAGGCATTCTTCCCAGCTCATTAACGATGAAACCACCAAGCGTATCAAACGGACCCTCAGGAAGTTCTAGGTTAATGTACTTGTTTACTTCTGCCCGCCCCAGCAAACCAGAAACCTCACCACCAGCGGTGATCTCCACCATCGCCGTTGATTCAGAATCGTATTCGTCGTTAATCTCGCCAACAAACTCCTCGACTACGTCTTCAATGGTCACAAGGCCATCGGTGCCACCATATTCATCGACGATAATTGCTAGGTGTGCATTTTGGTTGCGCATCTCGGTGAGTGCAGCGAGTACAGGCTTTCCTTCTGGAAAGAAAATTACTGGCCGCACAATATCGCGCACTGTCTTGATCTGCGGATCAGGAGCAATAAGATCGCGAATATGGATGAAGCCGATCACTTCGTCGTCGTTCGAATTGTCGCGAACGGGATAACGCGAGTGTTCCAACTCGTTGACCTTGGCTTGCACCTGTGCAATCGTAGTGCTTGCATCGAGGAAATCGACTTCGGTGCGCGGCGTCATCACTTCTTCAACCGAGCGTGTACCCACCGACAGCAAATCGACCACCATAGAGCGTTCCGTCTCTGGAATGGCCTCGTAACCTGCAACGTACGTGCGTAGTTCTTCGGCGTCCATCTCTTCACGCTTTTCGTTGGGATCGCGACCGAGCAAGCGCAACACAATATTCGTAGAAAGTCCCAAGAACCAAATAACAGGCCGCAACAAAGAGGTGATAATACTCAGCGGATAAGCCACTACTAGTGCAAACGTTTCGGCGCTCTGCATTGCCAAACGCTTGGGCACCAGCTCACCAAAGACAATCGACAAATAGGAAATAACTATCGTAGTGACGATAAATGCCGTGTTATTGGCAGCGCTTGTGCCCATGTAATTTTCGAGCCAGGGCACTATGAGCGGCGCAATTTCAGCAGCACCGAACGATGCCGAGAAGAAACCAGCCAGTGTAACGCCCACTTGCACAGCTGAAAGAAAACGGTTGGAATCGGCGGTGAGTGCTTGAATTTTCTTTCCAGAGCGCGAGCGGAAGGCCATTGACTCGATTTGTGTATCGCGCAGGGAAACGAGCGCCATTTCGGATGCGGCGAAAAACGAACCGATCAGCGTAAAAACGAGTACGAAAACAATATTCGTCAGCAGCGGACTCACATAACCCCCGAAATTTGAACAATATTAGGCGTATCGCCCCACATCCCAAAGTATGCCAGCGCAATTGCCAAAACGCACAAGGTGAGCACATCTATCGCAGTTGAGCGAATGCAGGGAACAAGACGGCGCAAGCTACTCATTCGCACGCATGCTAACAGCACCAAAGCACCTGAAAGAACGAGCGCTGCAGATTGCACACCAAAGGTGATGCCAACAACCAGCACAAGCGCCAGCGTTCCAAGCATCGCTATATAGTAACCAACCGGGGGTAAGCCTTTCACAACTCCACTTTATCGGTTTACTGCTCAGTGTGCGAAGTGCCGAGCTCCAGTGAAATACATTGTGACCCCAGCCGCTTTCGCCGCTTCGATCACTTCGTCGTCACGAATCGAGCCTCCAGGCTGCACCACTGCACGTACACCTGCATCCGCAAGCACTTGGAAACCGTCAGCAAAGGGGAAGAATGCGTCAGAAGCAGCCACCGAACCGCGCGCGCGTTCTGGAGCGCCGCCCGCCTCACCAGCGTCGTCGCTATTGGCTGCCGCGCCACCTGCAGTTTCGACGTCGCTCGTGACATTCACGCCGAGCGTATTGGCCCGCTCAACTGAGAGTCGGCACGAATCCACCCGGTTAACCTGACCCATTCCGATACCGACGGTTGCGCCGTCGTGCGCGAGCAGAACGGCATTGGAACGCACAGAACGAATCGCCCGCCAAGCAAATTCCAAATCACGCATCGTGGCTGGATCGGCTGGCTTGCCTGCTACGAGAGTCCAATTGTGCGGATCGTCGCCAGCGGCGTCGAGAGTGTCACGATCTTGCACCAAAATACCGCCAGAAATTTCCTTAACCTCAGTTTTCACGGTTTCAGGCTCAACTGCCAAAATGCGCAGATTTTTCTTGGTTTGCAAAAGCTCCAGCGCAGCTGGATCGTAGCTTGGAGCAGCGATAACTTCCGTGAAGATAGGCTTGACTTGTTGCGCCATCGCCACAGTCACTTCGCGGTTTGCGGCAATCACACCGCCATAAGCAGATTGTGGATCGCAGGCGTGAGCGCGGTCGTGTGCTAACTCAATGGTAGGTGCAACTGCCACTCCACAAGGATTGGCGTGCTTGACTACTGCCACTGCCGGCTCATCATGATCGTAGGCTGCACGAATTGCCGCATCCACGTCTTGATAGTTGTTATAAGACATCTCTTTGCCGCCGAGCTGGGTGGCGTTGGCAAGACCAGCGCTTGCACCTGCTCGAGTGTAGAGGCTTGCACGCTGGTGTGGGTTTTCGCCATAGCGCAAGTCTGCCTTCTTGAGCCACGCACCTCCCTGATACTCGGGCACGTCAGCGCCGATAAGCGTTTGCGAGGTCCACTGCGCCACTGCGGCGTCGTATTGCGCTGTGTGTGCGAAGGCTTCAGCTGCCAGACGACGGCGGGCGGCGGCGTCGAAACCTCCCTCACGAGTTGCATCAATTGCGTCTTGATAGCGGCTTGGATCAACGATCACAGCTACGGAGGCGTGATTTTTTGCCGCCGCACGAATCATCGTCGGGCCGCCAATATCGATTTGCTCAACGCATTCGGCAATCGAGGCACCGGAAGCCACCGTCTCTTGGAAAGGATAGAGATTTACGACAACCAGATCGACAGGCTGGATTCCCAGCTCGACAAGCTGATCTTGGTGTGTTTGCAGGTCACGATTGGCGAGGATTCCACCATGAATCATCGGATGGAGAGTCTTAACGCGCCCATCGAAGCACTCAGGAAAAT
Source organism: Arcanobacterium bovis (assembly GCF_004331995.1). Lineage (GTDB taxonomy): Bacteria > Actinomycetota > Actinomycetes > Actinomycetales > Actinomycetaceae > Arcanobacterium_A > Arcanobacterium_A bovis. The sequence goes on from NZ_SJDT01000003.1 coordinate 246,803, forward strand.
TGGTGACGCTCGAAACTGGTGTAACGGGAAGACCAGCATCAGAAATCGTAGCCGCAGTAGAGCCAGTAGAAATGATCTCGCACCCAGATTCCGCAAGCGCTTTTGCCAGTTCAACTATGCCATCTTTGTGGTAGACCGAAAGAATTGCACGTTTGAAAGGGATTTTCATGAACCTGGCTCCTTGTTATTTCTGGTGGTCACAAGCACTTCTGGTAGTTCTGACCTCTCCAGTTTAGGAGCTATTAAGAATCGGCGCTGGCCGTCTCAGGTTTTGTATCAGCATTCGCGCGTTTTTCTTCCGAATCCTGAGACGCCGGAGTGGTGGGCGTGGTTTGTGCGTCCGGTTCATTAGTTGGTGCGGCTTTATTAGTTGCTGCGTCCGGTTTACTTATGACGTCGGGCGTGGCGGGAACGCCCGGTTCGTCGCCGGCATCAGGTGTTGTGGCGACGACGTCAGGTGCTGTGGTGGCGGCTTGTGACGATGCCGGCTCCGACTCCCCTGCCACCGGCTGCGCCGCAACCGGTTCCCCCTCAGATGGCGACGACTCCGCAACCGATGTATCCGGCGTCGACCCAGTTGCCCCGGCGTCCGCCTCGCGTTTGCGCATCAACGTGACTTTGCCCAAAACACCACCCTTAGTGAGCGTTTTGAGCTGAGCGATCGTTGCTGGGTGTGCGATAACGGCACCCAACGCGAAAGGGAGCAAGGCAATTAAAAGCGAAAATGCCGCAACATTTGTTGACTGCGAGCCAACCACAGTCATCCGACCAGGGCCAATACTTCCCGCCGCTACGAGCGCGGAAAGCGAGCATATAAAGACGAAGAGTACACCGGCAATAACTGCATTCAGAGCAAAACGGCCTAGTGTGGAAGTTACGGGCTCGGCCTGCTGTGCCGATGCGCTATTGGTTGAGGCGTCGCTGGCAGAAGTGCCGCTCACGGATTCGTTACTAGCGGACTCCGCCGACTGTTCATTAATTAACCAGCCTAGGCGCATTGCCACTGCGCCTAGCACCACATACGCGAGGATCGGAAGGATAATAAGCCATGAATATCCGGTGGTATAACCCGGCAGAGCACCGAAAACAGGGATAGCCGGAAGCGGGCCAAGCGAGTTGCCGGTAATGGCAAAACTCGTGTCTACTCCTACGGAGAAACCGGCACCCAATATCCATGCGAGCGTCCATAGCAAATAAGCTGGCAGGTACATGAGTTGTACGAGTACCATGCTCGCAGTGCCAATAGCGTTCTGGAAATAGGAATCGTTGATTTGGCGGACGTTACCAATCCCTGCAATAAAGGCAATGACAAATACTGTGACGGTTGCTAGAGCTGTGGCAATAAGCAATACCCGCAAGATTCGCCAAGCTCGGGTGAGATAGGGCCACCAGGGCAAATTCACCAGGAGTTCTTCACGCCCTGCCCATGTGGCCACCGCAGCAAAGCTGATCCCGCCGCCAATAATTGCGATCCACCACGGTCCCTGAGCAGAGGAAATAAGACCGATGACGGCGATAGTGAGTGCGGTAAAACCGGCAGCGAAGGCCACGTCAGACCACGCAAAAATACCAATTCGACGCATGGCAAAATATGCAGAAAAAACAATTATCGCAGTATATAGGCTCGGTATCAGCGAGAGCGTACCTTGGCCAACACTCAGATGCGCACCGAACGACGTGAGCCACCATTGGGTGCCAAATCGTGCAGCATCGCTCCAAGCAATATTACCCAGCAGAGGTGACGATGCAGTGATCGCATAGAAAAAGACTGCGCATAGCACTGCGCCAAGCCACGTGAAAACAAGTGGTTGATTCACGGCGCGAAACACTGGAAATACTGATCTGAGGTCAATTGTTTTTTCTTGCATCACTTTAATAGTTTCGCAAATGCGCATTTTTACGAAGAAGTGCCGGCGGCGTGTTGCTCTCAATACGCCGCCGGCACAGTTCGACTTAGCATCGGACGAGTGGCTACTAACTGCCCGAATCTGATCAATCGATCTTGAAAACCTTTTTTGGCTGGTCCACAGTGAGCTGCTTGATCCAGTGTTCAGCAGCTGCCAAAGTGAGACGACCCTGAGCCACATAACGTGCCAAGAACGAGGAATCTACCCGTCGAGACATATCGTGACGTGCAGGAATCGACAAGAATGCGCGAGTGTCGTCAATAAATCCAGAAGCCCGCGAGAACCCAGCAGTCTCGGTAGTCGCTGCACGGAATCTTCCTATCGCATCTGGCGCATCGATAAACCACCACGGTGCTCCGATAAATACGCTCGGGTAGAAACCAGCAAGCGGTGCAATTTCACGTGAGTACACTGTCTCATCAAGCGTAAAGAGCACCACGTGCAAATCGCGATTGCTTCCATACTTATCGAGCATCGGACGCAAAGCCTTTGTGAACTCAGTAGCCACCGGAATATCATGCCCAGTATCGGCTCCAAAATTCGCGAAAGATTCGGTGTGATGATTGCGGAAAACTCCTGGGTGGATCGTCATGACCAACCCATCATCAACGCTCATACCGGCGAAACGCAGCAGCATTGCTCCTTCAAACGCATCTGCTTCGCTAGGGTTCAAACTACCATTCACAGCTTTGCGATACAGCAGCTCAAGCTCTGCATCATCGAGATCAACTGTAAGCGGATGCGCAACACCAAAATCTGCAGAAACAGCACCGTGTTCGATAAATCGTGCCCGTGAAGCGCGCAAAGCTTCCAGATACCCTTTCACGCTGTCTACTGGGACATTCACCGATGCCGTCAGTGCTTCTACCCGCGCTCTAAATTCAGGTTTGCGCGCATTAACATAAGCATCTGGCCGCCAGGTAGGAACCACGCGCCCGGAAAAGCTCGGATCTTTTGCCAAAGCCGCATGATGCTCCAAAGTATCGAGTGGATCATCGGTAGTCGCCAAAAAAGAAATCGGGAACGAATCGAATAATGCACGCGGGCGAAACTCGGGCTGAGCCAATTTCGCTTGGATTACATCAAAGATCTCATCCGCTGTCTCTTCACTGGGCTCACAGTCAATCCCAAACAGCGTCACAAGCTCATGAGTGAGCCAATATCCAGAGGAAGTTCCGTCAAAGAGCCGCCAATTCCGGCAGAAAATCCGCCAAGCAGCCCGTGGATCAACTGGATCAGATTTCCCCACACCTAACTCATGCAAATCAACTCCGGCCGAATTGAGCAGCCGAAATACGTAATGGTCATAAGTTAAGAAGAGATTCGCAGCATCAGAAAAAGGCTCATTGTCAAGCAAAAGTCGCGGATCAACGTGCCCATGCGGCGAGATAATCGGTTCATCAGCCACGCTCGCGTACAAGTCGCGTGCAATATCACGAACATGTGGTTCAACCGGAAATAGCCGATCAGGATCTAGAGTCAATGGCGTTTTCACAGTACCTCTCCTGCCTCTATCGCTGCACGCGAGCGCTGCCGCCGCCCACAAGCCGTTCAACTTCTGGCAAAGACGCCATGGACGTATCGCCAGGTGTGGTCATTGCCAAAGCTCCATGTGCAGCTCCATACTCTACAGCCTTAGCTACCTCGCCAAATTCCATCAGCCCGTAAATCAAACCGGATGCGAAAGAATCGCCACCGCCCACGCGATCTAAAATCTCTAGCTCGTCGCGCTGCGTAGCCTGAGCAAATCCCTGCTCACGCTCCCACGCAATCGCTCCCCAATCATTGACTGTGGCGGTGCGAACCTGTCGCATCGTCGTCGCCACTACCTGGAAATTTGGATACTCAGCAGCTGCTGTCTCAATCATTTTCTTGAAGGACTCAACCTCTAGATTATCTAGATTCTCATTCGCGCCTTCTACGGTGAATCCCAGTGAGGCGGTGAAGTCCTCCTCATTGCCGATCATCACGTCAACGTATTGCGCCAGCTCACGGTTCACTTCTTGGCATTTTTCCTGCCCACCAATGGACTTCCACAGTGAGGGGCGATAGTTGAGATCGTACGAAACCACCGTTCCATACTTCTTCGCAGTTGCCATCGCCTTTTTCGCCACATCAGCAGCGCTTTCAGACAACGCAGTGAAAATGCCGCCTGTGTGGAACCAACGCACGCCGAGCTCACCGAAGAGGTATTCCCAGTCCACGTCGTCCGCCTGCATTTGGGAAACGGCGGTATTGCCACGGTCGTTATTTCCTACTGCCCCGCGTAGCCCGAATCCTCGTTCAGTGAAGTTCAGGCCGTTACGAACGGTGCGCCCAACGCCGTCGGACTCCACCCACTTGATGAATGACGTGTCCACGCCACCTTGCAAAATACAATCCTCAACAAGTTTGCCAATTTCGTCCGCTACCAGAGCGGTGACGACGCCGGCTCGCTTCCCGAAGCAACGACGCATTCCACGTGCCACGTTGTATTCGCCGCCTCCTTCAGAGGCTTTGAAAGAACGCGCTGTACGGATACGTCCTTCGCCTGGATCAAGACGCAACATCACCTCACCCAAAGAGACGATGTCGTAGCGGCATTCTTGTGCTGGCCGAAGTTGCAAAGCGCTCATGACCGCACCTCCGCAACAATCTCCATCGCCTCGGCCGAAAGGCGGGTGATCTCATCAAATCGGCCTTCGGCAACCATCTGACGCGTAACCATCCAGGACCCGCCAACTGATGCAATCACATCGGTGGCTAACCACTCGCGAATATTATTGGGACCGATTCCACCCGTCGGCATGAACTTCAACTGCGGAAATGGAGCTGCCATCGCTTTAACCAATGGCAAACCTCCCAAAGGAACAGCCGGGAAAAATTTCATAACGTCAAGGTCGAACGCCAAGGCTGCCATGATGTCAGTGGGATTAGCGATGCCGGGTAAGAATGCCACCTCCCGCTCGCTCGCAACTCGCGCTACGTCGGCAGAAAAGCCCGGCGAGACCAAGAATTGCGCACCGGCATCAATCGCACGATTGGCCTGCTCAGGAGTCATCACCGTACCTGCACCAACAGTGATTCCCTCCACTTGCGCCATCTGCGCAATTGCTTGCGCAGCTACTGGCGTGCGAAAGGTGACCTCAGCCGATGTGATACCGCCTGCCACCAGCGCTTTCGCGGTAGGGAGCGCATCTTCTTCTCGATCCAACACCACTACCGGCACAATCGGATTCTTTTCCAAGAACGGACGAGCAGATGGGATAGCCATTTTCTTCTTCTTTCCTAGTTGCAAATTACCTAGTTACGAGTCTTCATCTTGTGAATTGATTCCCACAAGCCGTTCAAATACACGGCGCCGAGGGCACGATCGTAGAGCGGATAGCCCGGGCGTCCAGTTTCGCCCCAAATCATACGGCCGTGATCTGGACGGATATGCACATCGGGATTGGTGTCGTAGATAGCTTCCATAATCGCGAACATATCCAGATCTCCGGTAGACGACGGGTGCGGAGCCTCGTGGAATTTCTTCGGCCCTAAGTACTTCACGTTGCGCACGTGAGCGGCATTCATCAAGCCACGCTCACCAAATTCACGGAAAATAGCTGGCACATCATTATCTGGGTTCGAACCGAGCGATCCAGAGCAGATGCAGAAACCGTTGTACTGCGAATCGTAAAGATTTGCGATCTTATCCATATCGTCGCGGTTGCGATAAATACGGGGCAAACCAAAGAGATCCCAGGCTGGATCATCAGGATGGCAAGCCATCTTGATTCCGACCTTCTCCGCCGTCGGAATAATGCCTTCAAGGAAGTAACGGTAGTTATCACGCATCTTGTTGTGATCGACGTCTTCGTACAGACGCATCACTTCATCGAGGCGCTCCAAACGCTCTGGCTCCCAACCTGGCAACGTGAGTCCGCCCGATTCTTTCGCCGTAATCTCAACGATATCGCGCGGGGTCATGCCCTCGATCTGTGCGTGATCGTAGTAAAGACAATTCGAGCCATCGTCAGTGACGTGCGCAAGCTCGGTGCGCAGCCAGTCGAATACCGGCATAAAGTTGTAAACCACAACTTTCACGCCAAACTTCGCAAGATTCTCAAGGCTCTTGTTGTAGTTTTCGATGTACTCATCGCGCGTGCTCAGACCGAGCTTGATGTCCTCATGCACATTGACCGATTCGATCACTTCACACTCGAGACCAGCATCGTTGACTCCACCTATGAGCTCACCGATTTCAGCTTCTTCCCAAACTTCACCCGCTTGTTTACCAGAGAGCACACCCATAATTCCGGTCATTTCTGGAATCTGCTTGATGTACTGCAATGGGATTGGATCGTATCCTTCGCCGTACCAGCGGAATGTCATTTTCATTTGGTGTTCATCTCCTTGTCGAGCGTAGCGCGCACCGCGCCAGAGGCTGAAATCAGTTCGGCGAAGAGCTTCTCCACCTTAGTTGCGAGTGGTGTGCTATATAAATCAACACCAAAGATTTGTTTATTCGAAAGAATAGGCTCAAGAGCTGCATGAACGTCAGTTTCTTCGCCCAAGCGGATATGTGCTACATGCGCTTGCAACTCCTCAAGCAAAGGATCTGGCGAAAGCGTAAGTTCCTCGCCGTCGTCGGCAATTCCAAGCAGGTACCGACACCACAGGGCAAAGACGAGCGGCATCGCATGTAGCGAGTCCAAATCCAAGTCGCGCTCGATGTACTTCTTGATTGTTTCACCAAAGCGAATCGGAATCTTCTGGGAAGTATCCATCGCGATACGCGCTGGATCATCTGGCAGATAGCGGTTCGGGAAGCGCACTTCGAGCACTTCGCGCAGGAAGTCTTCCGGTTTCACGATACCGGGATCGACGACGACGGGCAGGCCTTCGTTCCAGCCCAGCTGGTGGACGAGCGCCGCGAGAGCCTCATCGCGCATTTCCGAATCAATGGTTGGGAAGCGAAGCAAACATCCCGCTACTGCCAAAGCCGTGTGCAGCGGATTTAGGCAGGTAGTTACCTTCATATTCTCGAAGTCATCGCAGACTTTTCGGTCCACGATACTCACACCGAATTCCTCGAACGGCGGGCGCTCACCAGCGAATTTATCTTCGATAATGAGGTATTCAGTAGGTTCAGCATTAACGAAACCTGCATAGGGCGCACGAGCTGGGATTTCCACCGCCATGTCTGTGAACCCCATCTGGGCCAGTTCAGCCGAGATCGACTCATTCGGACGCGGAGTGATCTTATCGATCACTGAAATTGGGAACGCCACCTTCGTCTCGTCCTCAAGCCAAGTGAGGAATTGCTTTGGCACTGAACCGGCTTGTTCCCATCCACGGGCGATGGTCAGAACCGATTCACGCAATTTATCGCCATTGTGCGAGAAATTGTCGGTGGAGAGCAAGGTAATTGGTGCACCACCAGCATTAAAGCGATGCCACAGCAGTCCGGCAACCAAAGCCATGGTGTGCGCATGGTATCCAGCTGGATCGGATGCGATCTCTTCTTCAACTGCTGCCTGTAACTGACCTTGTGCATCGTGAATCGCATAGCCTTTTTCGGTGATAGTAAAGCTCATCAGCGATACCGAGTCACGCTTCATGATCTCAACTAAGCGCTCGAAATCCTCATGACGGCGTGTAGCCAAACCTTCGCTCATGCCTGCGATAACTTTAATATCGCGTTCACCATCAGGATTGAGTGTAACGCCCAAGGTCATTAGGTCATGCTTGGCGAGTTGCACATCGAGCTCAACCGGATCCATAGGAATGACGGCGGTTACTGGCCAGTGATGACCTGCCGCAATCAGATCGTGGGCAATCCGCGCAATGAAAATACGGAAAATATTTCCCGGACCAATGTGAATCCACCGCGGCGTTTCTTTCCCTTTTGCCTGCATCTGCGCCACATCAAACTGTGGTGCGAGCTGGTCCAAGGAATCAAGATTTTCTAAATTGAGTTGCATCTTTCCTCGATTGCGATTTTGATTCGAAGATTGAGCATTTTCTTGCGCCCTCGCCTTCAGAAAATACCAACAACCTTGTCTGTTACCTAAATTCTAATGCTGGCAACTCAAGCTTCCGTTTAGTTGCCTAAAGTTGCCAACATTAGATATTTATTGCCCTTTACCAGATCAAACACGAAATCATGACAGTTTCAGCATTACCTTTGACGAACCACTCGATCTATCGGTAGCTACCGCAAAGGCTTCGCAGGCCTGCGCAACATCGTATTCGTGAGTTTGGAGCGGCGAAACATCCACTACCCCATCAAGCAATCTGATAGCTTCATCCATTTCGTCCGCGAAACGATATGAGCCCCGGTACTCAATCTCGCGCGTGACGATGTTACCGAGGGCGGCACGCACATCGCCACCAGGAAGATTACCAACCTGCACCACGATCCCGCCGCGGCGAGTTGCGCTAACAACCCCACCAATCGCGCCAGGCGCACCTGATGCCTCAATCGCGACATCGACGTCCTGCGGTAATTCCTCACCCTGAGACAGATTCACAACCCGATCGGCGCCCATAGCACGAGCGACGCCTAGGGCTTTGTCATTGAGGTCAGCAACAGTCACGTGATGAGCACCGTAAGATTTCGCTGCCGCTACTGCTAACGAGCCGATGGGCCCAGCACCGTTCACAAGTACCGACTTACCTGCAACATTTCCGGCCCGTCGTACCGCGTGGATAGCGACGGCGAAAGGCTCAGCTAAAGCTCCCGCCTTCGTCGTCACTCCCTGCGGCAAGACACGCAATTGATCGGGGCGAACAATGCGGAATTTTGAAAATCCGCCCTGTTCATGTGGCAAAAATGCGGCAGAGCCAAAATAGCGCACTTCGGGCCAGAGATTAGTTCGAGCACGCATATCCTCAGGCACCTGGTAGTCTCCTACCAAACTCGCAGGATAAAGCGCTACTTTGGTGCCGATCTCGACTCCACTAACCTCGGATCCTACGGCGTGAACATATCCGGCAACTTCGTGCCCAAGAATCAGCGGATCACGCAAAATAGCGGTACCAGAAACTCCTGAGCGCCAGTACGCGACGTCTGATCCACAGATACCTCCCCATTCCATACGAACCAGCACATCAGCTGGTCCACACACTGGATCGGCCACATCATCAATGCGGAGATCTTGAGGTCCGTGCACTACTACTGCTTTCATTATTCGCCCCTTATCAATGTCGTCTTCAGTATTTAGATCGTTCGTATGTTCACATAAGGCTGCTCAATTGACCCCACAGGGAGTAGAGACCCAAAGCAAAAATCGCGAACGCCGAAATGATGAGCAGGATTTGGAAAATTGTTCCGTCCTTGACTCGGTTGTCGGTTTGCACTCGCTGCAACTGGAGAGTCGAAATAGCAACGCCCATTAGGAATATCGCGTTCAATACGCCTGCTAATACCAGCAATGCAAGTGGCGATTTGGCAACTGTGCCCAAAATCGCCCAGCTAATTGGCAAAATCACCATGGTGACGCGCATCCAACGATCGCGGCGTGCGGCGTCGTTCCAGTTAAAGGCGCCCAGCGCAGAGAGCGTGTTCGTCGTCAAACGAGCAAATCCAGGCACATTCGCCAAGATTGTCTTGAATAGTGCAACGCCACCACCGATCATGAACAGCGCTCCACCCCACGAGCCGACCACTGTTTCAAAAATCGAGGAGATGGTTGTCATTACTTCGTTGCCTTGTGGAACGAGACCTTGCGGATTGAGCACTGCGGCACCGAGAATATAGAAGGCAACTGTGGAAATCGTGTAAATAAACCACGAAACCCATGCGTCAATTTTCATGACTTTGATCCAGCCGCGAGCGCGATCAACCCACTGGGAAGATCCATCATTTGGTCCGGCCCACGCAGCATAGCCTTTTTCGACGATCCAATATGTATATGTAGTTACTTCACCAGCACCAACACCAGTGAGTCCGAACATCGCCAAGGCGATTCCGAAAGAACCAGCACCGATTTGGAAGCGCATGCCTTGCGAGATTTCCGTTAGTCCCCACGAGTATTCGGTACCGAAAAGCGAGAAGACGACGGCGACGGCAAATACCGTTACAAGTACAACGAGCACTGTTGAGATTTTTTCGAGCATTGAATACCTGTTAAACCAATGCACTGCGATGGCAATACTCGCTAAGATTGCCACCCAAATTCCAATAGACAACAGCGAGAAAGGATCTCCGCCGATAGGCATAAGAGCTGAGAATGCGAAAGCTGCTGCCGAGAGCACACCCGCTTGACCAATCGCGAACTGAATGAACATCGCCAATACGAGCCAAACCATCCAACCGTGACCTTTGACCTTTGGACCCATTTCGTTGAATCCAGTGATGGCAGGCTTGCCGGTAGAAATCGACCACCGTGCGAGTTCGATCTGCACAAAGACTTTGACGAAAGTCGAAACGAACACTAACCAGAAAAGGATGAATCCTGCTTTAGCGCCGAGAGTAGTGGCTGTGAGCAGTTCTCCAGAACCAACAACTGCCGCTGAGGTAATCATGCCTGGTCCTAAGAATTTTAAGGATCCTTTGAGAGTGTATGGCGGCTCTTGGATGTTCTTCGGATCAAGGGCGTAAGGATCGTCCGTAATAGTAGTTTCGGTTACGGTCTCGTTGACTTGAGATGTTGCCATGTTCGCTCCTTTGCAAACTACGGATGACTATTGTGAGCTCGAATAAAACTCAAACATACCTTGCATACAAATCTTGTATGCATAGCTTGTATGCTATGAAATTGCGTTCTAATTGTCAATCTCATTGGTATATTTCCTTCATTGGCAATATTCTTCGTAGAGAAGGTTCTTCAACGCAAAGAATATTGCGATCACTCAAACTTGAGCCAGCCTAGGAAGCATAATTTGTTGAAACAGACTACATCCACCCGCGAATCGGTCTATCAGGAAATCAGAACACGGATTATCAATCTTACCTTCTTACCTGGAATGGCACTGTCTGAAACTGAACTCGCCGCTCAACTCAACGTATCTCGCACGCCAGTACGTGAAGCACTCGTGCTCTTGGACAAAGACGGCCTGATCGAAGTATTCCCCCGCAAAGGAACGTTCGTAACCAAAATTAACCTTGACTTGGTTCGCGAAACCCAGTTCGTTCGCGAAGCCATCGAAATCGCATCGTTGCGTTCAATTCCCGCTGACCTTGATCCCGAGTTACTTAATGAAATTCGCGATAATCTTGCGCAGCAAGAATTGGCGGCTAAATCCCATGATTCTCACGCATTCTTCACGCTTGATGAAGTTTTTCATGCTAGCTTGATGAAGCTAGCGAATCATAGGCGTTCGTGGGACGTGATTGCCACAACGAAGCCTCATCTTGATCGGGCACGCTACCTGGGCTATCAAGAATCGACTCCCCCTATCAGTTTCTACGAACAGCACTGCGAAATATTCGACCGCATCTGCGCCAAGGATCTAGGCAAGGCTGAGGAGCTACTTTCAAATCATCTGCGCACAGTATTTGACGACACAAAAATTGCCCAAAAAATTCTGCCTGAGTTCTTCACGTCCGAAGAAGCTCCCTCAGGGGATCTTAACGGGCGATTTCCAGCTGCGATGGCATCATCCCAACAATCGGTGCAAGAGTTACTCACCTTGCGTATGAAGCACCAACCGCACCAATAGGGAGAATAGAAATATATGCAGTCTAAGTAGAGCGATGCGCTGCGTACTAAGTTAAGTTTAAGTACTGCACAATTGTGTTGGTGGGAGGGAGATAACGCATCTCCCTCCCACCAACACAATGAGCGTTCAGCTGGCCGATATGGTTGGCCATGGTGGCGCTGCCGGCAACAAGGCCTCATATTCTGCCACTAAGGCATCCATATAAGCTCCGCGGTAAGTGCCAGAAATGAACTTCTCCAAAGCCTCATCTTTGAACCGGGCCCACGACTGTGCTTCGCCGCCAGGATTAATGGGATACCACAGCACTCCTTGGCTAAAAGCTGCATCACGATCGCCCGGCGCATCGCCAATGAGCAAAATACGATCATCACGGTATTTACCCTTAGCCGCATACTCGAGGTGTTGTGCCTTGGTACCCATCTCTTGCCCAGCAAGCACCTTCATATACGCATCAAGCCCGTGCTCACCCCATTCCCGCTCGAGGAACTGCATCGACGCTGCTGAAACAGTCATACAGTCCGCCACCGTCGTCATCTCCTCAAATGCCTCACGCACCCCCGGAAACGGAGCACAACCATGAACCATCCACGCCACAAGTTCGTTGACGCCTCTGCCCCACGCAATACAGCGGTCAATTTCTTGGGAAGGATTGTGCTTCGCAAATTCTTCAATGCCATCAGCAGAAAGCGGCAGACCCGATGCCAGGAATTTCTTCAATTCCCGACCATCTGGAAGCTCCACACCTCGCTCGATAACCTCGGGGCGCTCTTTGAGTCGATCAAAGATAAGATCCAAGGTCACCCACCGATTCTTCCCGCGCGTGGTGGAATGAAGATTGACGAAAATCGCCGTCTCACGCACCAGAGTCGAAATCGGCTGCAAATCAAAATACTTGATATAACACGGAGTGAAACACTCGTAGTGCTTAATATCCATCGCGTCAATGGCACAACCATCGGAATCAATCCCGATGAAGAAGTCCTTCTCCGGTTGGAAATCAACAAGCACTTGAGCAGCAGCTGGAATAGTCATTGCGCATCCTTAATCTGAGTGTTCAATTTGAGCGTTTATCCTAAGCAAATATCGGAGTCTTAATTCTGATCCTTAAATCTGGGCATCAATCTTGCCGCAGAAAGCATCAACAGGGCTGATACCAATAAATTCAGATTTACCTTCGAGCTTATCTAGCAACAAATCGAGAGTGAAATCTTTGTCGTCGTAGGTATTGATATACGTCTTGACCTGCGGAACATCAACGAGAGCATAAGGCGTCGCGGTTGACACATAGATTGTCGGAATCTCAAAAACATACCATGGAATGTCCACTGTGCCCTTTGTAGCTGGCCACATCACCCGCTCTGTTGGCTGCATCATGCCGTCAATCTTTGAAATCAGCAACACGAGGTCGTATTTCTCAGTGAGATCAGCAATCGGCGCCTTACCAGCGTAAACGTTCTTCACCGCTGTTGCCTGCTCTTCTGGGCTCATCGCGGCAAGTTTGTCGAGCAATGATTCGTGACGCGTCACGTCATAGCCGCGCTCACGAAGCTTCTGTGCCACACGATCAGCTGGATGTTCACTCTCACCACCGCCGCCAAAAGCTCGAGAAATCGGATTACTCGGACCGGAAACCGACACAACAAGCACGCGCTTCGCCGTCTTCGGACTGAGCGGCAAGTTCTGTGGCTGCTTGTTTTTCACGAGCGTGATTGCCTGATCGGTAAGCTCGCGAGCCAAAGCGACGTTTTGTGGCATACCAATACGCTGCATAGCCTCTGCTTTTGGAGGAAGAATCTGTTCACGCGGCGTCGAATGAAGTCCTAACCGCGCCTTCAAGCCGAGGATTCGCTCCAGCGCTTCTTGCAAGCGTGCTTCGGTGATAATGCCGCGGCGGTAGCCATCGAGCATCCACTCAAAGTCCTCATCTGGATCGTTGAAGAACAGGAAGAGATCACAACCAGCAGCAATAGCCGTCGGAAGGAGTTCACGGCGCGGCATCGCTCCAGTGAGTCCAACCATATGCGAAGCATCAGTAACGACGACGCCGTTAAAGCCCAGCTTCCCGCGTAGCAGGTCCGTCAAAATCTCTTTGCTCAATGTAGCTGGCAAGAGATCATCAATCGTCATTTGCGGATTGAAGTGCTGCTGGTAGCTCGGCAACATAATGTGGCCCACCATCAATGATGGCAATCCGTCGTCGATCAGTCCTTGATAAACCTTACCGAAAGTGGCATCCCATTCTTCAGTGGAATAAGAATTTACTGATGCAGACAAGTGCTGGTCACGTTCATCGATGCCATCACCTGGGAAATGCTTGGCCGCAGGAAGAATCCCCGATTCCATAATGCCTTTCATATAGGCACGTGACATCTCCAAAACGAGATCCGGATCCGATCCAAAGGAACGATTCGAAATGATCGGATTGCGCCAGTTGCGCATAATATCGACGATGGGCGCAAACGACCAGTTACAGCCAATTGCACTCGCCTCAACTCCCGAAACACGGCCCATTTCATAAGCCCACTTCGGATCGTGAGTCGCACCAACCTTCACTTCAAAGCCCACATACGTACCATCGGTACATGCACCATTGCCGCCAGCCTCAGTGTTAGCAGCGATAAGCAGTGGAATCTTTGATTTGGTTTGCAGAATATAATTCTGCTCCCACACTTCCTCAGCAGAACCAGGATTGTAGCGCACTGCACCGATATGGTAATTGTCGAGCACTCCTGTGAGGTATTCTTCGGTTCGCTGCGCGCCCATATTGACGAATAGTTGGCCGATTTTCTCCTCGATGCTCATGGCATCAATCGTCGAACGCACCCAAGCGATCGCGTCGTCGTCTAAATTGAACGGCTTGGCAGTTAAATCTACCATCATCTGCTCCTTTGGAAATGTAGGAATTACTAGGTAGTTGCGGATCTCAGAAAAGTGAAAGGAGGGCGGCATGAACTTTTCCTCGTTCACACCGACCCTCCCAAGTGTTATTAGTCGACGGCGTTCCCTGCGGCAGCTGCACGACGTTCGTTGAGCGTCGCCACATTTGCGTCAATCTGCTTCTTCTTCAATGGGTAGAGGAAGATAAGTGCCAAACCGACCAAGATGCAGCCAATACCTGGGATCAGGTTAGCTGCGGTGTAAACACCATCAACCACATCTTGAGCTTGGGCAACACCCGATTTAGCGGCTTCAGCATTGTATCCGATCCAACCCAGCGCCCAACCGGTAAGGCCACCGGCAAGTGCTTGCCCGAGCTTACGTGCCCACGAGTAGACGGCGTAGACCGTGGCGTCGTCGCGCTGACCAGTACGAACCTCTTGGTAATCAATTACGTCGGTGATGAATGCCCACACCAAGTAGTTGAACACGGAGATGAAGAACATCGCCACACCGTAGAAGATAATCCAAACCGTTACGCTCTTGATATGCAAGAAGTTGGCAGACACCAAGACAATTCCAGCAATGAGCATGGAAACTGCGCCTACTTCGGTCTTTCCCCACTTCTTCGAAGCCCATGGCGCGATAAAGATTAGTGACAGCGCTGGAAGCAAACCAACTAACGTAGCTGCAGACTGGATTTTGCCGTTTCCGAAGTACGACATGAACAAGAACGAGAGCATTCCGCCGAGGAACAAGTTGGCAACCAGCAAGAGCAGGGCTGCCACAATGAGACCGAGCAGTGCGCGGTTGGTGAAGATTGCCGAAAGCATCTTACCGATGCCATTGCCACCTTCAGACTTAGATTTCACAGTTGAAGGCACACGCTCTTCGACGTTGAAATAGCACAGGGCGTAGCACACCACTGCGAGTACGGAACAAATAGCTGCGGAAACCGTCATGCTGCTTCCATCCATCACGGCAACGCCCTTGGCGTTCTTAGTGAATGCAACCAAAGGAAGCACCGTCATAATCACCAGCTGTGCAAGTGTGGCACCAGTGGTACGGTAAACGGACAGCTGTGCGCGATCATCTGGGTTAGCCGAAACCACTGAAGCCATTGAGCCGTAAGGAATGTTAATAGCAGTGTAGAAGATAGATCCCCACAGGAAGTATGTTGCACACATCCACACCAGCTTGAGGGTGTAGCTTGAGAAATCACCAACGAACGACATGTACATCAATGCCGAAGCTACAGCTACAGGAATTGCAATGTACTTGATCCACCGCTTGAATTTGTAGCCGCCATCTTTGACTGGGAGGCGATCAACGAGGATGCCCATTCCCACGTCGGTAAAGCCATCAACAATGCGAGCAACGAGCAGCAATGTGCCAACATGAGCTGGATTGATGCCCACCACTGTGGTGTAGAAAACCATGAAGAACATGGCCTGCAAAATGAACGTGAAATCATTTCCGAAATCGCCAAACATGTAGCCGATTTTGTCTCGGAAACCAAAGGGACGAATAGTGCGTCCGTTGAGTGCCGGCGTAGTTGCCATCCTCTTCCTCCTGAATTCACCGTCTATGGTGGTTAGCTAGAAGTGAGCATCACTGCTCGATGCGTAGTATTGATCGACTTAGGGCAGTTCACAGCTGTGTGTGCCCTGTTGCCAACAATCCTTACATGGTGAGAAAAGGAGAAAATGATGTTGCCAAAAGTTGCCAGAAGCTCTCCTACCAGCACGGCAACAAACGGCAACATTCACAGTGGATGAGTGCTGCTATTAGCTTCAATAGTAGCAATTGGGGTGGGGTGCGAGCGCGGGACGCTTCAAAATATCCCGACGCGCTCGCACCCCACCCAAGCCGAAGCAAGCATATTCTCGTGCAGTAAATGCACTACCTAGCCGCTATTTTTAGCTCTTATTCAGGATTTCACGAGCAAGATTGGCTGTTTCAGTAGGAGTTTTTCCAACCCGTACTCCCACAGCTTCAAGTGCAGCTTTCTTGGCAGCAGCCGTTCCAGAAGATCCCGAAACAATTGCCCCTGCATGACCCATCGTTTTCCCTTCTGGAGCTGTAAAGCCTGCTACATAGCCCACCACAGGCTTAGTCACGTGCTCTTTAATGTAGGCGGCGGCTCGCTCTTCGGCGTCGCCCCCGATTTCACCAATCATCACAATGAGCTCTGTGTCTGGATCGTCTTCAAAAGCCTGCAAAGCGTCAATATGCGTTGTGCCAATAACAGGATCTCCGCCAATACCGATACAGGTAGTGAAGCCAATATCCGAGAGCTCATACATCATCTGATAGGTGAGCGTGCCGGATTTAGACACCAACCCAATCTTTCCTGGACCTGTAATATCAGGAGGAGTAATTCCCACATTTGACTGCGCTGGCGAAATGATTCCAGGGCAGTTTGGTCCAATCATTTGCACGCCGTGTGCCTGCGCATACGCGAAAAACTCAGCCGTGTCCTTGACCGGAACGCCTTCCGTAATGACGACGACGAGCCGCATACCGGCGTCCACAGCTTCAGTCACTGCAGCCTTGGTGAAAGCCGGGGGCACAAAAATCACTGAGACTTCCGCACCAGTTGCAGCCTTTGCCTCAGCCACCGTGCCATAGACCGGCACGGACACAACACCAGCGGTACGGTTTTCCTTGCCATATCCGATTGGCTCAACCTCAAAATCTACAGATGTGCCAGCTTTGCGCGGATTTGTTCCAGCCACGATCTTGGTGCCTGCACCAAGCATTCTGCGAGTATGCTTCGAACCTTCCGATCCCGTCATACCCTGGACGATTACCTTATCGTTCTCAAATAGGAAAATTGCCATCGTTACTTCACCCTACTTCGCAGCTAATTCGGCGGCTTTAGCAGCGGCACCGTCCATTGTATCGACTAAAGTGACGAGCGGATGATTAGCTTGTGCCAGAATCTCACGCCCATGCTCTACGTTATTTCCATCAAGTCGCACCACAATTGGCTTCTTCGCTTCGTCGCCCAAGATCTCAAGCGCCTTGACGATTCCTTCAGCCACCTGATCACAGGCTGTGATGCCACCGAAAACGTTGACGAAAACTGAGTGAACGTCGTCGTCGTTCAAAATAACATCAAGTCCATTGGACATCACGGTAGCGTCCGCGCCACCGCCGATATCGAGGAAGTTTGCAGGTCCGACGCCGTATTTCTCGCCTGCGTAAGCAACCACATCGAGCGTAGACATCACCAAGCCAGCTCCGTTGCCAATAATGCCAACCTGACCACCATCGAGTTTCACATAGTTCAAGCCCAATGCCTTTGCCTTGGCCTCAAGCGGATTCTCGGTGGCTTTATCGACGAGCTGTGCATGATTTTCGTGGCGGAAGCGAGAGTTGTCGTCAACAGTCACCTTGCCATCGAGCGCAAGAATTTCGCCCGACGCCGTTTGCACCAGTGGATTTACTTCCACCAACGTGGCATCTTCGCCAGTGTAAACGTTCCAGAGCTTCTCGATAACTGGCACAATCCTGGCGCCCAAGTCCGCCTCGAAACCAGCCTGGGAAACGATCTCTTCCGCTTTCGCCCGATCGATGCCCACTTGTGGATCAACAGGAATCTTCGCCAAAGCCTCAGGTCGCTCTACAGCGAGTTTTTCGATTTCCATGCCTCCTTCTTTGGAGCACATAGCGAGATAGCGTCGTTCTGATCGATCGAGAAGCACCGAAAAATAGTATTCGTCGGCGATATCAGCACCAGCAGCGATGAGGACTTTGTGCACCGTATGGCCCTTAATGTCCATACCCAGGATTTCCTGAGCTTTCTCGCGAGCCTCTTCCACTGATCGAGCTAACTTCACTCCCCCAGCTTTTCCACGCCCACCGGTTTTCACCTGTGCTTTTACAACAACCAGATCACTATTTTCCAGTAGTTGCTGCGCTGCCTGAGCTGCTTCGTCCGCTGTGGAGGCAACGATGCCTGCCAAAACGGGAACGTCGTACTCCGCGAAGAGATCGCGGGCTTGGTACTCGTATAAATCCACGGATATTCCTTCCGATCTACATTACGTCTAGGCGGCATTCCCCACATGAGTTCAACCGTTCAACACTTATAGCATAGGACTTTTTGCCTAACTTTTGGGAGTTTTTCGCATGTTTCTTCTGTGAGTTTCGGAATTCCTCCCATCACTCAGCACTTTTCAAGTGGGGCAAAGCGCAACATCAAGCGCTTTGTAGCTCCATTCTTGAACTTAACTTTGGCAACGGTGGATTTTCCTTGTCCTTCAAATGCAATAACGATGCCCTCACCAAACGACTTGTGACGCACCTTATCGCCAACGCTGAGTCCGCCTGAGTCAATAACTCCAGTGCGCTCTGCGCCGCTGTCAGGCCCTTGGGCAGAATCCGTTAATTTCGCACTGTCAGTAGTTTGATCAGAAGCGCGATCCGCACGTGCAGCGTGGATTTCAATTTCTTCGCCAAGTTTACCTGGCACGAATTTCCCGCTTCCCACCGGAGGTGCAAAATCGTCGTCGTCCAAGAATCGAGCCGACTTTCCTCTCCCGTAACTACCAGCGCCGCCGTAACCGCCTCCAGAGCGCATTCCCCACGAGCCGTAGCCCGAACCTCGCAGCGAGTCCAGCGACGACGTTTCCCGCTTCCACTCAATTACTGACTCAGGAATTTCTTCGAGGAATCGCGACGGCGGTAACTCTTGTGGAGCACCCCACTGCGAGCGGGTAGCTGACCTCGATATATACAAGCGTTGCCGTGCACGAGTCAACGCCACATAGGCCAAACGCCTCTCTTCGGCAAGCTCTAGGCTTGACCCCAAGGAACGAATATGCGGGAACGTTCCGTCTTCCATTCCCGTCACAAATACAACTGGAAATTCGAGGCCTTTAGCAGTGTGAATGGTCATCAGCACGACTTCGCCCTCAAATTCACCCGCTTCATCAGGAAGTTGATCAGAATCTGCCACCAAGGAAATTTGATCGAGGAAATCGCCGAGCGTGCCATCAGGATTGAGCACTCGGAAATCAGAAGCAACCGAGTGCAGTTCGGCGAGATTCTCCACCCGAACTTCATCTTGCGGATCAGCCGAAGCCTGCAAGGCTTCCAAATATCCTGAAGCATCCATGACTTCGTCAAGGATATCTGCTGGTGCGCCGCCCGCCGCTGCCTTATCACGCATTTGTTCAAGCATCGTAACAAATGCAGTCATTGCGTTACGAGCGCGCGGTGTTAAACCGCCGACTTCTCCTCGCTGCGGATCGGGCCGCACAATATCACCAAGAGCAGCACCGAAAGATATATGCCAACGATTTGCATGAAAAGCCACCATATCCTGCGCTTTTGCACCGATACCTCGCTTGGGCTCATTAATGATGCGCCGTAAGGAAACGGTGTCGTCTGGGTTCGCAATCGCTTGAAGATATGCAACAGCATCCTTGATCTCTTTGCGATCGTAAAACTTTGTGCCACCCACTACCCGATAAGGAATGCCGGACCTTACCAAGAAATCTTCTATCGAACGAGACTGCGCATTCGCTCGATAGAAAACTGCCATGTCAGAGTATTTATAGCCCTCCTCATGCAAACGATCAATTTCGTCGATTACAAAGCTTGCTTCATCTGATTCTGCGTCCGCCACGTAGCCAACCAGCTTGTGCCCATCGCCCGAATCAGTCCACAGTTTTTTCACCCGCCGGCTCTCGTTGTGTGCAATCACTGAGTTAGCCGCAGTGAGAATATTTTGGGTGGAGCGATAATTCTGTTCAAGCAAAATAGTGGTGGCATTGGGAAAATCTTCTTCGAAGCTCTCAATATTGCGGATTGTGGCACCACGAAATGCGTAAATAGACTGATCGGCGTCGCCCACTACCGTGAGCTCCCCGTGAATCGCTTCGCTTTCGTCTCCCACCAATACGCGCACCAACTGGTACTGCGCAGTGTTGGTATCTTGATATTCGTCAATCAAGATATGCCGGAATCGGCGTCGATACTGCTCAGCGATCAGCGGATTTTCCCGCAATAAAACAACAGTTTGCATAATGAGATCGTCGAAATCCATCGCATGAGCAGCACGAAGCCGCTGCTGATATGCCATATATGCCTGGGCAAGCACGAGCTCATCACGATCCACAGCCTGCTGAGCAAATTCGTGTGGACCAATCATCTCATTCTTGAGATCCGACACCTTATGCGAGAGTGTTTTGGGAGGAAATTGCTTGGTATCAATATTTTCCTCAGCACAAATCATTTTCATCAACCGCTGCGAATCAGCAGCATCGTAAATAGTAAAAGTAGAGCGCATGCCGATAGCTTTATGCTCGGCACGCAAAATTCGCACACACGCAGAATGGAAAGTGGAAATCCACATTCGGTTCGCTACCGGACCGAGCATCGTCTCCAAGCGCTCGCGCATTTCTTTGGCGGCTTTGTTTGTGAAGGTGATCGCAAGGATTTCCCCCGCTTCCACTTGCCGAGTAGCGATGAGGTAGGAGATACGTGTAGTGAGCACACGTGTTTTTCCTGATCCTGCACCTGCGATCACCAGTAAATGCCCGCCAGTGTGAACCACAGCTTCTCGTTGACGCGAATTGAGCCCTGCCAATAAACTCTCAAGATGTTCTTGTTGAGCATGTGAAAGCTCTCCGCGTTGCCACGCCGTACGCCAGCTCTCGCCACCAGCGCCGTCGCCATGTGCGGCGTTTACAGCCGAATTCGAGTTCAAAACGCCCGGCTGCCCCTGCGTTACCGAAGAGCTGGCACTAGCATTAACCCCAATACCTGACGACGACGGCTCCGCCGCCTCCTGAGCAGCCGCAACGCGCGCACGAAGCCGTTCCATCGCAGCCGAAAAAGCATCTTGAGAATTGTGTGAATCGTTCATAACAACTACAAGATTACGCTAATGCTCCCGCCAATTTTGCGTGCGACTGTACTAGCAACCAGAAATGCGCGCAGTGTGCACGTCAACAGGAATAGGATAATCCCCGTTAAAGCAAGCGAAACAAAGCTTTTCTGCGGGTAAACCGATTGCCCGAACCATACCTTCATGCGAGAGATAACCCAAGCTATCGGCGTCTATCTGCTCGCAAATTTCGTCAAGATTCAAAGAATTCGCAATGAGCTCAGCGCGAGTTGGAAAGTCGATACCGAAGAAGCACGGCCACTGCACAGGTGGCGAAGAAATGCGCACATGCACCTGCGCTGCTCCAGCTTCACGTAGCATTTTCACCAAAGCGCGCTGTGTATTACCACGCACGATCGAATCGTCAACCACCACAATGCGCTGCCCTTGGATGACCTCACGCAGCGGATTGAGCTTGAGCCGAATTCCACGTTGACGCATCTCTTGCGTGGGCTGAATAAACGTGCGCCCAACGTAGGCGTTTTTCACCAAGCCCTGCGCGTAGGGAATTCCAGATTCTTGTGCATAACCAATCGCGGCAGGCGTTCCCGAATCAGGAGTTGCAATGACGATGTCCGCATCAACTTTGTGCTCACGCGCCAAAATTCTGCCCATTTCGTTGCGAACCGAATTAATGTTTCGTCCAGAAATCACGGTGTCAGGGCGGGAAAGATACACGTATTCGAAAGCGCAACCTCGCGGTTTCGACGCCGCAAAGGTACGCGAGCGCACGCCGTCGCCGTCAATAACCACAAACTCACCTGGCTCAATTTCGCGCTCAAATTTCGCCCCCACGATGTCAAGCGCTGCAGTTTCGGACGCAACTACCCACCCGTCGTCAATTTTTCCGAGCACCAGAGGGCGGAAACCTTGCGGATCTCGCGCGGCGTAAAGCGTGTGTTCGTCCATAAAAACGAGTGAAAACGCGCCTTTGAGCAGCGGTAAAGTTTTCATCGCCACGTCTTCGATACTCGCCTCACCGCGCGTCGCTCCAAAGAGAGCAGTGACGACGGCGGTGTCGGTTGAGGAGCCATGGCCAATCTCTCCGCGCAAATCCGCGCCTGATTCCTCTTTGACTAGCGAGATCAGCTCTGGCGCGTTTACAAGGTTGCCGTTGTGAGCCAAAGCAATTGTGCCAAATTCAGTTGCTCCCAAGGTAGGCTGGGCATTTACCCATGATCCTTGACCTGTGGTGGCATATCGGACGTGCCCAATGGCCAAATGTCCATCAAGCGAGGCGAGGGCTTTTTCGTGAAAAACTTGGGATACCAGGCCAATATCCTTGTAAATGAGGATATTTTCACCATTGCTCGTGGCAATTCCGGCCGCTTCCTGACCACGATGTTGAAGCGCATAAAGACCAAAATATGCCAAATGTGCTACTTCTTTGCCCGGCGCCCAAACGCCAAACACTCCACATTCATCCTGACCTTTATCACTGGGATCAAGCACATGAGTGAGGAGACCGTCGCCGTTCATAGATTACCTCTTAGCGTGTAGGAGTCGATGAGCACATCGAAAAGGCTAATCGAAGCACACCGGACTTTCCTCACGTCTCAAAACTCGGTCAGATTTTGGCCACTCCGTGGACTAGTTCGTTTTGGAGCTCGTGTACTACTTCGCTCAAGCAATTCACCACATAGGGTATTTCACTCGCCACCAAGGCTCCATAGCTCACAACAAACCTAGATTCGCGCTGGTTATCGTCTATTTTTTGATAGAAGCGGTTCATCGGCATCAACCGTATCCCCCGCGCCAACATCCGCTCACAAATAGCATCCTCTGCGGCGAGTACCTCTATTCGCAGCTCGAAGTGCAAACCTGCATCCTGCCCTTTGACACCACACAGATCACCAAGCCCACTGGCACCGAGTTCACCGAGCAAAGAATCGCGTATCGTTCGATACATACTGCGCAGCCGGTTGATATGGCGGTCATAAGCACCCGTCTGAATGAAGCGCGCCAAGGTGAGCTGCTCTATGGTCGATACCGTGCCGCTATAAAAACTCAGCTCATGACGAAAGCGCTGTGCCAAGTGCATTGGCAACACCATATAGCCCATTCGAAACATCGCACCCAAGCTCTTCGAAAAAGTATTTATATATATCACGCTATCAGTGGTATCCATACCAAAGAGACTCGGTATCGGTCTGCCCGCAAGCCTGAACTCGGCGTCGTAATCATCTTCAATGAGATAGCGGCCTTCTTGCGCCGCCCAAGCCAGCAGCTCATAACGCCTACTGATCGACGTAACAATGCCAGTTGGATACTGGTGTGAAGGCATCACATGCGCAATATTGGCACCCATGAGCTGGAGAATATCGGTGCGGATGCCGTCGTCGTCGAGCGGAACATGCGCAAGCTGCACATCGTTGGCACGGTAAATATCGGTAAGCCGCGAGTAACCAGGGTCTTCAACCGCGTAGGCTTGATTCCGGCCCAATAGCTGAATGAGTAGGTTATATAAGGTCTGAGCACCTGCCGCTACCACTATCTGACGCGGATCGACCTCCATTCCACGGAATTCGTGGAGATACTGTGCGATTCGCTCCCGCAAGATAGGCGCTCCACATGGATCGAGCTGCGCGAGAATTTCACATTCCTCAGTTTGCGCAACAACCTCACGCATCGTCTTTGCCCAGGTTTTATACGGGAAGACACCGGTGGGCATGGTATTTGAGCACAGATCGGCACGTATTTCCACGCTTTTCCCTGCGGTATCCGACGTCGCTCGCGCAGCGTCGTCGTCATTCTCAGCATAGTTCAAGAGGCGAGCACGTGACGATACACTATTGGATTGGTGGTTAGCTGGAGAATCCAGATAATTTCCGAGCGAATTGACGAAATATCCACGTCTCACCTGCGCATCCACGTATCCTTCAGCGACTAGTTGCGCATAGGCATTTTCCACCGTAATCACAGATACGCCAAGATGCTGTGCGAGCCGCCGCTTCGAGGGTAACTTTTGACCTGCGGCAATCCTCCCTCGTTGAATGTCAGACTTAATCTGGTTATAGAGAAAAGAATACAGACTCTCTGCACCACGTTCTTCGAGCGTGTAGGTAAGTATTTGCCGTTCTGCCACCGAATTATTCACCTGAACTCAAGAGTCTGGTCTTATATCTGACCCTATAAATTCTATCTATTCTGAATCTTTTTACAAGATCAGTTTATATATAGGATTGCGGGTATCGGTATCGCGTATCCGCGCGAGTTTTCCCTCCCTATGTACGTCATGACGGCGACAACGCGATCAGTTGTTTGTGTTCCGCACTGCCACAACATGACGTACTAACTCAACACAAGGAAGTGCACCATGACCCAGTCACGTTATGAACTCAACAAACAGCTCGCACAAATGCTCAAAGGCGGCGTCATTATGGACGTAACCAATTCGGAGCAGGCACGAATCGCTGAAGAAGCTGGAGCCTGCGCCGTAATGGCACTTGAGCGTATTCCAGCAGATATTCGTGCAGCTGGCGGCGTTTCCCGTATGAGCGATCCGCGCCTAATTAAAGAAATACAAGACGCCGTGAGCATTCCTGTGATGGCAAAGGTGCGAATCGGGCATTTTGTGGAAGCTCAGATCCTTGAAGCGCTGGAAATCGACTATATTGACGAATCTGAAGTGCTCTCCCCTGCCGACAATGTTTTCCATATCAATAAAACAGACTTCAAAGTGCCGTTTGTATGCGGCGCCAAAGATCTTGGTGAGGCATTGCGCCGCATCGCCGAGGGCGCGTCAATGATCCGCACCAAAGGAGAGCCTGGTACCGGCGATGTCGTACAAGCAGTTACGCATATGCGCCTCATTCAATCCCAAATGCGCAAAGTGCAAAGCCTACGCGCTGACGAGCTCTTCGAAGAGGCCAAGCAGCTGCAAGTGCCGGTTGAATTGCTGCGATTTGTGCATGAAAACGGCAAGCTCCCAGTGGTGAACTTTGCCGCTGGCGGCGTGGCCACTCCTGCCGATGCCGCATTGATGATGCAGCTCGGCGCTGAGGGAGTTTTTGTAGGATCAGGCATTTTCAAGTCCGGCGACCCAGCGAAACGTGCACAAGCGATCGTCAAATCAGTGACCAATTTCGAGGACGCCAAGCTCATCGCGCAGCTTTCGGAAAATCTGGGCGAAGCGATGGTGGGCATTAACGAATCCGAGATTGAACTTCTCATGGCGGAACGTGGCAAGTAGAGCCACAAGCGTTTAGCAGTTTATGCGGGAAGTGACGCAAAAGTGCTGGATATTGTGTTGGGTATTGCGCTAGGTAGCTGGATAGTGCGCCGGGTATAACACGCTATATCCAGCACTAAAAGCAGCCTCGCAGCACTTCCCGCAACCGGAGTTCGTTATTTTTACTAGGAGTTGGCGTGAAAAGGATTGGAGTACTCGCTGTACAAGGCGCGTTCATAGAGCATTGTCACCGTTTGAAAGACATGGGGTTCGACGCAGTTGAACTGCGAAATCATACCGATGCCGCGCAAGATTTAGACGGCCTCGTTCTTCCAGGCGGCGAAAGCACTGTGCAAAGCAAGCTCTTAAACGAGCTGGGCATGTTTGACCCACTGCGCGCGAAAATCACGGATGGAACACCCGTGCTTGGCACGTGTGCTGGGCTGATTTTGCTCGCACACAAGGTGGAAAACGGCAACGGGAGCGGCTTGGAACGTGCGACGACGACGTCTCGCGTACCGATCACAAGTTTCGCGAGTCTGCCGGTGACGGTGGTTCGCAACGCTTACGGCCGCCAGCTGGGAAGTTTCCACGCTACTGGCGTACTGCACAGTTCGGGTTCGTCGGGTTCATCAGAGGAAGTCTCCATTCCCATGACCTTCATTCGCGCACCCCATATCTCCGACATTGGCGACGGTGTGGACACTATTGCGAGCCTAGCTGACGGTACGCCCGTGGCTGTTCAATACAAGAATCAGATTGGTATTACTTTCCACCCCGAGCTTGACGACGATCAGCAGCTATACTCGTTATTTGCCAGCATGTTGTAGGATTCGGCGCGTTTGTAGATGTGCGAGCTGCATCGTGCCGGTGTGAAAACCCGCTTGGGTGGACGCAACGTTGCAGTAGGTGCAAACGGCGAGAAAGGTGAGCCCAAATGCTCGAAGTTATTTGCCTCAATAGTACGGATGCGATTGCTGCCCAAGCAGGTGATGCTCAGCGCATCGAACTAGTTGGAACAATGGAGATGGACGGCCTTTCGCCAAGTCCACAGCTAGTACGTGAGGTGTGCTCCGCCGTCGACATTCCGGTGCGTGTTATGTTACGTACCCGCGATGGATTCGATGTGGATGGGAGCGCGGAGGTTGCACAGCTCGCTGCTCTTGCACAAGATTTTTACGACGCCGGTGCACAAGGGCTCGTGCTCGGATTCCTGCGGGATGGTCGTGTAGACGGCACTCGTATTGATGCTTTGCTGAGCTCGGTTGACAGTGAAAATCCAACGTTTACATTCCACCGGGCAATCGATCATGCACGCAGCTATCAGCAAGCATGGGAAGATCTCGAGAGCTTGAACTTTGCTCCCGACACTGTGCTCACAGCTGGTTCAGCAGCCGGAGTCGCGGCAGGAATGAATAATCTGCTCAGCCTTGCAAAGACGAACCCTTGGGCTGCCCAACGCGTGCTCGTTGGCGGTGGGCTAAGTCTTGAGTTTATACCGTCGCTGCTCGAGGCGGGTTATCGCGACTTCCACGTCGGATCCAAAGTGCGTGACGGCGGGAGTTTTGACCGCCCGGTGCGTGCCGAGCTCGTGCAAAAGTGGGTTGATGCAGTCGGGTGAGTGCTACCCAAGGACTATTTGATCTTGGCCGTGTACCTGCATTTAGGGAACCCTGAACAGCCGCGGAATGTGCCGTTGCGTCCATTACGTTCGACTAGTTCGCCACCACACCACGGGCAGACCTGTCCGGCTTGGATGGCTTGGACAACTTCGAGATGCTTGGCAGCGACGTCATCCGTCTTCTTCATCGTCTCCAACTTTGCCGCAACTTTCTCGAATTGGGCATCGTCGAAACAAATATCCCGGCTCTCGAGCAACATCTTCATCGTTCGGACTGTATGCTGACGTTGGATAATGGTGAACGATTCAGTATTCTGCGGAACCTTCTTTAGTTCGCATCGCTCAGAGAACACAATGACGGAATGAAAGCTTTCTCTGTCGATTTCCAGACCGGAAGCGAGCGCTTCTATATGGGATCGATTCTGCTTGATTGGGTTATAGAATCGGTGCTTGGTGCTGCTGCTTTGACTGGTGGTCCACTGCGTTTGATTCTCGGAGCCGAAAATCCACCCTGAGTAATTCTTACTTTCAAATACGAAGATGCCCTTTTCGTGCAGCATGATCACGTCGATTTCCGCCATACGTCCACGATGGGGAACGTATATATTGCAAAATGTACGATACCGCCCAGGCACAGAACCTTTCTCTAAGGCATATTCTATGAGGTACTCGCCAATTTCACCGGTGTCTACAGTTTTTCCTCTGTCGATGGAGGCTTTGATTTTGATGAAGAGCGGCTGTTCTCCTTTGATAACGTTGCGAAGACTCACCTATCCTCCATTCTTCGGTACGTTTGGGTTCATTTTATCCGTTTGATTCGCTGTTCGTGGAGGGTTCAAAGTAATTAATTGCCACTGGGGCTCTGCGAATAAAACGTGAACTAAGAACTATTATTTCCTTGTCCACCTTAATTCTGACGGATCCCAAACTCCGTTCTCTAAATACTCGCCATAAATGGGTTCATATAGCATACGGGCCAGATCTGATGCTGCGGAAATTGTTCTAAACGAACTCGGCAACCGCGTTTGAGCACAGAGTTTTGTAAACTGCCGTTGTTGGGCAATTCCCCACTCACGCGGAACGCCAAACATTTTCGGCAATGTAATTCCTCGCACATTAGTTTCACGGCTTACACATTCCTTGAGTCTATGAGCATCAACCAAGCACGTAGTGGCATAGACGGCGATATCAACGAGATCCTTTACACGCGATGAGGGTCGTCCATCGTTATTTCAGTTAAAGCACAGAGCTTGTCCGCGAGCGCGTTTTCAACGGCGTAAACTAGATAGTCACACGTGACAAGCCCATCGATTTCAATTCGATCAGCAGGGGTAACTAATTCTGCAGTCTCAAGAGACAGGGCGTCAACGACAAGATCAATAGAGATCAGTTGCATACGCTTAACCCCAAGAACCGGTATGAACTTCACAGCGAGACCACTACGATACTCGTCATCCATTTTGATTGGATGCGCACTCACAAACTCGAATGTTAGAAAGTCACCAAGATCAGTTTCAGCCAATCCAACGAGAGTTTCCAACGCCGCATCGAGGTCATCCTGTATCCCAAGCAAGTCAATGTCACGCGTCATCCTTGCATCGGCGGTACGAGCTAGCAAAGACTGTCCGCCCTTGAGTATAAACGAATCATTACCATCATTGAATATGCGGCAGAGAAATCTATGAAAATAGAAAGATGAAATGACACGGCCAGTATCCTGGACAGATGTCAAAGCAGTAGCCTTGACAGCCATCTCAAGTGCCGCAGCGCTTTTATACACCATTTTGCCGCCCCTTACCCTGTAGTCCTGAGTCCACAAGTAGTCCTCGATAGATCTCGACGGCTTCACCTTCTTCATAGTGGTCTTTCAGGAGGTTTAAGAGCTTATTGAAGTCGAAATCGCGGTTTACATATGAAGCATCCCGCAGCACGTCAGCCACGAGAGAAAGATCTTCGTCATCAACAACGAGGTCAAATACTGTACGTTCGGGGCGTGTCACAGGCAAACCTTGAACAAACATCACATCACTGCGTGGAACGGCACGTTTAGCAAAGCTTACCGTGAGCTTTCTCGTATTAATTCTCTTCGGCGTATAAAGGCGATACGGAGATAGGTGCAAGTCACCAATTTCAAGCAGAGACGACGCTGTGGAGCCGCCAACAGCAATACCATCCCATTCAGCAACACCCATCCGCTCGTGGGTAAATTTTTCCGGTGCGGTAAGTTTCCATACCGCTGCGAGCTCATCTGTATACGAAAAGCCAGATCCAACCATACGGTAGGCTCCTCTCATAATCCTCACGATAAGATGTGCTTCCACGGCATCATGTAGCGCATCGCGAGGTATTCCCATACGCTCAGCTTGGGCAGTCGTGAAGACCCCCTCAGACTCCGAGAGGTGTGTAATAGTTTTCACATGATTCGAATTACCCATGTTGCAATTGTAGGCTATAAACCTACAATTGCAACACTTTTTCGGAGGATTCGCGTCGTCTCACGCCCCGCAAGAACTCCCCCACCGCTTGCAAAAGGCCCACATAGTATTAATGCCATGCGTTCAGCATGGCATTAATACTAACGAGCAACCTACTCCCACTCGATTGTCCCTGGCGGCTTGGACGTGCAGTCCAGCACCACTCGGTTCACTTCGGCAACCTCATTGGTGATACGATTCGAAATCTTGGCAAGAAGATCGTAAGGCAAACGGCTCCAATCGGCACTCATAGCATCCTCAGACGACACCGGCCGCAAAACAATGGGATGCCCGTAAGTACGTCCGTCACCTTGCACACCCACTGATCGCACATCCGCAAGCAATACCACTGGGCACTGCCAAATCTCGCGATCCAACCCTGCATTTGTCAGTTCTTCACGCACAATCAGATCTGCAGCCCGCAAAATCTCCAAACGCTCGCGCGTCACTTCGCCAATGATGCGGATTCCCAAACCAGGCCCTGGGAACGGCTGACGCCACACCAGCTTCTCTGAAAGCCCAAGCTCAGCACCAATGGCACGAACTTCGTCCTTGAAAAGATCACGCAATGGCTCAACCAGTTCAAAGTTAAGATCCTCTGGCAAACCGCCCACATTATGGTGCGACTTAATATTTGCTGTACCTTCGCCGCCACCAGACTCAACAACGTCTGGGTAAAGCGTGCCTTGCACGAGGAACTTAACTTCGCGTCCCTCCGCACCGGCTTCCGCAATCAGTTTCCGCTGCGCCGCTTCGAACGAACGAATAAACTCGCGGCCAATAATCTTACGCTTTTCCTCAGGTTCCGTTACGCCCGCGAGCGCAGTCAAGAAACGCTCTGATTCATCCACGGCCATGATCTTCATGCCACGAGCTTCTGCATAGTCATTAATGACCTGCTCAGCTTCACCGCCGCGCAACAAACCGTGATCAACAAACACACAGGTGAGCTGATCGCCAATCGCACGATGCACGAGCGCTGCCGCAACTGAGGAATCCACACCACCCGAAAGTGCGCAAATCACGAGCGAATCCCCCACTTGAGCACGAATTTTCTCAATCTGGTCTTCAATAATTCCTGACGAATCCCAGTTCGGTTCCAATCCGGCGCCATCGCGCAGGAAGCGCAAAATCATCTCATTGCCGCGCTCAGAGTGGACGACCTCAGGATGCCACTGCACGCCAAACAACTTCGCGTCAACATTCTCAAAGGCCGCAACGGGAGCGCCCGGCGTCGTCGCAATGACGGTGAAACCCTGCGGCGCAACCGTGACGGCGTCTCCGTGACTCATCCACACGTTTTCGATGCCGTCGTCGCTCGGAAGCAATACGTTAGGGGCGACGACGTTCGCTTCGGTGGCACCGTATTCACGCTGTCCGGTTTGGGCGACGACGCCGCCAAGGGCTTGCGCCATCTGCTGAAAACCGTAGCAAATACCCATCACAGGCACGCCAGCTTGCAAAAGCTGCGGGTCAAGAGCAGGTGACCCCTCGGCATAAACCGATGCCGGACCACCAGAAAGAATAATCGCTGCGGGATCCTTGGCGAGAATTTTTTCAACCGGCCACGAATGCGGTACCAATTCCGAGTAATATCCAACGTCACGCACGCGGCGTGCAATCAACTGGGCGTATTGGGCGCCATTATCAACCACTACAACTGGGCGAAGTTCATCTAAATTCACAGAACTAGCCTATCGGAGGCCACCGACGAGTGCGAAATAATTTCGCAAAATCTCATATGTGAACTTGGTTTTGTGTCACAAGGTGGATGACCCGCCGTCTTCCTTGGGTTTCAGCTGGGCTACGGCGTCTTGACAAGCTGTCTGCGCCGTCTTGCCAGCCTCAAGCCTTCGCCGTCTTGCTAACCTCAAGTCTCCGCCGCAGCTCCTCAATAATCGGAATATCGGCCGGCGCCCACTGCACGTCGAAAATCTCAGCTGCGCTGAGCCATCGGATTGCTTGATGCTCGGTCAGGCGGGGCGCAGTGCCAAGTATCGCGCATAAATACGCATCTAAACGCACCACGCCGAAGTCGTACTCATACTCAGAACGCGCCACGAAATCGCCAACTTCGGCGTCTGTCAGAAGTTCTTCGCGCAGCTCGCGCACCAATGCTTGCTGTGGAGTCTCGCCGTCTTCAATCTTTCCGCCCGGAAACTCCCAGTATCCTGCAAGAGAACGCCCCTCACCACGCTGAGCTGCGAGTATTTTTCCGTCACGAATAAATACTGCACCAACTACATGAATAATTTTCTTCATGACAAACCTGCTATTTCTTCCGCCAACAACGTCAGCTCCTGCCGAGAGTTAAAGCTACACGTTCGCCCACCAACCGGATCAACGAAACTCAAACGCGCAGCTAAGAGCTTCAAAAAGTGACCACGATTCGCTTCATCTTCAATACTCAATCTCACTGGATAGAGTGGGTCGCCAAAAATCGCCGCTCCCACATGGTTCATTGTAGTGCGCAGTTGATGGGTGTAACCCGTCGTCGGTTTTAACACAAAACGGGCGTAACGGTGTTCATCGTCAACATAATCAAGCATC
The DNA here is from genome assembly GCF_004331995.1 of Arcanobacterium bovis. GTDB lineage: Bacteria > Actinomycetota > Actinomycetes > Actinomycetales > Actinomycetaceae > Arcanobacterium_A > Arcanobacterium_A bovis. The sequence continues at coordinate 278,934 of NZ_SJDT01000003.1, forward strand.
CGCACGTCAGTAACGCCGTTTGCCACTCCAAGCGGAGCACAATCATCAACTACGTCAACGTGCATTTGCCCCTGTGGCCGATCAAGTCGGAACTGAAAATGATGCCACTGACGATCCGCAAACAACTCACCAGCCTGCGCAATCGCCTCGTATTCTTTTGCGATTTCTCTGCGCTGAAACATATCTTGATACAGGCTGCGATACTCAATTTTCTTTGTGAGTAGCACGAGCCCTGCGGTTTCGAGGTCTAAACGGTGCGCGCATACCAGCTCATCATTGGCAAACTGTCGACGCGCGGCTACAGTCACGGTATTAGCAACGTGCGAGCCACGCGGGATCGTCGCCATCCCATGCGGCTTGTCCACCACAATAAAACGTTCGTTTTCATAAACAACGTCAAGCTCAATCGGCACATCAGGTTCATCAAGTACCGGCCGAAATATCCACACTCGGGAACGCGCCACGTAAGGCTCATCCGGACCCAAAACCACTCCGCCGTCGGCAAGAAAATCCCCGTGACGAAAGGCCTCCCACACGTCGTCGCCAAAGCGAAAATGTGCCCATTGCCCCAGCGTTTGCCAGTCCCCTTCGGGCAACACAATCCGCGATGCATTAACACCGCCCCGCAATGGCGGTCGTACCTCACGTAGCCTGCGAGAACGCCGCAAATTCCGCTTTTTACGCATACTCTCCCCTTCAAAACTCCACCGAAGCGTATCACGCAAATCACACGCAATACGTGAGAAACCACAGAATTTCCAACTTAACACACATTTTCTAGGACATTGGTGCGAAGATGGAAGAGAAATAGGAAGCCGAGCGTAGCTTCACCACTCGCACCGCACATGCGCAGTGGCGGCGACCAGCAGCGCAAGATAGCTGCCAGCAGTGCACAAGGAGTGTGCATAAGCTACCCGCGGTTTCACATTTATTGAAGCGGATCCCGCTTCAGGGAGGAAAATCTCGTGACGAAGAGCGTCTATTTGACCGCGGCAGAAGGAAATGCTGGAACCCGCGGAGTAGTTCAAGCATGCCTCGAAAAACTCAATGAGCACTACGAAAATTTGGGCGTATTCCGCGCTTTCACCAACGGTCCAATTGAGGACGATATCGCATTCCGCGAGCTCCTTGAAACCATTGGCCGTACCGAAGATCTTGGTGTTGCATGGGGAAGCACTCGTCAGGCTTTGGCTGCCGACGAAAACGAAGCAATGAACACCCTCGTCAAGCGCTACACCGATTTCGCCCACAACTACGATGCTGTGCTCATCGTTGGTGTGCTCGACGGCGATCCGCTATTCCCTGGTGTACTTGCACGTACTGGCCGCGCAGCAGCTAATTTGGGCACCTCGGTTCTTCCCATCCTCTCTGGCGCACTTCGCTCGAGCGAACAAATCGGCACCATTGCACACTTGGTCGCGAATGAAATTTCTGAGGAGCACGCTCCAATTTCAGGCATGATCATCACCGACGCCCCTGCCGATTTCACGAATAAGACTCCGCACGACGTCGATCACAATACGGTGATCTCGCTCCCTGACGGCGGTCCACGCGAACTTGACGAACAAGCTGTGGAATCACTCAAAGCAGCTATGGAACATGGTTCAGACGTGATTACTCCGCTGAGCTTCACCGCTTCCCTCATTGGGCGCGCCCGCGCAAACCGCAAGCGTATCGTCTTGCCTGAATCGACAGACGATCGTATCTTGCTCGCAGCCGACGAACTGCTTGCCCGCGAAGTCGCTGATATTACGCTACTTGGCGATGCAGAAGCGATCCACGCCCGCGCCGCAGAACTCAAGCTCGATCTGACGCAGGCAACTATCGTGTCAAACGACGATCCTGAGCTGCTGGATAAGTATGCGGCAGAATTTGCCCGTCTGCGCGAAAAGAAGGGCGTTACCTACGAGCAGGCTTATGAGACTGTCAAGGATCTTTCCTACTTCGGCACCATGATGGTTCACATGGGCGACGCCGATGGCATGGTTTCTGGTGCTATCAATACCACTGCTCACACAATCGTTCCGTCATTCCAGATCATAAAGACGAAGCCGGGCGCCGATCTCGTATCCTCCTGCTTCTTGATGCTCATGGAAGATCGCGTCTACGTTTATGGAGACTGCGCCGTCACCACGAACCCAACGGTGGAACAGCTTGCGTCAATCGCTATTTCTTCGGCAGAAACCGCAGCTCAGTTCGGTGTTGATCCGCGTATCGCCATGCTGTCCTACTCCACGGGTACGTCTGGAAAAGGACCGGACGTGGACGCCGTCGTCGAAGCCACCAAGATCGTGCGTGAGCGTCGTCCCGATCTCGTTGTCGAAGGTCCGATCCAGTACGACGCCGCTGTGGACGCGAAAGTTGCAGCCACCAAGCTCCCTGATTCCCCAGTTGCGGGCAAGGCGAACGTTTTCATCTTCCCGAACCTCAACGCTGGAAATATCGGATACAAGGCTGTGCAGCGCTCTGCTGGCGCAGTCGCCGTCGGACCTGTTTTGCAAGGTCTCAATAAGCCTGTCAACGATCTCTCCCGTGGAGCGCTCGTTGAAGATATCGTCAATACTGTTGCCATTACTGCGATTCAAGCGCAAGGCTGAGAAAAATAGAAAGTGTGTTCATGACTGTCCTCGTTATTAACTCGGGTTCATCTTCCATCAAGTACCAGCTTGTTGATCCTGAATCTGGAGCTTCCCTCGCATCCGGCCTCGTTGAGCGTATCGGCGAAGAAATTGGCCATATCGAGCATAAATACAATGGCGAAGAGATCAATATTGACGAAACGATCCCAGATCATGGTTATGGTCTGCGCAAGGTTCTCGATCTGTTCGACTCGGTAGGACCAAAACTTGCCGATGCCAATATCAAGGCTGTGGGTCACCGTGTTGTGCAAGGTGGCAAGTACTTTAGCAAAGCTGCCGTAATCGACGACGCTGTGCAAGCCAAGATTGAAGAGCTTTGCCCGCTCGCGCCGCTTCACAACCCTGCCCACTTGAAGGGAATCGAAGTTGCTCGCGAGCTGCTCAATGTGCCGCACGTAGCCGTTTTTGATACCGCTTTCTTCCAGCAGCTTCCTGCAGAAGCCGCTGTATATGCACTCGACCGCGAAGTGGCAGAGAAATACGAAATCCGCCGCTATGGCGCCCACGGCACCTCGCACAAGTACATTTCGGAGAAAGTTAGCGAAATCCTCGGCCGCAATGACCTCAAGCAAATTGTGTTGCACTTGGGCAATGGCGCGTCCGTTTCCGCCGTCGTCAACGGCCACGCAGTGGATACCTCGATGGGATTGACGCCGCTAGAAGGCTTGGTGATGGGCACCCGTACCGGCGATATTGATCCGGCGGTTGTATTCCACCTGCAGCGTGTGGCAGGAATGTCCACCGACGAGGTGGACACCCTGTTCAACAAGAAGTCGGGCCTGAAGGGCCTCACCGGCGATAATGATATGCGCAAGGTGTGGGAGCGCGCCGATTCGGGCGATGCTAACGCAGTAGAAGCTCTCGAGGTGTACGTACACCGCCTACTCCACTACATTGGCGCATACACTGCGGTCATGGGCGGACTCGACGTCATCACTTTCACCGCCGGCGCAGGTGAAAACGACGATCGCCTCCGTGCAGCTGTGTGCAAACGCCTAGCTAGCTTCGGAATCGCTATCGATGACTCCGCGAATGCGGTACGCTCGAAGGAGCCACGCACGATTTCCACCGAAGATTCATCGGTGCGCGTAATGGTCGTTCCAACGAACGAAGAGCTTGCTATCGCTCAGCAGGCAATGGAACTCATCTGATTGCGTAGATCGAAAGGATTAACATGCCGGTCGAATTAGTCGAAGATGCTTCACCAGAGCTTGAAGCCGCATTCGCCACGCTTATCCCCCAGCTTTCACGTTCATCGTCACCGATGAACATCGAACAGCTTGAGGATTTCTTGGCGCAAGACAACATCTACTTGTTCGTCTATCGCGGCGAGAAGCCCAGCGAAGCTCACGACGACGCTCGCAACCTTCCGGCTGAGAGCAAGCGCGGCGACGCCGTCGTCAAACCGATTCTCGGAATGCTCACTTTGGTGACGTTCGAGATTCCTACTGGCTGGCGGGCATGGATCGAGGACGTGGTCGTTGATGAAGCAGCTCGCGGTCAGGGCGCTGGCCAGCAGCTTGTGGAAGCGGCTATCGATCTCGCACAGAAGAAAGGCGTGAAGTCGGTAGACCTCACCTCGCGCCCAAGCCGTGAAGCCGCAAATCGCTTATATCAGCGTGCTGGTTTTACGCAACGCGAGACTAACGTTTATCGCTATAACGGCTAGATTTCAACCTTTCGAGCCAAAATTTCTCTAGTGATGGGGCGGTTGTACCCAGTATTTCAACCGCCCCATCACTATTCTTGTATATGAAATAAATGTATCGTCATCAGGAGAGTTCCATGACTGAAATCAAGTACAAGGATATGCTTCCGGTTGGTCCGGATAAAACGCAGTACCGCCTCATTTCTACTGAGGGCGTGAGCACTGTGGAAGGCCCCGATGGTATGACTTTCCTCAAAGTTGAGGAAAGCGCGCTTGAATTACTTGCGGAAACGGCTTTCTACGAGATCAACCACTTTCTGCGCACTGAACATCTCAAGCAGGTTGCCAAGATTACCAAGGATCCAGAGGCCTCACCAAATGATCGTTTCGTGGCAAAAACGCTACTTCGCAACGCAAACATCGCTGCGCAAGGAGAATTGCCGATGTGCCAAGACACCGGCACTGCCATCATCAAGGGCGAACGCGGACAGCGCGTGCTCACCCCCGGCGTCGACGAGAAAGCGCTTTCGCAAGGCGTACAGAACACCTACGAGAAGTACAATTTGCGCTACTCTCAAAATGCTCCGCTGACGATGTTTGAAGAGAAAAACACCGGCACAAACCTTCCGGCTCAAATTGAACTCTATGCGGACACTCACCCAGGTCACGAAAACGAATACCACTTCCTGTTTATGTCTAAGGGCGGCGGTTCAGCGAACAAGTCGTACCTGTACCAGGAAACAAAAGCTATTTTGAATCCTGATTCGATGATGCCATTCCTCGAAGGCAAGATTCGTTCCCTCGGCACCGCCGCTTGCCCGCCTTACCACTTGGCCATCGTTATTGGCGGAACCTCGGCGGAGTTTGCGCTCAAAACAGCGAAGTATGCATCTGCCAAGTACCTAGACGAACTTCCAACCTGTGGTGGCGAAGAAGGCTATGGATTCCGCGATCTCGAGATGGAAGAAAAAGTTCTTGATATTACACGCAAGATTGGAATTGGCGCACAGTTTGGTGGCGAGTATTTCTGCCACGACGTGCGAGTGGTTCGCCTTCCGCGGCACGGCGCCTCACTGCCAGTAGCTATCGCGGTGTCCTGCTCGGCAGACCGCCAAGCCAAGGGAAAGATCACCCCAGAGGGAATCTTCATCGAAGAACTTGAGCACAATCCTGGGCAGTTCTTGCCAGCTACTACGGATGCTGAGATCGGGCACGCCGAGAGCAATGACGTGGTGACTATCGACCTGAACCAGCCGATGTCAGATATTCTTGCTGAGCTGAGCAAATACCCCGTTAAGACGCGACTCTCGCTCAATGGTCCGATGATTGTGGCACGCGATATCGCTCACGCGAAGATTCGCGAGCGCATCGAAAACGGTGGAGGTATGCCACAGTATCTGAAAGATCATCCTGTGTACTATGCCGGACCAGCCAAGACACCAGAAGGTAAGCCATCTGGTTCGTTTGGTCCAACCACGGCAGGGCGCATGGATTCATACGTAGATCAGTTCCAGGCTCTGGGCGGTTCGATGGTGATGCTCGCCAAAGGAAACCGTTCTCAGCAAGTTACGGACGCCTGCCACAAGCACGGTGGTTTCTACCTCGGTTCAATCGGCGGCCCAGCAGCGCAGCTCGCTGAGGATTGCATCAAGAAAGTTGAGCAGCTTGAGTACCCAGAGCTTGGTATGGAAGCTGTTTGGCGCATTGAAGTTGAGAACTTCCCAGCATTCATCGTGGTAGATGACAAAGGCAACGACTTCTTCGCCGGATCCCAAGAGATCAGCGTGACCTTAGGTAAGCGTCCAGGTATGTAGCCTAAGGCGCGATAGCGCACGAAACTAGGGGCGATTTGAGCAACATCTCTATATATGTTGCGATATTGCAAAAATCGCCCCTAGTTTTAGGTCTGATCCAGAGTTCAGCTTCAGCAGAACTCTGCTTATGCTGGCCCCTTACTGCCCCTTATTCAGAATCTTACTGCCCCACCGAGATTGGCACTCGCTGGAATTCTTTCACATCCGAGTAACCAGTCATCGCCATGGCGTGCCGCAATGCACCAATCAAGTTCGTAGTACCTGACGCATCTTGAGAAGGACCATTAATAATGGTCTCCAAACTTCCCACCTGCTCAACTTTGACTCGTTCGCCACGCAGCAGAGACTTATGGTGCGCCTCCGCACCCCAATGATACCCTCGACCAGGCGCTTCATCTGCACGGGCCAGCACCGTACCGAGCATCACGCCATCTGCGCCACAGGCAATAGCCTTAACCAAATCACCCGACGTGGAAATCTGCCCATCAGCAATAACGTGTACGTACCTACCACCAGTCTCGTCCATATATTCCCGACGGGCAGCCGCAACATTAGCCACCGTCGTCGCCATCGGAACAGCAACGCCCACGGTACGGCGATTTGCCGTCGTCGCCCCGCCTCCGAAACCGGCGAGAACTCCAGCAGCTCCGGTGCGCATCAGATGCAAAGCCGCAGTGTAAGACGCCGCGCCGCCCACAACAACCGGTACGTCGAGTTCGTAAATGAATCGCTTGAGGTTCAACGGCTCGCGATTGGACGACACATGCTCAGCCGAAACTGTTGTGCCACGAATGACGAAGAGATCGACGCCAGCGTCGGCCACCGTACGCCAATACTCTTGTGTGCGTTGCGGCGAGAGCGCTCCCGCCACCGGCACGCCTGCGTTGCGGATCTCTTCGAGTCTGGCTGAGATCAGTTCAGCTTTCACTGGTTCGCGGTAAATCTCCTGCATACGTTGGAAAACTTGCTCCTCAGGCAGCGTAGAGATCTCCTCGAGATAAGGCTCAGGATCCTCGTAACGCGTCCAGATTCCCTCGAGATCGAGAACTCCCACCATACCCATTTTGCCCATGGCAATTGCAGTCGCAGGCGAAGTAACCGAGTCCATTGGAGCTGCGATGATAGGCGCGTCCAAAAGATAGGCATCAAGCTGCCAAGATACCGAAACGTCTGCGGCGTCTCGCGTGCGTCGAGAAGGAACGACGGCGATGTCGTCGAAAGAATATCCAACATTGGCGCGTTTCCCGCGGCCGATTTCAACTTCATTACTCACATCTTTAGCCTATCGTTTTCGTGGGAAAAAGTGGAGATGACGAGGTTAGAAAGGCGGAGATATGGCAGTTAGAAGTGCGGCAATAACGAGGTTTGATAAGTAAGAACAAGGCACTGAGATCATCGGCAATGAAATTTGGCGGGAGCTGCGGCGTATAATTACATACACGAAAAGAAAGAGGAATCATGTGGTCACACAATCCAATTGTAGGTTTTGATACTGAAACTACCGGCGTTGATCCTACCGAAGCGCGGCTTGTTACTGCGTCGGTGGTGATCGTTGACGACGAGCGCATCACGAAACACTACTGGCTGGCAGATCCGGGCGTTGAGATTCCTTTGAATGCACAAAATGTGCACGGTATATCCACTGAAAAAGCGCAGCGAGAGGGCCGGCCAGTGCGTGAAGTCTTGAGCGAACTGGCTGAACTCCTTCACCACCACCTCCAGCAAAATCACGCCATTGTGGCATTCAATGCATCCTATGATTTAACGCTTATTGAAACTGAACTCGCACGGCATGGTCTGCCCACGCTCGAAGAACGGCTTGAACGCCCCCTTTCCCCTGTCGTTGATCCTTTTATTCTCGACAAAACTCTCGATCGGTGGCGAAAAGGAAAACGTACCCTTGAACTCGTCGCTCAACACTATGGCGTCTGGGATGATGATTCCTTCCACAATGCTGAAGCTGATGTGCTTGTCACTTTGCGGGTACTCGGTGCGATGCTCCGAAAATTTCCTGATACTGCAGCGTGGAGCCACGAGGAGCTCATGCGAAAGCAGTCTGAAACCTATATCGAATCAGCAAATTATTTTGCGAAAAAGGCAACCGAACGCGGTAGACCGTATACTCAGCCGGTTGGTTGGCCAATCGCGAAGTAACTGCGTAGAGGTAGACTTGCGAATAAATATCAGTGCGGGCGCATGAGCAATGAGGTGTTGGGCCACACGGCACCTCAAAATGTCGATTTCGGTCGGTGAAATACTGGTCTGATTTGGCGAAATATCAGTGTGGCATAGCGAAATATTGGCTTCATTCGGCAACTAATAGGGAGGAGCGTTTGAGAATATGGTCAAGTCCCGCTGGCTCCAATCTATGATTCCGCGTTTTGCCATCGCGAGTGTAGTGCTGGTGTTTTTCTTGGTGCTGGGTATTGTGGCACGCCCAACTGGCGCCGATCTCAACGTTATCTGCTCCAATAATCTCGATTCCTGCGAAGCCTTGGCACATTCCTTTGAAGAAAAGACCCGTACCAAAGTTTCCATCGTGCGTTTGCCTACCTCAGAAGCTCTTGCTCACTTGAAAAACGTGCGATACCAAAATGATTTTGACGTATGGTTCGGCGGCCCCACTGAATCTTACGTTTTGGCCGATGAAGCCGGACTGCTTGCTGCGAGTAATGTGCAGGGCCTTAGCCAAACATGGGTGGGTATCTATGGCGGAATCTTGGCATTTTGCGTATCTGATTCAATCGACGCTCCGCAGAGCTGGGAAGAGCTGGTTCGCACCGATTCCATCTCTTTAGCAGCACCTAATCCTGCAACATCAGGCACTGCCGGCACAATGCTCTGGGTGCAATACTTACGGATACACTCAGAATCCGAAATGAACCGTTTTCTACAACAGCTTGACCAGAAAGTATCTACGTACACCGACTCAGGTATTGCACCAGCAAAATTGGTTGCTCGCAAGAAAGCCGACGTTGGCATTACCTTCGCTCCCTATTGCGAACGTGAACGAGTGCGGGGCGCTAAGATCAAAACAGTGTACCCAAGTGATGGAACTGGGTATGAGATCGGCGGTATCTCACGACTCCGCAACGCACCTAATGCTGAATTAGCGGAAAAATTTGTGCAGTATGCAGCCTCAGATGAAGGGCAGGAGATCAGCGCACGTTCGGCGCTCCAAAATCCGATTTCTCCCAGCCTTCCCAATAATCTCAAAAACGCACTCGACACTGTGAATGCCCCAGTTTATTCGGACCATATCTCCACGAGCGCACATCTGCGTGCTCAGTTAATCTCCAATTGGATCAGGCAGGTGCGAAATGGTCAATATTAGGCGACCTCAAATCCTGCCTCGTTTCTTAGTAACGCGCATCCACGACGTCAATAAATTCATTGCGGTGTTGTTGAGCTGCTCCCTAGCTCTCTTCGTGATTTTCTTTCTCGCTTTTCCACACTATTTCGGAAGAGCGTTCACGCATAACTTTTCCTATTCGCTCGCCGTCACCTCGCTCACGAGCGCTCTATCTGCCGTGCTTGCTCTGCCCTTGGCGATTGCGCTACTAACTGCGTCGACGAAAAAGCTCATCACTTATCTCGGACTTTTATACGTGCCACTCACAATTTCGCCGCTCGCAATGGCTACAATTCTATGTGGAGATTTCATTAGTTTTTCACCCTACGGCATCGGCGTAATCTTCACTACTCAGTTCATTTCGATCTTCCCATTCACGGTGCTCCTTGAACTTTTCGTATTTGATCGGCTCGGCTCATCAGTCCTGCTCCAAAGTCTGCAATGGTCGGAAGGATCAATCCGTTGGATATGGAAAGCCCACAGCTCAACGGTGATTCGAGCTGGAATGTTGTCCTTTGTCTTAGGCACCGGAATACTGCTCGCTGATCCATCACTGCACTTAGTTTTCGGTGGTACCACTCCATTTTTGGCAAATCACGTATTGCATGTGCTCAGCTCGGGAGGCTCACAAGCTGCAGCAATCCCCCATGTTGTGTCACTGATAGTTCTAGCAGTGGTAGCAGCAGTTTTGTTGGCCGATACGCTCCATTATCCTGGCAACACCAACAGGACGATGTCCGACGACGAACGCGCCGTCTTTTCTTCGGTTCCGCTTGCACGTACTATCTCGCGAATCGGAATTCTTATCGGTAGAACTTACGCGCTCACCATCATGTTCATGCTGGTGGTGATCATGAAAAACGGTCTGGGCGAAATGTTCACACACGCAGCTACAAATATTCCGCAAGGCCTGTACCAATCGCTATGGTCTACCACGATCACAGTTGTACCAGTAATCCTCGTAGCCTGGATTCTCAGCCTGAACTCTGCATCAATCGCATTTTGGCACCCACGACTTGCTGCAATCTTTAATACTTGCATGGTAGTTCTAGTTCTGATTTCCTTAACAACGGGAGGAATGCTCATCGCTTTTCTCCACCAAGACTGGATCAAGTTAGGGAATCTTTATTTAATTCCGCCACTAGTTGGAAACGCTGGATACGGCAATGGCTACTTGGCAATCGCACTGTCATATATGGTGATAGCTTTCCCTATTGCTCACCTAGTCAGCTATTCGGTCTTCGAAGCACATCGACCAGCGGTGCTCGCTGCACGTGATCTTGGTGCTAAACGAACCCGCATATTCTTCACGATAATCTTGCCGACTATTATTCCGGTGTGGATTCCCACTTTTGCCCTGCTCATCGGTTTACTTTTCACACGCAACACTCCGGCGATATTTCTCAATTCCGCTTCATTCCCGCAAGTTGGCTCAAGTATACTTGGTGCTGCTGAAGAAGGACACGACGCCGCCGTTTATGCCTTGACTACTACGTCGTCATTCGTATCAATTTTCCTGTTCATACTAGGAATCTCTGGCGTTTTGTTTTTCTCAAATCAAAGGAGTCACGATGGCACTCACTAATCCGCCGCAGGTACCAGCCGGTAAAGACTGCGCCGGACTCGAGGTTCGCGGTTTGACTGTGCACCGCAACCCGAAATCGGCGCCGATTCTCCACAACATCGATCTCACGGTGCAACCAGGAAAAGTATTGGCACTGATCGGCCCATCAGGTTCAGGAAAAACAACTCTCGTTCAAGCAATCGCTGGCCTATTAAAAGCTACCGCTGGAAGCATCAACGTCGATTCATGTGCGATAACGAACAACAGCCTCACGGATCGCCCCTCCGGATACGTCTCTCAAGATCCAACCCTGTTTGGCAATATGACCGTGTGGCAAAACGTAGCCTATGGTCTCGATGATTCGTCCATTCCTGATCGCAAGTATCACGATATGATCGACATCGCGCTTGCCGAGATGAATATTTCTGGAATCGCGCTCGCCAAACCGTCACAGCTTTCCGGTGGTCAGCGCCAACGTGTTGCTCTAGCTCGAACATTAGTGAGGCGTCCCCGCGTCCTTTTGCTCGACGAACCGCTCGCCCATGTAGACGACGCCGTTAGAAAAGTAATTCGCAAAGATATTCTGTTCCAAATCCAGCGGCTCAATATCGCCACAATCTATGTGACGCACGATGTTGACGAAGCCTGTGCAATTGGAGATGCACTTGCCGTGATGAACGACGGCGTAATTGCGCAGTGCACAAATCCTCAGAAAGCTTACGAGCAGCCAAATTCTCGGTTTGTGGCGCGCTTTATGGGTATTCCCAATATTGTGGATGTAAACACTCCGCCACACTCACCCAGCGGTTTTGTACTACTTGGACGTAGCGCGTGTGTCTTTCCAGGTGAGGCACACGCGGATAAGTTAGCGCTGTGTATCCCCGCTGAACGAATTCGAATTTCATCAACCACAGCAACCATTGACCCATCTACCAGCACGAATACACACAATAACAACAGTTTAGCTTGCCTGACGGGCAAGATCATTAACCGTTATTTCGTGCGAAGTTTCTACCAATATGAGATAGAAACCGAGGTAGGAACTCTAGTAGTACACGAGACTTCACATCATGGTGCGAAAAATATTGGTGACGACGTTCGCCTCGATATCGAGTACGGATGGCTGGTACCGCATGGAAAATAACGTCCTCAGTCCAGTTGTAATTGTTGCAATAGCACTGGTCATGACGATTGCTTTAGTAGTGATCGTTTCACAATGGCGAAGCAACCACGATTTACAGCAAGAAGTCAAGGAACTCAAAGACCGCAACGACTACCTTGAAAAAAGACCAGCGATGATCTCGCATGAGATACGCACGCCGTTGTCATTGGTACAAGGAGCAGCTGAGTTGATGGCCGAAGAAACACCCGGGCCGCTCAACGAACTACAGCGATCTTTTATCGAAACGATCTCTGAGAACTCTCGGCAAGCAATCGATATTGCAGAAAATTTTCTCATTGATCTCAACATGGATATTCGTCCACTTCAACTCCAAGAAATAGACATTCGCGCAATTGTTGCTGATACAGCAAAAGAAATTAGAAAAATTTTTCCGATACGTATCGACGTTGATGCCGCAGGAGGCTTGCTTCCCATATACGCCGACAAGCAGCTCATTCGTCAGCTCATCTGGAATCTCATTAACAATGCTGCTCGTCATGCACACAGCGACAATCCCGTCACTGTGCGCATTGAAAACGGCGAAGGAAGTGGCGCACATATTTCGATTATTGACCGTGGCGAAGGCATGAGCGATGTCGATCTTGAAAAACTATTCACGCCCTTCTCGTCAGGCAGCACCCGCCGCCCTGGAAGCGGAATAGGAATGATGGTGTCAAAGAAAATCGTCGATGCTCATGAAGGAAAAATACTAGTAGACTCTGCTCAGGGTATCGGAACAGTGATACATGTTCTTCTGCCTCAACACTTAGCCGAAAGCAAGGAATCTTAATGCACAATCCCGTGGCACTAGTCGTTGACGATGAAGCTCAGATGGTGTCGATCATCAAGTTTGCGCTTGAAACGCAAGGATTCGAGTGCCTTACTGCCAAAAACACCACCGAAGCCTGGAGCGTGATTCAGCACCATCGGATTGATCTGGCAGTCCTCGACGTTATGCTTCCCAACGGATCCGGTGTTGAACTCACCAAGAAGATCCGCCATAGCCATCTCAAGTTCCCGATCATTTTGCTCACCGCTCTTGGCGATGAAGACGATCGCATCGCCGGACTCGAGGCGGGGGCAGACGATTACGTTACCAAACCGTTTTCACCTCGTGAGCTCGCATTACGCGCCCTTGCTGCGGTTCGACGCTACAGTGATCACAATATTTCGGCAGCCATTAACCTCGGTAACCTCACCATCCACATCGCTGAGGCAAAAGCCTACTGGAACAATACTCAAATTGACCTCACGGAAACGCAAGTACGATTACTGGCAGTGCTCGCACGCAACCACAACGACGTCGTCAGCCATCGAGAAATACTCGCGCAGGTGTGGAATACGAACGAAACCAGTGGCGGCCGCGAAATGATTAAGACATCGATATACCGGTTACGCAGGGACCTCACGGCACAAGGTATCGGCGACATCGAAATCCTTTCGGTGCGCTCACGCGGGTATTCGATGAAAATAGCATCGCAAAACGATTCCTAGTAGCTTTGCGCGGCAACAGCATCGAGCACGACGTCGGTCACCACGACGTCAAGCACAGCGTCGAACCACGGCAAAAATATCGCGAGAGCGCGACGTCGGCCACCACGGCACTGAGCAGGAAAAGAACGCGGACACACGATCACGCAACCAACAGCCACGCCCACACTTGGTATTATCTACACTTGGTATTATCTACACTTGGTAACACCCCTGTTACCAAGTGTAACCAAAGGCAGTCTCACGGTTACCTACCGCCATGCATTCTTGAGTATGTAATTGAAACATTGACGTTTCAAACATATTAATAAGGAGCAAACATGGCAAGCAGTCTCGGATTTTTGTCCGCGCCAGGACCAGCGCCGCGCCTACCCGAATCGCAGATCGCATCCGTTTATAAGAAGGCACGTTTCAACGCCTTCATGGGCATCTTCATCGGTTACGCCGGCTTTTATCTGATCCGAAATAACGTCTCACTCGTTTCAGCAATGCTGAAAGAACATGACATCCTCAACACTGTGGGAATCGGTATCGTTGCGAACGCCGTACTGTTCTCATACGGTTTGTCCAAGTTCTTTATGGCGATGCTCTCTGACCGCGCCAATGCCCGATACTTCCTACCACTTGGACTCGCACTATCAGCAATCACTAACCTTGCCATCGCTTTCATTCCGGCTATCTCGGCAAGCGTTGGCCTATTCGCTACCGTGATGTTCCTCAACGGTTGGTTCCAAGGAATGGGTTGGCCTCCCTCAGGTCGCGTTCTCGTACAGTGGTTCTCCACGTCCGAGCGTGGCTGGAAGACGTCGATCTGGAACTGCGCGCACAACGTCGGTGGTGCCGGCGTCGGCGTCGCTGCCGCTTACGCACTCGCGAACTGGCAAAGCAATAAGGCTGATTGGACTCCGGCATTCTGGTTCCCAGCAATCATTGCGCTCGTGGTGGCCGCAATTGCCTTCCTGCTCATTCACGACAATCCTGAGGCTCTCGGCCTGCCACCAATTGAGGAGTACAACAACGATCCCGCCAAGGTATCCGATGCTGGTGCCGAAGTTGAAGGCTCGTGGTTCAAGGTAGTCTGGACGCACGTACTCACCAATCCAGTAATTGTGCTGCTCGCAGTGGCAAACGTATTCGTGTACACCCTGCGTTATGGCGTGCTTAACTGGATTCCTATCTACCTCACCACCGAACTTGGCGTAACCAACACCTCCGGCGGCATCCTCGGATTCTCGATTTACGAAATCGCCGGAATCGTTGGAACTCTTCTGTGTGGTTGGATTTCTGACAAGGTATTCAAGGGCTGGCGCTCTGGAGCTGGCATGCTCTTCATCGCAGGTGTAGGCATTGCACTGGTTATCTACTGGCAGCTTCCTGCTAGCGCACCGGCCTGGCTGTTCTACCTCCTCATCGCAGTGATTGGTGGATTGATCTACGGCCCAGTGATGCTCATTGGTCTGCAAGCTATCGATCTCTCGCCAAAGAGCGTTGCTGGAACATCTGCAGGATTCACCGGCCTCTTTGGCTACCTGCTCGGCGCTTCGCTCGCTTCCACCGGCGTTGGCCTGCTCATTCACAACTTTGGCTGGAACGTCACCTACATCTGCCTCGTGGTAGTTGTAGCTCTGGCATTCGTGCTGATGATGATTGTGGGCAAGTACGAGCGCAAGCTCATGGACGAGCACGTAGCTCGCAACAAGTAAATACTCAGAGAATCACACCACGCTCTAATAATGTGATTCTTGGCGGTGTGGATTACCCACACAAATGGGGCGGTATCTGGATGGGGGTACCGCCCCATTTATTTGTTTGATGCCTATATTTGCCCGCTGCCCTGCAGAGCGGGCATTAATGAACCGGCTGTGTGAACAACAACGACCGATGTGAACAATCTGACCCTATTTTCAGCAATGAGTCCTAGGCATTTCAGCTGAAAGTTAGAGAAAATAACTAGGTGATCTCGCTAAATAATACTCTTGCTATCCAAATGAAATCAGGCCACCACAAGGCTCACGAAGTTCATAAACCTCTGACTTTTGTTATCTCCACGATGCTCGCTGGCGCGCTCATTGGAGTGGCAGACGTGGCCATGTTTGCCACCGCCGGCCCATTTTACGCAACCCACCAGCCAGCGGCCATGCTTATCGCGGGCTTAGCGTTCGGCGTCGGCCTGATTTTGGTAGTTACTAGCGGTTCAAATCTTGCCACCTCAGCGATGATGGCACTACCTCAAGCAGCCACAGGTAAGCTGATTACCTGGCGCAAAGCCGCATTGGTATTGCTTTTGATATTTCTCGGAAATCTACTCGGCGCGATTGCACTCAGTGCAATCATGACAGGCACTCATGTTTTCCACGGCGACACACCAGCTCAAGCCATGTTGGAGATGCTCATCGTAGCAAAGTCAGGAAAGTCCTCGCTGGCGTTGTTCACGCGCGGAATCATGTGTAACGTACTGGTTTGTTTTGCGATATGGAGCCAGTCCCGCACCAAAAACGACGCCGCAAAGATGATCGTGATTTTCTTGTGCGTAGCCGCTTTCATTTCCTCAGGATTCGAGCACGTTGTGGCTAATATGACCACCTTCTCACTCGGATTGATGCATGGAATGCCAGCGGCCACCTTCGCCGAAGCGGCCCGAAATTTCCTTTTCGTGGGCTTAGGTAACCTCGTCGGCGGCGGCTTGCTCGTGGGCGGTTCGATGCTTGCGTTGTCTGGTTCTATCCGCGAGGCTGCGCAAAAAGCTCCGCATATTTCCGACGACGGCGTTGTCACGGTTCCTTCTGAGGTGCAGTAACAACCGGGGTTGCTTTCCCAAAAACTAACAAAATACGACTGTGCCCCAGATACGATGCCAATCGCTCCATCGTATCTGGGGCACAGCCCATGTGGGCTCACGCCCTATTTCCATCCATCCTCAGGATCAGTTCTCAAACTTCTTGATCAGGGAACGCTGCGAGGAAGTCATCGCGTGTTGCGTAGGAGGTTTGAGTTCCGAGCTTAGTCACCGAATCAGCAGCGTAGAGATTTGCCATCCGCAAGGATGCCTCAACGTCTCCGGTATGAACCAGGTGATGGCTAAAGCAACCGATGAACGCATCTCCTGCGCCTGTGGTGTCTTTAGCATCAACTTGAGTGCCTGGGATAAGCACTTCTTTGTCGTTGCTTACCCACAAAACGCCACGCCATCCTAGTGTGACGATAACGTTCTTCATTCCAGCCTCAAGCAAAGCGCCAGCAGCATTGCGAACGTCGTCCACCGTGTCCACTGGCATGCCAGTGAGCAGCGAAAGCTCTGATTCGTTTGGCACGAAGTACTCGCAGTCCTTCACTTCGGCCAGCACCAAATCTGGCTGTGCTGGAGCTGGGTTGAGCAACACTGGGATATTGTGCTCTTTACCGAAGCGAATCGCCGCATACACCGTCTCCAATGGAACTTCGAGCTGAAGAACGATCAATTTACACTTCGAAATATCGTCCTTGGCATTCTCGATATCTTCCGGCGAGAGCTGCGCATTTGCACCTTTCACAATGATGATTGAGTTATGAGACTCTGGATCAACAAAGATCGGAGCCACACCTGAAGTCGCATCAGTGCGCAACACATATTTGGTGTCGATACCGTTTGCTTCGAAATTCTTGATCGTGTTGTCTGCGAACACATCATTTCCCACACGGGTGAGCATCAATACTTCCGAGCCAAGCCGAGCAGCTGCTACCGCTTGATTAGCTCCCTTGCCTCCGCAACCCAATTTGAAATCAGGCGCTTCAATCGTCTCACCCTCTTTGGGCATACGGTGAATATAGGAAATCAAATCCACCATATTCGAACCGATTACTGCAATATCCACCTTAGTTCTCCTTAATTCCGGTGGTCACTGAGAATGACTTCGTTGCGCCAGCCTCAAGTTCAATCAACATACCCGCTGCCTTCGCTGCCAAGAATCCTTCCGGACGCGAGGTTCCAGGAAGCACGAAAGCTGCAACCTGCTGATCAGCATTAACCAAAATCCAACGCGTCGCCACGGGGAACGAAGCAGTATCGAAGCGAGTCACGAAAGTAGTTCCATCTGGAGCCACGAGTTCAAATTCTGCTTTCTCGCCATATTGTGGCAGATCATCAGCAAAGAAAACGATCTCTGGATCAAATTCTCCTGCTTGTGCAAGCGAATTAGCATCGATCTTTCCAGAAAGAATCTCTTCGTTGATCTCCGTCCAACGCGGCGTCGGATTCACGTGTGCCGGCACCGAACGACGCAACTGGAAGGCGCCGTCAGGAAGCGACTGACGCATCACGCCGTCTTCCACGAATGCGTAGTTCATGTGGCACATGTACTGCAATGGCATCGGAGCGTACTCAGAAAGGTTCGTCACCTCGAGCTCAATGTCGAACAGTGCGGATTTTGCAGCCATTCGAACCGATGGCAATGCGCGGTAATGCGCACCGAATCCCTGCACATACTCGTAGGACGATACGATCCGTACGGTATCGCCGTCGAACTCCAACCAGGCTTCATCCATCGTGGCAGTTGGGAACTCACCATGCAAAGGATGCGTGTCCTCAGGGCTTGGGCATCCACCAGCAAGCAGACCTGAATGGAAGGAGAAGCAACCGTATGTATCAACAATTTCCTTGCATGGTTGCGGCGCCGCGAACATATTCTTCATGCGCAGCGTCTTGCCATCGAAGAATGCGTCCCAAATAATCTGGCCCATGAAAGGTAGCACTTCAACGTAACCGCGCGAGTTTTCGATTCGAACCGACTCGATACCCTTCGGGTATGTGAAGGCAACAACCTTAAATTCCTCATTGGAAGCGACGACGCGTTCGGTTTGCGTGAACGCACTGCGGTGTAAAGGAATACGTAACATGATTTTATCCCTCTCCGACTATGCGTTCTTCGAAGCCTTGTAACGGCGCAGGAAGTAAACCAGCACTGCCACGAAGCAAACGAGAGATACCGAGAATGCCATCTGCATCGAGCCGAGCTTATCGGATACAAGACCCTGGATAACTGGGATAACAGCTCCACCGATGATCGACATAACGATCACAGCTCCACCAGTTTCGGTGTGGCGCTTGTCCTCAATCGAATCAAGGGTTCGTGCGTAGATTGTTGCCCAGCATGGACCGAACAGACCGGAGGTCAAAATCGCTGCGTATACTGCGGTCATATTTGGCACAGCAATCACGTAAGCGAGTGCGAGCACGCCAGCAACCGAGTAACCAATGAGCACGAGATCGGCATTGAACTTGGTCATCAAGACATTGGCGAGCACCTTACCGAGGAAGAACGCGATAAACGCTGCCACCATGTAGTTCGAAGCCGCACGCTCGTTGAGAGAATCGTCAAGGTTCAACGCAAGGCGAATCGTGAACGACCACACCGCCGTCTGCATTCCAACGTAAAGGAACTGTGCCAAGATGCCCTCGCGGAACTTGGCGTTCTTGGCCAGGTAGGAAAGCGTTTCACCAATGCTGGCTTTTACCTCATGATGTGCACGCATCGGCTTGCAGTGCGGGAACTGTGTAATAGCAACGATGATGAACAGAATTGCCAACACAATGATGATGAAGCGGTAAGGCTGCAAGGTGCGCTGAAGCATATCATTCGCGAACTGGGTGCGCTCAGCACCGGTGAGCTCGCCGAGCTGCTTGTGCAGTGCATCGCCCTCGGTGAAGATCAGGTACTTGCCCAAAAGGATTCCGAAAATGGAACCGAGCGGGTAGAAGGTCTGGGAGATGTTGAGGCGCAGCGTTGCAAGACGACGTGGACCCACCATTGACGAGTAGGTGTTGCAGGAAGTCTCCAGGAACGAAAGACCAGTTGCAATTGCGAAAAGTGCTGCCAAGAACACCGTGTAGGTGGCCATGCGCGACGCCGGGAAGAACAGCGTGCAGCCAATGATGTAGAAGCTCAGACCAACCAAGATGCCCGACTTGTAGCTCCACTTGCGAATAACGCGCGAAGCTGGAATAGCGAGCAAGAAGTAGCCGCCGTAAAATGCGGACTGCACGAATGCCGAAGCAAAATCAGACAGTTCGAAGATGGCTTTGAACTGGGTGATGAGGATATCATTCAAGCTCGCGGCTGCGCCCCACATCGGGAAGCAGATCGAAAGCAGAATGTATTGCAAGATCGGCGTCTTGTTGAGATAGCCGTCCGAGAGCTGCAGGGATGGATCCTTAATCAATCCAAAGGTTTCATTCTTGACGCCCTCTTCGCGAGCGCCGGTTTCAATAGTTGTCATGTTTACTCTCCGATGAGTACTTTGCCAGCCGACGCGCCAATGCGGTTGGCTCCGGCGTTTACCATTTCGTTAAAATCAGCGGCGGTGCGGATTCCGCCCGAGGCCTTGACTCCGAAGTCTGGCCCCACTGTGTTCCGCATTATTGCTACAGCGTGTGCTGTGGCTCCACCGGTGGAAAATCCGGTGGACGTCTTGACGAAATCAGCGCCAGCCTTTACAGCTGCTTCACTTGCGCGCACGATTTCTTCATCGGTCAAAAGGCAAGTTTCCAAAATTACCTTAACCAATGCGCCGGCAGATGCTTCAACGACGGCGGCAATATCAGCTTCCACTAATGCCCAGTCGCCATCTTTGACAGCACCGATGTTGATCACCATATCTACTTCCGTTGCGCCGGCCGCAACGGCGTCTTTCGCCTCGTAAGCTTTCGCTTCGGAAGTCATTGCTCCGAGCGGGAAGCCGACGACGGTGCAGATGTTTACGTCTGAACCGCTGAGTAACTCGGCGCAGGTTTTGATCCAAGTTGGATTCACACACACTGCACCCATACCCCATTCAATCGCCTCAGAGCACAATTGTTCTACCTGAGCGCGGGTTGCGTCTGGCTTGAGTAAGGTGTGATCGATCATTTTTGATTTATTCACCGGGGAAACTCCTTTGTTCGTGATGGTTATCCACAACTTAACAAGGCAGAGCACAGTTGGGAAGATTGACGTTTTGGTGCGGCGAAATTAGAAAAACAGCATACTATCAGGGAAAACGCCATCAATACCGCGATTTTTTGCCGAAAACTCGCCCATAAGTTCCCAAGCAGAACATATGTTCCGCAGCAGTAAAATAAATCAAAAAACTTGCATATAGGACTGAGCGCTTGGGCTTTGCACTATCGCGCGAGCAGTGTCAACATCCGTGACAAGTCGATTAACGTAGCCATTTTCCAAAGCCGCCCGAATAGCTTTGACCTTACTTGACCCGCCCGCCACAAGTATCTTCTGTTCCTTGTGCCGCAAATCAGGAAGCGAAATGCCAAGCGTGCGGTTGTTAAAATCAGGCAAACACACACGCCCTGATTCGTCAACGAACCGCGAACAAATGTCTCCCACCGCCCGAGAAATCAGCTCTTCCCGATCTTGTTGAGTCAATGGGCTACGTTCGATGAGATGCCGATTCGTTTCAATATCCCCCACCGTGTACAACACGATACGGGCGCGAACTGCTAAATCAAGAACGCGGCGAAACTCGGGCACTTTCATCAATCTGTTTTGCACTGCCACAGAGCCAAGGAACGTAGGCGCAGTAAGAGCCACACATTGCGCGCCGAATGCGTGTGCCAAGCGTTGCATCGTCGTCGGCTGGCCTTCAGCTGCACGTGGCTCGGAGAGTCCGTTCGAAACCTGCACCACGGTAACGTCGCGACGCGGAAGAATTTCGAGGTGATCCGCGAGCGCTGCCACCGTTCGCGATGGTACGACGCCGATCATATCGCCGTCGCGTACAAGAGATTTCAGTAGTTTCGCACCTGCTTGCCCAAGTGCTTGCCGCAGCGAGTCTTCGTCAGGACGCGCTGGACTCACCAAAATGAGGTCAAGGAGGTGGTAACGCTGAATGAGTGTATCGACGAGCATCTCATCGCGTTCACGCGGATCAAGTACCTGCACCCGAATAAAACCGCGTTTTTCGGCGTGGGCAAGCAGTTTTGAAACGGTTGGCCGCGCCACGTGAAGTTTATCGGCCACCTCAGCTTGAGTCATGCCTGAGTAATACAACTTCGCCGCATCGATAGCTTGAATATCGCGCGGTTGTAGGGAAATTGATTTCTCAGACATAATCTCTCGAACTGCCAGATCAGTTGATGGATCAGCGCACGTGAAACCTCGCGGTGGACCCTATAATCGAACCCAACGATGAGACTCGCACGCCAGCAACACAACTGAGTGATACGACCGTGGGTGGGCAAGTCAGACTTGCCCACCCACGAATGACTTCTCTAGTCAGTGTAGAGCTATGCTCAGAAATTAGCGATTTGAATGCGAATAGTTCGGTGCTTCAACCGTCATTTGGACATCGTGCGGATGCGATTCGCGCAGACCTGCCGAAGTAATGCGCACGAATCGTCCCTTTTCAGTCAGTTCAGCAATAGTACGCGCACCCGTGTAGAACATCGTCTGGTGCAAACCGCCGACTAGCTGATAAGACACTGCACTCAAAGGTCCACGGAAAGGCACTTGACCTTCGATTCCTTCCGGAATAATTTTGTCGTCAGTTGAAACGTCCGCCTGGAAATAGCGATCCTTCGAATAGGACACTCGTCCACGCGAACTCATCGCTCCCAAGGAACCCATACCACGGTAGTTCTTGAACTGCTTACCGTTCACGAACACCAGTTCACCTGGGGATTCTTCACAGCCTGCCAACAGCGATCCAAGCATCACGCACGAAGCACCTGCTACCAATGCCTTGCCGATATCACCGGAATACTGCAAGCCGCCGTCTGCGATGATAGGCACGCCGGCTGGTTTACATGCAAGCGAGGCGAGGTAAATCGCCGTCACCTGTGGGACGCCGATACCAGCAACAACGCGCGTGGTACAGATCGAACCTGGGCCAACTCCTACTTTCACTGCGTCTACGCCTGCATCAATCAGGGCTTGCGCACCTTCACGAGTGGCTACGTTACCGCCGATAACCTGGATGTTAGCGAATTTTGGATCGCTCTTAATGCGCGAAATCATCTCCAACGCAAGCTTCGCTTCACCATTTGCAGTGTCTACAACCAGAACGTCAACGCCGGCTTCCGCGAGCGCCTCCGCACGCTCCCACGCATCGCCCCAGTAACCGATGGCTGCACCGACGCGAAGCCTGCCTTCGTCGTCTTTCGTAGCATTCGGATACTGCTCGGTCTTCACAAAGTCCTTAACAGTGATAAGACCAGCGAGTTTGCCATTGTCGTCTACAAGTGGAAGTTTCTCGATCTTGTTCTTCGCCAAAAGCCTCGCGGCTTCTTCATTGGTAATACCGATTTTTCCGGTGATGAGCGGCATCGGAGTCATCACTTCTTTAACGGTCAGTTCACTCCACGTAGCAGCCGGAATGAAACGCAGATCGCGGTTGGTGATGATTCCGAGCAACACATTATCGGCATCAACCACTGGTAGGCCGGACACCCGATAGCGCCCGCACAGCTTATCTAGCTCAGCGATAGTTGAATCTGGATCGATAGTAACTGGATCAGTCACCATTCCAGACTCCGAACGCTTCACGATACGAACTTGGTTCGCCTGATCCTCAATCGACAGATTGCGGTGCAGAATGCCGATTCCACCCTGACGTGCCATCGCAATAGCCATACGAGACTCTGTCACGGTATCCATCGCAGCAGACAGCAGCGGGATCTTTAGTTCGATCTTTTTGGTTAATTTCGTGGTGGTGTCTACTTCCGAGGGCACAACATCGGTTGCACCAGGAAGGAGGAGGACGTCGTCATAAGTTAAGCCAATGAGGGCAAAAGGATCTTTTTCAGTCACACATCCAGTCTATTCGGAATTGCTCCAGATTCGTATTTTGCGTTCTGGGTGTTCCACCACATGGTTTATATCGCCAAAATGGATTTCACATTGTGAGGCGGTCGCAGTGATGCGGCCGGTTAACACGCAGGACGACGACGGGGGCACGCTCGTAGGTCACGCACCGTTTTACACCAACGAAGAACGTCAACGATACAAAGTAGGTTACGAGCGGAAGCATCCGAGTACGACGCCGGACGCATCGGCTGCGGGCGAGCATGAAGTCTAGCTTTCAATGTCCCCATACCACATAATTTTGCTCAGAGCGCTATTGTGAGCAGGATTCTTGCAAAAAACAGGACTAAGGAACTAATGTTAAGAACAGCTAGTTCAAAATTGAACAAAGCATCGTTGGGAGCAACATTGCCGAAATCTCGGGTCAAATCCTGCTCGATCAACGATGAGTGCGCATTATGCGCAGGAAGGACGTGACCATTGGTTGCTCACATCAAAGATGTGCAAGGAGCCCTTGTGGACTTCTGGGATTGGCAGATTCTTGGAAGCTGCAACAGCCTCGATCCAGAGTTCTTTTTCCATCCAGAAGGCGAACGTGGCGGTCCACGCCGACGACGTATTGAGCGCGCAAAGCGCATCTGCCAAAATTGCCCTGTAATCGAGCAGTGTCGCGACTACGCACTCTCACACAACGAACCATACGGAGTTTGGGGCGGACTCTCCGAAGAAGAACGCGGGCGTATTCTTCAGCAACGGCGCCGCGGCAGAACCGCTTAAGCCAAGAAATACCTACTATTTCGTCACCCATCCACAATCTATTTAATTAAATATTCAGCCTGAGCAGTTTTCTTGTACGAAGTTTTTTCTTCATACGTGAATTGCTCAGGCTTTTCGTTTTGTTAACCTCCATAGCGTAGAGTACTTAACAAGAACACTCCATTGTTCTCATTATAGCGTTTACCTAGCGCGCTTCACAGAAAGGTGCTCTTCGTGAAAAAACGGCGGAACTTCCTCGCAATCATTGCGGCCTTTTCCCTGTTTGCAGTGGCAACTAGTCCGCTTACCGCACAGGGAGATGACTCCCCCACAAATCCACAGAAACTCAACTTCGTTCAGCTCGGAGATTCCTACTCCTCTGGAAATGGCGCAAACAGCTACTATGAGTTAAATTGCCATCGCTCACTCGAAAACTACGGCAACAAAACGGCGAGCACCCTTGCGGCGTCTTACCGAAACGTTGCGTGTGGCAACGCTGTGGGTGCAAATCTGATCGACACACCTCAGCACTTGGGAAAAATCTCGTTCGTAACGCGCGGATACAACATCCCCACCAGCGCATATCCAGATCAGGCAGCCGAGTGGCTAAATCGTGTCAAGGCGGAGAACCTCTGTGGACCCGTTCCGCTCGACAACGGTTTTTGGGAATACCGAATGGTAGCTCCAGCACCGGCAGGTAATCTGTTCACTGCAACCCTTGAGTGCCACCTATACAACGATGTGCAGATAAAAGCAGTAACGCCTGATACAGACGCCGTCTTCCTTACTATCGGAGGCAATGATGCAAATTTCGTAGGCATCGTTTTGCACTGCTTCGTAATGCGCAACGCAAATACGTGTAAGACACGGCTAGATGCAGGCAGAAACGTTGCTACCACAACTGGACCAGCGTTGCTACAGAAAGTTCTGCAAGCGATTGACGAGCGCTCACACGGCCACGCACACGTCTATCTACTCAACTATCCCGATCTACTCAACACTGATTTCTACACACTGCCAGAAGGACCAGCTGGTTGGTACAACGTTGGTAACGAGCTTCGATCTCTTCAAAAGGAGTACGACGGCGTTGAAACCGCTGCTCTCGAGGCAATGAACGCTTCAACCGATTCACAACGGTTCCACTTCGTAGATGTGAAGAAGGCATTTTTAGGTCACGGCTTGAACCCGTACATTTTTGCCGACCAAAGTAACTCATGGATAGTTCCGCCGCTGAGCAATTTCTCTATGTCTAGCTATATGCATCCAAATCAGACAGGTTGGAATGTGGAAGCAGGCGTGCTCACACAACACGTGCAACAAGATTTTGACACCGGAAAAGCACCGAGCCTCGATTTGGACGACGCTATACTAATCGGACGATAGCTCTCGCGATTAACAAGACAAACTAATATCTTACGGCTCATATAGCGGTAGATATGGTTGAGGGGCGGCATATGCCGCCCCTCAACCAATTAAATCTATGCTCAGCGCTCTACAATTGCGAGAATATCGCGTGCAGAGAGAATGATGTACTCATCAGCGCCGTACTTGACTTCGGTTCCGCCGTAACGGGAGTAGATAACAACGTCGCCAACTTTAACGTCAAGCGGAACGCGGTTACCGTTGTCGTCAATACGACCTGGTCCTACCGAAACAACAGTGCCTTCTTGTGGCTTTTCCTGAGCGCTGCCAGGAAGAACAAGACCGGAAGCGGTTGTTTCTTCTGCCTCAACCTGCTGGATGACAATGCGATCCTCGAGGGGCTTGATGGAGACCGACATGCGGTTCCCCCTTTTCTAAACTCGTACCTTTGTTAACGAACCTAGTGGACCCGCCGTCGCGGGGGTCGAGCCCAATCCAGGGAGTAGCATTTGCTACATACATAATAAAGATTATGCTTCTTCTAGCACTCGGTCAATTTGAGTGCTAATACGGGTGTAGAAACTCGCTATCTGCGAACGAAACACGGTAACGCTTCTAGAGCGAAACAGTGTGCCCCATCTATGAGAGACTTATATTGTGAGCATTAAAGATCTACTGAGCGGGCGCGGCGCCGAACTCCTCGAATCTCTACCACCCTACTCAGAGACAAGTATTTTTGGACTCACCGAGCAACTTCGCAAGGCTGGCCACGAGCCACACCTCATCTCCGAAGCGCTCACCCAGTCGCGACTGCGCGCGAAAGCACAGGCTAAATTCGGTGATTTTTCCTCAGGTTTGTACTTCACGCCTGCTGGTCTTGAACAAGCCACCCGCCTCAATGTGGCGGCTTTCCACGCCCAACGTTTCCGTGAAGAAGCTCAGTCGCAGCACGTGCTCGATTTTGGATGCGGTATTGGCGCGGATTCGATTGCTTTCGCAGGGTTGAATCTCAACGTCACCGCCGTCGAAATGGATGACGACGCCGCGGCGGCTGCCAGCGCAAACCTACGCTATTTTCCTGGCGCACGTGTTATTCATGCCGACGGGAACTCTCTTGATTTAGCATCGCTTGGCACAGATGCTCTGTGGGTAGATCCTGCTCGCCGCCAAGGCGGAAAACGCATCAAAGACCCTGAACAATGGTATCCAGCACTGAGCAGCGCCATTGCAATGGCAGCAGAGTTTGCGAGTGCCGGAATAAAGATAGCTCCTGGAATTGACTACACGGTACTCCCCCGCAAATCCCATGTGCAGTGGATCAGTGTTGATGGCGACTTAGTTGAAGCGGTAGTTTGGCTCGGAGATGCGGCACCACAGGCAGGTAGAAGCGCTCTGATTTTGAAAGACGGGCGCTCACACGTATTCGATTCAGGCAGTTCCGATCCTCGTTTGCCAGCTATCGAGTTGGAACCTAAGGAACTTGGAGACTACATTTTTGAGCCTGATCCCGCTATTATCCGGTCTGGATCAATCATGGCGCTGGCAGATCAGCACAAGATTTCACCCGTTTCTTCCCGCATCGCTTATCTCACGGGCGATGATGAAATTCTTAGCCCCTTTGTGTCCACTTTCAAAGTGGAGTGCGTGTGCGATCTCAATCCCAAAGTATTGCGCAAAACATTAGCTGAAAAAGGAATTGGGCGGGTGGAAATTAAGAAACGCGGCACCGATATACTGCCCGAAGAGCTACGCAAAAAGCTCAAGCTTGATCCAAAACAGCCACATGCAGCAACGATTATTGCCACTCCCCTGCTTGGGAAACACCGGGCCGTCATATCAACTCGAATCAGCGAGCGTTAATTAGTTGTTTTGTGGGGATCGCGTCTGCAACGTGCGATTGCAAAACGCGATCCCCACAAAACTAGCTCACCTAGAGCAAGAGAACCACAAAGGTTGAGGTTGAATATCTGCCTATCTAAAAGGGCACACCGCAGTGGAAAATCACGTTAGCGTACGGGGTTGTTTCACCAGTCCTAATAACAAATGAGGCCTGCTCAACCTGCCGCTTTAGATCCTCGTGTGACACATATTCAATAGTGCCAGCACAATTGCCAACTCGGTCTTCAACCCATGTTTGCGCAACCGTGCCGTTGACCTCATGAGCCAAGGTCACACCCTCAATCACCACTTCTTTGAGTACCGCATCAAGAACCTGCGTAAACCGCGGTATGCCAAATACCAAGGCGAGGTCAATCACCTCAACATGCTGCGGAATAGGCAATCCACAATCGGCTACCACGAATGTATCCATGTGCCCGAGCCGTGCGATGGCTCTGTTCAAATCAGGATTGAGGATCCCGTCCTTTTTCACCTATGCCTCCTGAACTTCGGGAAGTTGTTCGACTGAGCGTGCATACGACGTCTGCGCGCCATGCCCTGTGCATGCAAACGCCCCAACTCGCACTGCAAACCGAGCAGCTTCTTCAAGCGAATCCCCAGCTGCCAAGCGGTAAGCAAGACCACCCACAAAGGCATCGCCAGCGCCGGTGGTATCCACGACATCTACCCGGGGCGACGCGACCTCAACCACAGCGTCGTCGCGCGCAACGAGAGCACCCTGCGCCCCGAGCGTCATCACCACCGAAGCGAAGCCCTGTGCTCGAAGCGCCGTCACAATATCGAAAGGAGAGGACGATTCTGTGATTGGCACTCCGAGCTGATCTAATACGAGGGCTCCCTCGTGCTCATTGATCACGAGCGGATCGGCCTTGAGTAGAAGGTCATGATCTACCTCAACAACTGGAGCAAGATTGATAATCAGGCGATGCTGAGCGAGCCGTGCTGCAGTTTCAAATCCCGTCCGCGGAATTTCACCTTGCAGTACCACGATGGAAGCAGCGCTAATGAGATCAGCACTTTCTTCCACCAGCTCATTGGTCATGTAGGCATTGGCTCCGCTGATCACGATGATGTTGTTCTCACCAGCGTTATCAACGGCGACGACGGCGAGTCCAGTCACGTCGTCTACCTCACGTACGCCCGCAAGATCAACGCCGGACTCTTTGAGGAACTGCAACGCAGGCGCCGCATTGGCATCCTGCCCTACGGCCCCTATCATCGCCACGTCCGCGCCTAGGGCTGCCGCTGCAACCGCTTGATTGGCACCTTTTCCACCTGGGGCGATATTGCCGCCCCGACCATGCAATGTTTCGCCTGGCAGTGGATGCCTATCAACGCGAATCATCAGATCCGCATTGATAGACCCCACCACTACAATCTTGTTTGTCACTTGACTTCGCCCACGTTTTCCTTGGTCACGGTCACAACTGAAACTGGAACTTCAGCTTCTACCTTGCCACCATCGAGTGCTTTCTTTGCTTGCTGGATAGCAAGCTTACCAAGCTGTTCTGGTTGCTGTGCAATCGTTGCAACCATGCGATCAGCCTTGATAGCTGCAAGTCCATCCTTCGTACCGTCGAAACCAACTACCTTGATACCCTTAGGGTTCTGTCCCAATGCCTCGATTGCACCCAGTGCCATCTCGTCGTTTTCAGCAAAAATTCCCTTGATGTTTGGATTTGCTTGGAGAAGGTTGTTGGTTACGTCCAAGCCCTTCGCGCGATCAAACTCAGCGGTTTGCTTGGCCGCAACTTTGATACCTTTGAACGCAGCAATTCCCTGCTCAAAGCCCTTGCCACGGTCACGAGAGGCAGACGAACCCGGCACACCTTGGAGCACGAGCACTTCACCGTTTTCGCCAATTGCCTTAGCCAACGACTCAGCAGCTTGCTTGCCACCTGCAACGTTATCGGAAGAGACGAAAGAGGTGAGCTGGGCACCTGTCACGCCACGATCCACTGCAATCACTGGAATCTTGGCTTCATTGAGCTTCTTCACGCCAGGTGCAGCAGCATCGGAATCCACCGGATTGATAATCACGAGGTTCGCGCCAGTAGCGATTGCGTTGTCGATCTGGTTGGTTTGGGTTGCTGCGTCGTCACGAGCATCCTGAACTTGGAGTTCGACGCCGGCTGCATCCGCTTCTTTCTGAGCACCGTCACGGAGTTGGACGAAGAATGGGTTGGAGAGGGTCGAAACCAACAGCACAACTTTCTTCTTCTCGCCACCGGACTTACCGCCGTCGGCAGATGAATCGCGGTTACATGCGCTCAGGCTCGTAACTGCTAACGCGCTCGCAGCGAAAATAGCTGCAACCTTACGGAACTTCTTCATCGGAGTTTCCTTTCTTGTTTTACAACTGATTTCAGTTGTGGTTTTCTTAATCGTTTTTCCGGCGTAGCACATCGATTCCTACCGCAACCGCGATAACACAACCGATCACTACTTGCTGCCAGAAAGAATTGACATTGAGGATATTGAGGCCGTTGCGAATAACGGCCAAGAGCAAGGCACCCACGAGCGTGCCCGAGGCTTTTCCGGAACCACCTGCGAGCGAAGCACCACCAATAACGACGGCGGCAATCGCGTCCATTTCATAGCCGGTGGCGGCGCCAGGTTGTGCAGAGGAGAGTCGACCCGCGATCAACAGTCCTGCAAATCCGGCAAATAATCCCGAAAGTGCATAAACCGATACCAAAGTACGCTTTACCGGTAGACCAGATAAACGCGCCGCCTCAAGGTTTCCACCAACGGCATACATCGAGCGTCCCAACACAGTGCGGCTGAGAATAAACCAGCACACCACGCCTGCCACAGCCAGCATAATCACAGGCACAGGCACCGGGCCGATATACGAACCGAGGAAATTCACCTCTGGAGCCGTTGGAATCGGGCGGCCATCTGAGAGCACCAGCGTCAAGCCGCGAGCCACGGACATCATCGCCAACGTGGCAATAAATGCAGGGAGTTTGCCGTATGCGACGCCAATACCCGAAATAACGCCTGCTAAAAGCCCCACAAGCAGCCCGATAAGCAAAGTCACGAAGCCCGGCAAACCAATATTGGTAAACATATATGCGCTCACCATCGCACCCAAGGCAGCAATTGATCCCACTGCGAGGTCAATACCAGCAGTGACGATCACGAAAGTCATGCCGAATGCCAAAATTGCGGTGGTCGCGGATTGGATTCCCACGTTGAGCAGATTCTGCGTGGTGAGGAAGTTGGGCGTAGCAATAAACAGCGCGATGCACAGCACCACGAGGCCTACAAGTGCGCCATTTTCTGCCAAGAAATGCCCTATTTTCGAATGGCGTGGAGCGCTCAGCGACTTCTTTGCCGCCGGGGTTGTCTCAGTAGCTGATGTCATCAGAGTTCTCCTTCATGAAAAGCTTGTTTGCCTTGGGGTTCATTGTTTGTCGTAGCACTGCCATCTGTTGGCACGTCGTGGGTATGCACCGCGGAAGTCACATTGCGCACCGCCAGAGTCATCACTGCATCTTGGGTGGCTTGCGCCGCATCAAGTTCGCCAGCGATCCGCCCTCGGCTCATCACCAAGATGCGATCACTCATTCCCAAGACCTCTGGTAGTTCGGATGACACCATCAGCACGGCACCGCCACGAGCCGTTACTTCATTGATGAGCTGGTAAATCTCGACTTTCGCACCAACGTCAACACCGCGGGTCGGCTCGTCGAGTAGCAACACGTGGGAATTTGCCAGCATCCAGCGCCCAAACACGACTTTCTGCTGATTTCCGCCCGAAAGATTGCGTATTTTCTGATCCACCGATGCCATACGCACGCGGAGTTTCTCCGCAACACTTGTGGCACGACGTCGTTGCCCGCGTCGATCCGCAAGCCCCATTTTCGCAGTGCTTTTTAGCGTGGCGTATCCCAAGTTTTCATTCACAGAAGCATCGAGTACCAGCCCCTGTACCTTGCGATCTTCTGGCACATGCCCAAGACCAGCCGCAATGCCGGCTGCCACGTTGAAACGTGGAATGGCTTTTCCACGTACGGTCACTGTGCCGGCGTCATAAGGATCAGCGCCAGCGATGGAACGAACGACTTCTGTTCTTCCTGCACCAACAAGCCCTGCGATGCCAACTACTTCCCCAGCTCGAACACTGAAAGTGACATCTTCAAATACGCCTTCGCGCGTCAGACCTTTCACTTCGAGCAAAGTCTCGCCCAACTCAGATTTCTGACGCGGGAACTGTTGGTCGATCGAGCGTCCCACCATGAGCTGAACAAGTTGATTTTCAGGTGTCTTAGCTGGAACTTCTTCGATGAACTGCCCATCGCGCAACACTGTTACGGTATCGCCTATTTCGGCGATCTCGTCGAGGTGATGGGAAATGAACACCATTGCCACGCCCTTAGCACGCAGATCATTCATCACCGCGAATAGCTGGGCAATTTCAGGTTTTGTGAGCGTCGCTGTTGGCTCATCTAAGATGAGGATGCGCGCGTTTTGACTCAATGCCTTGGCAATCTCAACCAGCTGCTGTTTGGCCACGCCGAGCCGATGAACCGGCGTGGAAAGATCCACGTCCAAGCCAATGATATCGAGCGCTTCGCGGGCTCTCCGGAAAGTCTCACGCTTGTCAAATAACCCCATTTTGCTTGGAGTTCGTCCCAACATAATATTTTCCGCCACCGAAAGGTTCGGAGCCAGATTCAGTTCTTGGTGAATAGTTGCGATGCCAAAGGATTCCGCCGCTTTCGTGCTTGGCAACGAAACTTCGCGTCCATCGATCAGGATTCGACCGCCGTCGGGCTGATAAATACCCGACATCATCTTGATAAGCGTGGACTTTCCGGCTCCGTTCTCACCGAGGAGAACTTGTACCTGCCCCGGACGCACCGGCACCGTGACGTCGTCGATAACCGTTACCGGGCCAAAACGCTTCGTAACGTGATCGAGCACTAATACAGGTTCCGTCATTGTGTTCCTCCTGTGGAATCTCGAATAACAAGTTCGCCCGCGAACTCGAAACCTTCAGTGGACTTTGCTGCGCCGTTAGATTCGATGAGCTCAATGAGGCATTCAACCGCAGCAGCAGTGATTTCACGGATGGGCTGGCGATAGCTCGTGAGTGTGGGAGAAATCCATTCGCCCAGTTCAAGACCGTCGAATCCAGCGATGAGCACATCGGTGCCTACCAGGGCACCCGCTTGTTTCGCAGCTTTGATCGCACCAATCGCCATGAGGTCGTTATCAGCGAAAATCGCTTGCGGCCAGTGGTTTTTCTCTCCTGCGAAAAGTTCGGCGACGACGTCGTAACCAGATTGCGCAGTAAAGTCGCCTGCGATATTCAACAGCGCTTCCAAAGGAACTTGTGCTTCTTGGCAAGCGGCAATAACACCACGCTGACGCTGCTCGGTAATCGACAAGTCCTGTGGGCCTTGGATATGCACGAACTTCTTTGGCGCGGTATGCAAGGCACCGAGCACATGCTGCACTACTTCGAATGCACCGCGCTCATTGGTGGCCGAGAATCGTGGCAGTGCGACGCCGTCGACCTCACGATCGATTGCCACGATTGGCATCTTCCGCGTTGAGTTGAGCGAGGCTTGCATGTCCAATTCCGGCTGCCCGCCGACGAGCAATACACCATCAACCATCGGCGCTCGGAACAGGTCGTAAGCCGCTTTGAGCGGCGTGTGGGAGATGGTCACATTCACTGCGAAGTTGTGGCGCTGAGCAACTTCAGTAGCCTGCTCGATCAAGGTTGGGAAGAAAGGGTTTTGGATAGAGTCGACGACGAAGCCAATCGTATCGGTGCGCGAGCGTCGCAAGTTTCGTGCCACTCGAGAAGGCTGATAGTCAAGCTCCTCGATTGCTTTTTCTACACGACGACGCAGTTCGTCAGCTACTGGCTTCGATCTGTTGAGCACGCGCGATACCGTGGCGGGTGATACACCTGCCCGATTTGCTATGTCGCGTATTGCCACGTTCGTCATCATCGACTCCATGTTTTGTAGAGATTCTAAAAACCGACCACTGAACCTCCATCAGTTCAGGAAATCGATTTCCTAATGGGAAGTGTAGTTGCATGATCCACGTCACGTCAAGAGAAAAATTATTTTATGCCATTGTTCAGGAGTTTTAGCGCATTGGGATTTGGAATATCGCCGCACCTATAGTCGGTTCGAGGAGTGAACCCAACCGACCGCCCCTAACCGGCTTACAACAAAGGCTGACCGACAGGGTAACCACGCTATGTACGCGGCTACCCTGTCGGTCAGCCTTGTTATAAAGGATAAGTGCTCGTTATAAACGCTTGGTTTTGTAAACTTATGCTTGTTTTCTACGAACTAGCACGCCTGCGCCTAGCAGCATGAGTGCCGTCAGGAGCAATGCTATTGAGGTCGATCCAGTTTTAGCGAGAACTGATTCAACCACGTCCAACACTGGCGTTGGCGCTGGCGCTTCTGCCGGTGGCACTGCGACTGGTTTTGTGGTTTCTTGTTCGAGGATCACTGGCGTAGTTTGTACCGCGATATTGCCACTGGGAGTTGCCCGAGCAAGCATCGCCGAACGCACTTTTCCGTTGGCGATATCGGCTTTCGTCACAGTAACTTCCTCGATACATACAGCGCTCTTACCCGGTTCGAGCGCCGCCGCATCACAGCTGATCACTCGATCAACATTACCTGCAACTAGACCAGATCCATTGACGCTCGGATTGAGAACGCCCGTCAAAGAAGCGACTGAGCGCGTACCAGTATTAGTCACCGTATAGACGAACGTAACCGTTTCGCCCTCATCAGCTAGCTGATTTCCGTTCACATCGTCGAGCCGTACTTTCCCACTCAGCGATAACTCAGCGCGAGAATCGGTAGGTAACGAAGCAGTTTGTTTGCCCGTGGTGACGTTAACTTTGTTCACGCCCACGCCCGTTGTTTCCACAGCTCCTTGAACGGTACCTGCATCAACATCAGCTTGGGTAACGCTAACTGGCTGAGAGGAACACACCGCGGATTGTCCAGCACCAATCTTGCTCGGAGTGCAAGTCATTGTGTAGCTACTTCCCGCGCTAGCCGTGAGCGCATCAACACTGACCGCACCAGTATTGATTACAGTCATGATCAGCTGCACGCTATCACCGGCATCAGCAAGCCCATCACCATCGACATCATCAACAAGTTTAAGCACCGTTGTACCTGTGATCTGCACGATCTGGCTCAGACCTGTGGTGGCCTGATGGGATAGGCTCGTCACCGCCGTACCGTCTGGATTCTTCCCCGACGCCGTCGCCGTATTAACGAGCGTCGCACCAGCGTCTATATCAGCTTGCGTGAGCTTCATATCAACCGGATCACAATCTACGCTGGTCTTAGCACCTATCGTGGCAGGGCACGTCACCGTAATGCCACGATCTGCCAGATTCTGATCGGCAATAACTGGACTCGATACCGTCACATCACCCGTATTCGTTACCTTGAACGAGTAAGTTACCGTATCGCCAGGATCGCCAGCACCATTACTATTCACATCGCCCGTGAGCTTGGCTGTCTTAACGAGCACCAAGCCACTAACTTGAGACGTGGCGAGGGAAACCGGGAAATCACCAGCGCTCAGCTTCGTACTTGCTGGGCTAATACCCGTGGGATTAAGCGTGGTAGTAATCTTTCCTGAATCAATATCGGCCTGCGACGCCGCATACACGCCCGACTCACACGTCGTAGTGTCACCTGCTCCAAGAGATGTCTTGACACATGTCATCGGTAGCGACGCGTTCGTTGACGCGACCCCTACCGTATTCAACGTGACACCGCCCGTGTTCACCACTGTGATCACAGCTTTGACTGTATCGCCAAGATCAATAACACCGTCACCATCAGCATCATTGACTAAAACCAGCGACGCATTATTCGCAGCAATACCTGCTGCTTGGTTCGTTGCGGTGTTCGTCGTCGAAACATTAGACGTCACATCCGCATTCAAACCAGTCACACCCGAAACACTCGCCGAATTGTTAATCGTGGCAAGAGTATCAACCTGCGGCGCGGACACTATCATATCCACGCTCGTACAATTCACACTCGCTCCAGGCGCCACCGACGCCGGGCAGGTGAGAGTCAAACCTAGATCGGTGAGCATTTTATCGTCAAGCTTGAGGTTGTTGACTGTCTGGTCTCCCGTATTCGTCACCGCAAACGAATACGTCACCACATCATTAACATCAGCAAGACCATTACCATTGGCGTCCTTGGACAGCACCGCTTGCTTATCCAGCTTAAGACCAATACCCGAAGCCAACGGCACGCTAAGCGTGCGCTGCACCGACGTCACCTTCTGCGACGCGTTATTGATCCCCGAGGCCGTCACCGCATCCAAATAGCTCTGCGCATCCACATCCGCCTGGCTAATCGTCGACGTTGTACTACACGTAGCTTGTGCTCCACCCGCCAAGGTAGTTGGGGTGCAGGTGACCGCACGTCCGTTGATCACGATATTGTTGAGCGTAGCACCACCAGTGTTTTTCACAACGTAATTCCACGTAACAGTTTCGCCCGCGTCACCTTTCCCATCGCCGTCTTTATCATTCAACACAAACGACGACGTCACATCAATCGCAGAAGGCATCACCGTGGCCGATGTCAAAGCAGTCTCAGTAATTTCATAAGCACTCGAACCAACAGGCACACTCGAACGAGCAACCGACGCATACGCCGTGCCAGTTGCATTGGCAGGTGCAGTGAGCTTCCACTGGAACGACACAGACTTCCCAACAGACAGCACCGTAGCACCAGCCTTAAAACGCAGCGCCTTAACCGTAGAAAGATCAGCAGGTGCCGTCGACGTCCAATCATCCACACACCCAGCAACCGACGCATAAACCTCAGGCCGGCACGGATTAGAAGAAGTAGAATACTCTACCGTATACCCAGCAGGAACACTCGAAACTCCCGCGAACACCGGCGTCCACTGCGAACCATGCGCCAACGATTCATTCGAGGCAAGCAAACCATGATCCCCCACATACGGAAGCACCGCATACAACACCGCATCCTTATAATCCACAGCAGACGAATTACTCAACAACAAATCCTGCGCATACGTAGAACCAGGCTCAACCTGAGCGTCACGCATCGCAACACCGGCAGGATCAGTCAACAAATTAGTCGTCACCTGAGTAAGAGGAACATAGGTCAATGCCCCTGAGCTCCAGGGTAGCGCTGTTGTTGCTGCATTAGAATCCACATTATAGGTGTCGTTTGCATACATTCCAGGAAAAGGCTGCGACTGTAGTGGAACAGTCGTGTTTTGCCACAACAAGGCCTGATACGGGATATTAGATGCTGTTGTTGGAGCAGTGGGTATCACATTATAGGAAAATTTGAAATTTATCGGAGTCTTCGTATCAACCAACGGCGGCATTACGATATTGCTCCAATCAATATCCCATTGTGTACCGCCCGATACAGCTTTACTCGTGATCGACAACGGCGCAACACTAGGAATCCCCGCTGTACCAGAAACGAAGGCCACCG
Source organism: Arcanobacterium bovis (assembly GCF_004331995.1). Lineage (GTDB taxonomy): Bacteria > Actinomycetota > Actinomycetes > Actinomycetales > Actinomycetaceae > Arcanobacterium_A > Arcanobacterium_A bovis. Next base: position 315,897 of record NZ_SJDT01000003.1, read on the forward strand.
ATTTAGGATCAAATGCCAAATTTGTCGGCAAAATAAACGAAACATGAGGCGCCAATGAAGCGGTGTACGACTCTTGAGATACCGTAAGTGAGTGACTAAAGGGCATGCCGACCATACTCTCGTTATACGATTGACCCGACATAATTGTGAGACGCCCACGCCATGATTCACACAGTGAAATAGTTTCATTATTAGGAATGGTTGTGGCAAGTACGGTGCCGTCACCGTAGGTCAGTTCTAACGAGCGCTGGAGGGTTGTGCTCGCGCCCGGCGTCGTACCAAGAGGGAACTTGCCACTATACTGAATCTGCAGATCATCGAGTGGAGAAGTAATGCCTCCGCCTACAATGAGACCAGTTGCAGTGACTTGCACCCAATCTAGTACACCACCAGAATCGGGCCATGCACCTGAATCAGTATTTGGCGCGATATGTTTCGTACGCGTGGTCGTGTCCCCCACGTAGCGATACTCAATAACGAGATCAAGATTGGTTTTAAACGGTGTGACTACATTTGTGAGTGTCCAACTTCCACCCGTAGGCTGAGAAATCTTAAACACAGCCTTTGTGACATCCGCACCGTAAGTATCAAAACCGATTGATCCAGTATAACCTTGTTCAGGTTGCATACATTTCGTTCCAGAGCTCGCATGTACATTCGTATCCTGCGAGGTTTGATTCGGCACTGTACCTGACAACGTAGTGCTAAAAGTGGCAGTTTTCGTCACCTGGGTGCGCACTTGCGAACCAGAGGTCCAATCCTCAATATTTCCAACCCAGCGACCCGGAATCTGCACTGTTTGCCCGGCTGTAAAACGATCTTTTGGAAAAGTAATGTCCGCCGTGCACCACGCAAAATTACTGGGACTATATCCATACATCCCTGAAAGCCCTGGTCTCGCAGGAAGCGGGCATGTTAACGTTCCGCCTGTTCCATCTGCGCCTGGGGTCCATACTGGAGTTCCATTCCAATTGTTTTCTATGAAAGGCAATACTGCACCGGCTGGAATATCGACGACGAATTGCGAATCATACAGGTACAGCGCACCCACGCTGTTGCCCACCACCATATTAAAGGCATATTTGCCGGTGTTGCCAACGGCTAGATTAGCTGGCGAATAGGCTAAATTGATCTTCGCCTGATCAGTAGCTTGAGCAGTCACGTTAGCGTTAGTTGTAGCATTAGTGCTACCCGTGGCAGACATTGTGGCACTCAGAGTGAGAGTTTCACCGTTTCCATATCCACCATTAGTAGTGGTCAGCTCCACCACAAAAGAACCCGTTGTACCCGCAGCTAAATTGCCAGCATTCCAATTCATTATCGAAGTATTAACGTATGATGTATTAATCTTGGCAGATGTTATAAGTTCAGAGAGAGTTTCTCCTTTTTGCCCGGCAACTTGAAAACTAATCTGCGAATTATCACAGCTCGCCACACTACAGGTGTATGAAACTACGTATTTAACCGTCTCACCAGGCTTAAAAGTGCTTTGTTGCGGGGTGATAGACACGCTCATCTGACCGCCGGCAGCAAAAGCAGGCAGTGCTGCACCAGAAAACATTCCAATAATTATTGCGAAACACAACCCTAAAACGCCGTATTTTCTACCGTTAGCTTTACGGAAACCATATTTACCACTCAAAAAATGAACCAAGCTCGCCTTTTTCGGTTCGTCACTAAGAGAAGGGTAAGTACGCATAAAAATCTCTTCCGAGTCATTTGAATAATCAATTAAACATTACCTTCTTGGTACTACGTTTTCCACGTAAAATATTAGCTCTGCCTCACATATCACTACGCTTGCCTCAGTCTGTTAATCGCCGTCGAAAACCTGACCAGGTTACAGATTATCTATTTGAATAAAAGCCTTTGGCCTTTAAGCCAGCCTTTCGCCCTTATCCCCTAAAACCCACCCCATCCCACAAACCGCTCCCACTACCTCCATCGCAAAACAAAAGGGAGCGCAGGTCATCGACCTGCGCTCCCTTTCGAGCACGCTAATATCACATGGCTTTAATCAGATCACGGTTGAGAATCGAGATGAACTCAAGCGGAACTTCTTTCGGGCAAGCCGAAGCGCAAGCTCCAGTATTTGTACAACCGCCAAATCCTTCAGCATCATGCTGAGAGAGCATATTTACAACACGCTCTTTACGCTCAGGCTGACCCTGTGGCAAAAGACCGAGGTGAACTACCTTAGCGGAAGTGAACAGCATTGCCGAACCATTCGGACAAGCAGCCACGCAAGCACCACAACCAATACATGCCGCGGCCTCAAAGGCCTTGTCGGCATTTTCCTTGCGAATTGGTGCAGCGTGTGCATCTGGAGCAGCTCCGGTATTCACGGAGATGTAACCACCTGCTTGCACGATACGATCAAGTGCCGAACGATCCACAACAAGATCGCGTAGCACTGGGAATGCCGTTGAACGCCACGGCTCGATGGTAATGGTGTCGCCATCTTTGAAGTGACGCATGTGAAGCTGACACGTGGTGGTAACTTCCGGTCCGTGTGGATCGCCATTAATAACGATTCCACACTGACCACAAATTCCTTCGCGGCAGTCCGAATCGAAGGCAACAGGTTCCTTGCCCTCATCGAACAGCTCTTCGTTCAGCTGATCGAGCATCTCAAGGAACGATGCCTCTTCTTCAACATTCTGGATGGTGTGCGTCTCGAAGTGACCCTTATCTTGTGGGCCAGCCTGACGCCAATATTCGAGGTTAATTTTCACTTGTAGCTCCGCTGCTTCATATGGACGAATTCGTAGTTGAGGTCTTCCTTGTGTAGGACTGGGGCTTCGCCGTCGCCAGCAAACTCCCACGCCGCCACGTAAGCGAACTTATCGTCGTGGCGGAGAGCTTCGCCTTCTTCCGTCTGCGATTCTGCACGGAAGTGTCCACCACAAGATTCTTCGCGGTGAAGAGCGTCGATACACATCAGCTCACCGAGTTCGAAGAAGTCCGCAACACGACCTGCCTTCTCCAATGCCTGGTTGAGCTCATCGGCCTTACCGGTCACACGAACGTTCTTCCAGAAATCTTCGCGCAACGCACGAATCATACCGATAGCCTTCTTCAAGCCTTCCTCGGTACGCTCCATGCCGCAGTACTCCCACATGATCTGACCCAATTCCTTGTGGAACGAATCGACCGAACGGTTTCCGTCGTTCGACATGAAGTGAGCGATACGATCGGTATTCTCCTTCTGGATTGCCTTGAGCTCAGTGTTCTCAGCATCAACTGCTGGGAATGGACCATCTGCCAAGTAATCGTTGATCGTATTAGGAAGAACGAAGTAGCCATCGGCCAAGCCCTGCATAAGCGCCGAAGCACCCAAGCGGTTCGCACCATGATCCGAGAAGTTAGCTTCACCGGCAACAAACAGACCAGGAATCGTTGACTGCAAATCGTAATCAACCCACAAGCCACCCATGGTGTAGTGCACTGCTGGGTAGATACGCATTGGCACTTCGTATGGGTTTTCACCGGTAATACGCTCATACATGTCGAAGAGGTTGCCGTACTTCGCAGACACCTGTGCCTTGCCCATGCGCTGAATTGGCTCAGCGAAGTCGAGGTAGACGCCGCGTGCAACGCCGTCGATCTCTGGACCTACGCCGCGACCTTCATCACACATATTCTTTGCTTGACGCGATGCAATATCGCGTGGCACGAGGTTACCGAACGATGGGTAGATGCGCTCCAAGTAGTAATCGCGATCCTCTTCAGGAATGTCACGCGGATCCTTCTTGGTGTCCTCAGCCTTCTTTGGAACCCAAATTCGACCATCGTTACGCAGCGATTCCGACATCAGCGTGAGCTTCGACTGCGAGCTACCATGCTGTGGAATACAGGTTGGATGGATCTGCGTGTAGCAAGGGTTACCGAAGAACGCGCCGCGGCGATGAGCACGCCACACTGCAGAACCGTTACATCCCATTGCGTTCGTGGAAAGGAAGAATACGTTTCCGTAACCACCGGAGGCAATGACGACGGCGTCCGCGATATGCGTTTCTACCTCGCCAGTTACCATGTCGCGGGCAATGATGCCACGAGCACGGCCGTCAATGACGATCAGATCCACCATTTCGTGGCGGCTAAACAGCTCAACGGTGCCAGCCTTTGCTTGACGCATAAGTGCCTGGTATGCACCAATAAGAAGCTGCTGACCAGTCTGACCACGTGCGTAGAACGTACGGGAAACCTGCACACCACCGAACGAACGGTTGTCAAGCAGACCGCCGTATTCGCGAGCAAAAGGAACACCCTGCGCCACGCACTGATCGATAATATTTGCCGAAACCTCAGCCAAACGGTACACGTTGGATTCACGGGCGCGGAAGTCGCCACCCTTGATGGTGTCGTAGAAGAGGCGGTAGGTGGAGTCGTTGTCGTTCTTGTAGTTCTTCGCAGCGTTGATACCACCCTGAGCGGCAATAGAATGCGCACGACGAGCGGAATCCTGGTAGAAGAACGCTTTGACGTTGTATCCCATTTCGCCCAAGGAAGCGGCGCCTGCGCCACCTGCAAGTCCCGTTCCGACGACGATGACGGAGAGCTTACGACGGTTCGCTGGGTTCACCAAGCGAGCGTCAAATTTACGCTGCTCCCAACGCTTTTCAAGCGGACCTTGTGGGGCTTTAGCATCAACAATAGCTTCGCCCTCACGATATAGACCCTTAATCAATGTTTCAGTCATTTCTTATATCCCTATTCTTAAAGGAGTCCGAACAGGATCATGGTTGGCGGCGTCATGAATCCAACGATCAATGCGAATGCCACAATATCGCCGGTGATCTTGAATGCACGCTCGCGTTTGCGAGACGACAATCCAAGCGTTGCCAATGCCGACCACACACCGTGGCGCACATGCATAGCCACAGCAACCATCGCGATCAAGTAGAAAGCCCACAGCCAAGGCACCGAGAATCCGGCAACCACACGGTCGTATGGCTCCATAGCTGCATAGTTCTCTGCGCCAACCGAAAGGTGAAGCGTGGTGAATTGCAACAAGTGGAACACGATAAAGATTGCGAGGATGATTCCACCCCAACGCATCGTGCGTGCGGTGTAGGTTTGCCCTGCGCGCACCTTCTTTCCGGTGCTCACTTTGTATGCGCCACCGCGAGCCTTGTTAGCACGGCTCCACAGTGCGATCGCAGAGTATGCATGTCCGAGAATCGCAAGCAGCAAGAATGCGCGCATAAGCCATACGGCACCCTTGTGCGGGAGAACCGGATAAAGCAAGTCATTCTGCAACCAGTGTGCATAGTGATTGAAAGCGTCTGCTCCGAGCAACATCTTGAGGTTGCCGTACATATGGAACAGCAAGAATAGGACAAAGATCAGGCCTGTACCGGCCATGAGCACTTTGAGCGCTACGGTCGTCTTACGGCCGCTATTGTTAATTACAGTTGAGTTAGCCACAATCCAAAAAATACCAGAATGCGGCATGAAATTATCGGGCGTAAGTACCTAGAAAGGCTTATTTTTCGCCAATTCAGCCTTCACTCAAGAACGTTATTTTTCAACCATGCGCTTTATTCCGCATACTCAAGCCAATTAAAACGACGACGAATGTGGCAGCTATTTTTGTGAGACTTTGTTTGCGTATTTCGTATCCGCACGGGAAACAGTCAACATTCGAGCCGCATGACGACGGCGTCGTCGTCCGAATAGTACTTCTTACGCACCGCAATCGCCTCGAAACCGAAGGCTTCATAGAGCGCTTGGGCACCGGCGTCGGCCTTCCGCACTTCAAGAAATACCCGGTCGGCGGCATGCGCGCGTGGAATCGCGAGCATATATTCGAGCAGCTCACGAGCAATCCCCCGACGGCGATACCTCACGTCTACACCGATAGTGAGCAATTCGGCGTCAGGACCATGTGAAATACCTGCAACCGCAAGCAAAGCTCCTTGACTCTGATGCGGCTGCGGTGCGCACACCACGCCAAAATATGAACGATCTGTGGCCTTTAGCTCCTGCTGCCACACCCACTCGGGCCAGGCATCACGGCCAAAATTCTGCTGGTCGAAACTGGCACAACGTTCCACCCACCCAGCAGGAATCTTGCAAATCTCGCTATTTTCCGGCAGCGCCATAGGGATTCTCGGTCGGTGCAGGTTGCGCGTGCGCTCCACCATGCACGTCTGGCCGGCGCAAATACTGCGGTTCGCTGTCAAAAGTGATATTTTCGCCTGCTTCCGCTCTCGCAATTCGCGACAACAGCAAGCGCACCATTACCGACGGCGCACAATCCACCGTCACCCGCTCTGGCAGTACATCTGCATACAAGTTTTCATCTGCACACGCCACAATCGCACGATCCTCGCCCAGTTCCTGTACCAAATCGGTAGGCTTGAGCACCCGAACCTCCTTGAGGATTTCGACGTCGTCCGCCCCCATCGCACGAGCTTGCAGAGCATAGACCTCTTTGCGGCGCGCATCAATCACACCTTCAACAAGATTCAAGCCGGTATCGCAACCTGCCAGCGCCATCACTTCTGCTGAAGAAACACCATAAAGCGGAATATCCCACGCTCGCGCCAATGTACGCGCAGTTACAAGCCCCGCACGCAAGCCTGTGAAGGCCGCAGGCCCGGTTCCGACGACGATTGCCTCCGGCTTCTCGATGCCTGCCTCTTGCAAAGCTGTTTGCACCATCGGAGCGAGTAGCTCGACGTGGTGGCGCGAATCTGGCGAGCGCAACGCACTCAATTCCTCAACAACGCCCATGTTTTCATCGCATACACCCACGATCACGTGGTGCGAGGCATCAATTGTCAAGTACTTCATTATCGTGTTCGTCTTCCTCAATGGTTTTCATGGTTGAGTCGGCAGGTGTGCCAGCACTACTTGTGCCTGATTTTTCGATATCCGCCTTGCGATAGAGCGAAATTTTTCCACCCGAATCTCGAAAGCGCGTTTTTCGAGGCTTTTTGGTGTGATCTACGATGCTCCACTTGCCAGTTTCCGGGCGGTGAATCCGTTGTTCCTCATCGCTCTTGCGATTTGCGTGTTCGCTTTGTTCCCAGCGTAACCATATCAAAGATACTGTAACAACTGCCGCAACGAACAGCACAATTAATACGATCTGTAGCGCAGACAAACTCTGCGTTTTCGAGGCACTAGCAGTAGGCGTCGACGCCGTTTGGCTGGTTCCTATTTCCGTACCGCTGCCAATCAATCGGTCACGTTGAACGAGGAACGTTTCCAGCGGTATTGCCCCGAGCAAAATCTTTTTCGCAGGTGCGCCCACGGCTGTCACCACCGACTCTTTCACAATGAACCAAGCGTTGAGCAGTTCATCATATACGACGGCGCGCGTGGAATCAGAGCTTGCAACAGCTACCGCCAAGTCGGCGTCGCCATAAACGGACTCTTTTGTTACTTTTCCGTCTGCGAAGTTGGCAGCAACCACTCCCACTGGCTCATTTGTATGGCTAAGCACCGGCGTTACCCAAAAATTCGATTCAGAAATTCCTACCTTGGTGCCTTTAGCTTCAAATTGTGCTGCCCGAATCGGTTTACCAATCGTATATTGAGCCACTTCTGCAGCGGTAGCTTTCGAAAATTCATCTGGAGCCGAAGCAAGTATCAGTGCCTGTGCATTTTGGTTGAACCACGTTTCTACATACGCGCTATCGCCACTATCAGCGAAAATGGAAGTCGCTGTTTGCTCCATATGCGTCTTTGCTCCGCCCAACCGCGTTGCATCAGAGTCAATCGCAAGGTGCGCCTGCGTCGTCACCTGCTCATGCGCCGTCGCCTGTGCTTGCTCAGCGTAACCCACCGAACCAAGGAAGCTGAGGATCGGACTGGTCAATACGGCAAGAACCGAAGCATACAAACGGCGCCTGCGCATATCACAAGCCCTTAACTGAATCGGAAAGTACCTCGTCATCGCCATCGGTTGCCGCTTCATCTGCTTGCTCTGTTGCAGTAATGAGTTTGGCAACGTCGGCATCAGCTACGAGATCCTTGAGAAACTCATCGCCGCGCGCACCAAACGAGCGAAGGGAAAGCGTCCTCGGTGCATCCATAAAAAGATCCTCGGGATCCAAACCAGCTTGTGCACCTTCGGGACGCTCAATTGTGATTTCAAGTCTGTCACCGGAAAGCGTTTCCACCTTGCCAGCTCCCCATTCCACAACCGTTAGTGAAACATCAAGCGAGGTATCGAGATCCAGTGCGTCCAACTCCTCGATTGAACCCAATCGATAGGCGTCCACATGCACCAAATCCATAGTTGCACCGTGATGGATTTGCGCAATAACGAACGTGGGTGACGATACCTTACCCTTCACCCCAAGACCTCGCGCGATACCTTGGGTCATCGTCGTCTTACCTGCGCCAAGGGGGCCGTTGAGCATCACCATATCGCCAGGCTGTGCAAGTCGGCCTAAAGCGGCACCAACAGCTTGGATGTCAGTTACGAGCGGTACTCGAATCGAAATGTCCATCACTACTACTCCTCAGTGAAACTGTATTTAGTCTACGAAATACCGCGGAACCCGGGTGCCCAAACGAGATACTATTTCGTATCCAATTGTGTCGCAGTGTTGTGCCCAATCGTCGGCCGTGGGAAAGCCGCTGGCAGATGCTCCAAAAAGCGTAACGGTATCCCCTGCTACTGCTCCTGGTGCCGCCACAACGAACTGATCCATGCACACTCGCCCAATCAACCCGTGGCGCTGCCCGCCGATCACCACTTCCACGCTATTCGACGCGTGCCGCGGAATTCCATCGGCGTACCCCAGTGGCACAGTTCCCAGTCGCATAGGTTCTTGCGTGGTAGCAGTATGTCCGTAGCTCACGCCAGTGCCAGCGGGAACGTCGCGAACCGATACCAAATCCGCTTCTAGCCTCATCACTGGCTCCAAGCCCATCTCTTCGGCGGTGGCTATCTCGGGTGCAGGGCTCAATCCGTAGAGCATAATTCCTGTGCGCACCATCGAAAAGCGCGTGCGCGGATGCCAGAGCAAACCACCCGAAGCGGCTAAGTGGTGAAATTCAATGTCAATTCCGGCATCGGCAAAAAGTTCACATGCCCGCTCAAAATCTTCCGTCTGACGTTGCGTCTCAGGCGACTGTAAATCATCGGCAAGTGCCAGATGCGACCACAGCCCCACCGTCTCGATCAAACCGCTTTGCGCATATTCGGCTATCATCGGGATAATATCGGGCAACTCTGCGAGAGAGAAACCTCCGCGCGCCATACCCGTATCTACCTCGATGTGCACCCGCGCACGGATTCCTGATTCATTAGCAGCGAATGCAATTTCATCAAGTGCCCAGCTAGCTCCAACAGAAAGATCGATTCCTAATTCGAGGGCTTCCCAAAATGGCGCGCCAGGCTCGGCAATCAATGCGAGCATTCGCCCGCGCTCATGCAAGGCTTTGCGCAATGCAATAGCCTCGCCAAGTTGTGCAACCGCGAGCCATTCCACGCCAGCGTCGAGTGCCCATTCGCCAATCTTTTCGGCTCCATGACCATAGGCATCAGCTTTGATCACCGCCATGATCTGGGCTTCTCCGGCCAACTCTCGCGCTTTGCTTAGGTTATGCTCAAATGCACTACGCGAGATAAGCGCACGCGAAGGAAAATGCGGTTCTCCGTTGTACGCGTCTTTCAAGCTCATATCATCTCCCGTAGTTGAGAATTTCATCGAGAACATCTGGCAATGAATCGATAATATCGCTTGCAGTGATAGGAATACCCAATCTGCGCTCGTCGTGTAATTCACGTCTCGCAACGAATCGTGCATCACCGCGCCAGAATGGCGGGTACTTTGATCCTTCGTTCCCGCTTCCCATGCCTCTTCCCACGCCTCCCGTTCCCGTTCGCGCGGCACGCTGAGCTGCACGTAAATGCAGATGAACTCCAATAGCCGCGGCTAAGGCAAGATCCTCGTGGCTCAACACGCAACGAGCGGCAGCGTCGTCGTACTCTTTCTCTCGTTGCGCTTGAAACATCGTGACGACGCCGGCAATCACTCCCGCGAGTACGTCACCTGCACCTGCAGTACCAGTCCACGCCGGCGCACCACTTTGAGCAAAACAATCTCCATCTGGGGTCACGACGAGGGTTATCGCCCCCTTGAGTACCACACATACGCCAAATTTGCCGGCTGCCAGCTGGGCAAAATGCCGCGGTTTCGCCTCAACCTGAGCGCGAGTAACCTCCTCACCAGCTTTTGTGAGAAGTTGAGCTAGCTCTCCAGCATGCGGAGTGATAATCGTGGGGTGTTGCTGGGAATCGTCGGATAAAGTGCCGCTGTGCAGCACATCTATCCCACCGGCGTCCACAACCAACGGCAGCTGAGCAGGGACTTGATCGAGTAGCTCGCGCACGCCGTCCAATTGTGTAACGCCCGATCCCAGCAATAAGGCTTGCACGCGGCCTGCCACTGTTACCACCTCAGGATAACGAGGCACCACCGATCGAACCTCACCCAAATAGCGGATCATGCCAAGGCCAAGTGTACGTGCACCTCCCACGCTGAGCAGCGCAGCGCCCGGGTATTCTACCGAACCAGTAAAAACTCCCAGCACTCCACGCGTATATTTGTGGTCAGACGACACAGGCACGAACCAATGATCGCGCACATCAGCGTCTCCCACCGCTCGCAAGCGAGCCGGCTCGCAATGCGCGCCAAACAGTTTAGATTCAAATCCGAGCGAAATGGTTTCCACCTCACCTGCGAGAAATGCCGCTGGCGGTTCAAGTAAACCAGGCTTGAGGCATCCCATCGTCACTACAAGATCTGCCGGGAGCACGCACTGCGGACTTTCTCCCGAATCAGCGTTCACTCCCGAGGGCACATCGACTGCCACTACCAGCGGTTTTGCTGGCGATATTCCCGCTTCTTCGGAAAGTATCCGTATCCAGGACGCATAAGGATCGCGCACTGCCCCTACGGTTCCGATTCCCAAGATTCCGTCAATCCATGTACCGTTCGCGCGTGCGAGCTTGCGCATTGCGGTTTCGTCAGGGTTGCGGACGATTCGCACCCCTGCTCGCTGAGCTGCCGCAACGCCGTCGTCATGCGCGCGATCCCCGACGACGGCGGTGACCTTCAATCCGCGCCCCGCCAAGGTCACTCCCGCGTAGAGCGCGTCGCCACCATTATTGCCAGCACCTACCAAGAGCAGCACCGATGAGCCTGGAAGCCGGAAGCCACGGGCTTTAATTGCGCGAATCGTGCACTGCGCGAGCGCAAATGCTGCTTGTTCCATCAAGGGTACAGAGTCATTAAGAAGCTCCTGTTCAGCCGTTCGCACGGCTTGAACATCAAATGCGTACTCCATAAAGCCTCCATTTTCTGCACGCCTTATTCGGTTGTGTTGTTCAGCTTTCGTGCCGTTCAGTTGTCGACTCAACCAGCAGGTGCTATTTGGTTGGCACCAAAGCCAAAACGTATTATTCGACCGTCACTGCCTTCGCCAAATTGCGTGGCTTATCGACGTCGTAGCCCTTTTGCCGTGCCAACTCACAGGCGAAAATCTGGAGCGGGATAATCGTCACCAGCGGCATCATGAGAGTTGGCGTTGAGTGCGGAACGCGAATAATCAGCTCTGCAAGGTTGTCAACAGCGGTATCGCCTTCTTCAGCCACCACGACAACTCGTGCACCGCGCGTCTTGACTTCTTCGAGATTTGAAATCACTTTTGCGTGCAAAAGGGGGCGACGCGGCGTCGGAACGATCACGAAAATCGGCAAGTCCTCCTCTACCAGCGCGATTGGTCCATGCTTCAACTCTCCGGCCGCAAAGCCTTCCGCGTGGATATACGCCAGTTCTTTGAGTTTAAGCGCGCCCTCCAAGGCGATAGGGAATCCGACGTGACGTCCCAAGAACAGCACCGATTCGACGTCGCTCATCTTGCGCGCCAACTCTTTGACGGCGTCCTCCTGAGCGAGCACCGATTCCATGCGCTGCGGCATCATTGCAAGTTCGTTAAGATATGTGGCCACTTCGTCTGAGTATTTGTTTCCGCGCAACTGCGCCAGATACAAGCCAAGCAGATAAGCAGCGGCAATTTGTGCCGAAAAAGCCTTCGTCGAAGCCACTGCGACTTCTGGTCCTGCATGCGTGTAAAGCACCGCATCGGCTTCGCGCGCAATCGTGGAGCCAAAAACATTGACGATTGCCAGTACTCTTGCACCCTGCTCACGGGCATGGCGCACCGCCATAAGCGTATCCATCGTCTCGCCAGACTGGGAGATAGCAACCACAAGGGTGCGGGAATTGACCACCGGATCGCGATAGCGGAATTCGTGTGCAAGCTCTACTTCTACCGGAATGCGGCACCAATGCTCAATCGCGTATCGCGCCACATGCCCTGCATAAGCTGCTGAACCGCAGGCAATCACGATGATCTTATCGATTGCACGCAAGTCAGCTTCGTCCATTCTTAGCTCGTCTAAGTGGAGCTCGCCGTTTTTGGTGCGGCGCCCCAAAAGTGTTTCCGCCACAGCGCGCGGCTGTTCGTGAATTTCTTTCTCCATGTAGGTGTCGAAGCCGTCCGTCATCGCAGCTTCAACATCCCAATTCACTTCATAAGTGCTCGTTTCAACTGGGTTACCAGCAAAATCAGTGACTGCAATCGAATCAGCTGTGAGCACCACGATTTGGTCTTGATCAATCGCCATCGCCTGCCGCGTGTAGCCAACGAATGCTGCCACGTCCGAGCCGAGGAAGTTCTCTCCATCTCCAATGCCGACGACGAGCGGAGAGTTGCGGCGGGCTGCCAGTATTTTCCCTGGTTCTTGGTGCGCGATCGCCACTAATGCGAACGAACCCTCAAGAAGATTTACCACTTCACGCATCGCAATTTCTAAATCTTTATGCTCGGCGTACGCCTTGCCAAGCAGATGCGCCACAATTTCCGAATCCGTCTCAGATAAGAACGTCGATCCAGCGGCAAGCAACTGTTCGCGCAGTTCTTGATGGTTTTCTACGATGCCATTGTGAACGATGGTAATCTCTCCATCGGGCGAGCAATGAGGATGAGCATTGGCATCGCTCGGGGAACCGTGCGTTGCCCAGCGCGTGTGCCCGATAGCACTGTGTGCCTGCGGTATTGCAGATTTTTCTAACAGTTCGTTGAGATTTTCAACGCGTCCTGCCTTTTTCCGTACCGTAATGCCAGAATCCGCCGCGAGCGCGATTCCAGCAGAATCATAGCCGCGGTATTCCAACCGGGTAAGACCTTCAATCACAACATCCAGAGCCTTTGACGAGCTCTGGGAACCTACATATCCAACAATTCCACACATACCTTTAAGACTAACGCATTGAGCAGTGGCTCCAAAGCAGGACTCTCACGAAGCGAACGAAACCTGCGAGAGCGAAAGGAAGCCACCGGCATCGATACCCGCATCGCAGCGGCGCGCAAACGTAACGAAACAGACAACTCGGACGTAACGTAACGCCGTCATCCTGCGAAGGACACGGAAGCCACCGACGCCGCCAGACGAAGATAAAACTTGGTTGCCGAGCGAAATACTGGAAAACTAGTGGGCATGAATTCTTTTTCCACTTCGAGTGCTGCGGCGGTGCCCTCGCCTTATGTGTCGATTCCCAGTGCACAATGGCGCAAACTCGCTGAGACTACCGAATTACCACTCAGCGACCACGATATTCGCAATCTTGCCAGTTTGGGCGATCCGGTAGATCTCGCCGAAGTGGATGCAATTTATCGGCCATTATCTGCGCTGATACAGATGTATGCGCGGCGCACCATGCACCTTCTCGCCGAAGAAAATGCATTTTTAAACCGCGCCGACACCAAAACTCCATGGATCATCGGAATTGCAGGCTCAGTTGCCGTTGGAAAATCGACAGCAGCTCGCCTCCTTCAAGAGCTCATGAAACGGTGGGAGCAGACGCCGAACGTAGATTTAATCACCACCGACGGCTTCCTATTGCCCAACACCCAGCTTGAGCAGCAAGGCATCATGCACCGCAAGGGGTTTCCAGAGTCGTATGATCGGCATGGCTTGATCAACCTACTCTCGGCGGTCAAAGCAGGAAAGCGCAATCTCAAGGTACCGATATACGACCACGTCACATACGATATTGTGCCCGGCGAATTTCTCACCATCGACCAACCCGATATTCTCATCGTCGAAGGTCTGAATGTGTTACAGCCTCCGCGCCTTTCTTCCACCGACGGCGAATTTCGTGCGGTCTCAGACTACTTTGATTTCTCGATTTACCTCGATGCCAGCGAAAACAGCCTCGAAAAATGGTATATCGAGCGCTTCCGCAAGCTACGTTCCACCGCATTCGCCGACGATCGCTCATTCTTCAAGAACTACATGCATTTGACGGACGCGGAAGCCGACCAACTGGCGCGAGATATCTGGAAAAGCATCAACCTTCCCAACCTGCGCGAAAATATCGCGCCCACCCGCACCCGCGCCACAGTGATTCTCCACAAGAACGACGATCACGTGATCAACGAGATAATGCTTCGCAAGCTATAAGCTGAGCGTGTACTTCCTATAAGCTGAGCTTGTTCTTCACTACGTCGGCTAGATGCTGAGCAGCCCGATCAGCTTCCTCTTGCGTAGCCGCTTCCACCATCACGCGAATGAGCGGCTCGGTGCCAGATGCACGCAAGAGTACGCGTCCCGTTTCTCCAAGCTCAGCTTCCACTTTCGCTACTTCTGCAGCCACTGCGTCCACGCCGTTTTTGTCCACGTTCGGCACGTTGATCAGAGTTTGTGGCAAGCGCTGAATGAACGAGACCATCTCTTCGAGGCTCTTCCCACTCTTGGCAATCTCAGTGGCTACCAGCACGGCCGTCAAGGTGCCATCGCCGGTCGTGGCATTGTCGAGGTTGATAATGTGTCCCGACTGCTCACCACCCAAGTTGTAGTCTTTCGCGAGCATTTCCTCGAGCACGTAGCGATCGCCAACCTTAGTTGAAATCGTCTTCACGCCCTTGGCCTTCATGGCGAGGTGTAGACCGAGATTCGACATTACTGTGAGCACCAAAGTATTGCGTTTGAGACGCCCTTGTTCTTTCATCGCCACAGCTAGCATGCCCATGATCTGATCGCCGTCCACCAGCTCGCCCTTGTGGTTGACGGCGAGGCAGCGATCGGCGTCGCCATCAAATGCGAAACCAAAATCGGCTTTCGTCGCAACCGTGAGCGCCTGCAACTGTTCCGGATGCGTCGATCCACAGTTGTCGTTGATATTCTTACCGTCCGGAGCTGCGTTAATAACCACGACGTCGGCACCGAGCTTCTGGAAAACCCGCGGAGCGACGTCGGACGCCGCACCATTTGCGCAGTCCAAAGCGATACGCAATCCATGCAAGTCGCCACCGATCTTGATGAGGTGATCCATGTAGAACCGATCCGATACCTCAGCACTCTCGCTAATAGCGCCAACAGCTGCTGCGATAGGACGATCCCATTCTTGACCAAGCACTGCTTCGATCTCGTCCTCAATGGCATCGTCGAGTTTGAAGCCATTGGAGTCGATGAATTTGATGCCGTTGTCCTGCATCGGGTTGTGGGAGGCCGAGATCATGACGCCGAGATCGTAGTCCTCTTCGGAGGTCAGATAGGCAACGCCCGGAGTTGGAATCTCCCGCACGTGCTCGACATCCACACCAGCGCTGGCCAAACCAGCAGCTAGAGCATGTGAAAGCATACCTGATGACTGGCGAGTGTCACGCCCAATGATTGCACGTGGGCGGTGTTTGAGCCCCTTCTTATTGACGAGAACTCGCGCTGCGGCTTCACCGAGCTGGAGGGCAAAGTCGGCTGTGATCTCCTTATTTGCGAGCCCGCGCACGCCGTCGGTGCCAAATAGTCGTGACATCTTGCTCCTTAGCAATATTCGTCGGATTTTATTTTGGGAATGATTCCTGGGAATCTTAAGAATTCTCAGATTCCTCAGCGAGGATTATTCCACTTTTCCTTCTGGAATCTTAACGCCCAAATCTTCTTCAAGCTTGGCAAAAGACTCTTCAATGGTATCTTTCAATAGCTTAGCCGATGCTCGCATGGCCTCGTGTTCAGTCATTTCAAGCGGGATACCAACAACTTGCTTGATTCCTTCTGCTCCTACGATTGCTGGAGTACCGATGTAGAGATCGTCGAATCCATACTCACCATTCATATAACCAGAGACGGCGAGAATGGAGTTTTCATCGGAGAGAATAGCGCGAGTAATTCGCGCCAATGCCGCACCGATACCGTAGTAGGTGGCGCCTTTTGCCTCGATAATGCGGTATGCAGCCTGCTGAACATTTTGGAATGCCTCTTTGAGTGCAGCCGACGACGTTTCTGGGTTGCGCATAATCCATTCGCTCAGAGCCATGCCGCCCACATTGGCATGCGACCACACTGGAAACTCAGAATCGCCATGTTCACCCATGATATAGGCGTGAACATTGCGTGCGTCCACATCAAGAAGTTCTGCCAGCTCTTGGCGCAAGCGCGCCGAATCGAGCGCGGTACCTGAGCCAAGTACACGGCTTGAGGGCAATCCTGAGAATCGCCAGGTTGCGTAGGTGAGCACGTCTACAGGGTTAGTTGCAACGAGGAAAATGCCATCAAAACCTGATGCCATTACCTGCGAAATCATGTCATGGAAGATACGCAAATTCTTATCGACGAGATCCAACCGCGTTTCGCCTGGCTTCTGAGCCGCACCGGCAGCAATCACAACCAAACCGGCATCGGCGCAATCCTCGTACGTAGCGGCGTAGATTTTCTTTGGCGAGGTGAAAGACAGCGCATCGGCAAGGTCCATCGCGTCACCCTTGGCTTTTTCGACATTCATGTCGATGATGCCCAGCTCGCGTCCGACTCCAAGCAAGGTCAATGCGTAAGCGTAGCTCGATCCCACTGCCCCGTCACCGATGAGGATAATCTTTGAGTGTTTTGTTTTCGCTTTCTTCGTAGCCACAGTTCTCCGATCGTTGTGCTTTGACTCAATTCTACCTGTTCAAAACATTGATTCCACCTGTTCTGCGCGTTTTCTACGTTCTTTGTAGGTGGAATCACCCCAACGGAGTGAAATTGCGTGTGCGATCTGGGCAAGTTCTCGAAATATATTCAGATGTTGCGAAATACGCCCCAACTTTCGCGAATGCGTACTCGATTTAAGCTCGCGGAGCCGCTGTAGACTCGCGAACCACAAGCTCGCCGTGAATTTCAATCACTTCTCCGGCGCTCTCCTCACCCTGTTCAGCAAGGCGTTTGAAAAGCGCTTCAACAGCAGCTTTACCTGCTGCCACGAAATCTTGACGATATGTTGTGAGTGCAGGTAGCCAAATGGCCGAGAGCGGATGATCGTCAAATCCCGCCACACTAATATCGTCTGGAACACGCACGCCGCGGTCGGCAAGCCCGCGCACTACCCCCATTGCAATCTCGTCGTTTCCAGCGAAAATAGCGCTTACATCTTTACGATCAGCAATTTCATGCCCGATCCTGCGCGCATCAGTTGGTTCCCAATCGCCCATAATCGGCCTGCTCATTGGGATATTGTTCTCCACAAGAGCAGCTTCCCATCCGTCGGTTCGGCTCGCTCCTTTGAGATACGTCGGCACACAAATATGGTGAACTGTTTTGTGCCCCAACGCGAGCAGATGCTCGGTAATTGCCTTTCCGCCGTCGTAATCACCGAGGCTCACCTGTGCACTGCGCGGATCGTAGCTCCCACCAATCGCAACCACCGGAATATGCCGCGGCATCATGCGAGCTGCCGCCTCCGCCGTTTCGTCGTATTTGAGCAAAATAATGCCGCTCGGTTGCAGATCAGACACCAAATCAATCGAACGTTTTAACGCATCGGGAGAATCGTCGTCGAGCTTGGAGATAAGCACGCTATATCCATTGAGACGGGCAAAATCTTCGATACCCTGAATCGCCACAGCTGAACCGTAAAGCGTGGTGTTGGTAGAAAACACCGCAATTGTTTTCGTTTTGGACGTGACCAGCCCACGTGCCACCGGACTCGGCCGATAATCGAGAATCTTGATCGCTCGAGCGATGCGCTCGCGACTCTCCTCGCTCAAATGCGAAGAATCATTGAGATACCGTGAAACAGTTGATACCGACACTCCAGCGCACAACGCAACGTCTTTAATCACTGGCGCCGAGTTGCCTTTGCGTACCATATGGCTCTCCTAGTTCCCCACAGTTTGAGCGGAGCTAGGCCATTTCACAGCCTTTCCGCTGGCCAGTGCCTATATTATTTGACGGCACCGCCGGTAATTCCAGATATGATCTTACGTTGTCCCACGATAAAAATCACCAAAAGCGGGATCGTCATCACGATGATATACGCAAAAATGTAATGCCAGTTGTTGAGGTACAAACCGGCGCTTGCCACGTTGTAAAGATTGAGCGGCAAGGTATTCATCTTTCCAGACAAAATAAACAGTGCATAGAACACGTCATTCCAGATATACAACACGATAAGGATCGTAGCTGCTGCAATAGTAGGCTTGAGCAGCGGAAAAATAATCTTGAAGAACACTTGCGCGGGCTTGGCGCCATCAATCCGCGCCGCTTCTTCCAGCGAAACAGGGATTGTGCGTACAAAACCGGTTATGAAGAAAATGACGATCGACAGGTAAATTCCGGTGTACACGCAAATCATGCCAAGGGCCGTGCCTGCGATACCGAGCATTTTGAGAAGCATCATCAGCGTCACCACCGACGGTGGCAGGATGAGTCCCGAGATAAACAAAGCGTAGAGAACTGCAGTACCTCGCGTGCTGCGCCGTGCGAATATCCATGCAGCCATCGCACCGAACAACAGTGCCACAAATACAGATGGCACGGTGACTAATAAACTTCCAATAAACGCCTGCACCATGTGTCCCTCTGCAATCACTGCTTGGATATTTTCAAGCAACTGCCATTGCGAGGGCAACGACATATCAGGTATTACAGCTTCCGACTGAGTCTTGGCAGCTGTTACAATCGCCATCCAAAATGGCACCGCCAAAAATACCGCTATCACCAGCATAACTAGAGCAGCGTGCGCAATTTTATGGGTGCGTGACCGCTCAGTGCCTACTGGAACTCCTCTAGGTGCGCTAGCTAGACTGCTTGCGAACCCGACGGTTCGCTTACCTGCTGAATTCTTCCCCAAAATGCTCATAGTACTTTATTCTCCCTCCGGCGCAAGTAGATAATAACGGGAATTGCCACAGCAGTGACCAGCAAGAACAGCACCAAACTCATGGTCGTTGATTGCGCATAAAGACCTTTGCCAAAAGTACGCCAGATGAAAAGATTGAGCACTTCCGTGGAGCCACCTGGACCGCCGGCGGTCATTGACTGCACGATGTCAAAGGAGTTCATGGAGCCAAGCAGCGCCGTGGCAATATTAAAGGTGAGTGCCGGAGCAAGCAGCGGAAACTTGATCTTCCAAAATATTTGGCGATGTGAGGCGCCGTCAATAGTCGCGGCTTCGATAACCTGTGGATCAATCGTTTTTAGTCCCGCTAGGTATGTGAGCATGGAAAAGCCCATCCATTTCCACGCGTGTACGGCAGCAATAATTACCAAAGTCCACGTTGTTGAACCTAACCATTGGATTTCGACGTCGGTGCCGGAGACAAACGACAACATCTGGTTCAAGACGCCGTCAGTCTTGAGAACTGCCTGCCAGATGTAGCCTGCTGCTAAAGCAGACATAATCACTGGAATGAAAAACAGGGTTCGACCGAGCCGATTCAATCGGGTATCCGCTTCAAAAAGCACCGCCAAGAGCAGCCCAAACACATTCTGGAATACTGCAACAAGCACGGCGTATATGAACGTGATTCGGATATCGGCAAGTAGCACGCCGGAGTTGAATAGTTCTTGCAGATTACTTAATCCGTTAAAGGAAATATCTTGCTTGAACGCCGACCAATCCGTAAAGGAATAGGCAAAATTCATCACCGTTGGTACCACGAAAAATACCACGAGAATGAATCCAGCAGGGATCAGGTAACGTAACGGATAATTACTTAACCGCGACTCACGCATAGTACTAATTCTTCCGATCATGCTTGAGATTATGAGTGTGTGGTTGCTTCACCAGAGAAGAAGCAACCACACACCAACCGACTTTAGAATCCAGGCACACCCTGTGCTTTAGCAAGCTGTGCGAACTGATCTTGAGTTGCCTTGGCAGCCTGCTCCGGAGTTACCGTGCCGTTCACCATATTGGCAAGATTCAAGTACAGATCTGGATTCGCCACTGCCTGCGACTGCATTGCGCCTTCAGCGTTCTTCAGTGAAGCAGCAGAATCTACCAGCGCCTGCGGAACCGAATCCGGCGTCTTCACAGTCTTGAGAACAGATACGATGTTCTGGTCTTTGACGAAGTTCTCATAACCAGTGGACATCCAGAATGAGATGAACTGACGAGCAGCAGCTTCACGAGCTGCATCTCCCGTCTTGAAGGCAACCACTCCCCCGGTCTGCTGCGGAATTGAGGTGCCAATGTTGCCATTCTTCGAGATTGGGAAGAAACCAATCGTCTCATCAAGAACTTTCTTATCGTTATTTGCCAAGGCAGCAATCGCGTTGAATGTGCCGTTAGTCTGAATGATCATCGCCGTCTTGCCTTCATAAAGAGCTGCCGACTGATCGCTATCCTTTGCAGAGCCAGCGTCCTTGTTGTACAGGCCTTTATCGAGCATCGACTTGTATTCTTTGATCGCGCCAAGAATATCTGGTCCACTGAACGAATCCTTGTTCTTGTTGATCCGATCCCAAAGGCCATCGCGTGCTGCTTCCGCAAGCTGCACGTTCACAGCCCACTGGGTTCCCCACTGCGAACCTGCCATTTCAAAGAGCGCCGAGTTCACACCCTCAATCTTGGCATCACGGATCTTTTCTGCCAATGCGATAAATTCGCCCCAATTCTTTGGAAGCTCCTTCACGCCTGCTTTGGCGAATACCTTCTTGTTGTAGTAGATACCTTCCACGTCTGGCGAAGAAATAATTGCAGCATAAGTCTTGTCTTTATAAGTGCCACCTGCTTCGGCGACGCCGTCTGCGTAGTTCTTCTTCCACGGAGCGTTATCGAGCACCTGGAGTTTGTCTTGCGCAACAAATCCTGCCAGAGCTGACGCCGTGGGCTGCCAGAACAGGATGTCAGGACTGTCGCCCGTCGTCACCTTGGTCTGGACATTGGACTCGTAGTTGTCTGGAATCGTCTGCACTTTGACTTTCGCTCCAGTGGCTTTCTCGAAGTCTGCAACTACTTTGAGAGGGATTTTGTTAGATGTTTGAGCTGCCCAAATGGTGAGTTCAACACCGTCTAGCTTGGTATCGGTAGCTGGCCAGTAATCGGCAGAACTGGCGTCCGCCTTTTTGTCTGATCCGCTAGTCTTTGCCGCTGGATTGCTACAGCCGCTCAGCATGAGTGCTGCAGCCAAGAAACTTGCCGCAACAGCTCCCCAGGTACGTTTGTGACCCATATGCCTTCCTCCTTGAAGGTTGTGCCCGAAGGTTCATTTCTTGACGCCGTTTACACGTTTGTCCTGTTGGACCGGTTTCCCGTGTGAACGGACATACAATTCAGTACTTGTAGGTTTACATGGTATCGATACCACTGTCAAGAGAAAAGCGTAAATAAACTATTTACCTGCACATTTATACACTACTTTGAAACTTTCGGAACTTTTTGTTGTATCATTACCACAACGTCGTTCACTACTCTGATTGGCAAGAATCAAATGTTCAACGCATCAAGTCCAAAGGCGGACATAGTCCTGCGCCAAGCAGGGAATTTGGCAGATGGCTGCACACCCACGCCTACCAGCTCTTCCGATACCAGCCACACCCCCACAACTCACACGCCTGCCAGCCTCGCCCCCACCAGTCTTGTACTCTCGATTCCCGACGAAGGCCTGCCCAGGATCACCTATTGGGGAAGCTCGTTACCGTCGTCATTCAATACCCCACTGCATCTGACTTCCTCCCAGTTACCGCAGCTTCTCGGCGCGGGCCTCGACATCAGCGAATTTCCTAGTCTCCTTCCCACCCAGGCCGAAGGCTGGACGGGCACGCCTGCCCTGCTCTGTTCTCGCTCTGGCGTGGCACTTTTCGCCAATTTCACTACCACCGAGATCGAGCACACACCTAGCCGCGCTACGATAGTGGCTACCGACGACGTCGCCCAGCTTAGCCTGCGCATTCACGTGGAGATAACGACGTCCGGACTGGTAGTTCAGCAAGCGACTTTGCGCAATACTGGCTCTACTCCACTCGACGTGCAACGACTTAACCTCGCATTTCCGATCCCTTCTCACGCACGTGAACTACTTACGTTTACTGGACACCACCTGCGCGAGCGCGCGGCTCAACGCCAGCCTTTTCACCAGGGCCGAGTGGCGCAAGAATCGTGGGTGGGCCGGCCGGATTTCTCCTCTGGTTTCCTATTCACCGCTGGCACGCCGGGTTTCGACGCCGAGTCAGGCGAATGCTTTAGCGTTCACACCGCATGGAGCGGTAACGTCACGCATTTTGCAGAACGTACCCCGTATTCGTTGGGGCTACTTGGCGGTGGCGAGCTGCTCTACCCCGGCGAAATAGTGCTTGGGCCGAACGAAGAATACGGCTCTCCGCGCGTCGTCGGCGCTTGGGCGCACGGCTTGAACGACGTCTCTGCACGCTTCCACTCTCACCTGCGCGATACGAATAGCCGCACGCGAGAACGCATCACTTTCAACAGCTGGGAGGCCGTGTATTTCGATCAAAATCCTGCACAGATGCACAAGCTTGCGCAGACCGCAGCCGAGTTAGGTATCGAGCGTTTTGTTATCGACGACGGTTGGTTCCGTGGACGTCGTGACGATACACGCGCGCTGGGAGATTGGGCTGTTGATCGTGACGTGTGGCCAGCTGGACTCGAACCGTTCTCTAAACACGTCCATGAGCTGGGCATGGAACTAGGAATTTGGTTTGAACCCGAGATGATCTCACTCAATTCGGATCTTGCTCGGGCACACCCAGAGTGGATTATCGCGCCAAATAGCGAGCGTTTGCCAGTGGCCGGACGGCACGAATACGTGCTTGATCTGTCGAATCCAGCTACGTACGAGCACATACTTCAATCGATTGCTGCTGTGGTTCGTGATGCGAATATTGACTATATCAAGTGGGATCATAACCGATTCGTCACTGAAGCGGTCTCACCGTTTACGGGCAGACCGGCAGTACACACGCAGACGCAGGCACTTTATCGATTATTACGGCAACTGCGAGCAGAGTTTCCCAATTTACAGATTGAAAGCTGTTCTTCGGGAGGAGGACGAATAGACCTCGCCATTCTCGAACTAGTAGATAGAGTATGGGCTTCTGATTGCACCGATCCGATTGAACGATCTGAAATCCAGCGCCATACTGCTCTCATCGTTCCGCCAGAGCGAATCGGCGCGCATATCGCCAATTCGCCCTCACATCAGACCGGTCGTACGTTGAGCTTGGCGACACGCGCTGCGGTAGCTTTTGCGTATGGCTTGGGTTTTGAATTGGACATCACTCAGCTAGACACAGCTACTTTGGCAGAGGCAAAACAGTGGGTTGAGCGCTACAAAGTCTGGCGGGAGGTGCTCGCTCAGGGCCGTGCCGTGCATACAGATATTGTAGATCCAGCTCAGCGTGTGAGCGGCAGGGTGGCTGTAGATCAGTCACGGGCGGTGTACTGCGTGGTGCAACGCCAAACGTCGCCAGACTATCCCAGTGGGTTGATTAGGTTTCCTGGACTCAAATCAGAGGCTGTTTATCGAGTTGAAGCACTGGGAGCTAAAGATTTGACAAGTCGAATCGCAGCAACGGACAACTATGCCCATTATTGGTGGATAGATGGCGCTCAGCTGCCTGGCAACGTCTTGAGCGAATGGGGCTTGCGGCCCCCACATCTTCTACCAGGAGAAGCGTTGCTGATTGCCCTTGAGCAAGTCGGGTAGAATCGAAGATTTATCTCGCGGCCGCCGAAAACATGTGCGGAAAACGCAACTTCTCGATATATATCGAGAAGTTGCGAAATACGCCCCAACTTTCGCGAATGCGGCACAGCGCACCGCCCCGCACCTGCCCAAGCCCCCGCCTCAACCAAGATGCACCATATGAGCACACAAAAATGGCTCGCCCCCATTCGGGGCGAGCCACCAAAGTTTGTAACTGAATAATCAGCCTTGCCCTGCTCAGCGCCTTAAGAGGCACATAATCAGCGCTTCGAGTGCTGAATGATCAGCGCTTCGAGAACTGCGAAGCCTTGCGTGCCTTCTTGAGGCCGGCCTTCTTACGTTCTACGGAGCGAGCATCGCGAGTGAGGAAGCCAGCCTTCTTCAGAGCTGGGCGGTTTGCCTCACGGTCGATCTCGTTGAGCGCGCGGGAGATACCCAAGCGCAGTGCGCCAGCTTGACCCGATGGGCCGCCGCCGTTGATGCGAGCAACAACGTCAAAGCGTCCTTCAATGTCAAGGAGCACAAATGGGGAATGCACGAGCTGCTGGTGCAACTTGTTCGGGAAGTAATCTTCCAGCGTGCGGCCATTGATCTTCCATTCGCCGGTGCCGGGAATGAGACGGACACGGGCAATGGCTTCCTTACGGCGACCAAGGCCTTGGCCCGGTGCGGTCAAGGATGCACCCTGACCGGTCTGCGGAGCTTCGCTCTCGCTAGTGTACGAGCTCAGAGTCTCCTCGAGCTCTTCAGTTTCGACGGTGGTCTCAGCCACGGTTCTCCTTAAAATCTGTCCGGTTCATTCCGGATTACTGTGCGACCTGCTTGAGCTCGTAAACTTCCGGCTGCTGTGCAGCGTGCGGATGCTCCGCACCACGGTAGATCTTGAGCTTGGAAAGCTGCTGACGTCCCAAAGTGTTCTTTGGAAGCATGCCAGCAACCGCCTTCTGCACAGCCCGCTCTGGGTTAACTGCAAGAAGTTCGGTGTAGGATGTTGCCTTCAGTCCACCTGGGAAACCAGAGTGGCGGTAAGCAAATTTCTGCTCGCGCTTGGAGCCGGTCAACGCAACTTTCTCAGCGTTGATGATGATGACGAAATCGCCAGTATCCGCATGTGGAGCGAAATTCGGCTTATGCTTCCCACGGAGCAGGGTGGCAACCTGAGCTGCCAAACGGCCAAGAACGACGTCGGTAGCATCAATGATGTACCACTTCTTCTCTACGTCGCCGGGCTTCGGTGAATACGTGCGCACTTGCGTAGCCTTCGTTTCTTTGTAGTGGACCTAATCTTAAGAACGTGCGAAGTTATGGCTTATAATCGAGCACATTCTCAACCAGTCCAATGGTCAAGACATTATTCATCGTTGTGCCATGAACGTGACGAGTGGGATAGCGTCTACGCACAAACTGCACAACATTAGTAAACTCTATCGGCACTTGCCGAACCAGTCAAAGAGCAAAGGAGAGCTGTGAGCCGATTCATTCCATTAGCTCCTGTTAGAGATCACAGTCGTCGCAGCATTCTTCCTGCCCAGCCAATTCTTGACCAGAATCTGCACGAGTTTCACCACGAAATCTGCGTGCCGCCCGAGCCTGGACGCCGTACTCAGATTCCTCGGGATACCCCACAGCTTCCAGCGTGAGTGGGTGCGGTGGCGCAACGATCACATGGCTTGATCGGCTCTTTTCTTCCAGACGACGCGCGGGAAAATCCTCCCCTTGCGCACCTCGCCCTACCTCAATGAGCGTTCCCATCAACGTGCGCACTTGGGAATGACAGAACGCATCTGCACGTGCCAAACCTAGCAGCACGCCGTCGTCATCCCTGCGAAAACCCAACTCGAGCAAAGTGCGCACCGTGGACGCACCCTCGCGCGGCTTACAATAAGAAAGGAAATCATGCTCCCCTAGCAGGGGTTGCGCCGCACGGTTCATCGCATCAACGTCGAGCTGATAATCCAGCCAAAGCACATCAGTGCGGCGCGGATCCCACAGTTCCACCCCATCAGCAATCCGATACGTATACGAGCGCCACAGCGCAGAAAAACGCGCATCAAATTCCGGCGAAACGCACGAAACTTTGTGTATCACCACGTCAGAATAGCCACGCACACCCTGCGCTTCATGCGATAGCACCGCATTTACTCGCCGACACAAGACCACTTCCGGCGGGAGAATCGATCTACCTTGCACGCGCAGCCACAGCTCACGCGGCACATCACAATGCGCTACCTGACCAGCAGCGTGTACACCCGCGTCGGTACGTCCCGCAACTACAAGCTCCACGCCTGTACGCAGGACTTTTGCCAGTGCAGACTCCAGCGCGCCTTGCACCGTTCGCAAACCAGCCTGCTTCGCCCAACCGTGGAATTGCGCACCGTGGTAGCTTAAATCAAACCTCAAGCGGATATTTTGCGATACTGTCGTCGTCATGGGAAAAGCATCGCACAGCAACGACAGCCAATCAAACATGGCTCCAGTATTTGTGACGCCTGCGCCTACACTGGCGTTGACACAGGCGTCGATGCCGCACGGCACAGTTCCTGCTACCACAAGTCCTGTTGCAACCGATCCCACTGCAACGATTCACACACTGTGCGTGGACTGCGGGGGCGGCGGCATCAAAACTGCCATCGTTAATAGCCTCGGCGAAGCGACCTCACAGCCTATGCGCACGGCCGTCGTCTACCCATTTACACCACAAGACCTCGTGACGATCGTGCGCAAACATATTGAGCTGCTCGGAAATCCCAATTTTCAACGTATTACTGTAGGTGTACCTGGCGTGATTCGAGGCGGAATCGTGGTGTTTACTCCGCATTATATCCGCGAGCGCGGCCCACACACCCGCCCAGATCCACAGCTTGCACGAGCATGGAATGGCCTCGACGCCGAAGCGCTGTTTGTGCGTGAGTTCGGCATACCAACATTGGTGGTCAACGACGCCGAAGTAGCAGCTTGCGCAGTCATTCGCGGGCATGGCTCGGAACTTGTTCTAACACTTGGCACTGGGCTCGGCTGTGCGTTCTTCGTCAATGGAACATTGGTACCACATATCGAAATGTCGCACGCGCCGCTTCACGATACGACATTTGACGAAATCTTGGGCGAACACGCGCGAGCATTACTTTCCGACGACGATTGGTCTGCTCGCGTATACGACGCGGTGATGGCACTGTGGCCAGTGTTCCGATGGGATCAGGTTTATATTGGCGGCGGAAACGCCGTCCACATCACGGAGTCGGTGCGCGCGAAACTGAACGTCTTGCACGATGAGATTTTCGGACCTACCGCAAACACAGTTACATTCATCGACAATTCCGCTGGTCTTATGGGCGGGCATGCTGCATGGGAACTACTCACCCCCTCCCAAGAAATTCCCAGCGTCTCATAATTCGTATAAAAAACGTCCGCCATTCAATACACTCAAGAATTCTCGGTCGGCAGTTACTAGGGTATTTTTCGTGACTTTAATGAAACACAGCCCAGTAACTGAAGTTCCCCTTCTCTCGCAAGGTAAGGTCCGCGACCTATATGACCTCGATGAGAACCTACTGATCGTCGTAACGGATCGTGTTTCCGCTTTCGACGTCGTCTTTGACGAAGCCATCCCAGATAAGGGAGGCATTCTCAACAGTATTTCCGCTTTCTGGTTCAAGAAGCTGGAACATATTATTCCTAACCACATGATTTCGGTTGATCCCGCTGATTATCCTGAGCCTTTCTCAAATTACGCACAGGATCTCGCCCGGCGCTCGATGCTTGTGCGCAAGCTCGATATGGTCAATGCCGAATGCATCGTGCGTGGCTATCTCGAAGGCTCAGCGCTGAAGTCTTACCAAAAAGACGGCACCATCAACGGCATGAAAATGCCCGCAGGCCTCAAGCAAGGTGACGCTCTGCCCGAGCCAATCTTCACGCCGTCCACTAAAGAAGAAAATGGCCACGATATTAATATCTCCGTTGCTGAACTTCGCAACGTCGTGGGCACCGAAACCGCCGAAGCGCTCGAATCTGCATCATTGCAACTCTTCACCGAAGCTTCTGATTACGCACGCGAGCGTGGAATCCTGCTCGCAGACACCAAGTTCGAATTCGGTTATCTCGACGGCGTACTCACACTTGGCGACGAAGCTTTCACTCCAGATTCCTCGCGCTTCTGGGCAGCTGAAAGCTGGGAGCCGGGTCACGCTCAAGCGAGCTTCGACAAGCAATTCCTCCGTGAATGGCTCGAAACTCTCGATTGGGACAAAACTCTACCAGCTCCAACTCTGCCGCAGGATGTGATTGCTAATACCGCAGCACGCTACCGCGACGCATACGAGCGTCTCACCGGAACTGCATGGAATGCCTAATTTCCTGACCGCCTGCCAATTTTGCGCAGGCGGTCACCTATTCCAACTATTCCAACGCTCTCCTGTTCCAAAGCCCACCACTTACTAGATAACTACCCACTTTAGTAGGCAACT
The DNA here is from genome assembly GCF_004331995.1 of Arcanobacterium bovis. Taxonomy (GTDB): domain Bacteria; phylum Actinomycetota; class Actinomycetes; order Actinomycetales; family Actinomycetaceae; genus Arcanobacterium_A; species Arcanobacterium_A bovis. Next base: position 344,321 of record NZ_SJDT01000003.1, read on the forward strand.
CTCCGCTAGCTTTACAACCCTAAGGAGTCATGATGACCGCAAAAGTCGCAATTATTATGGGATCTCGCTCTGATCTCGAAGCGATGGACGAAGCGCGCTCCGTGCTTCAACAGTTCGGAATTGAGTACGAAATGCGCGCTCTTTCTGCGCATCGCACCCCTGCCGCAGTAGAAGAATTCATTTCAGGCCTCGCCGACCGTGGCTTTGCCGCCGTTATCGCAGGTGCAGGCGGCGCCGCTCACCTTGCCGGCGTCTGCGCCTCCCACACGCATTTGCCAGTATTCGGCGTACCTATGCGCACCTCGCTCGCAGGCGGCTTAGATTCCCTGCTGTCCACTGTACAGATGCCACGCGGTATTCCAGTTGCCACCACTGCAACTGGCGGAACCGGAGCATACAACGCCGCCTTGCTCGCTGTATCCGTAATCGCGCTCAGCGATCCTGCCATCAATCAGGCATATCAAGAATTCCGCGCAAACCAGACACAGAAGGTGCTCGATCAGTCGATTATCACCGACTAACGCCCTCTGCATCACAAGATATTCTCTGAGCTACGCGCTCGAAACGTCTACCCACCTGACGGCTCACAATCTGCGCGATCGCGCACTCACACATGAAGGAATACATTTATGGACAAGCGTCTGTTGATCCGCAGAAAGCCGAGTTTCCGCGCTGAGGAACGTGCGCTCACGCAAACATTGAACACTCTCAGTGGCGTGAGCGTACGCGATCTCGCTGCCTACAATGTGTACGACGTCTTCAATGCCACCGAAGCTGAGATCGCCAAGCTCACGGCATCGGTGTTGCGCGATCCGCGGGTGGACGACGTCGTTCCCACCGAATCTCTTGCCGAGCTGTTGCATCGTCCTCACCTTGGCGTCCAGTTCCTACCCGGTCAGTACGATCAGCGAGCCGACGCGGCTACCCAAGCCCTCGGTCTAGTTTCGCCGGGCACGCTGGCGCAAATATTTTCCGCTCATCTCTATGTTTTCAACGAGGATCTGAGCTCCGAAGCTCTCGAAACAATCACGGCCCACCTCATCAACCCAGTTGAGGCAGGAAAGAAGAACTTCGATGAGCTCGTGCTCCCGCCAATTTCCCAAATCAAGCCATTGGCTGAGTTCCCAGATTTCCTCGAACTCGATAATGCTCAGCTCGAAGAATTGCGCCAAGCTCGCTCGATGGCGATGTCGCTTGAAGATCTCGCATTGATCCAAGAATATTTCCGCACTGAACAGCGCGTACCTACCGAAGTCGAGCTCGCAGCCTTGGATACCTACTGGTCCGATCATTGCCGACACACCACCTTCGGCACAGAGCTCATCGAAATCCGCAATGATTCAGCTCGCTTCGCAGCCAATTTTGATCGACTTTTACAGCGTTGGGACGAACTGCGCGGAAATTGCGGCCGCGAGAACAAACCTCGCACCCTCATGGATTTAGGAACTATCGCAGCTCGTGATATGCGCCGGCGCGGCGATCTTGACTCCCAAGAGGTGTCCGAGGAAATCAACGCCTGCTCGGTATTCGTCGACGTGAAAACGGCACACGGTAAAGAACCGTGGCTGCTCATGTTCAAGAACGAAACACACAACCACCCCACCGAAATTGAACCATTTGGCGGCGCGAGCACCTGTTTAGGCGGCGCAATCCGCGACCCTCTGTCGGGTCGCTCCTGGGTGTACCAAGCGCTACGACTTTCCAGTGCAGGAGACATCACCACTGCCCGCGAGCATACTCTCGAAGGTAAACTCCCCCAGCGCGATATCTCTACCCGCGCCACGGCTGGTTACTCCTCCTATGGAAACCAAATCGGACTCGCCACCACCCATGTGCGCGAATACGTCCATCCTGGTTACACGGCAAAACGTATGGAGTTGGGCGCTGTGGTAGCAGCCGCACCAGTTGAAAACGTGCGCCGGGAAGAACCACGCCCGGGCGACGTCGTCATCATTCTTGGCGGACGTACCGGACGTGACGGAATTGGTGGCGCCACAGGCTCGTCAAAAGCTCACGACGAAGAATCGCTTGAGACTTCCGGCGCCGAAGTTCAAAAAGGAAACCCGGTTAACGAACGCAAGATTCAGCGTTTGTTCCGCCGCGGTGACGTTGCGAAGCTGATTCGCCGTTGTAATGATTTTGGTGCAGGTGGCGTGGCTGTAGCAGTGGGCGAATTAGCTGACAGCCTCGACATTCATCTTGATCAAGTGCCATTGAAGTACGCCGGTTTGAACCCGCTTGAAATTGCGATTTCTGAATCCCAAGAGCGTATGGCAGTGGTCGTTGACTCTGCCGATGCGCAGGCTTTCATCGATGCGGCTGCACAGGAAAATCTGGAAGCCGTAACGCTCGCTGAAGTCACAGATACCGGCAGGCTGCGGATGTTCTACGGCGAGGAAAAGGTGCTTGATCTTTCGCGCGATTTCCTCAACACCAACGGCGCCCATCGTACTCAGCAGGTCGTTTTGCGCGATCCGAAGCCAGTTGAGGCCGACGACGCCGCGGCCAGCTCGGAGCCTAGCTGCGGTTGCGATTGTGCCTGCGCTGCTCCCCCACAGCTTGACCGCGAGACGGTGCTGGAAGTATTGCGCCAGCTCAACAACGGTTCCCAAGAAGGCATGATTGAGCAGTTCGATTCCAGCATTGGCCGTTCTACCGTTTTGATGCCTTACGGCGGAAAGAGCCAGAAATCGGCAGAAGACGTTTCGGTGCAGACTCTTCCTGTACCAGGCGGAACGTCTACCGCCTCGCTCATGGCTGCGGGATATTCGCCTGAGCTGGCTGACGATTCCCCGTATTTGATGGGTGCATACTCGGTGGTTGAAGCTCTGGCACGGCTCGCCGCTGCGGGCGCTGATGTTACGGAAGCTTGGCTTACGGTGCAAGAATACTTCCAGCGTCCTACCACTCCTGAAGTCTGGGGCGTGCCGGTGCAAGCATTGCTTGGCCTATTGGAAGCACAAGACGAGTTCAACGTGGGTGCAATCGGTGGCAAGGACTCAATGTCTGGCTCGTACTCCGACGAACTCCATGTGCCACCTACCTTGGTGAGCTTTGCTGTTGCAGTTGCCGACGCCGAGGAAGTGCTCAGTGCAACGCTTCCTGCTCAAGAACTTGACCTCTATCTTCTACCTCATGACGCACGCGCAGATGGATCGCCGAACTACTCGCAGTTGCGTGCCCATTTCGCCGCTCTGCGTACATGGAATACACTTGGGTTGATCCGCAGTGCCCGCGCTGTAACCTCTGGCGGAACGCTATCAGCGCTGGTTAAGTCGGCGCTCGGTAATAACGTGGGCATTGAGCTCGATGCGGGTGCGCTTGCCGAGCATGACTTGCTGAATACCGCGCTCGGAAGCATCGTTGTTGCTGTACCACACGGCACTACACTGCCCGATGCCGGAATCGATGTTACCCTCGCGTTCCTTGGAACTACGAACACCGATGTCACAGGAATAAAACTAGGCGATGAGCTGGTCGAATACACCCAAGCACAAGATGCGCTCGAAAGTGGCTACCGGCAAGTGTTCCCGATCAATGCGCACGAGGCCGCAGAGTTGCCCGCATTTGCTCGCGAGCTGAAGGCACACGAGGTTGAGAAAACTGCTGCTGGCGGCACGCAAGAGGCGCTCACACCGCAGCGCCCGGTTCACGTGCTCTTGCCGGTTTTCCCAGGTACGAACTCTGAATATGACACCGCCGAAGCTTTCGAAGCAGCTGGTGCCACCACTGAGTTCCATGTGATCAGGAATATCACCTCTGACCTGCTGTTGCAGGACACCGCGAGCTTCATCGACAAGCTTCGTCACGCCGATATTTTGGCTATTTCGGGCGGCTTCTCGCTCGGAGACGAACCTGACGGCTCTGCCAAGTTCATTGCTAACTTCTTGACCAGCCCAGATGTGGCCGCTGCTGTTAAAGATTTTGTAGCTCGCGACTGCCTCGTGCTGGGAATTTGTAACGGTTTCCAAGCGTTGGTGAAGTCGGGCTTCCTGCCCTATGGCGACCCCGCTCAGCTCACTGAATCCTCGCCTACTTTGACTCACAACGCCCAGCTGCGGCACGTATCGCGCATTGCAACCACCCGCGTGAGCACGGTTAAGTCGCCGTGGCTGGCAAGCTTTGAGTTTGGCGATTTGCACCGTATTCCGGTTTCGCACGGAGAGGGGCGATTTGCGGTAGACGAGACGACGGCGCGCGAGCTGTTCGCTGCAGGTCAAGTTGCGTTCCAATACGTTGATGCCGACGAAGTGCCGACGGCGTGCGCTCCAGACAACCCGAACGGTTCTGCCTACGCAATCGAAGGCATTATCTCTCCTGACGGGCGTATTTTGGGCAAGATGGGTCATCCTGAGCGATTCCGCCCTGGACTCATGAAGAACATTCCCGAAATTGCCATTCAAGATATTTTTGGCAACGCCGTGCGCTACTGTGCAAGCCGTGTACGAGCTGGTGATCAAGATTAATATCGCGTGCTCGCGATAAGATATCGACGAGATCCTCATTAACTCAAACACCACACCAACACGGTCACAACGTAGCGCGATCGATCGTTTCCCCAAGTCATACCCAAACTTCAACAGACAACCACGGAGGAGAACCCAGTGGACGACAACAAAGAACACACTCCACAAGTAGCCGCAGCTGCAGCTTATGCTGCTGCCGGCGTCGATCTTGAACGCGGTTACGAGGTAGTGCGCCGCATTCGATCAGATGTAGCTGCAACCAAGCAACCAGGCGTTATGGGCGGTATTGGCGGATTCGGAGGCATGTTCGACCTCAGTTCTCGCGGCTATCGTGAGCCTGTGCTCGTATCTGGCACCGACGGCGTCGGCACGAAACTCTTCCTCGCATTCCAAACTGGAATCCACAACACAATCGGTATTGACGCCGTCGCTATGTGTGTGAACGATGTTGTAGTACAGGGTGCTCAGCCGCTGTTTTTCCTCGATTATTTGGCCATTCCCAAAGCTGATCCGCAAACCGTTGCTGATATTGTGCATGGTGTGGCCGTGGCCTGCCAAGAAACCGACTGTGCGCTCGTCGGTGGCGAAACCGCCGAGATGAACGATCTGTATGAAGAGAATACTTACGATATTGCGGGTTTCTGCGTTGCAGCCGTTGAGAAATCAGAGATTATCACTGGTGAGAACGTTAAACCTGGAGATGTTCTGCTTGGGTTGGCGTCGTCGGGCCCACATTCGAACGGCTACTCGCTGCTGCGCAAGATTTTCTTCACCTATCATGATTACACGGTCAATTCCCAGCTTGATGGGCTGAGCAAGCCGCTTGGCGAGGAGCTCCTCACCCCCACGAAGCTTTATGTGCGCCCGATAATGCACCTGCTCAAGACGGTGCAGCCACACGGGATGGCGAATATTACTGGTGGCGGTTTCTTCGAAAACATCCCACGAATGAATGGCGATCTCGGCTACGAAATCAAGCTCGGCACCTGGCCTGAGCTGCCGATTTTCGACGTCGTGGAACAGCTTGGCAATCTCTCCCAAACTGAGCTTTTCAACGTATTCAATATGGGCATCGGTTTTGTGATTGCACTCGATCCCAACGACGTTCAGGCAGCACAACGTGCACTGAGCGAGGCCGGAGAAGAATCCTACGTCATTGGTAAGGTCACCGAGTCTGGCGGAGTTAAGCTCGTATGACGGCGGGCAAGCGCGCGGTAGCGGACGATCACTTCGCTGACAGTGACACCGAGACGCAACGCGATCACCCAACTCGCAGCAGTCAGTTTGCGCTTGCCACCCAGAATATCGCGCTGGCCGTATTTGCCTCTGGTAAAGGTACAAACTTCCGGGCAATCTGCCAAGCTGCTGTATTGGAGCAGCTAGGCGTCGCGCGACCGGTAATTCTGATCTGCGACCGCGATTGTGAAGCAATGACAGTGGCACAAGAATTTGGCGTGCCAGCTGTATTGATCCGACCTCGCGACTTTCCCAATGCACAGGCTTGGGAAGAAGCAGTAATCGGCGAGTTGCAGACACACGGAGTTGAACTAATTGCTCTAGCTGGCTTTATGCGGCTCCTCGGCGCAAGATTTCTGGAAGCCTTTAGCCACCGTGTGCTCAATATTCACCCCTCGCTCTTGCCCCATTACCCAGGTCTAAATGCGATCACCCGCGCGTATTGTGATGGCGCTGATTCAGGCGTGACGATCCATTGGGTTGATGCCGGCATGGACACTGGCGAAGTGATTGCTCAGCAAACAGTTCCAATCAACGGAGCATCATTGCGCGACTATGAAGCTGAAATCCACCGTGCCGAACACGCGATGTACCCGCGCGTCGTCGCCCAAATCGCAGCGAAACTGCTGGACGAACGCAACGCAACCAAGCTAAGCACCTAGAACGAAGTTATGGCCAGATATACCGGCCATAACCACCAAATCCGATCCTCTGAAACCAAACCTAAGAAAGACGCGATATGAAGATAATGATCGTTGGCGGCGGCGGCCGCGAGATGGCACTTGTTTCCACGGTAGCTCGATTCCACGAGGTAGTGGCTGCGGGCGGTTCCGACGCAATCGCACAACTTGCCTCCGAATCTTTGCCGATGATGGCATGGGAAGAGCTTGCCGACGAAGCTGTGCGGCGTGGCATTGACCTCACGATTGTTGGTCCCGAAGCTCCACTCGCCTCCGGCATCGTGGACGTATTCACAGCTCGCGGTCTGCCAATTTTCGGACCCACGCGCGCAGCTGCTCAAATCGAAAGTTCAAAAGCTTTTGCCAAAGAGATTATGACTCAAGCTGGCGTTCCCACTGCCGCCTTTCAGGTGTTTACCGACGCAGATGCCGCGCGTAGCTACTTGGATACGGCGTCGTTCCCACAGGTTCTGAAAGAAAATGGACTGCGCGCAGGTAAAGGCGTAACCATCTGTGGCACGCGCGAAGAAGCCGAGGCCGTGTTGCAAGAAATTGAGCTTGATAGTGAGAACCCACTGCTTATTGAGGATTTCTTGGACGGATTTGAGTTCTCGCTCATCGTCATGGCCCACGGCACAAATTTCGTAGCACTGCCGGTAGCGCAGGACCACAAGCCAATTGGCGAGGGCAACACGGGAGCCAATACTGGTGGCATGGGCGCTATTTCTCCTGTTCCGCGCGTTACTCAGGCGTTTTACGACGAAGCAGTGGCTCGCGTTATCGTGCCCACGTTGGCACAAATGACGGCAAACGGCACACCATTCACTGGTTTCCTTTACGCGGGTCTAATTCAGACGGCGGCGGGCGTGCGAGTGATTGAGTTCAACGCACGTTTAGGCGATCCGGAATGCGAAGTCATCTTGCCACGTATTGAAAGTGATCTCGCTGGCGCACTCCTTGATTTGCTTGCTGGGGGTACTCCGCAGGTGCAGGTGAGCGAGGAGTTTTGTTTAGGAATTGTGCTCAGTTCCCCAGGCTACCCTGGCACGATTTCGCAATACCCAGAGATTCCGAGCAGTCTATTTGAGGCAGTTGAGGCGCACCCGCGCGCAGATATCGTGCACATGGGCACGCGCTTTGCGCCAGATTCGGACTGTGGCAGTGAAGCTGGCGGGAGCTGGATCGCTGCAGGCGGTCGCGTGGCGATTGTGACGATGAAGGGCGCAAGCATTGATGAATGCCGCACCCAGCTCCTCGCTTTGCTCGAAGATGGACTTGCCGGTTCTGAGCTGTATTGGCGGCGAGATATCGGCACTTTCGCGAGCTGAAAGCCTGAGTAGCTTCCCAAGCTGAAGCCTGAGTAACCTCCTCAGCTGCAACCAGGAACTTTGCCATGCATGAAGCCGCGAAGTTTCCAAACTCGAAGCTGGAACGTTCCCTAACTTAGGCGATTCTTTAGCTATCGTGCTTATATAGCTCGATGAATAAACCAGCGTCTGAGTTAGGGCACAAAATTTTGATATCAAACCGCTGTGCCTACCTACTCACAATCCGACGCACGCCAAAATCAGCATCAGCTATCACTCATAGGAATTTAGTCCCCAGTCATGGGGACTTTTCCTTATATTTACGCCGGTTGTGTCAAAATTTCGCAAAATCGACTCATGGCTTTTCCGCATTTTGTTGACACTATGTCAATAACATTTTTAGATTATTTATGAGAGGAGTGTGAGCGCATGACAATGCAAAAACGTGGAGCTACAACTCGCGCCGAAATTATCAGCGCAGCGCGTGCTGAAATCATGGATGTAGGCTTTGAGAAAATGTCCATTTCCGCAATCGGCGCGCGTACTGGAGTTTCTCGCTCGCTTTTCTACCACTACTTCAAGAACAAAGAAGAGGTAGCCACCGCCGTCTTAGACGACGTGATCGATGAATTTTTAGCCAAGCTCAAAGACTGGAACGATGCCCGCGAACCCGGAAATATTTCTCGCGCGCTTGAGGACGCAACCGAGCTCATGCGTTCGATTATCGACGACGACGGTCCGTTTCACCAAAAGCTCGTTTCCGGTTCCAACGCGGCACTGTACTTGGCTTTTACCGATCGAACCGCTCGGAAGATCGCAAACTACATCTCACAAACCACCGTGCGCGATTTTGCCGACAAGCATCAAGTGGAAATCGACTTCGTGCCCGAAACGTTTTACATGCTCATCGTCGGGCTGGTGTCATTGATCCGCTCAAATCCGAAGATTCCTAACGCAACTATTAAACAGATTGCCGCTCAAACTCTCCATCTCGATAAATACCTATAACACGCAAATATCGCCTGTTTCGGCACAAACAACCTAAACGAGCGCTCACATAACTTAATAACCAGACGTCAAACAACCTAATCAGGCGTCAACTCCGTCTTTGACACTTACACGTACCACAGCAAAATCATCCACACACAGAAAGGTAGAACGATGTTATTCAATGTTTATGGCGACGCCGCCGCATACCAGTGGCTCGGCTGGATCCTCGTATTTTGTTCATTGATCGGCGCAAATGAAATCGCTCGCCGCTCAAAAGCTGGTGGCATCTTCTGTTTCCTCGTTATTCCAGCAGCGTTGTCTATTTACTTTATTGCGATCTACGTTGGCGCAGCTGCCGGCGCGGATTGGGCACTCAACAACCCAACGTACGTGCACATGAACAGCTGGTTCCATTACGCCAAGCTCTATGCGGCGACGGCGGGCTGCATCGGTTTCATGATGCTCAAGTACAAGTGGGGCTCTATCGGCAAATCCGAATGGTTCAAAGTGTTCCCGTTCGTGATTGTTGCAATCAATATCCTCATCGCTGTGGTGTCCGATTTTGAATCGGCAATTCGGGCATGGAACACCACCTGGGTATCGTCGGAAGGTGTGACGCTATACGGCGGCTGGCATAACGTCTTTAACGGCCTTGCAGGAATCCTGAACATCTTTGTTATGACCGGCTGGTTCGGCATTTACGTAGGCAAGAAGAAGCAAGATATGATCTGGGCCGATATGACCTGGGTATTTATTATTTCCTACGATTTATGGAACTTCTGCTACACCTACAACTGCCTGCCAACCCATGCGTTCTACTGCGGATTTGCCCTGCTACTTGCCCCAACGGTGGCCAATGCTTTCTGGAACAAGGGCGGCTGGATTCAAAACCGCGCTAACACTCTGGCACTATGGTGCATGTTTGCCCAAACCGTGCCAATGTTCCAAGATTACTCGGTGTTCTCGGTGGATTCCGTCAACAATCCAAATATCAATTTGACGGTATCGCTAATCGCATTTATCGCGAATGTGCTGGCTGTGGGATACGTTATCTACCGCGCACGCAAGCTCAAGGTCAACCCATATAAGCACGAAGTTTTTGTTGGTACACGAGACTTTGAACAGGCCATGGCTCGCCGCGAAAGCGCTAAACGCATAGCAGCTTAGGAACCTATCAGAAGGTGCGGATCGATGTCACAGACGACGGTCCGCACCTTTCTTTTGCGGAAACTCCCCTATTCGTTGTGCGCATGTCCATTCCACATCCGGCTCAAACGGCATCGTGCCGATGCGTGAGCATACCTCGTAGCCTGCGAAAGCACCGTCGTCACCTTCCAAAATAGACAAAGTAACTGCGCTTCCGTATTTGGTGCTGGGATAGCTTGCGCGCGTTGAATACTTTTCGCATTCGTGCAAAATAACACGCCAGGTCATTGCGCTAGAATCGACGAATCGTTCAATCGCGCATTCGACGCCGTCGTGATCAGGGAAAGTATCTTGGTAGTCGCCGATCCACAGATAAATGATGTTGCAGTTTTCGTCCAGATCAACGGTGATGCAGGGGAACTCGTCGAAATTTGCGGTCGGATACATGGGATTCACGCCTGGCACGAAGAAGTACAAGCCACTGCCATCAAACCACCATCTAAAAGCGAGTTTGCGTGTGTCTGGTTGTTGAGGCGTCTCGGTTTGATGAGGTAGCTCGGTTTGCTGCGGGACCTCGTTCTGGTGACCGGTCTCGGTTTGATGAGGTATTTCGTTCTGGTGAGACATTTCGTTGTTCGTCATGTTGTACTCCTCGTCGAGTGAACTAAATTATGCTTGCATCTTAAGCAAACTATCGAATTACCACCTAAGCATTTCCCGAATCTTAGTTAATTATTGCAGAAACGATTGTGCCATTTCTATGCGAAAGAACTCCGATAAAGCGACCATATTTAATGTAGATATATCCGTTGCGCTGAGACTGAACAACTCCATTGCGAGCAAGCAAACGAAGGTCAATACCCCGACTTGACGCCTGAACGTAAGCATGCTGTGTGACAGCAAACTGCCTATTCCGCAAAGACGAAAAAGCAAGAAGTTGTCCAATTCGTACGCTGCCGCCATCACTTCCCGCACACATCTGCATCGGGCACGCATAAGGCATTGGTTGCGAAATTGCTCCTTTATCCTGGTCACCAGACACTACAACATTAGTGTCGGTATCCGGTACAGACAAACCCGCGGCTCCGAGTAAGCACGACAACAGCACTGGCAAGGAATTAAAGATTGTGTGTGACATACAAAACGCCTTTCTTATATCACTCTTTCAATGGTTGTTTTAATATTTCACACACATGCCACTTAATGCTACAATTTTATATACTGAGACGAAACACTCCTATACCCTTTCAAATTCACTAACGCTTTGCTTCGGGCTTGTACTCCTTGTGACATTCACATAAAAATATAAATGCCCGTCAGATTAAGTTACGAAAGACAGTTAGAACATCCCACAATAGCTGCTACACCTGGTTTTTGTAGCCCAGTAAAGCTAATTCATTTGGACTGGAACCCTGCACTGCCCCCCCTGTGCCAGACAGAGCAAGAGGAGGCTTTTTATTGGAGGTATGCTCGTTACTGAGGCACAAAGTAGATTGGCGCTCACACGCTTGGAGTGCGTTTATTAGTGATTGTTACTAGGCTGGCCGAGGCGCCACATAAGACCGCACGGCGATATGTGAAAGAAACTAGAATTCTAGGTTGACCCAACCGTCCCAGCCGATCTAACCAATAGAGTCAAAAAGAGAATTTGGTCTGCACTGGCGGTTAGTAATGGTATCTAGCATAGCAACATCGCGTCTTCATTATTTATTAATAACCTATAGGAACGTAGTCAGCTAGGAACTAGACTGGAGTTACAAGCAAATAACTCCTCGTCGAGCAAACTAGAGAATTGCTGTAGCTGCGTCAATAGTTTCTTCCATGTGACGCTCGCTTGCATGTTATTTGATCACTATTTAATCACTAGCGGCACCGGAGGAATCTCGAGGATTCCACACAACTGCCCCAGATATACACGAGCATACGCAGTGATTTCGGGGATTCCTCGAGTTGTAAAGAAATCACGCCAATCAGATTCCGTGATGCTACCCCTTATAGCTTCGAACGAATCGTCGTAGCGATAAGTGGCCCGCAACCCCAACTCAAATGTTGCAATACGAGCGTTCACACTATAGGTGTAAGTAATTGCAACACGATCAGAAGAAAATTCGGCGTCTCCGACTCCTATTGCAAGCTGAACACTGATTTGTTCATCTTGTTCTATTGACGAAAAATCAAATGCTTCACCGTTTGCTTCTACTCTAATCGGCTTCACCTGAGCCAATTCAAAAGGCACATCTTTTAACGCTACTGGCATGTTCTTTATACCTTGATCTGAAACGATGGAGCATCTGACATATAAATAGATGTTTCACTGATCTGATACCGTTGGTCGACTGCAAAGTTCTGTTCATAGATTGGGCTACTATCAACGATTTCATACTTGATTCCAGCCCCAACTGCGAGTGCATAGCGCCGAATAAACTGCTGGCTTGGATTTGTTACTCTTGCTTCAAACCGAGAAATCGTCGACTGACTGACAGAGAGTTTATCCGCCACATTCTGGTGCGTTAGCCCTTTACGCAAGCGCATTGCAACGAGATCTTCGATCAATTCACGATCTCGCCGCGCTTGTTCTCGCTTGGCTTTCACTGATGCCCGACGTTCTTGATTCAGTGTCATAGTTTCTGATCCTACTCCCAATATGCATGAGATGCATACAGAGCTACTATGTCATAGTTAACTGTCATTTGTAAAGCGTTCAGCCCATGAAAAACATCTATCCATCGCTTCATCCATACGCTGATCCTGTAGTGCGTTAAGACGTTTGTTGTGGTCTTGCTTCACATGCATGAGCAGTGAAACAATCCCTTCAAAAGGCGGCTGAACCGGCTCCACAACATAGACACGCACCCGATAGTTCCTTATATACAACGGTGGGCTGGGATCAATTGATCCCAGCCCACCCGTATAGGTATGTCACCAGCTAATTAAGCTAGATTCACTTGGCTTCGTCAGCTGCCTCGGTTTCCTCAGCAACTTCTTCTGCTGGAGCTTCGGCCTCAACAGCTTCTTCAGCTGCTTCGGTCTCTTCAACAGCAGTCTCTTCAACCTTTGCTTCTTCTTCCTTAGCTGCAGCATGCTCGGCAACCTTCTCGGCTTCCTTCACAACTGCCTGCTTTGGCGAAACTGGCTCAAGTACGAGCGAGATCTCAGCCATTGGGGCGTTGTCACCGCGGCGGTTTGGAAGCTTCACGATGCGGGTGTATCCACCGTTGCGCTCAGCAAACTTTGGAGCAAGCTCTTCGAACAGGATGTAAGCGGTTTCGCGGTCGCGCAGCACCTTGAGAGCGAGACGACGGTTGTGGGTGTCGCCCTTCTTTGCCTTGGTGATGAGCTTTTCCATGTATGGGCGTACACGCTTTGCTTTAGCTTCGGTTGTTACAACGGATTCGTTGTGGATGAGCTGACGGCACATATTTGCAATGATTAGACGCTCATGTGCCGGGGAACCACCCAGGCGTGCACCCTTTGTGGGCTTAGGCATTGTTTCTCCTAGAAATTATTGTGCAGAACCCTTAGCCCTGCAGATCGTCACTGAAAGTCATTGAGTAGTCGTCGCCGTAAGCGGAAACGAAACCAGCTGGGGAATCCTTCAAACGCAGATCGAGCTTTGCAAGTTCGTCCTTGACGTCTTCGATCGACTTTGCGCCAAAGTTGCGGATATCCAACAAGTCAGCTTCAGAGCGAAGTACCAGTTCACCGATGGTGTGGATTCCTTCGCGCTGCAAGCAGTTCTGCGAACGTGCTGGCAGGTTAAGAATCGTAATTGGACGCTGCAGATCAGAGGACTGAGTCTCCTGAACTGGGGCTTCCTTAAGCTCAAGGCCTTCGACTTCTTCGTTGAGTTCAGTGCAAAGACCGAACAGCTCGACGAGCGTCTTACCAGCGGACGCAAATGCATCACGTGGAAGCATCGATGCCTTCGTTTCAACATCAACAATGAGCTTGTCGAAATCGGTGCGCTGACCAACACGAGTTGCCTCAACCTTGTAGGAAACCTTCACAACCGGCGAATAAATCGAATCAACCGGGATGCGCCCAATTTCGTACTCTGGCGAGTTGTTCTGTGCTGCGGAAACGTAACCACGTCCACGCTCAACAGTCAGATCGATCTCGATCTTGCCCTTTTCATTCAAAGTGGCGATCACAAGATCAGGGTTGTGGATCTCTACACCTGCAGGAGGAGTGATATCCGAGGCGAGCACCTGTCCTGGACCTTGCTTGCGCAGGTACATGAGAACTGGCTCGTCATGCTCAGAGGTTACAACCAAATCCTTGAGGTTAAGGATGATCTCCGCTACGTCTTCCTTGCATCCCTCGATGGTGGAGAACTCATGGAGTACACCATCAATGTGGATCGACGTAACAGCCGAACCTGGAATCGAAGAAAGCAATGTACGGCGAAGCGAGTTACCCAGCGTGTAACCAAATCCTGGCTCCAGCGGGTTTAGGGTAAAGCGAGAACGAGTCTCGGAGACCTTTTCTTCGGTCAGCATTGGACGCTGTTCGATGATCACTGTGTTTTCCTTTCGCAGACGCCCACTATATGACGTCTATTTCCGTTTCCGAGCTGGTGTTTCCACCAGCGGAATGGGTAACTACTACCCGAAATAGGTAACTACTACCCTGGAAGGGGCATAACACCCCAAAGCATCAAACGCGACGGCGCTTGGGTGGACGGCAACCGTTGTGAGCCTGTGGAGTCACATCAGAGATCGAGGTAACTTCCAGACCGGAAGCGGTCAGAGAACGGATTGCGGTTTCGCGACCAGATCCTGGACCCTTCACGAAAACGTCAACTTTCTTCATACCCTGATCCATTGCACGGCGAGCAGCGTTTTCAGCAGCGAGCTGCGCAGCGTACGGCGTGGACTTACGGGAGCCCTTGAAACCCACCATACCGGACGAGCACGTTGCAATAACTTCGCCCTTTGGATCGGTGATGGAAACGATTGTGTTGTTGAAGGTCGACTTAATATGAGCCTGACCTGTTGTTACATTCTTGCGCACATTGCGGCGCGGGCGACGCGCCTGTGTCTTAGGTGGCATTCTAAATATCTCCTGAAATAATCGTCGATTCGCGCCCTATCGGGCGGAACTACTACTTCTTCTTCTTACCTGCAACGGTACGCTTTGGTCCCTTACGGGTACGTGCGTTCGTCTTGGTGCGCTGACCATGTACCGGCAGACCACGACGGTGACGAAGACCTTGATAGCAACCAATCTCGATCTTACGGCGAATATCAGCCTGAACTTCACGGCGGAGATCGCCTTCAACCTTGTAGTTCTCATCGATGTGGTTCTTGAGCTTGACCAAATCGTCTTCAGAGAGATCCTTCACGCGGGTATCTGGATTAACTCCAGTTGCGGCAAGAGTTTCATGCGCGCGCGTGCGGCCGATGCCAAAAATGTATGTAAGCGCAATTTCTACTCGCTTTTCGCGAGGCAAATCAACGCCAGATAGACGTGCCATTCTTATTGGCTCCTCATTGTCCATTCCGAAGGTGTGGAACACTGCAACCCCAGATAAGGGCCTCGGCCTTCGGACCGAGGGTTGCGCTGTGCGCTAGCAGTGCTAGTACATCTCCCCCGCCAAAACGAGGGATGCCAGAATTAACCCTGGCGCTGCTTGTGCCGCGGATTTGAGTCACAAATGACCATAACGCGACCGTGACGACGGATAATCTTGCAATGTTCGCAAATCCGCTTCACGCTTGGTTTGACCTTCATAGTGTCTTTCCTTTGCCGATTTCGAGAATCAGCAGATTGACTCGACGGGCTTACTTGTAGCGATAAACGATCCGACCACGACTTAAATCGTAGGGCGTGAGCTCTACGACGACGCGATCTTCTGGAAGGATCTTGATGTAGTGCTGACGCATCTTACCTGAGATGTGAGCAAGCACTTGATGCCCATTCTCCAGCTCGACTTTAAACATCGCATTTGGGAGCGCCTCAAGGACGGTTCCCTCTACTTCGATGACGCCTTCTTTTTTCGCCATGTTACCCGCTTACTTTGCATTTTCTTACTTTGCCAGCTAGCGAAAGCCAACCGGCAGGCACCTTGCAAAACATACAAAGCACCAACGATCAATTCTACGGTATAGAAGGGCTTTTGGAAAAGGGAGAATATGGTGTAGCTCGTCACGCTCCGTTTTCACTGAGCAATAGTCCTACTGCACCACGGTTCTAAGGGGCCACAGCGCATGAGTAGCGCAGTTCGTGAGTTCAGTCGAGCGGGACGACGTCGATGCCGTACTTTGCGAGCTGCGCCGCACCACCGTCGTCGGCAGAAAGCACCCACACGCCACCGGAGTGTAAGGCTACCTGGTGCTCCCAGTGGCAAGCGTCTGATCCATCGCGGGTGACGACGGTCCAGCCGTCGCCGAGGGTGCGGTACGCTTGACTTTTTTGCGCAAGTATCGGCTCGATGCACAGCACCATGCCTGTTTTGAGCTTCGGTCCACGGCCTGCGGTGCGGAAATTGAGCACATCGGGAGCCATATGCATTTGGGTGCCAATACCATGCCCGATAAAATCTTCCACGATATCAGGGCGAACCGCGGGCTCTAAGCTCGTGATATAGTCGTCAATCGCGTTGCCAATATCGGAAACGTACTTCCCTGTTGCCATCGCGGCGATCCCCCGCCACATGGCCTCTTTGGTGATTGCCGAAAGTTTCTCGCGACGCTCGCGCACGGCGTCGTCTCCACCTGGAAGAACGCGCGTGAAGCAGGCGTCTGCGTGCCAGCCGTTAAGCACAGCTCCGCAGTCCATCGAAACAATATCGCCAGGTTGAAGTACTTGCTCACCTGGAATCCCGTGCACTATCGTGTCGTTGACCGAAATGCAGGTTTGGCGAGGATAGTCGTAATAGCCGAAAAAGTTCGACTTTGCGCCGTGTGATTGCAGCACGTCACGAGCAATATCATCAAGTTCACCAGTGGTCATACCAGGTGCGATTGCGGCATCGAGAGCCTTGTGAATACTGGCGACGACGAGCGCAGACTTGCGCATCTGCCGGATTTCATCGTCGGACTTCAACTCGATTTTTGCGCTATTAAACATGACTCAGCCGAGGAATGATTCGAGTGCTGATACGAGACGATTGAGCACGTCGTCGATCGTGCCAGTGCCATCAACTGGCAGCAGAATGCCACGTTCGCGGTATACGTCGGTGAGTGGCGCTGTAGCGGCGTGGTAGACCTCGATGCGGTGACGGATCACCTCTTCGGTATCGTCAGCACGATCTTCGACCTGTGCGCGGTGCAGCAGACGCCCAACAATCTCCTCATCAGGAATCGAGAGTTCAATGACGGCGTCAAGTTTTTCGCCACGCTCTTCAAGCATTGCGTCGAGGGCATCTACCTGGTGGAGATTGCGTGGGTATCCGTCGAGTAGGAAACCGGCCGCGACGTCGTCTTGGCTCAAACGATCGCGCACGAGCGCGTCGGTCACTTCGTCAGGAACTAAGTTGCCGTTGTCGATATAGGACGCAGCTAGTTTTCCGAGCTCAGTTTGCTCAGCAATATGAGAACGGAAAATTGCACCGGTAGAAATATTGGGAATATTAAGTTTTTCGGTAAGAACTTTTGCCTGGGTGCCCTTTCCCGCTCCGGGAGGACCAACCATAACAAAACGTGCTTTCATCGTAAGAAACCTTCATAGTGACGTTGTTGGAGTTGAGCGTCAATGTCTTTGACGGTCTGGAGTCCGACTCCAACCAGAATAATAATCGACGTTCCACCGAAACCACCGGCCTGAATACCCATTTGGTTGAATACAATGTGCGGAATCAGCGCAATAATCGCCAAGTAGAGCGCGCCAACCCAGTTAATGCGGTTGATCACATAGCGCAAATAATCCGCCGTAGGCTGGCCCGCACGAATACCGGGAATGAAGCCTCCGTAACGCTTCATATTGTCAGCAACTTCTTCTGGATTGAAGGTAATCGAGGTGTAGAAGAAAGCGAAGAAGAGAATCAAGAGCGCATAAACAGCCATGTACCACGGCGACGTCCAGGTGAAATGCGCGTGTAGCCACTGCACCCAGGAGGAGTTCTGATCGCCGAACTGGGAAATCATCTGTGGCAAAGAGAGAATCGAGGACGCAAAGATCACTGGAATAACGTTTGCCATGTTGATCTTGAGCGGAATGTAGGTAGACGTACCGCCGTAGGTGCGGCGTCCTACCACGCGCTTTGCGTACTGCACCGGGATGCGTCGTTGCGATTGTTCCACGAATACAACAACCACCGTGATGGCCAAGAACATGACGACGACGATCGCCACGTCCATCAAGCCACCGGCTGACTTCGATACAGTTGCGAGCATTGCTGGGAAGTTTGCAGCAATACCGGTGAAGATGAGCAGCGACATTCCATTGCCCACGCCACGCTCAGTGATGATTTCAGCGAGCCACATAACAAGGCCGGTACCAGCGGTCATAGCCAAGATCGTCAGCAGCTTAACACCGATAGTGGCGTTTGGAATCGGCTGTACGTTACAGCCCACAAACAAGCCGGTGTTTGCCACTGAAACAATCACAGAGGACTGCAAAATGGCAAGGAAGATCGTGAGGTAGCGCGTATACTCGGTGAGCTTGGCGGTGCCCGACTGACCTTCTTTGTGGAGCTCTTCGAAGCGTGGGATTACTACCCGCATGAGCTGCACGATAATCGACGCCGTAATATAAGGCATGATTCCCAATGCAAACACGGAGAGGTGCAGCATGCCGCCACCTGCAAACATGTTCATCATGGTGAGCAGATCAGCCGATCCAGCCTGATCCAAACATGTTTTCACGTTCTCATACGAGATAAATGGTGCAGGTATATAGGTACCGAGGCGGTAAATCGCCATGATGAACATAGTCAACAGCAATTTGCGCCGCAGGTCTGGTGTACGGAACGCCGATCCAAGTGCTTTCAGCAAGAGATTTCCTCTCGGTCAGGCCAATTACTGGCATATTCGGTTTTGTGAGCCGAATGTCGGTGCGTGAGCATATACGCCAAATAAACATTATACCTGTAATTGAGCAATTCTTTATACGCAATTTTGAGAGACTTACAACGCGTTTGGAGGTATTTTTAGCTAAAATCGGTCATTTGCGACTCAAAAATAGGGCGCTTTAAGTTTTTTACATGACCTAGGGCTTATAAGTGGCACGTTTTTCGAATGAGTTTGGTGTTGCATTTTGAGAGTTTGGACTGCTCGGTAGTGGCTGGATAGCACTGTGGGATTGGAGGCCGTTTTTCGGCTCCAATCCCACAGTTTGTGTTTTGGGTGTTTAATGTGTGTTTGTCGATTACTCACCCAAGTTACGTCCCCTTGCCCCTGGTAGCCACGCACGTTAGCACGGTTTCAGTGCCCGCGCATTATACGTGGCTACCAGGAGATCATAGGGAGCTTGTTTAGGCGTTCTTGCGGCGAGCTACTAGCACGCTCGCACCGGCAAGGCTAGCCATCATGGCAAGAATGCCCAGGCTGAGGCTGGCAGAACCAGTCTTAGCAAGACCACCAGCACCACCGGCACTAGCATCGCCGAGTGCGATCGAGTCAGCAATCACTTCCAACTGACCTTGCTGCTGGACAAGATAACCACCAGCATCAACAGCCATCACATGATGCACACCAAGCTCAGCCGACGCTGGCACAGTAAAGGTAACTGTTGCCATTCCCTTTGCATCAACCGTCACGTTCTGAACCAGTCCAATAACGGAGGAGTGTAGTTCAAGCGATACCACTTCCCCAGCCTTGAAACCAGACAACGAAGCAGTCACCTGCTCACCACGATGAACACGGCTCTTATCAAGCCTCAACAGGTACGGGAAGGACCGTGAATCAAGCGGATCAGTACCCTCCGTAATCTCATCACCATCAGAAACCCCGTCACCATCAGTATCAGCCTTGTTTGGGTCAGTACCATGCGTAATCTCATCACCATCAGAAACCCCGTCACCGTCAGTG
>NZ_SJDT01000030.1 GCF_004331995.1 Arcanobacterium bovis
TCTGTCATGAGAACTGCAGCGTAAGCATTAGCTTGGGCATCTTCGTCGAAAAGATAGCTGGCCAGCCATGAAGGAAGCATGGCCACGATCAAAGCGATCACAGCTATAACAGCAACGACTCCCGTGATTATCGGCGTCGACAGCGCGGCGATCGATGCTACGATCTTCGCGGCAACAACCCGCACGAGCCGCACGGTCAGTGCCACAGTTTTCCGGCCAGTTTCACGCCCAAGCGAGCGTTTCGACGTCATGCTCACTCCACGTTGTTGCGCACGGCTATATCCGGTTTTCGCCTGCGCGAACCGACGTC
>NZ_SJDT01000031.1 GCF_004331995.1 Arcanobacterium bovis
CAGGATGCCGCAGACCGTGGCAAGCTGCCCCTTGCTGAAACCTGTTTCAGCAAGACGAGCACCAGAAACAGCTTTTCGTGCCGTTGTGGTTCGATTCTTCACAGCCACCCGTGGCTTCACCACTTTCGTGGTAGGTGACGACGCGGTAGTCGAACTTGCTGCAGGTTGTGCAGACGGTGCTGGCGTTGGCTGCGGGGCAGGAATAGGCGAAGGAGGCGTTACAGGATCAGCAGGAGTCACCGGTACCGGTGCGGGAGGCTCAGGAGTCGGATCCACTGGCGCTGGATCAATAGGAGCGGGTGGAT
>NZ_SJDT01000004.1 GCF_004331995.1 Arcanobacterium bovis
CAACCACCACACAACGTCGAACATGAACAAGGTGAGAAAGGAGCAGGTCAGGTGAGGTTTATACTTAACGTTATCTGGCTCGTACTCAGCGGATTTTGGCTATTTTGGTGGTATGTGCTCTTTGGGGTAATCGCGTGCCTGTTCATTGTCACGATTCCGGCCGGAGTTGCGTGTTTTCGAATCGCATTCTACGTTTTGTGGCCGTTTGGTCGCACAGTAGTTGACCAGCCAAATGCCGGCGTAGGTTCGATGCTTATGAACGTTGTTTGGTTTATTGTGGCGGGATTGCCGTTGGCGGTGGGCCATGTTGTTACGGCTGTTGCCCTGGCACTAACGATCATTGGCGTTCCTCTAGCCTGGGCGAATATTAAACTTATCCCGGTTACGTGCTTCCCGTTTGGCAAGCAGATCGTACTTTCGGCTAACTCGGCTTTCTAAGTATTTTCACAATCACAAGTAGGAACAACAGGCAGGCATTAGCAATCCACGGCGTCGTGGCGTTGTATGGCTGCAAAGCGAAGGCCCACATGAGGGGCTTAGAATTATTATCCACACCCAGTATCCATATCACTATCGCGTTCGCAATCGGTATGAAATAGGCTAAGTTACGCGAGAACGGCACTAATACTGCGGCTAACAAAGAATAATATATAGCCGTTCGCAGAACTAAAATATATTCGAGGTCGCCAGCTGTAGTGAGCACTGAACCTAGCAAAATGCAGCTTGCAAGTAGCAACGAGTCGATCGCGTTGTTGCGATTGGCATAGGGGCTAAGTTTATTTATCGTTTCCGACTGCTCTGTGTTCAGGACGACGACGGGGATGCAGTATAGCGAAAACGGCAGACTCCACAATACGTTATAAACACCCAACCGTCCGATAACTTTATAGCTTTCGCTGGGGATAAGTGCTGTCAATATGCTTAATGTAGTAATAAATAAGGCAACGAAAACAAGTTTTCGTATTCTAAGGACGAGAAGAACATCGTGAAATTTCGATAAGAGCATGTTCTGCTACTTCGTGACTTATTGAACGGTTGCGGTCGGTATCCTTCATAGCCTTTTGCTCAAGCTCATAAAAATATTGATATGCGTCAGTCCAGTATTGTTGGATCTTGTTGAAATCACACTGGGGAGATACGAGCGCATTCATAAAATCTTGGGCATTGTTCGCGAGCCCTTCGTCGTCGTGAAACACGCCAAATGGACTGCTTTCTTGTCCTGCGCCGTCTTGTGCCCAATCGGTGGACCATGCAATGGTTGGGAATTCGTTATGTAGCTGTGTGTAGGTGCTTTGTAATCTTTGGGCAGACTTATTAAGAAATTCTTTGTATCCTATTCCGACACACACATGTAGATTTTCGGTACTTTTGCACGTAATCGAGGGCAAACTCGAGGCTAGGCGAAAATCAATATTGTTGCGAGAGTATTTGAGTTCTGTTTGATGGCTCAAGACAATGATCAGGAGAAATAATACGCACGAAAGCATTCTGAACGTTACGGTGACTTTTGCGCGGTTAGGAATAGCAAATGCACTTGCGACGAAAATAATGCAAATGTGGCAACCTATTTGTAACAAATGATAGAGAATGTTGGGTTCGTATCCAACAAGTGTGCCGGTAGCACCGCCTGTTTGCACTAAAATCCGCAATGTTGAGCCATAGAGAGCGATATATATGCCAAACACTACTACTGCGATGATTGGGCCGAGATAGTCGGATGCGTGGTGCAATCCAAATGCTAGACCTATTGATGCGCTGGTGATAATAAAAGCAGATGCACTGATGATAGGAAGTAGATCGGCCGGAGTGAAGTCAGAAAGCGGCACTTTGTTCGTGCACATAGCCAACATAATGATGTAAAACACGAAAAAGTAGCATAAGAATGGTGTTGATATTCCGATTAATTCGACGAAATATGAGCGATATTTCTTTAGCGAAAGTGCGTTGAGCGGATTGCTTGAGCGCATGTGTGGTGAATAAGCGGCGCTAGCGTAACCAGCGATCACAGGGCATAAAATAATCGTGCACATTGATGCTTGCATCGAAGCTAGGGTGTAATCGAATACCCAAGTACGAGGTCGTGCAAGAAGATGAACTGAAAATATTCCGATGCATATAAATGCGATGACTAACCAGTGTCGTCTATCAATACTGTACTTAAGCATTAGTCTTGCCACTCTTGACTCATAAGATCAATAAGATCTGTGCGGGTTAGTTGAGCAGAATTTTCGCACTGCGCGATGAGGCGCCCGTTGTTCATGACGAAAACCCAGTCGGCAATAGCTAGAGCCTGATCAAGCGAGTGAGTTGAGAGTAGAACGATAGAGTTTTGCGCATATATTTTCAGTAGAGCATTGATCTTCTCTTGGTGTAACGGATCCAGCCCAGAGCAAGGCTCGTCCAGAATTAAGAGATGGGGATTATTTACGAGGGCTTGCAACAAATAAACCCGTTGTTTCATTCCGCCAGATAAAGCTCTTAACTTGCAGTCAGCCACAGATAGTAAATCAGATTGTTCGAGCATAGTAGTGATTAGAGTCTTGTACTCGTGCCGCGGAACTCCTTTCAACCAGGCTGCATAGGCGAGTGCCTCATATACTGTGTATTGAGCGGAAAATGTGGCGAACTGATCCATGTATCCAAGCTGATATCGGATTGTTGAGACTTGCGAAGCACAATATTCGGTCTCATCAAGCCGAACAATGCCTCGATATTTTTCTTGTAATGTTGCGAGAATCCGAAATAATGTGGTTTTTCCAGCACCATTAGCGCCCAAAAATACGCTGATTCCTGTAGTCGCATTGAAAGAGATGCCACGTAGTGCTTGTTTTTCTCCAAATGAACAATCTAACTGCGAAACGGACAGCATGGATTTAGTATCCAATGGTTAGTATTGCTTCGGTGCATTTGTCAGGAATCGGAAAGCCCATTTGAGCGCAAGCATACATCTCGCCCCGCATGGCATCGCCGTCACGGAGTTTATTTGACATGACAAAATCCCTTTCGGAAACTGCTGTTTGCGTCGCTTCAAACGATACGCCGTTGTTCCCGATTTGTGAATAGCGCTACTTTTGACCCTTTTGTGCAATTGTTGATTTTGTGGCGGTTTTCGGCGTTTTTATGTCTAGTAAATCCGCGCATCATGCACATTATTTCGAATTTAAGTCCTTTTACGGCGCTGAATCCTATACAATAAAAACACCGACAGGGGAGCGCCGGAAGGCGCTGAGAGTGCAATTGATGCAGACCCTCGAACCTGATTCCGGATCATGCCGGCGAAGGAAGTCGAGTTCTCTCCGTTTCGTGCAATAGCGCGCGAAATCGCCCTCCAAAACTCTATTTGGAGGAAAAATGTTTTCTCTTCGTAAAGTGGCTGCTACGATCGCCGTCGCAGCTCTTGCATTGGCTGGTTGTTCTGCTGCCGATCAAAAGAAGTCAGATTCAGGCAAAGGTTCAACCGTCACAATCCTCACTCATGATTCGTTTAACTTGAGCAAGGACGATATTGCCGCGTTCGAAAAAGAATCGGGCTACAAACTTAAGACTGTGTCTACTGGCGATGGCACGGTGCTTAACCAGCTCAAACTCAACAAAGACAAGCCCACTGTGGACGGCTTCTTCGGCGTCGATTCTTTTAACGCACAGGCTGTTGTTGACGCTGGTGTTGCAGCTGACTTCGTGCCAAAAGACTTCTCGTCACCTTATATCGTGGACGATAAATTGACCCCGATTGATCGCGGTCACGTCTGCCTCAACGTGGACAACGAATGGTTCAAAGCCCGCAACCAAGCTGCGCCGGCAAGCTTCGACGATCTCCTCAAACCAGAGTTCAAGAAGCTCACGGTGCTCACCGATCCGCTCACGTCCACCCCAGGATTCGCCTTCCTCACCGCAACTATCACCAAGTACGGTGACGACTGGAAAACCTACTGGACGAACCTACTTGCTAATGGCGCCAAGATCGACGACGGGTGGTCGAGCGCGTACTATACAGATTTCTCCGGTGGTGATGGAAAAGGTGCGTACCCAATCGTGCTAAGCTATTCGTCGTCGCCAGCATATTCGCAGGGGAAAACCGGCTCGGTAGACGCTACCTGCATTGAACAGGTCGAATACGCTGGAGTGACCGAAGGAGCGAAGAATCCCGACGGTGCACAGGCATTCATTTCCTTCCTAGTCTCCGAGAAAGTACAAAAGACAATCCCTGAGAACATGTATATGTACCCAGTTCTCGACTCGGTTAAACTCCCAGATGACTGGCAAAAATACGCTCAGATGCCGAAAAATCCCATCGAAGTTGATCTGAAGAAGGTTGCTAAGAATCGAGATTCTTGGCTCAAGGATTGGTCGGAACTGTATCAAAAGTCTAACCCTGCTAAATAGGCTCGTTTAGTCTCGTTGATGCAGAATTTCGCCTAACACAAGAAGAACTCAAGAACACGTGAAAGTATTGAGCAAACTTGGCTGGGGCAGCGCGATAGCGCTGCCCCTAGTGTTCATTCTTATATTCTTCGTATGGCCGGTGGGTGCGATGCTGGTCCGAGGATTCCTTGGAGTAGATGCAACATCATCGAACCAAACGGGAATATGGTCGGGGGTCTTCGAGGTATTTGGCGAGTCGAGAACTTGGAAAATCATCTGGCAAACCCTGTGGATGGCATTCGCAGGAACTGCATTGTCGGTGCTCTTAGGCATTCCAGGTGCTTATACGTTGTATTGCCTAGATTTTCGAGGAAAACGACTTTTGCGCGGTCTGGTTTCGATTCCGTTTGTGCTGCCCACAGTGGTAGTTGGCATCGCTTTCCGCTCTCTTCTTGAAGGTCCGCTCAGCTTTCTCGGACTCGCAAATTCCACATCAGCAGTGGTCATGGCGATGGTATTCTTCAATTTCTCGGTAATCGTGCGCACAGTTGGCACAATGTGGTCTGGTATCGACCACCGCACAGCTGAAGCTGCTCGCACACTCGGTGCTACGCCGCTGCGTGCCTTTCTCACAGTTACGTTACCTCAGCTTGCGCCCGCCGTCGCCGCCGGTTCTGGCCTGGTATTTCTCTATTGCTCCACGGCGTACGGCATAGTCACTACACTCGGAAATCCGGGATACGGAACCATCGAGATGGAGATATACCTGCAAACGGTGACTTTCTTCAATCTTGATCGCGCCGCGATTCTCAGCGTTTTGCAATTCATGATCGTCTTGTTTGCCTTGCTTGTAACCACGAGTTTAACCAAAAAAACAGAGGTCGCGTTGCGGGTGCGCAAAGATTCTTCGTGTCCAGTGCGCAGGGGCGACGCCGGAGCCCTCGTGGCGACTTTAGCCTCAGTAGCGTTCATCGTGGCTCCCTTGCTCACACTCGCGGTCCGATCTTTTCGAGTGCATGATGAATGGTCGTTGGAAAATTATCGCCGATTGCAAACTCCTGGAACTGGCTTCACGGGCGGGACCACCGTGTTTGAAGGCATCTCGCACTCCATAAAAATCGCCACGGACGCCACGATGATTGCGCTCGTTATCGCGATCCCCTTGGCTCTCGTACTATCTCGGCAAGTTGATGGAGTGCGCGCGCGTTTTCAACAGCTCCTCGACGGATTCGTGCTATTGCCGCTAGGAATCTCAACAGTAACCGTAGGATTCGGTTTTCTCATCACATTTGGCCCAACGACTTTTGGCCGTTCACCGCTACTCGTTCCAGTAGCACAAGCCGTAGTGGCGTTGCCACTGGCAGTGCGCGTACTACTACCAGTTTTGCGGGCTATAGATCCGCGCATGAGAGAGGCGGCTGCAACCCTTGGTGCTTCACCAGCGAAAATATTGCAGACGATAGATCTGCCATTCTTGGCGCGTGGTTTAGGATTAGCCACAGGATTCTCTTTTGCGGTATCACTTGGCGAATTTGGTGCCACATCATTCCTCGCAGATCCCGCTTATCAGACGCTACCTGTGGTGATTGTCAAACTCCTCTCGCGACCAGGCGAATACAACTATGGGATGGCGCTCGCCGGTGCTGTGATCCTAGCGGTGGCGACGGCGTCGGCGATGATCGCTGCGGAAACTTTGAGCATGCGCCGCGAAACGGCATCGCTCTTAGAAAGGAAGGCATGATATGGCGAGCAACATGGCGAGCAGTAATTCTGACGGGCACGCCCAACAGCCACTGGCGCTCGATTTGCGCGGGGTAGACGTTACCTACCCTAATGGTTTCACGGCTGTGCGCGGCGTCGACCTCGGTGTTCGGCACGGAGAAATCGTCGCACTACTGGGGGCTTCTGGCTCGGGAAAATCCACTTTACTGCGCGCGATTGC
This sequence comes from Arcanobacterium bovis, assembly GCF_004331995.1. GTDB lineage: Bacteria > Actinomycetota > Actinomycetes > Actinomycetales > Actinomycetaceae > Arcanobacterium_A > Arcanobacterium_A bovis. Next base: position 6,305 of record NZ_SJDT01000004.1, read on the forward strand.
AGGCCTTGAGCGCGTTAGCTCGGGAGTGATATTTCTCGACGGTAAAGACGTGCGCGACGCTCCAGTTCACCAGCGAAATACCGGAATGGTATTCCAAGACGGACAACTTTTTCCGCACCGAAACGTGTTCAGGAATATTTCCTACGGGCTTGAAATGCGCCGCGTGCCGCGAGACGAACGCGAAGAACGAGTTCGTGAACTGCTCAAACTTGTCGATTTGGAGCAATTTGCCGGGCGACCTGTGAGTACGCTCTCTGGTGGGCAAGCACAAAGAGTTGCATTAGCGCGCTCCCTTGCGCCCAGGCCAGCAGTGTTACTGCTTGATGAACCGCTTTCCGCCCTAGACCGCAAGTTGCGAGAGTCGCTCGCGGTGCAATTGCGCAGTATATTGACGACGACGGCGACCACCAGCATTTTTGTTACTCACGATGAAGATGAGGCGCATACCGTGGCGGATCGCGTGGTAGTGATGGAAGCTGGGCAGATCAGTGCCGATCATCAAAGGCAGCGCTAACAGCTACGACTTTCGATAGTGACCTGCCAGCCGTAGCTCTCGTCGGCTGGGCCGTTTCATGGTGATGGACTCAGCCGGAGCGCTTTGGGTTGAGCGCTGCGATGGCGTCGATGAAGTCCGAGCTCCTTGAGATGGCTGTGCTGATAGATCCGCTTGAGCTGACTGTGCAACCTGCGTTACTTGTTCGGGTGTGGTGCAGCGGGGCTCAGTGGAGTTCGACGTTAGCGCAGAAGGGCATACCAGCAACTCTCCACGTCGATTTCGAGCCTCCCGATTAATCATCATCTCAATGGCTCGTTCCGGATAATCGGTGGTCACTGCGTCGATACCCATATTCCAGAACTGGTTCATCGCAGTAAATGAGTTCACCGACCATACCCGTACGCCGATTCCCAAATCGTGTGCCATTGACATAAACCGCTCGGCGAAAACTGGATTGCGCATCAAAGGTGACATAACGCCGTCGTACGGAATATGCGCCCAATTGGACACACGTAAGTGTGGGTCAGGCTTCAAGCCGAGACGTGCGCAACGAATGAGCTCGGCAAGATTCTCCCAACCCAAGGTGCGCTGCAAGAGTGGGGAGGTGCGAGCGCGCACTTCTTCTAAATACGACGCCCACGAGTGAGAGACGCAGATCCGGCCGGCACTGCGCGTACGGTTGATAACTTCGATCAGCGCATCGATTGCCGCCGGATTTTTGATGTCGATAATGAACTGTGCATACGGAAATGCCACGAGAAGATCGTCCAGTTTTAAGATTCGATCACGCCAGCCATTTGGTCCGTGCACCACTGCCGTTGTTGCCAGAATTTCCCACGTATAACCGCTAATTGGTCCGTTGAGATTGGTGATGCGATCGAGGGTGGCATCGTGAAAACATACCACGACGCCGTCGGCCGTCACCTGCACGTCCGTCTCTAGCACTCGGCAGCCGCCGTCCCACGCATGGCGAAAAGCCATCATCGTGTTCTCAGGATAAAGACCGCTCGAACCGCGATGGGCAATAACACGCTCGCGAAAATGGGAAGCAAAGCGGGGAGGAAGCGGGCCTTCAAATTTCTTTGAAGTCCCTATAACTCGCGGTAGACGTGCTTGCTCCATACCTCTGTGCTTTGTCCTGTGTAGTTACTGAAGAGCCGGATTGTACCTAAGCGAATTTACTCGACAACTGCATTCGCTCGCAATATTTATATTATTGGCAATCTTTCCTTCGGCACGTAGTTCTAGCAATTTCGGCACTACACGATCACGCAACGCCCACGGATCAATCGTATTGACGTAAATCTTCGTTCCGCCTTCAAATCCAGCCAAAGTGGATACACGCCATTTGATCAGTACTTTCCACGGGATTGCAACGTCCGCGTCAATCGGCTTGCAGTGCCATTCCTCATTGGTAGGCACATGGGTGCCGGTTGCCGCGTGCATCGCGTGGATCAAATCGGACATTCCTTGGAGCTCTTCGCGGCTGTGCTCCCACGGCTGGCAGTGTTCAGACTTGGACCAAATCTCCAAAGTAGGATACCGGTGACCAAATCCGGCAATCGCCACGGCATGTTTGTTTTCAGCCAAAACGAGATTGTGGAAGCTGGCATAATCGACGGCGGCTTCGTTGTAAATATTGGGATTTTCGCGCGCCTTCTCGACTTCCATCTGACCATTGACGGAACGCTGATCGATAGCCACAAGCTGTTTGTGAAGATGGTCGAAAGATGCGCCGGCAGGCTTCAACCAGTTCTGGAAAACCTGCACATATTTCGCATATCGGTTTGAATTGTATATATCTTCCATTGCATCAACAGTGAGCCGGATATACCACTCATGCTCCTGAGGCGAAAGCGTACCGGAGCCTGCGAGCTGCGTATCGTCCACGGCGTCGTCAACAAAATGGCGGCGCGCCACGATCAGATCGTGACACGAGCCGAAAAACGACTTTGCATACTCGAGTTTTTCACCATCGGGCATGGCAGCGACGTCGTCGGTAGCCATGAACGCGCGCAACTTGGTGTCGAGAACGCCCATCACGTGGGCGCGTCCGGCAGGATCGGCTAAATAAGCCTCCATTCGCTGCTCAGCTTCCCGCGACAGTTTGTGCCCGTAGTTTTTCTCCCAGTACATAAACGACACGATTTCAAAAAGATTCGGGATACGCCGAAAATCCCATTCGCGGGTGAGCATATCGACGCCGGTAGAACGGTAGACGACGGCGTCGTCACGCTTGCGCACGAGGCGCGCTTTTTCTGGCGGAGTTTCGAGCACACGCTGGGTACAAAATGCACAATGGTGACCAATTGCGTCAGGATTGATTGGCTTTGGCTCAGGAACCGCGATATCGAGTGGGCGATGTGCACGACCCGGAATCGTCCACACTTCTGTTTCTGAGAACGGATTGATCTGCTTGATCGTCCCGTCGGCCATCTTCGTCAATGGCGGTCTAAATGCATTTCCCATACCTCCAACTTTATCGTTCCTTGCGCCGAAAAGCTCGCAGGTATGAGATGGTACGCACAATCTCTCAGACGTGATTATCCGGACACCAAAAATAGCGGCGGTCGGCTCGAAAACTGTTTGAAATGTTGATAGACCGTATATGTGAATGAAAAAGTGACGTTGCCGCGTGAGATTTGGGTACTTGTTATTGCCGCTGTTTGTATCGCTCTAGGTTTCGGTATCGTTGCGCCCGTATTGCCCCAGTTTGCGAAGAGTTTCAACGTTACCAATATGATGGCGACGTTTGTGGTGTCTGCTTTTGCCCTCATGCGCTTAACTTTCGCTCCGGCTTCGGGCTGGCTGTCTGGTGTGTTTGGAGAGCGGCGAATGTACCTCATCGGTATCTATATCGTGGCGCTTTCTTCGTTCACCTCGGCGTTCGCGCATAGTTATTGGCAACTGCTGCTTTTTCGTGCCATGGGTGGAATTGGCTCGGTGACGTTCTCTGTTGCGGCAATGTCGCTCGTATTTAGGCTGGCGCCGCCGCAGGCTCGGGGCCGCGCCTCGGCAGCGTACGGTTCGGGATTCCTGCTCGGAAATATTATCGGTCCGGTGATCGGTGCTATGTTGAGCGCGCTCGGATACCGTGGGCCGTTCATTATTTACGCAATTATGCTGGTAATAGCTGCGCTGATCGTAACTATTGCGATTCCAGCTGGCGCTACCGATCCCCGAGCGAGTGTGGTAAAGTCTGAAGATTCAGATGCTGCGCCATTACCTGCTGATGCAGAATCGGGCTTGCCTGACGCTTTAGCCGCCGATGCAAATTCGGGAAGTTTGGCGGAAACTCTTGCTCCAAGTGCGGAATCTGATTCGCGACGCGCCGATTCGCAACGCACGGGCAGGGGGAGCGCGCGGAAAGGACGACGGCGCTCGCGGCGTCGTGCGGCACGTGACGTGATGACAGTGGCTGAGGCGTTACTAGTTCCGCAATTCCGAGTGGCACTTCTGACGGCGTTTGCTCAAGGATGGACGAACCTCGGGGTGCGTATGTCTGTTGTGCCGCTGCTAGCTGCTTCGCTGGTGGGAGCTCCAATTTGGCTTCCGGGTGCGCTTTTGGGTGGATTTGCGGTGGGCAATGGTTTAGCGCTCTTGCGAACCGGGCGTTGGTCCGATATCTACGGAAGACGGCCGATTGTTATTACTGGTCTTGCGGTGTCTGGATTGTTCACCTACGGGATGGGTGTATTTAGCAATCCTGTTTTGTTGCTGGTGATGAGTGTAGTGGCCGGTATTGGCTCAGGTTTTGTGCAGCCTGCACAACAAGGCGCGGTGGCAGATATTATTGGGAATCGATCTGGCGGGCGCGTGGTGTCGTTCTTTCAGCAGTCAGCTGATTTAGGCCAGATTATCGGACCGATCATCTCAGGTGTGATCATCGATTTTTGGGGATTTGGTGCGGCTTACTCGGTGGCGGGCACGATTTTGCTGGCGGCGGCGTTGATATGGCTTTTCCTAGTCAAAGAAATCAAACCGCAAGTGAAGTAGTATGGAAATGTGACACGTTAGAGAACCGTAAACGCGCAGGTAGTTGGCGATTTTCTGGAATGCTCGACTATTGCAAGGTGACTATTGCAAGGCGTTTGTTGACTATGATGCGGCGTTTTCGGAGACATGATGAGGAACAAAGAAAAGAGGAATCGCAGATGGCATACGATCACCGCTACGACGATCAAGGCAAGAAGCCTTGGGTTATCGACATCGAAAAAGAAACACTGGACAACGAGAACTTCCGCACCACGATGTGGACGGGTGAAAAGTTGCAGCTCACAGTGATGACTATTCCAGTTGGTGGAGAAATCGGCTTGGAAGTACATCACGGTATCGACCAATTCTTGCGCATTGAGCAAGGAAAAGGCTTGACCCAAATGGGACCGAGCGAAGATAACCTCAATTTCGAAGCCGAGGTTTCGGATGACGACGCTATCTTCGTACCTGCAGATACATGGCACAATGTAACAAATATTGGCGATGAGCCCTTGAAGCTCTACACGATTTACGCAGGTCCTGATCACGTGCCAGGCACTGTGCATGAGACAGCTCAGGACGCAGAAAACGACCCGAACGAGGACTGACCTGCCGTATTAATGCGCATAGTGTTGCTCGCATAGATGTTGCTGTGGCTCCCGCACAATTGAGCGGAAGCCACAAACATTTAGTCCTGTACCAGTTAACTTATTTACTGCGTGAGTTCCTAATTTTGCGCTAGTTAACTTTTCACTAAATAGCCAAGCGGCTACTGCAAAGCGAGGTTCGCTGCGCCGATAAGACCAGCTTGATTGCCAAGCGTTGCGAGTACCATAGCGGGCAACGGTCGGAGCGTGCGAGCAGTTAGTCGCATTTCAAAAGCATTGCGCACAGGAGCAAGCAACAGATCACCGGCTTCGGATACTCCGCCGGAGAGCACGAATACTTCTGGATCGAAAATTGCGGCAAGATCAGCAATACCCTGACCAAGCCACCGCCCGAGATCGTGGAAACAAGCTCGCGCGGCCCGATCGCCGTCTTGAGCTGCTTGCGTAACCGTGTAACCGTTGATGGCCTCAACATTGCCTTCAGCTAATTCGAGCATTCTTTGTGCCAAAGCGGGGGACTTCGTGGCACGTTCTTTTGCAAGGCGCACGAGCGCATTACCAGAGGCGTACATTTCCCAACAGCCATTTTCTCCGCAGCCGCAGAGCAAGCCCTCGGGAACCATATTCATATGTCCGATTTCTGCTGCAAAACCATAAGATCCACGCAGCAGATTTCCCTCCATAATCACACCGCCGCCGATTCCAGTGCCCACCGTGACGGTGATGGCCGAGGAACGTCCTTTAGCTGCGCCAAAGCGGTACTCACCCCAAGCAGCTGCGTTGGCATCATTCTCAAGAAATACTGGCAAGCTTACGGCCTGTGCGACTTTCATCGCCAGCGGCTCGTTTTGCCAGCACATATTAGGTGCCAAAATAACGGAAGACCGAGAATTGTCGATAAACCCAGGCGCTCCAATTCCTACCGCATCGACGTCATACGATTCTTTGAGATCGTTGATAACGTCAATGATGGTCTGAACGGATTGCTGTGCGTCTTTTGCGGGAGTTGGCTTCCGTGAGATCGCAAGAATTTCGCCGTCTTCGTTGACTACTCCTGCTGCGATTTTCGTTCCGCCAACATCAACTCCAATTGTTAATGTCATGCTGATATTCTTTCATGAAATATTGGTAAAACCCGAATCCATAAGTCCTGAATCGGCCATACGTAGCGCTCCTTGCGAGAGAGCAAGCATTCCTTGCAGGAACTTTGTGTCGGCTAGTTTTTCAGCGTTCTCCAAAAATTCTGGTGCCCATTGGCTCAGATGCTCCTTATGGAAGGTGACGACGGCGTTACGGTAGCGTTCGGCGTCGTGCGGAGCGTTGTGCTCAAGAGCGGTGAGCCATAACGTGGCTGCTTGGGCAATGAAATCAAACTCAAGACCGATGTGATCGTCTGGTTCGCGGTTGAGATGTGGAGCCTCGAGATTGAGTTCGCGGTAGAAATTGCGCACCTCAAGAGTTTGTTCATCGAAAATGAGTCGATCTTGACCGCGATGCACTGATTCATAAGGTGCGATTTTGGCAGTGGCAGTGCGGCCGTAAAGCAGATTGAGATCATCGGCAATGGCTTCGGCGTCTTCGTGTGCATTGAATGATGCTGCCCAAAGTTGGAGTCCGCGCGCAGTCTCTGGAGCTGTGGTGATACCGGTGTAGCTCTCCTGAAGTGGCCACTCAGGATAGATGGTTTGTAGTTCAGCTAGTGTATCGCCGTCGGGAGCATGCAGATGGAGGCGAGCTAGGGTAGAAAAGGCGGCGGCAACTGCTTCTAATTGAGTGGTGTTCACGAATCTCTCATTTCGACGGTATGAGCGAGAAGAAGGGGAACAGACAATCACGCTTCGGGGGATTTCTCGCCTACATAATCTTAGTAAATATGGCCGATAAACGCATTTTGAGCAGGCTAGTTATCTGGGACGAAAGTGCGAATTTTTCCTTATTTTTGCAAAGTTTCTTCCGGAATATTGATATTGCCGATATTCTGATTGAGGTAGAAATGAGGGACGATGCTTAACAATACTGATCCACGATTCGTTCGTGTGCGCGAGAACCTTCGCGCTGCGGTATTTGACTTGGCTGCTCATAAACCAGTGGAAGATATTTCCGTGGCTGAGCTGACGCGCGCCGCCGGAATTTCTCGCACCACTTTCTATAAACACGGAGTGAGCCCAGCACAGTTCATCGCTGATGTGATTATTGAAGAACTTGAACCGCATCTCAACAAAATGAGCGAAATTATCGCGCAGCCAACTCAAGACTATCTTGTGCAATGGCGCGATGTTTACGCTGATATTTTGCGTGGAATCAAAGCTCGAAAAGAAATCTATGTGCCGATGTTTTCACGTGAGAATTCTTCGGGTGTGCTCGGGTATGTGATTAGCTACCTTGCTGACTTTTACGAAGGCTACCTGAAGCTCTTTGAACAGCACGTGGAAAATGACCTCACTACGCTGTGGAAAGAAATGGCCGTGAGCCAGCAGGTTCACAATTTTTTGGCGGTTATTGGCGCTTGGTGTCGGCAAGATTGTGCCGACGATCCGGTCGCCGTGGTGAACACCTATCTTTCGCTCGCGCCGCCGTGGCAGCTGGCGCGCTTCGATACGCATGGTAAGACGTCGTTGGGGCGTTCGTTGCGTTTTCTGCAAGAGCCCGCCTGATGTGTCGTGTGTCTAATACTGCCACCTGTCGGAATTTAATTATGAACGTTGGATAGAAATAAATTGTCCTTCTCTCTGTGACCTTGCATTTTGATACAAATTTGCTACTTGTTAAGTGTTTAGGAGTCGTGCAATCACTTCGGGTGGCGGACGCCTATGTCAACTGTTACGGATCTCCAATCCGCGTGCAGAATACGGCGAATTTCGATGAGCATAAGCATAAAAATAAGCTGGATCGATATTAGCTAAAACTGGTGCATAACCGCGATAAAATGCTTGAATTTTATATATAAATAGAGGTCTAGACAGGCATAGTGAGGAATGTGACAATGAAAGGGTGGTTGCATTACCTAGAGAGGATCAAGATGAAAATCAGTCGAAAACTTTCAGGTGCTATTGCTGCCAGCGTTTACCAGGCTACCTTATGGGTTCAGGTCGATATCTATGGCTCGACAGCCATATCAACCAATGGATAAATATCTGGAAGAATTGCAATTTCTCTTAAGGACGAACTATGAATACACCAGTCTTTCTCACCACGTTAATAGTGATCATTTTATTGCTGCTAGTGGCGGGTATCGTTGTTGTTGGAATTTTTATGGCAAAGGTCATTCGTTATATGGACTCACACGAAAAACCAAAGCGCCAACAAACGCTCAACGAAAAGTAAGGTCATCTTTGTGCACTCATTAAAGACCGGCAACCACTATATGGGTGTTCATCAAAGAAGATGTGATGTTTATTAAGTGGTGGGCTGGAAAATATTCTCCAGCCCACCACTTAATAACTTGGCGTGCTGTGGAGCACCTCGAACAATGTGCTCCAACTACACTTCGATTTTTAAATCCGCGAACCGAGTTTAGAGCAACTCCACTCGCTCTTAGATTCCTACCTGTACTAGCGAATCGTAGTGGAGAGAGCGTCCCATGAGCTCACTGATGAGCACAATTGCAAACACGCCGATTACTAGCCAAGCCAGCGGAGCAGGCTTGGTAGCAAGGGTTTGACCAGCAATCTTGTAGGTGTAAATCGCCATCACGATTCCTGCGCCGGCAAGGAGAATGAGTCGGGCGTAGAAGAAACCGCTGGCGAAAACGCCGGCAGCTGCTTGTGCCGTTGGATTACCCGTTGCCAAGTTCGCAATGTGAATGATGTAGGTGATCAAGATGATGGTTGCAACAACTGCCGCCGTTACGGTTAGTGCACGTACAACATTGGCGATAATGCCCCACTCTTTTTCAGTGGTTGGTGCATTGATTGCTTGCGCATTGCGGTGCCATCCAAACGTATCTTTCTTTGCTGGAGCCGGAGCCTTGGCTGGAACTTCCACTGGCGCCGTCTTCGTTTCCTTCTTGAAGCGAACCATGGTGGTGACCATCAACGCAGCTGCCACGATCAGCGCACCGAGAAGCAGCGTCGTCGCGAAGAAGAATACTAGCGTAGCTGGAGTGCTCCAAGCCGGAACAGCCTTGAGAACCATGTAGATCATCGTCATGGAGATAATCAATCCGATGCCTACTAGGCCGGTCAGGATGCCCAAAATCATGCGGATTCGCGTAGAACCAATCTGGAACCATTGCATGAAGGCGAATACGAAGCCGAGACCAGCAAAGCCAGTTCCGAACAGAATTTCGCGGGTCAGCCACGATGAATTCCAGTGACGTAGCACGTTGAGCACGTGGAACGGATCATTCATGTGGAACATCGAAACGATCAGGCCAAGGATCATGATTGGGCCGATTGCGTAGAGCACAGGAAGCGTAAGACGCTCCACCGTCTCGTTGCCGTGCTTAGCAGCGAGACGAAGCTGCATCACACCGAGGATGATGAATGCACCCACGCACATCTGCGCGATCACGGTGAAGAGGATCATCGGCAATTCGTGTACGTTCATTCTCAGATCTCCTTCGGATTAACGATGTTTCCGCTGGCAGCATCCCATGCTTGAGCGTCACGGTGGGGTTTGATAACCAAGTGTGGATTGGTGATCGACGGATCTGGAAGTGGAGCAACGGCGTTAGTCTCGCCGTACTTCTTGCGCAAATCTTTGATTGGGCCCCAATCCAATGCGCGTGAAGGGCAGGCCTCCACGCAGGCAGGGTCTTGACCAGTGGAACGGTAGTCGTAGCACAGGTCGCACTTGGACATGTGGCCGGTTTCCGCATTGAACTGTGGAGCCGAGTAAGGGCAGGCCCATTCACAGTAGCGGCATCCTACGCATTTATCCTGGTCAACGTAGACGGTGCCGTCCTCACGCTGGGTCATTGCAGTAGTTGGGCACACCTGCATACACACTGGGTTTTCGCAGTGGTTACACGATACCGAGGTGTAGTAGGTGAACACGCTCGGTGCAAATGTGTTTCCCGAACGCTGCCATGAGCCGCCGGTGTACTCAACGACTCGGCGCCAGTTCACGCCTACAGGCAGATCATGCTTGTCTTTACATGCAATCTGGCATGCCTTACATCCGGTACAAATCTCCTGGTCGAAGAAAAATCCGTAGTCGGCGCCAGCAACAGTTGCTTTCTCAGCCATTGTTTACTTCCCTGCCTTTGCAACGTTTGCCAATACTGTGTGGCTGACGAGTCCGCGCGCCAACGGCGTCGGATGGAGCGATGTCAGCGTGTTTACCGAGCCTGCGGTATCAACTGGTTTCTTGGGATTCGCACCTTCTGGAAGATCAAATTCCGAACTTGGTAGCGGCTTGTACCAAGCGCCCTGTGGAATCGACATAACTCCGGGGGCGATACGCTCGGTGACCTTCGCCTGCAGCTGCACGGTGCCGCGCTCGTTGTAAACGAAGACGACGTCGTCGTTCTTGATGCCACGTTCGTGAGCATCAATCGGATTGATCCATGCAGTCTGAATATGTGCTTCTTTCAGCCAGTCCACATTTCCGTAGCTGGAGTGGGTACGACCCTTGAAGTGGTGTCCGATCACCTGGAGCGGATACTTCTTGTTCTCGCGTGCCTCGAGTGCGCCTTCCCACGTGTCGGTGAACTCAGGGATCGGTGCGATGTGCTCGCCACGCATCTTCGGGCGGAAGACGCCGTATTCCCACTTCTCGGCAAGGTTCGCCAAACGCTGGGAGTAGATTTCGATCTTTCCTGACGGCGTATCGAGTGGATGTGCGCCCGGATCGGTACGGAAATCCTTTAGTGGAATGCTTGGGCCCTTGTTTTCGCGGTAAATTCCCATCTTCTTCCACTCGTCATAGGTAGGAAGTGTTGGGGACTTCTCGCGCGAAGCCTCAATGGTTGCGCGCAACCATTCTTCGCGGGTCTTTCCTCCGGTGTAGGCATCTTTGATGCCGAGCTTGTCTGCGAGCTCAGCACAGATGTCAAACATCGACTTGCACTCGTAGAGCGGCTCAATTGCCTGTTCAGACACGATTCCGTAAGCCATTGGGCCGCCGTTTTCGCCACCGTGGAAATCGAATTCTTCGGCGGTGGATGTGCCTGGAAGAATGTAATCCGAGTAGCGTGCCGAAACCGTGTACATGATGTCACACGTAACGATGAGCTCAGCCTTTGACTCGTCTTGGAGGATTTCAACGGAAGTGTTGTTATCGCCAGTCTGGTTGACGAGGGAGTTTGAACCGTATTGGAACACTGCCTTGATTGGAACATCAAGCTTGGTGTTTTCCGGTTGCATATTGGCATCAACTGGAACTTTCAGTTCGCGGGAGCCATCTTCTGGCTTCACGCCAACACCAGCATTGAACGTGTTCATCTTCGGACCATGATCCACTGCGTCAAGCCAGCTGAAGCAGGAAATGATCTTATTTGAAGAGTTCTTCAAGCCGGAGACGAACGGGCGCTTAATGCCGAAACCAGCTGCTGATTCACGTGCTCCAGTGCCGCCACCGCTAATGCCGATATTTCCGGTTACGCAGGCAAGCAAGAAGATTGCGCGAGAGGTGTTTTCTCCGTTTGCGTGGCGCTGCGGTCCCCATCCTTGCGTGATTGCACATGGCTTTGCGCCGGCAATTTCGCGAGCGAGCTGGCGAATCCGGTTGGCAGGAACGCCGGTGATTTCCGCGGCCCACTCAGGAGTCTTTTCAACCTTGTCATAACCAGTGCCGTCAATGTAGGCGCGGTAGGAGCTGTTCGGCTTCGCGCCAGCAGGAAGGGTGTGCTCGTCAAAACCAACAGTGTATTTGTCCAAGAAAGCTTGGTCGTGCAGGTTCTCTTTGAGCATCACATGGATCATGCCAGCGATGAGCGCGGCGTCGGTGCCTGGGCGCAATGCTACCCAATCGTCACCAAGTGCAACGGCGGTTTCTGAATAGCGTGGATCAACCACGATAGTGCGTACGCCTGCATTGCGCTTCGTCTCTTGGGTAACGAAGGTGTGCCCACCGCCCGACATGCGGGTTTCGAGTGGGTTGTTACCAAACATAACCTGGAGCTTGGCGTTGCGAGCGTCGTCAAAAGAGTTTGAGCTTACCCAGCCGCCATAGAAATATGGATATGCCTGGGTGATGTTCGTGGTGGAGTAATCCGAGTAGTGATCGAGGTATCCACCGTAAGCCTTAAGCAGGCGTGCCGTTGGCGATGCCTCTGGTGGCCAGGAACAGGCCATGATTGAACCGAGGACGCCGGTGCCGTACTGGATGTAGAAGGCTTCATTTCCGTACTTGGATTTGATTTCCTTCATCTTCTCAGCAATTTCAGTGAGTGCTTGATCCCAAGAGATCTCTTCCCACTTTTCCTCACCGCGTTTGGTTCCAGGCTTGCGCTTCATTGGCTTCTTGAGGCGATCTGGGTTGTAAATGCGGTGGCGAATTGAGCGGCCGCGCACACAAGCACGAACTTGCTGGTTGCCGAGGGTGTCGTCGCCAGTATTATCGGGAAGAACGCGCACAACCGTGCCGTCTTTCACCTGCAAACGCAGTGGGCAACGCGAGCCACAGTTTACGGTACAGGCAGACCATACTGTTTTATCGACGTCTTCCATTCCTTCAACCTGAGCGGCATTAGCTTTGATAGGCATGCCGAGGTTGGTGGTTGTGGCAACTAGTCCAACAGCACCAGCTGCTACACCAGACCACTTGAGGAAGGTACGGCGAGAAGGTCCACGCTGCGTGGTAGGGGTGCCTTGTGTTTCGGCACTGGTAATGGTGTTATCCATGTTTACCTACTTCTCCTAGTGTCCTAAGTCCGATTCGTAATTCTCGTAATTAAGGATTGATCTTTGATTTTGAGTGCTTCATGGGCTGATCTTGCTCGTGCCTGGCGTAGCAACCACGACGGTAATAACGCAGGTAAGGCAAGAGGGCACAGTGCGGCTCTTGCTTAAAGCTTAAATTAAACGACACCTGTCGCTTAGGAAAAGAGTCCCGAAAGTCCTAGATCGGTAAAAATTTTCTGCGTTTTTGCAGGTCAGGAATTCATGAGGCTTATTTTGCGTAAATGTTTTGGGTGGGTTTGGAAGTGTGTGGTTGAGGTCTCGTTCGGTTTCTTAGTTTGTTTGGGAATAAAATCAGTGCCGTCAAAGTTGAGTGAAGTAGACTCAAGAATTAGTAAGTCGATTGGACACAACTTCAATCGGGTGCAAAACTTGAGAGGTATCAATAACACAGAACTTTCGAATCCTCTCTCAAGAGGTTTCACATATAAAAGGAGACAACAACAATGGCACGTGCAGTAGGCATTGACCTCGGAACAACCAACTCGGTTGTTACCGTTCTTGAAGGTGGCGAGCCAACCGTTATCGCAAACGCTGAAGGCGCGCGCACCACCCCATCCGTCGTCGGTTTTTCCAAAACGGGCGAAGTGCTCGTAGGAGAAATCGCCAAGCGTCAAGCGGTTACCAATGTGGATCGCACTATTTCTTCGGTTAAGCGCCACATGGGCGATAGCTCGTGGAAAGTCGATATTGACGACAAGTCTTACAACGCTCAGCAGATCTCGGCATTCATTCTTCAGAAGCTCAAGAAGGACGCTGAAGCATACCTCGGTGAGCCAGTGACTGATGCAGTGATTACTGTGCCGGCATACTTCAACGACGCTCAGCGTCAGGCAACTAAAGATGCTGGTCAGATTGCTGGTCTGAACGTTCAGCGCATCGTTAATGAGCCAACGGCTGCGGCGCTCGCTTACGGTCTTGAAAAGGGCAAGGAAGACGAACTTATCCTCGTTTTCGATCTCGGTGGCGGCACGTTCGACGTCTCCCTGCTCGAAGTGAGCAAGGATGCCGACGACGATTTCTCCACCATCCAGGTGCGCGCCACCTCGGGCGATAACGAACTTGGCGGTGACGACTGGGATCAGCGCATCGTCAACTGGCTCGTTGAGCAGGTGAAGAACAACTACGGCGCAGATCTGTCGAAAGACAAGATTGCACTCCAGCGTCTGAAGGAAGCTGCTGAGCAGGCAAAGAAGGAACTCTCCTCGGCAACTTCTACGAATATCACGCTGCAGTACCTGTCGATGTCCGAAAATGGCCCGATCCACTTGGATGAGAAGCTCACGCGCGCCAAGTTCGAGGAAATGACGAAAGATCTTCTCGAGCGCACCAAGATTCCATTCCAGAAGGTCATCGAAGACGCCGGTATCAAGCTTTCCGAGATCGATCACGTCGTGCTCGTGGGCGGTTCCACCCGTATGCCAGCGGTGACCGACGTCGTCAAGGAACTCACCGGTGGACGCGAGCCAAACAAGGGTGTAAACCCAGACGAAGTAGTTGCTGTTGGCGCTGCTTTGCAGGCAGGCGTTATCTCGGGCGATCGTACCGACGTGTTGCTTATTGACGTCACCCCGCTTTCCCTTGGAATTGAAACCAAGGGCGGCGTCATGACGAAGCTCATCGAGCGCAACACTGCTATCCCAACGAAGCGCTCGGAGGTATTCTCCACCGCTGAGGATAACCAGCCAAGTGTGCTTATTCAGGTCTACCAGGGTGAGCGTTCCTTCGCTCGCGACAACAAGTTGCTCGGCACCTTTGAACTTTCGGGTATTGCTCCGGCTCCGCGCGGTATGCCACAGATCGAAGTTACTTTCGACATCGATGCCAACGGTATCGTCCACGTAGCTGCAAAGGATCGCGGCACTGGTAAAGAGCAGTCTGTGACCATCACCGGCGGTTCGGCTCTCTCGAAGGAAGACATCGAGCGCATGGTCAAGGAAGCAGAAGAGCATGCTGCTGAAGACGCCAAGCGTAAAGAAGATGCCGAGGTGCGTAACACGGCTGAGCAGCAGGTCTACTCGATCGACAAGCTTATTGCCGACAATGCCGATAAGCTCGACGACGCGGTAACCACCGAGGTCAAAGAGGCAAACGATGCACTGCGCAAGGCTCTTGAAGGCGAAGATCTTGAGGCAATCAAGAAGGCGCAAGAAGAGCTGAACACCAAGTCGCAAAAGATCGGCGAAGCCCTTTATTCTCAGGCGCAAGCTGAGCAGGCTGCTGCGGGAGCTGCACCAGGAGGCGAAGGCTGGACCGACGCCGCAAAGGGAGCTAAAGCAGCTGGCGAGGACGACGTTGTCGATGCGGAAATCGTGGACGAAAACGATCAAAAGGGCAAGAACTGAGCTTCTTGAACCCGATTGTGGCTGAGTGAAGAATTGTGGTGAGGTCACATATTCAACACAAATCTTCACACTGTGGTGGCGCATTGCCGATGGGCGGTGCGCCACCAGCCACAAACGGAAAAGGAGCATATCAAGATCTTGCAGGTAGTAATTGAAAACCGTGATCGAGATACATCTAGGTGAGGAGCCACGATGACTGAGGAAAATCTACAAGACAACCGTGATGCGGAGGAAACTCCGTTAGCCGATGTGGAAGCTACCGAATCTGCGCAGGTGAGCGAGGAATCGTCTAACTGTGGATGTGAGCAACAGCCAGCCGCTGAGGAAAACTCGGCTGGTGACGAATCGCAGCCAGGGGAGCTATCTGAGCTTGACCAAGCTTTGCTCAGGATAACCGAACTTGAGGACGAAGTAGCGCGCCGAAAAGCTGATTTGTACAACCTGCAACAGGAGTACAACGGATACGTCAAGCGTGCGAAGGCAGACGCGGCAAACCAACAGGCCTTCGGAGTAGCAAAAGTTTTGGAAGCACTCATGGGCGTGCTCGATAACGCAGATTTGGCGCGCCAACACGGCGATTTAGAAGGCCCGGCGGGTGCTGTGATCTCTGAACTTGAATCGACGCTCGAGCGTAATTTTGATCTCAAGCGCTTCGGTGAAGTGGGCGAGGCTTTTGATCCAGAGGTTCACGAAGCGCTAATGCACCAGACCTCGGCAGATGCCGAAACTGAACACGTGGCGCACTTGATCCAGCCAGGCTATCGGCATGGCGAAAAGATTCTGCGCCCAGCGCGCGTTGGGGTCGTTTCGCCGCAGTAGGAGGTGACGCCGGATGGCAAGTCAAGATTGGATGCAAAAGGATTTCTATGCCACTTTGGGCGTAGATAAATCGGCGTCGCAAGACGATATTAAAAAGGCATATCGTAAGTTGGCGCGCAAGTATCACCCTGACCAAAATCCAGGTGACAAGGCTGCAGAAAACAAATTCAAAGAAGTTTCCGAGGCCTTTCAAGTTCTTTCGAACGAGCAGGATCGCAAACAGTACGATGCTATTCGGACGATGTCGGGCGGAGGAGCGCGCTTTTCTCCTGGTGCTGGAGGTGCTGGTGGTTTTGAGGACGTATTTTCCTCGATGTTTGGCGGCGGGAACGTTCGCTTCAACACCGGTGGCGGCGCTCCGAATCCTGGCTTCGAAGACATACTATCCTCGATGTTTGGCGCAGGTGCGCCAAAAGCGGACTCGCAAGGCGGCTTCGGTGGTTTTGGCGGGTTTGGTTCGCGGCGTCGTGAACGTGGCGACGACGTAATCACCAATGCGTCAATTCCTTTGCGCGACGCAATCGGTGGCACCACGGTTTCGGTGACGACGCCGTCCGGCAAAGTTACCGCGCGTATTCCTGCAGGCGTAACGGACGGGCAGAAAATCCGGATCAAAGGCAAAGGTCAGCCCGGCATTAACGGCGGCGAATCGGGAGATATCCTGATTAAAGTTGCTGTGGAACCCCATCCCGTTTATGAGCTGCGTGGCAAAGACGTGTACATCAATGTGCCGGTGGCTTTTGATGAAGCGGCCTTGGGGGCAACGGTTGATGTGCCAACCCTTTACGGAGAGACTGTGCACGTCAAAGTGCCTGAGGGATCTTCTTCAGACAAAACGCTGCGAGTGCGTGGTCGGGGAGTGCAGCCCACAAAAGGCGAGGCAGGCGACATGTACGTCCGCTTGAAAGTGGTTGTGCCAAAGAAGATGTCTGAAGAAACTCGTGCTGCGGTTGAGGCTTTCAGAAAGGCTTCGGAAGGTGCTGATCCGCGCGCGGAATTCCAAAAGATGGCTCAGGTTTAACGGAGTCTGGTTAACACGCTCGGGTTTGACACAGGCGTAGAAAACGATCGCTAGATTTTTGATGCAAGTGTGGAAAATGAAGCGGCACGATAGAATTTCAATGTCGGTATTGTGCTGATCTTAAATGCGGTGCTGGTCAAAGGCAGTGCCAAAGGGCTGAGCCGAGATAACGAGATAGTTTCGAGTTGGGAGAGGAGGAACGATGGCTAAAGTTTCACGCAGTGCGCCGATACTTACTGTGTCGGTTGCTGCTGAGCTTGCTGGAATGCATCCACAAACCGTGCGTCAATATGACCGCCTCGGGCTGGTGGTGGCTGGACGCACTCGTGGTGGCGGCCGTCGTTACTCCTTGAACGACGTCGACAAACTGATTGAGATCCAGCGCCTTTCCCAAGACGAAGGGATTAATCTCTCTGGAATTTCGCGCATTCTCAAACTACAAGCCGATGTGGAACGCCTAAATGAGCAGCGCATTCGCCTTGAAAAACAACTCGAGCGAGTGCGACAAGTGGGTGAGTTTATGCGCGACGAACTTGAGCGGCAAAATAGGCGTGAGAGGCGCGTTTTTGCCGCTTCTGCTTCTGGTGATGTGACGATGGCCGAGCGTATGGACCTATTGCGCCGCGCGCTTCGCAGGCAAGCTACTAGTAGCGAAAATCAAGATGTGGTGATCTGGAATCCACGTAATATGATCGTTTTGCCTGATGAATCGCTATAACATCGCGGAGTGATAAGAGTTACTTGCCAAGCAGGGCACGGCACGAGGAGAGTCTGGGTGAGAAGATGAATCGCTTAGAATCACACGCTACTGCCAATACTGCGCGTCAAGCGGCGGTGCTCGTCTTACTTTCCAGTGGGGAAAGTGAGCCGAGCATTTTGTTTACTGAGCGTGCGCGCAGTATGCGTTTCCAAGCTGGGCAGATATGTTTTCCGGGTGGTTCGCGCGATGGAATTGAGACGCCGGAAGAAACCGCTGTTCGAGAGTGCTTCGAAGAAGTGGGAATTCCACCGGAGCATATTAGCGTGCAGGGGCGGCTCCCAGACACGAAATTGCGAGGAAATCTCTTTCATGTGGTGCCCGTGCTGGCACGTTGGCACGGAGATATTGAGAGTTGTCAACCAAACCGCGAGGAAGTGGAGCAGGTTCATCTCATTTCGGTAGATGATCTGGTCAATCCCGCTCATCGTTGCACTTGGCGTGTCACCGGTGACGAACAGATGCGCACCGGTCCAGCATTTGCTGTGCGTGACTTATTCATCTGGGGATTAACGGCTGAGATTACTGATGCACTTTTGAATCTTGCTGGTTGGGAAATGCCCTGGGATCAGGAGCGGATCGTCACCGTGCCGCCGCGATTCTTGGGTGCGATCTCGCGTTGAGCGCTGATAGCTAGCACATGCGCTGACGGCGTTCATTCACTCGTCGACGGCGAGAAACTCACCGTCTATTTCGGCAACACCACTGGCCACAAAGCTACCAAAACGCGCGGCTTTGTTTGGTTGCCACTCTTGAGCTAGACCATTGAGCACTCCGGCCATAAACGCCTCGTCTACTCCGTGCGTATTGACGACGCCGCATTCAAACGTGCCAATGAGCACCGGATCTCGATCAGGTTCTATCACAGCAGCCCCAGAGCCAAAAGAATGGACGAGATACCATGCTCCGCTGTTGGCCGCCTGTGCGCATAATGTTTCGAGAACGCTTGCAGTGATTGAGTCAAGGGCGCTATCGCTCGAAAAAACAACTCCAAGCGACTTAACGGAGTTGGTGAACGCGGCGGCATGCTCAAGATCCGCGGAAGATTCTACTGCGAGCACGATTAGTGACTCATTATTGCTTACAAAGCTATGCCACGTAGGAAGGGTTTCGCATAACTCGGTGAGAGTTTCGGTGTTGGGGACAAAAACCACCGAGCTGATGAGCTGTTGACTTTCCTTCTGGGTGAGCTGCGCGAACTCATCAACGTTTGCGCGGATCGGGTTGAGTCCCAGAGCCTCGAGATCTTGGCAGATATGGTCCAAAAGGATCGAAGCTTTCGGCGCTAACTCAGTGTTATTCGCGCTGGAAATCAGGTATATGGGTAGCAGTAGATGCCTTGGCGGCACTGGTGGCACTAGCGCTTCAGTCATGGCGTCCCCGCGTAATCTGTAATCCGACGTCGATTAATTTCATGTATTTTCCTGCACGAAAAAGAAAATCCACGCCTTGTACACCTCGGGAGGCTTGTGATCAAAGTGAATGACTTGAGCGTCGGCACTCCCCAAAACGAACAGAATTAAACCGATTCTACCAACAAATAAACGGTTTCGTTTGCGCTATCGGGTGCAGAGGTGGGCAAGATTTTGGGCGCAACCTACCTAATTTCGGCTGGGCGCAACCTGCTTATTCAGATTCGATTTTGATTTTACCGATTGCTGCGCGTGCGATTTCACGTGCAGTGGCAACATCTTGAGCTTGAGCTGCGGCAACAGCCATTCGACGGCCAGGGTGGGCGTGCGGTTTGCCGAAAATGCGCACAGTCACGGAAGGATCAGCAAGGGCTTCAGCAACGCCGTGGTAGCGTGGAGTTTCGACGGCGGTTGGTGCCTTTAGCGGTGCCGATGCTGCCGGCGTCTGAAGCGTTGTGTCGATTGGTAGTCCAAGAATGGCGCGCGCATGGAGGTCAAACTCGCTTTGCGTTTGTGAGGCCAATGTGACCAAGCCGGTGTCGTGCGGGCGTGGTGAAAGCTCGGAGAAGAAAACGTCGTCGCCCTTGATGAACAGCTCAACGCCGAAAATGCCCAATACAGGGTAATTTTCGTGCGCAGATTCCTCGGCGAGGGTGTCTGTTACAGCTTTCGCAATAGCTTTGGCTCGTTCGGCAGCTAGTGGGCTCATCTCTTGCGGTTGCCACGATTCGACGTAGTCGCCGTTCTCTTGGCAGTGACCAATCGGGGCGCAGAAACTCGTGACCACCTGATCGCCGTCGAGATGCCGAACAGTGAGCAGGGTGATTTCGTAGTCAAAATCTATTTGACCTTCGATAATGACCCGTCCAGTGTTGGCTCGTGCGCCGGAGCAGGCCTCATTCCATGCGGTCTCCAGCTCACTTGCGTCGCGTATACGCGACTGCCCGTGCCCAGACGAAGACATCGTTGGCTTGATGAAGCAGGGGAATCCGATTGTTTTGGCGGCTTCTTGAAGCGGTTCTAAAGAATCGGCAAATGCATAACTACTGGTAGGAACGCCAGCTTTTTCGGCAGCGAGGGTGCGGATGCCTTGGCGGTCAAAAGTGAGTTGTACAATTTTTGCCGAGGGGGCTACCCGAATCCCGTCCTGAGCGGCCTGAGTGAGTGCCCCGATGGCCAATTTTTCCACTTCGGGAACAATGAGGTCTGGTTGCGTCTCGTTGATAAGCGTGGTGACGGCGTCGGCGTCGGTCATATCGATGACGACGGACTGCGCAGCAACGCTCATGGCAGGTGCGTTTTGGTAAGTGTCGCAGGCGATAACGTGGCAACCAAGGCGCTGAAGTGAAATGGTGAGTTCTTTGCCGAGTTCTCCGCTTCCCAGCAGAAGGATACGGATAGGTAAGGTGAGCGGGAAGTGTGCTGTCTGAGAAGTCATACTCATATTTTACTTGTCCTAGGCAAAGCTTGGGATGCGTCCGAATATTGTTAATGCTGCGTCTCATGTAGAAAATTTTGGACTAACGGATCGGAAATATTTCTTTAAGGTTTTCAGTAATCGCTTTAATTTTCATCAGTGTGAATATAGCCTTATAACGTGCGATGATGCACAGTCACGATTCTCATACGGACGCATTAAAGGGGAAAATATGCGTAAGAAACTAATGCAACTTGCGGGGCTAACTGTCGCTGCAGGTTTAGTTGTCCCATTCGGAACAAGCATTTCGGAGGCCGCGCCAGCAGGGTCATACTCTACAGGGGCATCAATTGTGATCAGTGAAGTTTACGTGCGTGGTGGTAGTAGTGATGCTAGATTCCGTGATTACGTTGAACTGTACAATCCAACAGATAAGGATATTTCGCTTGATGGAATGTCGATTCAATACTTCACTAAAGACAAGCTCAGCAGTAGTAATTCCTTCGCTTTACACGGCAAGATTGCTCCAAAAGGATATTTCCTTCTTGTTGGAAAAGCAGGGAATTCTGGCACTGAATCTCCTTTGAAAGCAGATCAGGAAACTACTCTCAACGCTTCAGCAAGTGCAGCGACAATTGTGCTTGCACAGGGGACGCAAGCACAAACGTTATTTGACGGAGACCAGAGTGCAAACACCGGCGTAATCGATACTTTCGGTTGGGGAGCTACGAAATCCTTTGAGGGGAAGGCACACAAGGCACAAACTGCTGGAGGAACTTCCAATCAACGTGCCGATGGTGGCATTGACACAAACGACAACTCGGTAGATTTTTCGGTTAAATCAGCAACTCCGCAGTACAGTGGCGGCGATGCTACTGGCGCATCGGGAAACAATGATCCAAAAGATCCTAGTTCGGGAAATACCGATTCTACGAACTTGCCTGTTGATATTCAAGAAGTCACGATTGCCCAAGTGCAGGGTTCGGGAAGCCAAAGTCCGTTACAAGGGCAGAAAGTCAAGACGCAAGGTGTTGTTACCGGTGTCTACCCTACCGGAGGGTTCGACGGAATATATATCCAAACGCCTGGTACTGGCGGCAAGAATGACGACGGCGTTTCGGACGGTCTGTTTGTATACAGCAAAACTCTCGCCCAAAGTGTGAAAATTGGAGATTACATTTCTGTGGTTGGTGAGGTGAACGAATATTATAGTCTGACGCAATTAAAGGCTATGAGCTGGGAAAAACTCGAGAAAACTGCAGAGGTTGTGGATCCAGTTCCGGTAGTCATCGATGCTGCGCCTACTGAGGAAGCAGATCGTGAGGCGCTTGAAGGCATGTTGATCGCCGTAACTGGAACTCATACCGTCACCAACAACTACGATACGAACAAATACGGGCAAGTCGGCTTAGCGATTGGTGCCGAGCCGTTGATCCAACCTACCGAGATGTTCAATCCGAGCGAAAATCCTATTGGCTTCAAAGCAATGAGCGAGGCGAATGCGAAGCGAAAAATAACGTTGGACGACGGATCTAGCTGGTCGTATTTTGGCAGCAAGTACAAGAATGATTTGGTGCCGGTTCCATACCTCAACGTCAAGGATCCACTTCGAGTTGGTGCTCACGTGACTTTTAAGAAACCAATGATTTTGGATTTCCGGTATCAGTGGAATTACCAGCCAACGGAACCTGTGAACGTGATGGGTGCTGATGATCCAAACTCGTATGTGGACAATTCTAAGAATTGGATTACAATCAGCAACAATAAGCGTCCTGCGGCTCCTGGAAACTTTGGTGGAGACGTAACGGTATCGTCATTCAATGTTTTGAATTATTTTGTGTCGTTGGGTGCGCAGGAAGCCAAGTGCCAAGGCTGGCCTGATCGTAAGGGCGAACCTATTACCGCGAATAAATGTAGCGTACGAGGCGCCTACACTGAGGCTGCGATGAAGCGTCAGCAGACGAAGATCGTGGCGGCGATTAATGCTCTTGATTCAACGATCATCGGACTTGAGGAAATCGAGAACTCGGCGAAATATGGAAAACCACGTGACACCGCCTTGGACAACTTAGTTCGAGAACTCAACAAGGCTGCTGGTTACGATAAATGGACGCGGGTAGCGTCGCCGTCGGCAGTACCTCAGTCCGAAGACGTTATTCGACTTGCCTATATTTACCAGAGCAAAAACGTGAAGCCAGTGGGAGAATCAAAGATCCTCATTGGAAATGAATTCATCAGTGGCTTTGCTCGCGAGCCTTTGGCTCAAGAATGGCAAGGTGTAAATGCTCGTGGTGAAGGATTCGGGCAGACCTTCGTGACGGTTGTTAATCACCTGAAGTCAAAGGGATCACAGGCAACTAAGATTCCTAACGATGTCGATAAGGGACAAGGAAAGAACAACCTGCTTCGGGTGGAGCAAGCTAAGGCGATGCTTGCATGGGTCGAGCAAAACTTCGCGCAAAAACCAGTGTTTATCTTGGGTGATATGAACTCCTACACGGAAGAAGATCCACTTCGCACCATTGAGAACAAGGGATATGTAAGCATTGCAAAGAAATACAACGTCAAGAACCACTCGTATCAGTTCAGTGGTATTATTGGCTCACTCGACCACGGTTTCGCCAACCCGGCTGGGGAAAAGATGCTGGTAGGAGCTGATGTTTGGAACGTCAATGCAATGGAGCCAGCGGCTTTTGAGTACTCAAACTACAACATGAACGTCAAGGTCAACGATCTGTTTGATACTACGCCATACCGGTCTTCCGATCATGATCCGATCAAGTTTGCTCTCAAGCTTGGGAAGGTAGCAGATGTTCCAAATGCCGACGACGCAACCCAATGTGTGAAGCCAATGGGGCACGTATCTAAAGTGTTCCCGAATACCAAAGCAATTGAGGACTGGGGTAAGAAACATCCAAACAATAAATTTGGGATGAAGAAAGCGAAGAAGAACAATGGGGTTGCAACCCATTTCTGCGGTTTCACTCCAAATTCACCCGTGAAGTTCTACTTCTACACGGATGCAAAGCTCATCGGTGAATCAACGACGACGGCAACTGGAGAAATCGCATTTGACTTTGCTGTTCCTGCTGTCGCTGAGCCAGGTCTGCACTATGTGGTTGCCTATTCCGAAGTGGATTCGTCGGTAGCTGCGATGCAGGTACTCGTTGAACCAGCGACTGCCGCAGGAGCTGGTGGAGCTGACGCTAGTGCTACCGGAACTGCCGGTGTTGGAGGTTCAATGAGCGGGGATGGCAATCGACTTGCCACCACAGGTTCCGACAATTTGACGATTGCACTTAGTGGCATTGTGCTGGCGCTCGTTGGTGCAAGCCTTGTGAGTGGAATCGGATTTGCCAGAAGAAAGAAGTAACAGTGTAGGTGATTTCAGCGATCGCTAATTGTTAGGGGAGCACTTCAAAGGAAGTGCTCCCCTAACTCAGTTAACAAAGCCACCGCTATTTATGCGCGACCTAGTGATAGACCTACTAATACCTTTTGGTACGTGCGTGTTCGTTATACACGCGCGTGAACGGCGTCTTCAATTTTTTGACCGGTGGCGGTGTCGATGTTCTTCCAGTAAGTAAATGCACGCTCACGAACTACACTCGACGCTTTGACCAACATGTCGGCAACAGTTTCAACCAGATCAGTGACCTCTTCGGGGGTGTAGACTTCGCGTACAAGGGTTCCGGCTTGTGTGAAATCGTCGTCGTCCTCACGTAGCGTGTAGGCAGCCCGGATCATCTCGCCGTCGGCTTCCCATGAGTTTTCCACAGTCCCTTCGAAGTCCGAATAAGGTTTTCCGTAGGAATTAGGGGCGTAAGTAGGATCTGAACCGTTGTGGTGATACGCCATTGGTCCGTCCTGCTTATAGGTGAGGACAGCGCCGTTCTTTGGTTGGTTAATGGGGAGCTGATCGTAGTTCGGCCCGATGCGGTAACGCTGGGCATCCGCATAAGCGAAGACGCGTCCGAGTAGCATCTTGTCGGGCGAGAAACCGGTTCCAGGCACGAAGTTCGAAGGGGCGAATGCTGCTTGTTCGATCTGTGCGTGATAATTTTCCGGATTCTCGTTGAGTTCGAATTCACCCACGTCAATCAGCGGGTAGTCATGGTGCGACCACGTCTTCGTCAAATCGAATGGGTTGATGTGGTAGGTTTTTGCTTCCTCATAAGGCATGATCTGGACTGAGAATCGCCATTTCGGGAAGTTCCCTTCGGCGATCGCCTCGAAGAGGTCGCGTCGATGGAAGTCTGCGTCGACACCAGCAAGCTCTTGTGCCTCGGCGTTCGACAGATTTTCGACTCCTTGTTGGGTGTGGAAATGATACTTGACCCAGAATCTTTCTCCGCTTGCGTTGATCCACATGTAGGTGTGTGAACCGTATCCGTTCATGTGACGCCAAGACCGTGGCAAACCGCGCGGCCCCATAAGATAAGTGACCTGATGTGCGGATTCAGGATTGTTAGTCCAAAAATCCCACTGCATGTCCTCAGACCGTAGACCAGAGTCTGCAGTGCGCTTTTGTGAATGAATGAAGTGCGGGAACTTCATTGGGTCACGAACAAAGAATACAGGCGTATTGTTACCTACAATGTCAAAATTGCCTTCATTGGTGTAGAACCGCAGAGCAAATCCTCGAACGTCGCGCCAGGTGTCTGGTGATCCGAGTTCACCTGCAACAGTTGAAAATCGAGCGAGCATGCGCGTCTCACGACCGGGCTGGAAGAGATCCGCCTTGGTGTAATGCGAAACGTCGTGGGTAACACGGAAGACGCCGAACGCTCCCGATCCTTTGGCGTGTGGGCGGCGTTCAGGAACGGATTCGCGGTTGAAGTGCGCGAGGTTATCCACAAGATGAACGTCATGAAGAAGAAGCGGTCCCAGATCGCCTAATGCAAGCGAATTTCTATCAGATTCTGCTGGGGCACCGTTGTACATCTGGGAACCGGTTGAGTCACCGATGTTGTTGCTGTTCATTGTCATTTTTCCTCCTCATCAGTCAACGTTGGAATAATGTTTCTTAGTTTTTGGATCATTTCCAAACTATCGAATTTGGTTGAGGCGGGGGAGGAATTTAGGTGAGAGCTGAATTAGAAATTTTCAAAAAGCAGTGACGCGTAATTACCGCGTCGGAACCAACTCAATCTGCGGCACCGAACACTGCTACCTATAGTGTTTCTGTCACGGCAGTGAGTAATCCCAGTGGTTCGTAAGCTTCCAACAGTGGCTTCGAATCCAACTACTCAAGTTAATTCGAACTGGTTGCCTATGCCGAGTAATCAACCTGTAGAAATCGGCCAAATGCCAGCTGGATCTTCGATTAACAGTGACGTTCAAGATCTTAAGCTGAACAACCCAACTTTTACTTTTAGTGCGGATGCATTCCAGCCACTATCCATGTGGTATCCGAGCGCAGCTAAATTGGATCCAAAATCTAAACTGGCCTACGGTACCGATTTAACTTTGTTGGTGACGCCCCCACGGGCATAATGGCATTATGGCCAGATCGATCAAGATACGCCCCGCTCAACCAATGGACGCTGAGGAAATTGTTCAGCTCGCGCGCCCGTATGACGTTACGTTCGACGCGCATAAGCTAGAACTCTCCTTTGCGCTACCAGATTCCTCTGCGTATTGGGTTGCGCTAGCAGAAGATGACGGCGCGACGGCGGATAATGATGCGATCGGCGTCGTGCATATTGTTGGATTCATTGCGGCGCGGGCACTCGGCCCAAATCAGCCACGACTAGTTGGCGCTGACTGGTTCTTGACTGCTCATAATCTTGACTCGAGCGAGGTTATTGTGGTGACCATGCGCCTTCTGGAAGTGGGTCTTGGTGATATGCCTGCCTTATTCACGGTGCCGCAGAAAACTTCGCCGGTAGTCTTAGAAATTCTTTCGTCTCACGGGTTTCAACGGACAGGTGAAACTACCTCCAATTCTCATTGTCCGCAGTTGATAGAGCTCATTCGCTGATGACTGACGGTACTTTGTTAGATAGTTTAAATACGCTCGGCGACGGAAGATATGCCCCCTCGCCGTCGGGAATTTTGCATGTGGGAAACCTCCGCACGGCGCTCCTGGCTTGGGCGTATGCGCGCAGTTCGCAGCGCGGATTTCTGCTGCGCATTGAAGATCTAGACGGCCGCGCACGCCCAGAATTTGAAGCTGCACAGTTAAGCGATTTATCAGAATTGGGCATTGATTGGGACGGCGCACCAATCCGGCAGTCTGATCGTGTTTCGATTTATGCGGCAATTACTGATGCTCTGAGCGCCCAAAACTTAACCTTTGAATGTTACTGCTCGCGCAAGGACCTAGCCGAAGCCGCCCGCGCTCCTCACCATGAACTGGGATTTTATCCGGGAAAGTGTCGTGATCTGAGCACGCAGCAACGAGCTGAACGACGTCGTTCCCTCACCGGCCGCGCTCCGGCGATTCGCCTGCGCTCCGAGGCGGTGAGCGTGGCTTTCACAGACGAAAACTACGGCAGCCATAGCGGGCATGCTGACGACATCGTTTTGCGGCGTGGCGATGGAACCTACTCCTATAATTTCGTGGCAGTAGTAGACGATATTTTGGGGCACGGTACCGATCCGAGTCCGTTAATAGCTAGTATTTTTGCTGGTAGTGACAATGCTGGTAAGAGCGTTGGTGATAGTAGATGTGGTAGCGGCAACGAGAAGTGTGCCGATGCGAGAGTCTTGTTAACGCCGCAGGTGACACAGATCGTGCGTGGAAATGACCTGCTTTCGTCCACGCCGCGCCAAATCTACCTGCAGAAATTGCTTGGATTCAAACCGCCGCAGTACGCGCACGTGCCGCTCGTCGTGAATCACGACGCCGTTCGTCTTTCGAAACGCGACGGTGCGGTTACGCTGCCACAACTTCACGAACTGGGCATATCGACGTCGCAATTAGTGGGTATGTTCGCCGAGTCGCTGGGATTCCCAGCAGTAGGCTCCGCACAAGAGTTTCTTGAGGTCTTTCAGCCAGAGTATATGAACAAAGAGCCGTGGGTTTTTACTGAGCCGAATTTTTAGTGTTGCTGCTGGTGTCGGCCGCAATAGCGAAAAATTGTGCGTTGGTAAGCAATGCCAAATCCTGTGCTCGCAGTGCCACTGATAAGTTTCTTTTCCCGCCGGAAACGAGGATTCTTTCGTGGGTGAGCGCTGATTCGTCGATGAAAGTTGGGTAGAGTTTGCGCTGGCCAAGGGGAGAAATCCCGCCGGTCACGTAACCGGTAATCTTTTCGGCTTGAGCGGGGTTCATCATCGCCGCGTTCTTTGCTCCGGCGGCTTTTGCCAAGGCTTTCAAGCTGAGTTGTGACGACGCCGGCATAACGGCGACGACGGGTCGCGCGTCGCATTCGGTAAGCAAGGTTTTGAAGATAAGCGCGGGCTCAATGCCGAGCACTGCGGATGTGTCGAGCGCGTATCCATGTTCCATCGTGGCTGAGTGCTCGTATTCGAAAAGTTCGTACTCCACGCCTGCGCTGTTGAGTACTCGAAGTGCGGGAGTTCCTACTGGGCTGGACTTTTTGGCCACGTGCCGCCACCTTTCTTTTGTTTCTCGAACACTGCGCATGAACATGCAACACTACACACAACACTGCACATAACACTACACATGTTGAGTGTTGTGTTGAGTGTTGTGTGTAGTGCTAAGGAATGAGCCGATAACGCTGTTTCGGACTGCGTAACGGTTCGAGCCTTTCGAGCTGCTTACTGGCGACCATATTATTAAGTAGGCGACGAACTCCTCCAACGCTAATTCCAGCCGCCGCGGCGAGTTCTTTACTAGTCGCACTGGTGTGCGTGGAAAGATATTGCAAAATTGCATCTGCAGAGGATCCATGCTTTGCTGCGTGCTTTTCTGATGTTGTGGGGTTTCGACGTAAAAATTCGATCTTGAACTGGGTTAATGAATCGGTTACTCGAGGAGTGGGCATCAAATTCTTGGTCATTTGCGAGACAATTTCAGCAAATCCAGTTCCTCGATTCTCTGCAACAAAACCGCCTTGGCTACCGGGATAAGAGGTGGTTTCGAGTAGCCGAGATAAGAATTGATTTCGTGCCGCACTTATGCCACTCTGCCCAAGTGTGTCAATTGTAAGTGGGCCAAATAGTCCGCCGGGATTAATGATCTCGAGACGGTCGGCATACATATTTATCTGCACTTGACTACCTCGTGCTGCGAGGGAATAGTCCCGGTGCATGAGTGCGTTGGTGATCGCTTCTCGCAAAGCAACAAGCGGGTAGTCTGGGAGGTCGTGACGGAAAGTACCATCGACAACACCGCCTATTCGCATATTTCTAGAGATAGCGGCGACGGCATCAGACACGAGGTATGGGATCGGTCCCACCAAGCTCACATTGTCAAGGAATCTTTTTCCGTCAAGTTGCGAAGATTTATCAGTTCCTGGAAACACCGAAACAGTAAGGTTGAGACGAGGGAAATACTGTTGTGGATATTTGCCGGCTACGAGTAGACCTGCCATTGTTGGGTGGAGTGTGCCGTCGTCACCTCTCTTTAGAAGATGTAAAGATACCTTCGCTTCGTCGTCAGAAAGCGCTCCGAATACCCGTGGATGCAGAGTTTTTTCACGCAGAATAATTTGGTTGACGATCTCGCTGTTGAGATCAGATTCTGAAGCGTCGAGTACCAATTCTATATCCCATGCGGGCTGACCTTTATTTTCTTCGAGTCGGTCGATCTCATAGTTGGTAAGAGCGCGATCGCCGTCGTGCCCACGAACGTAGCTGGACGCGTATTTTCCTGCCGTTGTGATCCAAGCTGGCTTGTCGTAAGCAGGAAGCTCGTCAATTATTGCAACAACAATCTCGGAATCTTCAAACAGAACTATTTCAATTTGTGCACGAATGGGAGGCGTGAGGTCGTCGGCACACATACGAGAAAGACCATCGGCGATGCGCTTCGCATCGAAATTTTCGGCCGGAATAAAGCCGGCATTTTCATCTAGTCCGAGGAGAATTAGGCCACCAGCTGTATTAGAAAATGCAGAAATCGTTCGGGAAAGTTTCTTGGGAACTCCACCAACAGCAGCTTTTGCTTCGACTCTGAGATTGTCTGTCTTATGCGCGCGCAGAGTCGCCACAGTGTCTTCGATTAGTGCAGATAGATCCATGAGTTTCCCACCTCAAGAGTGTCAAAAGATGTAACACTACACATAACACTATACATGAACATGCAACACTACACACAACACTGCACATAACACTTCACATGTTGAGTGTTGTGTTGAGTGTCATGTGTAGTGTTCGGCTGTGTTAGTCGCATGAAGAACTCTGTGACGACGGGGGTTACGTCGCATCACGTCTATACCAAATCCCTTCCGCTCCCGATCCAACATAACCTCCCGTTTGCCCTGTTTGCGAATGTAAACTAGCCTACCTCTCGACATGTTAAGTTGAGTGGAATAGACTCAACTATTATTGCGTTACGTTGAGTGAATATTGACTTACAGCAACAATCAGGAGAACGTCATGGACAAACTCACAACTAAATCACAGGAGGCGCTCGCGCAAGCGATTCAAAGCGCTTCGGCAGCGGGAAACCCGCAACTTGAGCCACTTCATCTCCTCGCAGCTTTACTTGGGCAAACAGGAGGTGTGGCGGTGGCGCTACTGGACGCCGTCGGCGTCGATCGGCACGCAATCGAACAGCGCGTGCAAGCGCAGCTCACAGCGCTTCCAGGGGCGTCGGGATCGAGCGTGGCTCAGCCACAAGCTTCACGTAACCTCTCGCAAGTACTCAACGACGCTGGTCAAGAGGCTACTGCCCTCGGAGATTCTTTCATTTCTACCGAGCATCTGTTGCTCGCAATTTCTCAATCGCAGAGCTCGGCCGGTGAAATCTTGCGCTCGGCAGGAGCCGGTCGAGATCAACTTTTTGCAGCTCTGCCTTCGGTGCGTGGCTCTGCCAAAGTGCAGTCCGCCGATCCGGAGGGTACTTTCAAGGCACTTGAAAAGTACGGCACCGATCTCACCCAGGCGGCACGCGATGGGAAACTGGATCCGGTAATTGGCCGCGACTCTGAAATCCGCCGTGTAATTCAGGTGCTCTCGCGTCGCACCAAGAACAATCCGGTGCTGATTGGTGAGCCGGGCGTAGGTAAAACCGCAGTGGTGGAGGGGCTTGCGCAGCGAATCGTTGACGGCGATGTGCCTGAGTCTCTGCGTGGAAAGCGTCTGATTGCGCTCGACATCTCGGCAATGGTGGCTGGGGCAAAGTATCGAGGCGAATTCGAGGAACGCCTGAAAGCAGTTCTGCAAGAGATCAAAGATTCCGACGGCGAAGTGGTCACCTTTATCGATGAGCTTCACACGGTGGTCGGCGCGGGTGGAGGCGCTGACGGCGCCATGGACGCGGGCAATATGCTCAAGCCGATGCTCGCCCGCGGCGAATTGCGACTAGTTGGTGCCACTACGCTCGATGAATACCGCGAAAATATCGAGAAAGATCCGGCGCTTGAGCGCAGGTTCCAGCAGATTTTCGTTGGCGAGCCGTCGGTTGAAGATACGATCGCTATCTTGCGCGGAATTGCGCCTAAGTACGAAGCACATCACAAGGTGACGATTTCTGACGGCGCGCTCGTTGCTGCTGCCACACTTTCTGATCGCTATATCTCTGGACGGCAGCTTCCCGATAAAGCCATCGATTTGGTAGACGAAGCAGCGTCGCGGCTGCGTATGGAGCTAGATTCTTCGCCTGAGGAAATCGACGTGCTTCAACGCCAGGTAGATCGTCTGCGGATGGAAAAGGCCTATCTCGAAGAGACTGAAACGGACGACGATGCCGGTGCAGCTGAGCGTCTTGAGCGCTTGGAAGCCGAGTTGGCTGATAAGTCCGAAGAGCTGGCTGGACTCAACGCGCGTTGGCAAGCAGAGAAGGCGGGTCGTAACAAAGTGGGCGATTTGCGCGTAAAGCTCGATGAATTGCGCACTGAACTGGAAAAAGCTATTCGCGAGGGTAGGTACGAAGACGCCGGACGCATTCAAAACGGCGATATTCCAGATGTTGAGCGGCAAATTGCTGAGGGTGAATCGGAAGAGCCGCCGAGTGCAGATGCCACTCCGATGATTGCGGAGCGCGTGGATGCTGAAGGTATTGCTGAGGTTATTGCCGCTTGGACGGGAATTCCGGTAGGTCGTCTTTTGCAAGGAGAGACGGAAAAACTCCTCGATATGGAGCATTACCTTGGCAAACGCCTCATTGGCCAAGACAGCGCAGTGCGTTCGGTGTCTGATGCTGTGCGTCGTTCGCGCTCCGGTGTGGCTGACCCGAACCGTCCAACTGGTTCGTTCCTCTTCCTTGGACCAACCGGTGTCGGAAAGACGGAACTCGCCAAGGCTCTCGCTGATTTTCTTTTCGACGACGAGCGCGCCATGGTTCGTATCGATATGTCTGAGTACAGTGAGAAACACTCGGTGGCGCGTCTGGTAGGCGCACCTCCAGGATACGTCGGATACGAAGAAGGTGGGCAGCTCACGGAAGCAGTGCGGCGTCGTCCCTACGGTGTTGTACTTCTCGACGAGGTTGAAAAAGCGCATCCGGAAGTCTTCGATATTTTATTGCAAGTGCTCGACGACGGTCGCTTGACGGACGGGCAGGGGCGCACGGTCGATTTCCGAAATACGATTCTCATTTTGACGTCGAATCTTGGATCGCAGTTCCTTTCTGATACGGAATTGACCGCTGAGCAGAAGAATTCGGCGGTGATGAGCGCTGTGCGTGCTCATTTTAAGCCGGAGTTCCTCAACCGTTTGGACGACGTGATTATGTTCGAGCCGCTGACGATTGAGCAGCTGGGGCAGATTGTCGAATTGCAAGTGGCGCAATTGGCGCAGCGGCTTTCTACCCGCCGAATCAAGTTGGAGGTGCTTCCTGCGGCGAAGGATATTCTCACTGTTGATGGTTATGATGCCGCGTTTGGTGCACGGCCGTTGCGTCGACTCATCCAACGTGAAATCGGAGATCAGATGGCGAGAATGCTTCTGGCTGGCACGGTGGTGGACGGCGACACTGTGGTGGTAGATGCTGCCGATATTGACCCAAGTGATTTTGGGGATGTCGCGCAGGGTGAGAACGGTATTAGCACAGCTCATCAGCGTTTGAAGCTCAGCGTGCGGCAATGACTGGCAGTAGGCGTCGCTAAAGTCCCAAGGATTTCTGCTCCTCAAGTTTATGATGAGAGAGATCTAAGGAGTTGAGCAGCATGGAGCACCACGAACAGCAGACACTGCATGGGAGGCACGCGCCACACGGTGCGCGGCGGCATCCGGGTGAGCAGCAGAGTCACCCGGATGCTCACCGGAATCACTCTGGTGAACAGCGCAGTCATCCAGGTGAACGCCGAGCTCATCCAATCGTGCGCGAAATCCGGCACGATTTGAATGAGAAACCGTTTATCGCGATCTGGGAGGTTACCAGAGCGTGTGGGCTTGTGTGTGCACATTGCCGAGCCGAGGCGCAGCGTCATGCTGCGCCCGGCCAGCTCACCACTGAGCAGGGGAAAGACTTGCTGCGTCAACTTGCTAGTTATTCGAAACCTCTGCCGCTCGTCGTCCTTACTGGTGGAGACTGCTTCGAACGTGACGACCTCGTTGAACTGGTGCGCTACGGAACTGAACTGGGACTTTCGATGTCGATTTCGCCGTCCGTTACTCCTTTGTTTACAAAGGAGCGTTTGGTGGCCTTGCGGGAGGCTGGCGGTAAAGCGATGTCGGTGTCGATGGACGGCGCAACTGCCGAAACGCACGATGCCTTCCGTGGTATCAAGGGCACTTTCGACAAAACCGTGGAAGCCACGAAAATCATCAATGAAGTGGGCTTTCGCTTGCAAATAAACTCCACCTTGACCCGCGGAAATATCAAGGAAGCGCCGGCTATGCTCGCAAAAGCGATCGAGCTGCGGGCGTTCATGTGGTACATATTTATGCTGGTGCCAACAGGGCGAGGTGCCAATTTGAATATGCTCTCGCCTTTGGAACGTGAGGACGTATTACAGTGGCTGCACGATGTGTCGGATCGGATTGCGATTAAGACGACGGAGGCGCCGCAATACCGCCGTATTGCTTTCCAACGTGCGCGAGCCGCTGAAGGCGGGCAAGCTATGCCTGAACATGGGGAATTGTATTACTGGTTGACTGAGGAAACTGTGCGGCTATTAGGGAAGACGCCGGAAAAGACGCGAATTCCGCGCACGCCTTTGGCTGTGAATTCTGGTTCAGGATTTGTGTTCATTGACCATGTGGGCGATGTGTATCCGTCGGGATTCTTGCCGATTCATGTGGGTTCGGTGAAAGAAACTCCTTTGGCGCAGCTATACTCTGATTCTCCCGTGATGCGTGAGTTGCGCACTCCTGAACATTTTGGTGGGAAATGTGGAGTGTGCGAATATAACCACTTTTGTGGCGGATCGCGCTCGACGGCTTACGCCTTGACTCGCGATCCGCTTGCCGCTGATCCGTCGTGTGCGTATGTGCCGGCTGGATATACAGGTGAAATGCCTGCTAGCTGGTGATTGGAACTCCGCGAGACAGTGACTCGAGGTGAAGCGTTCTCTCTTGAGACCAAGCGCTCTAACTCGAAGCAAAGCATTCTAACTAAATGTGCGTGAACTGGGGGTGGAGATGGGAAAACACCCATCTCCACCCCCACACAGCAGAGTTAGCCTGATAATAAGTCGATCAGCGCTCTACTTCGCCACGGATGAATCCTTCAACGGATTCGCGTGCGATATTATCGCGGCGCTGCTCAGGTGGCGATTTCATCAGGTAGGAAGAGGCCGAAAGGATTGGGCCGCCCACGCCGCGATCAAGTGCGATCTTTGCGGCGCGGATAGCGTCAATCACGATGCCAGCTGAGTTTGGTGAATCCCAAACCTCAAGCTTGTACTCCATCTGAATTGGCACTTCACCGAAGGTTGTTCCCTCGATACGCACGAAAGCGAATTTGCGATCCTCGAGCCATGGCACGTAATCGGATGGGCCAACGTGAATATCGTGATCGTTGACTGGACCAGTCATATTGGAAGTCACCGCGTTGGTCTTGGAAATCTTCTTCGACTCAAGGCGGTTGCGCTGCAACATATTCTTGAAGTCCATATTTCCACCCACGTTGAGCTGGTAAGTGCGATCAATCCGCACACCGCGCTCTTCCATGAGTCGCACAATATCGCGGTGCGAAATTGTTGCGCCGTACTGCGACTTAATATCGTCGCCCACAATTGGCACGCCAGCTGCCTCGAACTTCGCGGCCCACTCCGGATTGGAAGCAATAAACACAGGCAAGCAGTTCACAAAAGCTACGCCTGCGTCGATAGCGCACTGAGCGTAGAAGCGATCGGCTTCTTCCGAACCAACTGGCAGGTAGGATACGAGCACGTCAATCTGTGCGTCCTTGAGTACCTGCACCACGTCAACTTCTGGTTCTGCGGATTCCTCGATTGTGGCGCGGTAGTATTCGCCAAGACCATCGAGAGTCTTGCCGCGGCTCACGGTCACTCCCAAATGTGGCACATCGGTAAACTTGAAAGTGTTGTTTTCGCCAGCCCAAATTGCCTCGGAGAGATCCTTGCCAACTTTGTCTGCGTCAACGTCAAATGCGGCAGCAAACTCAACGTCATTAACGTGGTAACCACCGAAGTTGACGTGCATGAGGCCTGGGATGGTGTCAGATGGGTCTGCGTCGCGGTAAAAATGGACGCCTTGCACTAGGGAGCTGGCGCAGTTTCCAACGCCAACAATGCCTACGCGAATCTTGCTCATATATTCTCCTAGATTATCTGCCTAATCGGCTGAGCACGTGCGGACGTAAATGTCCTAACATTTCGATCTTTCCACGTTGAAGCGAAATTATCAATTGTCTTAACAAATTTGAATCAGCTCAGAGAGGAAGAGTCAGGTAGCTCCTGGTAGATTCCGTGCGCCAAAGCGATCTGGAACAGCTCAATACCCACATAAATAAAAGCAGGCAGCATCATGAATAAGATGCCTGAATAGATATAAGCGCACAGGCACATAATCCACAGCAGCAGATCCATCATTCCACGCTGAACATGCCCCCAGTAAAAATTGTGCGCACCTTGGAATCCAAAGAGGAGTCCCAGTACGACGGCGGTACCGCGGGTTTTCTTGGACGTTTCGAAACGTGAGGGTGACGGCGTCGTCGCCATTTCCCCAAAACGCGGCTGCATTCCTTGTGCCATGTGTGACGACGGCGCTTGCGCTTGCTTGCGTCCGAATTGTGAGGGGTGAGCACGCCAAGCGGACATGAAATCAGGGTGTACTTGGCGCAATGAATCTCTAGCGCAGGCGCTCATGCCGGGCGGGCTTTGCCGCGAGAACAGCGATCCAGGCTCGTAGATATTGACGTCAACGTCGGCACGTACATCGAGCAGCGGATCGGGAGCCGCGCTAAATACAGAGTTCTCGCGTTCAGACTTCTGAGTCTTGTCCTCCATGAAGCTAACTGTACCGGAAATATTTGGATTCCCTAATTTCGATTTTTGCCTTCCCTAGTACGTCCGCAATGTGACGAAAACCGTTCCGAATTTTGGTCAAAGCATTGACTTTGACTTCTGTGAAACTTATTCTTGTTCAGAATCGAACGTCCGGCGCACAGATCTACACAGATCCGCGTCGTCCAAGATTGAGCCTTGAATCAAGCCTTGAGAGGTTGGCACAGCAGCAATGATTGCTTTGAATAAGCCAGACTCCACTCAATGTAGTGGAACGATACCTTGCCGTCCCACTATTTTCGATGAAAACCCGTTGTTGGAATTTCTCAATTCCGCTCGGTTTTCCATTTTCCCCGGCTTCTGCGATGTGCATGTTCACTTCCGAGAGCCGGGGTTTTCTTATAAAGAGACGGTGGCAACTGGCACTAGAGCTGCCGCGCGAGGTGGTTTCACCGCCGTCGGCACCATGCCGAATCTCGACCCAGTTCCAGACTCTGTGGAAAATCTTGCCTTGGCGCAAGAGTATATCGACGCCGGTGCCCTCATCAACGTCTACCCTTATGGTTCAATTACTGCTGCTGAAAGAGGAGAGCGCCTCGCTGACCTGCGCGACATGGCGCCGTATGCGCTCGCGTTTTCCGACGACGGCATGGGAGTGCAGTCGCGGGAGCTCATGCGCGAGGCTATGGTACTAGCAAAAGAGCTAGGAAAAGTGATCGCTGCTCACTGTGAGGACGCCGAGCTCAAAGGCCGTGGATATATCAATGACGGCGAGTATGCGCGCGCCCATAATCACATTGGCATTCCGAAAGAAAGCGAATGGCGTGAGCTTGAACGCGATCTTGAGCTCGCCAAAGACACAGGGGTAGCCTTTCATGCTTGTCATATTTCATGTGCTGAAAGCGTGGAGTTGATGCGGCAAGCAAAAGCAGATGGTATCGATGCAAGTTGCGAGACAGCACCGCATTACCTTGTGTTTGACGATTCGATGCTGCAAGAGGACGGCCGCTTCAAAATGAACCCGCCGCTGCGCGCGCCACAGGATCGCCATGCATTACTCGAGGCAGTGGCCGATGGAACCATTGATATGTTCGCCACGGATCACGCGCCGCACGCAGAAGAAGAAAAATCGCGTGGCCTAGCTGAATCGGCTTTCGGCGTGGTGGGTATCGAAAACTCCTTCCAAGCGATATACACGCACCTTGTGCGGCCCGGAGTGATAACTATGGAACGGGCAATGGAGTTATTAGCGCATAATCCACGCAAACGTTTCAAAATTCCACTTGGTGAAGATTTCAGCGTATGGGATTTGGACCATCGCCAAAACCTAGACCCGAATGAGTTCGAGTCCCTCGGACGGGCTACTCCATTTGCTGGCACTGAGCTTTTTGGAAAATGCCTGCTCACGGTATGCGGTGGAAAGATCGCATATCTCGATTCTGCCGCGATGATTTCCACAACGACTGCCGCAATGACTCCCTCCACGAAAGGCCAACTATGATCCCAGCAGCCAAAACGACGATGATCCAAACCATGCTCACTGTTACCAGCAACCGCGAGATTGCCAGCAATATTTACGAAATTACCTTGCGCGGAGATGTGTCCGCGATCAAAAATCCTGGTCAGTTCGTCAATATCAAGATTCCGGGCTTTGCCACCCGTCGTCCGCTCTCTGTATGCAACGTGACTGATAGTGACGGCACGCAATCCGGCGTCGTCACCCTTGTGTACAAGACGTTCGGAGACGGAACGCGAGCCTTGGCACGCATGGAAAAGGAAACTCGGCTAGATGTGCTTCTGGGGTTAGGAAATGGTTTCGACGTTTCCCGATCAGGAAGCGATCCAGTATTAATAGGCGGCGGCGTTGGAGTGCCGCCTTTATTTTTGCTCGCACGCCGGCTGGTAGAGCGCGGAATCACGCCAACGGTGATCCTCGGATTTAACACTGCCAGCGAGGTATTTTACGAAGCCGAGTTTCGAACGCTCGGCTGCACAGTGCGCACGTGCACTGTAGACGGAAGCGCTGGGGAAACTGGCCTCGTCACGACGGCGCTCGCGGAGCTCGCCCAGCACAGGGCACTCAGTTATATATATGCCTGCGGTCCGAACGCCATGCTCAAAGCGATTGCTCAGTTGGACGTGGCACCCGGGGAGCTGAGCTTCGAAGAACGTATGGCTTGTGGATTCGGGGTCTGTATGGGTTGTTCATTTCAGGTTGCCGACGGCGGTTCGCGGCGCCTGTGTGTAGAAGGACCAGTTGTGCGCACACAAGACGTTGTATGGGAGCAAAAATGAGTGATGCACGCAGGCTACAGGTGAATCTTTGCGGGATCGATTTGAGCAATCCCATCATTCCCGCTTCGGGTACATTCGGCTTCGGATATGAGTTTTCGCAGCTCTACGATCTGAATATTTTGGGGAGTTTTGCATTTAAGGGCACTACAGGGCAGGCGCGCTTTGGTAATCCCACGCCGCGAGTGGCTGAGTGTGAGGCGGGTATGCTCAATGCGATTGGCCTGCAAAATCCTGGTGTGGACGAAGTGAAACGCGTCGAGTTGCCTCGGATGAGGGAGTTCTTTGCCAAGCCTGTGATGGCAAATATCTCGGGATTCACGGTTGAGGAGTACCAACACGTTGCGAGCGAATTGGACGAGGAAACGAGTATCGGCTGGTTGGAGCTCAATATTAGTTGCCCGAACGTGCATGGTGGTGGCGTGAACTTCGGTAGCTATCCTGACTCGGCAGCGCAGGTTACGGCAGCAGTGCGTGAAGTGACCGGCAAGCCATTGGTGGTGAAGTTATCGCCTAATGTGACCGACGTCGTGGCCGTTGCGCGAGCGTGTGTGGACGCCGGGGCCGACGCTCTGAGCGTGGTTAATACCTTGATCGGTATGCGTTTTGACCTCAAGCGTCGGGTGCCGATACTTGCCAACCAGGTGGGCGGATTTTCTGGTGCGGCGATATTCCCGGTGGCATTGCGGATGGTTCACCAGGTGAGCAACGCAGTAGAGGTTCCGGTTATTGGAATTGGAGGCGTGCATAGCGCCGAGCAGGTGATCGAAATGATGATTGCCGGAGCTACGGCAGTGCAGGTAGGCACAGCAAATCTCGTTGATCCTTTCGCGTGCCCGCGCATCATTTCGGAGTTACCAGCGGTGATGGATCGTTTGGGTATCGACACTTTAGCGCGACTTATCGAAGAAATAGCACAGAAAAGGAATGGAGAATGAGATGGCCAAAGATGTGATTGTGGCGTGTGATTTTGCGGGTCAAAGTGCTGTGGAGGAGTTTCTTGACTTATTTGAACGCCAAGAAACAAAGCCCTTTGTGAAAATCGGGATGGAGTTGTTTTATGCCAGCGGCCCGCAGATTGTGCGGCAAATAAAGGACCGCGGCCACCGAATATTCCTCGACCTCAAATTGCACGATATTCCCAATACCGTGCGGCGTACGATGGCGGTGCTCAGTGAATTAGGTGTTGATATGTGCAATGTACATGCAGCAGGAACGATTGAGATGATGAACGCGGCGCGCGAGGGGCTGACGTGCGCTGAGGGCACGCGACCAATACTGATCGCCGTCACTCAACTCACCAGCACCGACGAAGTGCGTATGCGCGATGAGCTGCTGATAAATGAACCATTGGAGCGAGTGGTTGCGGCATATGCTGCGAATGCGCGGGAATCAGGGCTTGACGGTGTCGTTTGTTCCCCGCTGGAAGCGGCGGGCGTCCATGAAGCTTGCGGCGCAGAGTTTCTAGCCGTTACCCCAGGTATTCGTTTTGCGGAGGGCGACGACGATCAGCGGCGCGTCATGACGCCGCGAGCTGCGCGGGAGGCGGGTTCGGATTACATCGTGGTTGGCCGTCCGATCACGCAGGCAAAGGATCCTGTTGCTGCTTATAAGGAATGCCTGAGCGATTTTTGTGGTGAAAATTGATGGTCATACAGGCAGATGCAGAGTTGAAAGATGGAAAAGACTGGGAGTGCAGAATGGGCAACCAAATGAATGATACGAGCAGCGAGATTATTGCGAAAGACCTCCTTGATATTCAGGCGGTGTTTTTTCGCCCAGATGATCCGTTCACATGGGCGAGTGGAATAAAAAGCCCAGTGTACTGCGATAACAGGCTGATATTGACGGCTCCTGCGGTGCGTGAACGGGTAGAGGAGGCCTTTGCACGACTGGTGAAATCACAGTTCCCGGCCGTTGAATGTTTAATGGGCACAGCGACGGCGGGGATCGCCCACGCTGCCATTGTGGCAAGTCAGATGGGGTTGCCGATGGGATACGTGCGTGCGGGAAGCAAAGATCATGGGCGGTGCAATCAGATTGAGGGTCGCCTGACGCCGGGCACGCGCGTGGTAGTTATGGAAGATCTTATTTCCACAGGTGGATCGGTGTTGGACGCGGTAGCAGCGCTGCGTGAGGCAGGAGCGCAGGTGCTCGGCGTCGTCAGTATTTTTACCTACGGAATGGAACGAGCAAAGCGAGCTTTTGCGGACGCTGGTGTGGAGGCGGTTTCGCTCGTGACCTTTGACGATATTGCGCGTGTAGCCGCGGAAACGGGGTATATCGACGTCGCAAGTGTGGCAAAGTTGCTGGCTTTTCGTGCGAATCCGAGCGACGAGTCATGGCAACATGCGCAGCTAGACGAGGAGAATTGAGATGGCGGCGGAAAAGAACACGCAGACCGTGGCAGGGGATACTGCGGGCAACGCCGCGGGGAAGCTCACGGCAAGGTCCGCAGCAAATGCGTCGCGCAGCCTCATCGATATTCTCGATCTGAATGTGGCGGAGATTGAGCAGCTTATCGCGCGCGCAGTAGACATTGCCGACAATCCTGAAAAATATTCGCGTGCATGTGCAGGAAAGAAGCTGGCCACACTGTTTTATGAGCCGTCCACCCGTACTCGGCTGAGCTTCGAGGCCGCAATGTACGAGCTAGGTGGCAATGTGCTTGGTTTTTCTCAGGCAGGCAGTTCCTCGGCCACCAAAGGCGAAAGCGTGGCGGACACAGCGAAAGTGGTGTCATGCTATGCGGACATCGTGGCAATGCGGCATCCCTACGAGGGAGCGCCGCTGGTAGCGGCGTTGAATGCGAGCGTTCCGGTAATTAATGCGGGCGACGGCGGGCACAACCACCCAACCCAGACGCTCACTGACTTATTGACGATTTTCCGACGAAAAGGGCGATTGGGCGGGCTCACTATCGGCTTTTGCGGCGATTTGAAGTACGGGCGCACGGTGCATTCCCTGGTGCGGGCTTTGGCGCGGTATGAGGGGGTGAAGATGGTGTTTATTTCGCCGGCAGAACTGCGGATGCCGGACTATATTGGTGCTGATGAGCTCGGCAAATGCGGTGTTGAAGTGTTAGAAACTGAGAGTTTAGACGAAGCGTTACCGCACCTTGACGTGTTGTACATGACGCGTATTCAGCAAGAACGTTTCAAGGATCAAAACGAGTATCTGCGCTTGAAGGACTCGTACATTTTGCGACGTGAGAAGCTCGCAACAGCGAAGCCAGATATGTGCATTTTGCATCCTTTGCCGCGCGTGAATGAGATTGCGGTTGATGTAGACGACGATCCGCGAGCTTGTTATTTTGAGCAGGTTCTGAACGGCAAATATATTCGTATGGCGCTCATTAATGAGCTTCTCAATGGGGGATGGGTGCAGGCTGGTGTGGAGCCAGTAGTCGATGTGGAATCGGCATCGAGCGTGCAAATTGAACAAGCGCAGGGAAAATGCGGCAATACGCAGTGTATATCAGCAGCTGAACCTAGTATCGCGCCACTTGTGCGGCCGGTGACTGAGAAAAGCCAATACCGTTGCTTTTATTGTGAGAGTTTAGTGGAGTCTGTGAAGAGCTGAGGATATTTGGGGAGGTAAATTGGTGGGTGGTGGGGTATCGCGTGGTAAAAACGCGATACCCCACCACCCATGAGCCAAGGCTTGGCGGTTGGTTTGGGGCGGACAACCACCGCCC
This sequence comes from Arcanobacterium bovis, assembly GCF_004331995.1. Taxonomy (GTDB): domain Bacteria; phylum Actinomycetota; class Actinomycetes; order Actinomycetales; family Actinomycetaceae; genus Arcanobacterium_A; species Arcanobacterium_A bovis. The sequence goes on from NZ_SJDT01000004.1 coordinate 48,479, forward strand.
CAAACCAACCTAAATTCACCCGATCTGTTCGAGTTGCTTGCCAGCAGTCTCTTCAGCTTGGAGATAGATAAATCCACCTGCAACTAGCAGCACTGCGAATATCACGAAGGGTAGGAACACAACGTCTGGAGTTGGTTTTCCGCCACCGATGAGTGCGCCAACGAAGTATGGGCCAACTACCTTTGCAATCGCGCCGATGCCGTATCCCAAACCAACACCGGTGGAGCGCACGTCGTTAGGGAACTGCTCAGCACCAAAGGCGTTGAGGATACCGAATGCACCGTCGCCGAAAGCCATAGCAATGACGATTCCGATAAAGAACACAATTCCGGCTGTATGTGTAGTGCTGGCAGTTTCTGCGCCGCCACCGCTGAACATACCAGAGGCTACCTTTGCCGAAATAGCTGCGATAACGCAACCAACTGCGCCAATCAAACCCCAAATGAACATCGTGCGACGGCGTCCAATCCGATCGGAGATCCAGGCCGAACCGAGACGTCCGAGCAAATCAGCGAGGGACACACCCATGAACATGTAGGCAACAGTGGAAACATCAAACTTGAAGCTCTCGCCCAAGATACTCTGACCCCACGACTGCACGGTAAAGGCACCCAAAATAAAGCAGAATGAACCGAGTGAAATAATCACCAGCTGCTTTGGATACTTACGTAGCACAAATCCGTATGAAGCCTTCTCGGTTGCTTTTTCAGCAGTGCTAGAAGGCAAGGCGCCTACTTCGCTCCCGGGAATGTTCATAGCCCATGCATATGCCTTACGTGCTTCGTCAATCTTGCCTTGCGCAATCAAGAAACGTGGCGATTCAGGAACTAGTGCTGCCCACGCAATAAGCACTACCGGCACGCAGCCCAGTGCGATAAGACCCTTCCAGCCGAAAGGTTCGCCGAGTACTTTCGTAGCAAGTGAGCCAAGGAAAATGCCAAGCGGAATGAACACGGAGGTCAAACCGGAAAGCAAGCCGCGCTGTTTCGCAGGTACGAACTCCTGCACGAAAGGAATCGACGTAATATTAAGGCCGCCAACACCGATACATACACCGATGCGGTACAAGCTCAAAAGCTGCCATTGACCTGGCTGAATAGTGAGCGTGATAGCCGTGAAGAACACGAGCACAGCGATACACCAGATGAACGCCTTTTTGCGGCCAATCATATCGGCCAACCGGCCCCACAAAATAGCGCCAAGCACGGTACCAATACCCGAAGCGGCGCCGATGACTCCTGCCTCAAAACCGGTCAGTTGCCAGCCCGGCGTCGTCATCAAAAGATGAATAACGAATCCGATGAGGAAGAGATCAAAGAATTCGGAAATATTGCCCACAATCGTGAGCCCGATAAGTGATTTTTGGTTTCTCGTTAATGGCAGGGTATCTACCTGCTCCATTGCAGTGAGTGACATATTGTTTTCCTAATTTTGGGTACACTGTGCCGTCAACGCTGGCGGCACAGCATACGAATGGATGGTATTTATCGGATAATGTCGGTTGTCTGTGGAAGGTTGAGTTCCATAGCCGAGATATGGGTGAGATCGCCGTGATGGGTGAGCGCAAAAGTGGAAACACGCTGCCCATACTGTACGCCTGCGCGCACGTCGCCCTCAAGGAAACCGTGAATTGTTCCCGCTACGAATGAATCACCGGCGCCAGGACGGTCAATAACAGGTACAACCTTAACCTCGAACTGTTCTTCGCCACGCGCATCAGAAAGGTACACACCTTCAGTCGAATCCGTGGAAACAACGGTAGGTACCTCAAGAAACTCTCGCGTCTTCTTACACACTTCGACGCCGCTCAGATCTGGCATTCCAAATACCGTCTGTGCGTCTTTGCGCGAAGCGAATACCAAAGTAGACATGCGAGCTATCGGTTCAAGCACCTCGCGAGCTTGCTCTGCATCCCACAGCAAAGAGCGGTAATTTACGTCAAGCGCAATATCGATTCCACGCTCGTGTGCCTGCTCGCAGAAATGCCGAACGATCTTCGCCGTATCCGGTGAAAGAGCAGCGGTAATACCTGTTACAAACACGAGCCGCGTGTCGAGCATCGACTCCCAGTTGACGTCGTCAATCTGGATACTACGGAAAGGGGTGTGCAAGCGATCGTAAATAACTTTTGAAGGCATGGGGTAATCGCCCGGCTCCATGAAATACAAAGCCACGCGCCCGTGGTCTACCCGCACCATATTCGACATATCAACGCCCACAGAACGGAACTCTTGCAAAACGCGGGTGGCAAGTTCGCCCCGCGGCATCTTGGAACACCACGACGTCGAGCGCCCAAGTTGCGAAAGTAGGCCCGCCACATTTGCTTCCGAGCAGGCAGCGGACATGCGCAAGCTCACTGCATTGACGAGGCGCTCTCCACGCGGAACCGTGAGTCGGATCTGTCCTTCACCAATTGTCGTCAAATCAAACATCACTTACTCACTCCTAAAGATGCGTTAATGGTTCCGTAGCGGTTGGAGTAGCGATCGAAGTTGGCTTCGATCTCAGCTTGCGGGAGCTCTTCCACTTCTCCAAGACCCATCGCGACTGCCACCGTTCTTGCCACGTCTTCGACCATAACAGCAGCTTGCAGAGCTTTGGTAATGGATGTTCCCATGGTGAAAACTCCGTGTTGTTTGAGTAACACCGCAGGTGAGCGCCCTCCACATTCTAATATAGCTTTGGCAATATCGAGTCCACCGATAGGCGCGTATCGTGCGCAGGGGATCGAGCCGCCAAATTCATCGGCGATCGCGGTGAGGCAGCAGGGAATATCCTTGCCCACCGCCGCGAAGGCAGTTGCGTAGCGAGAGTGAGTGTGGATGATTGAGCGCAATTCCGGGCGGGCTGCGTAAAGAGCAAGGTGGGAAGCGGTGTCCGACGACGGTCCCAAGTCTCCTTCCACAACCTTTCCGTTGGCATCAACAACCACCATTTTTTCGGGTGTCATTTCCTCATAGCGCACGCCAGAGGGCTTGATCACGATATAACCCGTTTCCGGGTCTAGTGCGGAAAGGTTGCCGCCGGTCCAGGCTACGAGTACGTGCCGTTGCAGCTCAAGGTTCCCTTCGCACACCTTTTGTTTGAGATCTTCCAGCATTCTTAACTCCTTTGTTGTTCACGTCGTGTACGAGATGCTGAGTTGTGTGTTGGTGCCGGAATTACGGAAATTCCGGCCTCTTGAAGCCAGCCGCTCACCGTTTGGCGAGCATCGGCGCAGATAGTGACCGAGTCTGGTGAATCGTCGTTCCACATTTCGAGCATGATCCTGCCGCTCCATTTTTGGCGGGCTAGCTCGGCAAATGCGTTGTTCCATTTGACGTTTCCGGTGCCGAATGGAACGCGGCGAGGTTCGCCGGGGCGAGTGTCTTTGATATGGATTGCGAGCATTTTTCCGACGCCGGCGCGCAGCTCCGTGGTTTCGTCGCCTCCATGTTCGGCAATATTGCCAATGTCTGGATAGGTCTGTAACCACGGATTGTTGAAGTGCTCTACAACTTCAACCGCGTCTGGGATCGAGGAAATATCGTGACCGTCCACATTCTCGATACCCAGCATTACGCCAGCTTGCGCGGCATAGGGCAGAGCGGCTGCGAGGCAGTCGAGATAGCGGCGTCGAGCATCGGGATCAGGAGCTTCGTAGTAGGCGAAGTAGCCTGCAACTTGGCATACGCTCACCCCAAGGTTGTGGCACAGATCGATACCTTTGCGGTAAACGTCAAGAGCTTGTGCTCGAACGCGGGGATCTGCGGAGCCTGGCATCACTTTGCGATGCAGAGATAGGCAGATCCCGCCAATTAGGGTGCCTTGATCGGCTGCAGCATTGCGCACTTCACGGCAGGTTTGTTCGCTCCAGTCGAGGCGGGCTGCACGCTGTGGTGTTTCGTCCACTGAGAGGTCACAGAAGCTGAATCCAGCTTCGGTAACGTCGGCGAAGAAACGCGCCCAATCGCCGTCGGGACTCCTCAGCGCCTTCTCGTAAATACCTAAGGTAACTGCGGAGCTCATGACCACACCTTGCGCATCGCTTCGTGCATTTGGGCGGTAGCGCTGCGCGGATCGGTGGCGCCCACGATGGAGCGACCAGCGATTACGACGCCTACTGGCTTACCTGCGAAAGTGTCGAGTTCATCTACTTTAATTCCGCCGGTCACGGACACGGTGAAGCCGAGTTCGTGAAGCGCATCAATCTGCTCAAATTCCTTTTCGCCCCACGTGAGCGTTCCTGCGGCTTCGAGATCGCGTGAGCGTTTGACGATCACGTGTTCGACGCCGATGGCTCGCCATTCCTTCGCCCGGTCAAGAGAGAAGTGTTCGGCGCTGAGCTCAACTTGCACTTCGCCGTCGTACTCCTGTGCAACTTCAACCACCTGACGAATGGTGGTCAATGACGCGCCTGCCACGCAGGACACCCAGTTTGCACCGGCCGCGAAACAATCGCGGGCGATGATGGAACCGGCTTCGGCGATGCGCACGTCGGCGAGGATTGTTTTATCGGGATAAGCTGCGCGAATAGCACGCACTGCGTGCAAGCCTTCGTTGAGAATCAAGATCGTGCCACATTCGATCACCTCTGCGTCGCTTCCACCGCGGCTCAATGCGCTGAGCGCGTCTTCCAGCGTGCGGGTGTCGAGGGCGATTTGCAGGCGGGGAGTCATATCAGGCTTCCTTGCGCATCGTGAAGAAGGTGCGGGCGTTGTTGATGAGCAGATCGCGTACGTATTCTGGATCGAAACCTTCCGCGATCATGCGTGGACCGTCCACGGCTGGGTTGTAGTCCACGCCGGTTACCGAACCGTAAGCCTTCTGGTAGGAGGCCTTGCCGGAATCGGTGCCGAGGAGGATCCGCTTGCCGTAGCCCTTTTCGCCAAGCTCACGCACTTCCATGATGCGGTTAGAGTCTGGCTGGTACTTGATGCGGTTCGTGCCGTCGATCTCGAGGTAGGCACCGGTGTCGAGGATCTGCTGTAGGTAGTACACGTCGGCGTTGCGCTGGATGTGTCCGATGGCGATTTGATCGGCTGGAACGCCCATTGCGATAAGCTCTTGTGCCTGCTCAAGGCCGCAGGTGCCGAAAGTGGTGTGCGTATTGATCGGTGCGCCGGTTTCGATAGAGGCGTTGGCGCATGCCTGCATGCACTTGCGCTCGAAATCGGTGATCATGCCGTAGGAGGTTGCTACCTTGATGCAGCCTGCTTTGACATCGGTGCGGTCAACGATTGGGCCGGAGTAATCGTGGCGATCAATACCTTCGTTGATGTCCGCGATGAGGAGCTCGGTGATTTGATCAACGCTGTAGCGCGTTACCCAATGGGAGCGGGTTTCGAGGTAGACCTTCTCGCGGTGGAAGCCGGTGGTCGCGATGATGTGGAGATCCTTGACTCGCTTGTTTACTTCCACGAGTTTGTCCATATCGCGGCCGGAGTTGGCTGGGCACATATCTACAACAGTTCCGGTGTTTGCCCAGTTCTTTGAGGCATCCACAAAGAGTTGGGCTTCGTAGACCGCTTTATCAACATCGGCGAGGAGGTGATCGGAGTCGATGTAAACCTCGCCTGCTCCGGTGCGGATGAGGTGGTCGTGGGCGTTGACGACGCCAAGGTCGGCTGGATCAATGTCGCCGAGGATTGTACGTGCGAAACTCATTGTGATCTCCTTTGATTCGGTATGTGACACGTGATTCGTGTGCTATGTGATTCGGTTTGTTATGTGTTTAGGTCTGCGTCACTTGGCGTGGCGCTGGATATGAAACTGGATGTGACACCGCCGCTGTTACCGCTTCGTCGTCTGCGCTTGGGAGCGCGTACGGATTTTGTTGTTGCTTGTTTCCGCTGTTTCGGCCGTTTCCGCAACGGTGCGTTCGTCACCAGAATCACACGGGAAAGCAGGCTTGCCAAGGAAAAAGTTGAACATTTGTTCAGTTATAATTTCTTGACGATTGTGGGTAGTTGAATAATTTGCTGGTAAATTGGGGTTCCGTTTTTGGGAAAACATGGCAGAATGAACATATGTGCAATAGTGATGGTGACCGACGACGTCTACATTTGCTGATCGACGTCGCCCGTGCGTATTACGACAACGGTGAATCTCAGGCCGAAATTTCCCGACGAATCGGATATTCTCGCCCGACTGTTTCTCGCATGTTGCAAGAGGCAAAGGATTTGGGACTTGTGAAAATCACGATTTCGCATCCGCTCGAGCGTCTTGAACGTTTGGAGGAGCGAATATGCGCACTATACGGAGTGGAGCGAACGCTTGTATCGCAGCGCTCTGGGCCTATCGGGCCACCGCAGTTAGCTGCGGAATTCGTAGCTTCGCAGACCCCGCGCGATGGCTTGATTGCGGTGTCGAATGGAAGTTCAATTTCGGCAACGGTGGATTCTTTGCCGCAGCAACATCGCAGTAATTCCTGTGTGGTGCAGATGCTTGGTTCTTTAGGAAGGTCGAATCCCTTGGAGGATTCGCCGGAGATTTGCCGAAGAATGGCAGCAAAGCTCGGTGGCACATATCGTATTTTGCCGGCGCCGTTAGTGCTGGATTCGCCGGCAACTGCGAAGTTCTTGCGCCAAGATGGGCAGGTAGCTGCTGTTTTGGAGCTGGCTGCGCGTGCTGATTTGGCTTTGGTGGGTGTGGGAGCGCTGGTAGCCGACGTTCCCGGGCAGATTTTTCACGGCTGGTATTCGGCTGATCTGGATCGACAGATTGCCCGTCAAGGCGCGGTGGGGCATATTTGTGCACATCATATTGATAGCTCAGGAAACCATATTCAGACGCCGTTGTGCAGGCGGATCATTGCGATGGACGTGGAGAAATTGCGCACGATTCCGCAGGTGGTGGCAGTGGCATGGGGGAGTGAGAAGATCGCTGCCTTGCGTGCTGCGTTGAAAGGCGGCTATATCAATACGTTTGTGACCGACGAAGCCACTGCCAATGCGCTCGTGCATAGTGAAAGCATAGGTTAAAGAAGTGAAAGCATTGGTTAAACAAGCGTAGGGTATAGGCATGCGCAATTCAGCTTTGAACTCAGATGGCTTTTCGTTCGAACACGTATATATGGCATTTTCGGGTGAGAATGCTTGGGGAGCAGCTGGCGGAAATGCAGCGTGCACATTGCTGGTCGGCGATCCTGATGAAGTATTTCCGCTGGCATCGGTAACGAAGCCGATTGCCGCGTATGCCGTTTTGGTTGCGGTGGAGCGTGGTCTGGTGGATTTGGATGCCGACGCCGGTCCCGCAGGTAGCACAGTGCGGCATCTGTTGGCGCATGCGTCCGGTTTGCCAGCAGAGGCGGGGGAAGCTATTGCAAAGCCAGGGCAGCGTCGGATTTATTCAAATTATGGTTTTGACGTATTAGCGCAGGCTATAGAGCCGTTGGTTGGCATGCCTATCCAAGAGTGGATTCGGGAATCGGTGTTACTCCCGCTGGAGATGGATACGGCTGAGATTGCGGGCAGTGTTGCTTATTCGGGGCGGGCGAGTGCTGATTCCTTGGCTCGGTTTGTGCTGGAGTTGATGAACCCGCAGCTGATTTCGCATGAGTTGTTGAGGGAAGCTGTGCAGGTGCAATTCGGCGGCGTCGCCGGTATCGTGCCTGGCTATGGCCGGCATAGAGACAATTGCTGGGGTCTGGGATTCGAGCTGCGCGGGGAGAAATCTCCGCACTGGCTGGGCGGAGATTTCTCCCCAGCCACATTCGGGCACTTTGGGCAATCAGGATCTTTTATCTGGGTGGATCCGCAGGTGAACAAAGCAGGATTGTTTTTAGGCGCACAGAATTTTGGCGAGGAGCATATTAAGTATTGGCCTGGGCTAACGGATGAGATGCGTGGGTTATAGCACGATCACTTGACACGAGCCAAGGTGTTTTCCTAAGCAATACCCCGGTAAGAATACCTTCCAGATCACTCTGGAGGTAGCACTCCACCGGGGCTTCGTGAAGATTATATCTAACTTAAACAGAGTTACTTAAAGAGTAAGTGACTGGACAGTAGCCCGGCGTTAATTAGCAAAATATGGACTATGCCAAGTGCTTACATTTAGCAATCATGCTTCTTGCCAAAGGAAAAATCTGGGTTAAAGGACAGATATAGATCCGGATGTTTCTCTCTGCTCATTGGACTATAGAAATCAAGAGGAAGACTGTAAGGAACTCCTTCGTGAGTATTGGTCAATGATGACTACGTGGTCGATCTGACCGTTCTATGGTGTTCTGTTTGTGACAGGTATAGTTGCTTTAATCATGGCATATGTTCAGTCTCGGTGAGAATAATATATTAGTCGATATCGGCTCCGAACTGATAAATTGATCGGTATCTTCCTAACCTCTTGCTACGACAAGGGATACAATGGTGTGGAAATAGGGCGAGGTATCACATGAAACGAACAAGAGTGGGTAAAAATACAAGTAAATTCAAGGTATTTTCTGAGGTGGAAGAAATAAAAAGTAATGTGAGAACACAAGCGATAATTGAAACTGATGATTCAAACGAAATTCTTTGGCACTACACTTCGGTGGAGTCTGCGGTAAGTATCCTGCAATCCGGTCAGATTTGGGCATCGCAGTTAGGTTCAATGAATGATTCACAAGAGATATCATTTCCGCTACATACAATTCGTGATTATATTCTAGATGCAATGGATAATGCGTCATATTTATATATCAAGGGTATAGACGATGTTGATCCGTCAGAGTTTGAATTCGATAAACAATACTTACGAGACTTTTTATATTATCACCCAGACTTGAAGCCAGATCGTCTATACCCATATGAATTGAACCTTTATGCGAGCTGTTTTTGCGCAGAAAGGGACTCAACGGTGCAATGGCATGGTTACGCATCAAACAGTGGAGTTGCTCTTGGATTTGATAAGCATAAATTGAGGTCTGCTATAAAAACTCAAAAAGATTTTTCTTTAAAGGAAGTAGTGTATCCTGATAGCTTCAACGAAATTCAAGAAGATATCACTAGCAGATTCACACAGACAATTAGTACAGGTTGCGATATATGGTCAGCTGCATACCAAATTTTGTTCGATTATCTGCCAGTTTTGAAATCTGCACATTTTGCTCATGAAAAAGAATGGCGTGTTGTTTTAACGCAACCGTGGCAGGATCTGGACCATTCAAGTGATGTAAACTCCGCCAACGCCGCCCAGTGGGCGAGAAATCACGGAATTAAATACAGGGTCAATGGTTCACTACTGATTCCTTATGTGGCGATTAATTTGGGTGGATCTGGAAACAGAATGATGCCAGCATTGAGATCTGTTCTTCTTGGTCCGACGAACAGTGATATTCAGCAGTGGAAACCTTTTTTGCAACAATTAGGTTATAAGAATGTGGTCATTGTAAATTCTGGTGAATCTGAATCTGTACAAGAGAATTCGGTTACTATCGAGTTTTCTAATAGTCCCTTAAGAAGTATCCGTTAGTAAAACAATTTCACCCAAACAACCCAAAGAATTCTCTTGCCGTCAAAATCTTGATGGGGATTCCAAGACTCTCGAAGCGCAGTGCCTCGCGCAGTTTGCTGGACGGATTTGGGCGCTCGCGCAAAGGAACGGCGTCGTCGCCACCTACCACCACGATCGTCGTCGAGGGTCCAACTGAACCAGCCACGCTCGCACCCGCCGCTTGAACGATAGCCTTGAACTCGGCGCGCGAAAATCCGGGAACTGTGCCCGTCACGCATACGCGTTCACCTGCAAGAATACCGCTGCCGATACAAGCGCGTTTGAATGCTTCGCGCTGGTCGGGAGTCATCGAAGCTCCGCCTGCACCCTGCCGCCGAGATCCCGACGTGCCTACCGTGCGTGACCTGCCACGCTGGCGGGCGGCGTCGGAATATCCGACTATCGGCGGGCAGACCGCACAGAGGTGATCGTAGCCGTATTCGCGCTGGAACTGGGCGAAAATCTTGCCCGCGGCGTAGGCATCGTCAATCGCGCGATGGTGAAGGAACTGCTCGTCGGGGAAATAGTGCTGGAACACGGCGTCCAGATTCTTCTTCGGCAGCTCATGCGTGAGCAGTGCTCGCGAAAGCCGCAGGGTGCAAGAACGAGGGTTTTCCAGCGGGGCGAAACCATAGAGATGGTTGAGGTCGCTCAGCACATAACCGTCAAAAGCCATATTGTGTGCCACAAGCGGAAGGTCAGCCACAAAATCGGAAATCTGGGCGAAAAGATCGCCCCACTCGGGAGAATTTGCCACATGGTGCGCTTCAATGCCGTGAATTCGCACGTTACCCCAGTGGAACTCGCTCATTGAATCGTGCGGACGAATCAACGTGTAGAACGAATCTGCTGGCGCGCCGGCGTCGTCAAAACGGACCAAACCCACGGAACAAGCCGAAGCGCGGTTCGAATTCGCCGTCTCAAAATCAAGGGCTACAAACGGTTGCATAAGAATGAGTCTATACCTTGATTGTGGTTGCGGTTTTATGGTCGCATTTGTTGCGTTCTGTTCGCGGTTTTAGTTTTTATGACGACGGCGGGAGCGTGCGGTTCGGCGCGCGTTTATTGTTTGCCGGGGCGCCAACTCGCGCTCCAACTCAAGCGCCACTCAAGCGCAAACTCAGTCGGAAAACTCCACAATAACTGGCACGTGGTCTGAAGCGCCCTTGCCTTTGCGCTCGTCGCGGTCAATCTCAGCGCCGACTGCACGGGTGCTAAGCGCTGGCGACACATACACAAAATCGATGCGCATTCCCTGATTCTTGGGGAAACGCAACTGCTGATAATCCCAAAATGTGTAGTTTGTGGCGAAATTTCGACTCACCTCGCGCATTCCCGTCTCCTCGAAAGCGAAGAACGCCGCGCGTTCTGCGTCGCTGAGATAGAGACCGCCCTCCATAGCGGCAGGGTCCCACACGTCTTCATCGGTAGGAATCACGTTCCAATCGCCTACAAAAGCAAATTGCGCGCTTGGATCGGTAGCGATCGTACGCTGCGCATATGCATTCAGGTGGGCGAGAAAGTCCAGCTTGTAGTGGTAGTGCGGATCGCCCACGGCGCGTCCGTTGGGCACGTACAAACTCCAGATGTCTATGCCGTCGATCTTCGCGCCAATTGCGCGTGCTTCTGGCATATCCCCAGGTAGATAAAGCGCTTCGGTATCCGGTGTGCCCTTTGTGAAGCCGGGTTGGTTGGGGAAACTCGTGCGAATATCGCTCAGCCCGAGTCTGGAAATCAGAGCCACACCATTCCATTGATTAAAGCCATGAGCAGCGATTTCGTATCCGGCGGCCTCGATCTGCTCGGACGGGAACTGCTCTGGCTTGCACTTGATCTCTTGGAGCGCGAGTACGTCGAGGTCGTGGCGTTGAAGCACGTCAAGGATTCGATCGGTGCGGGCGCGGGCAGAGTTGATGTTCCATGTTGCGAGTTTCATGGGTTTAGTCTAGCGGGCGGACTGTGGGTGGTGTGGGGTGACAAGAATATGCGCGGAAACCGTTGCGAGCGCGGAAGGTGTGGCAGGCGCGGCAGACGGACCGCATCGGCGAAGCTTCTTCGTCGAAATGTGTGGGCGATAAACGCAACTTCTCGATATATATGCAGAAGTTGCGTTTATCGCACCAAGAATCCGCGCTACGCAGACAAATTCATTTCTCCATTGGCGATCATTTCAAACCTCCCGCTCAAAAGCGGTAGGCTACTTGCATGGGAAGAGCACTTATTACAGGAGCGAGCTCGGGTCTAGGCCGTGAATTTGCCTGGACTCTGGCCGCCGAAGGAAATGATCTTGTTCTCGTGGCGCGCAACCGCGACCGTCTCGAGGAACTTGCCGATGAACTGCGCCAAAAAGCCAATATTGGAGTTGAGGTGCTTCCAGCGGACCTCAACAGCGCGGAGGGCGTTGATACCGTTGCGCAGCGGATCCAATCGGTGAACCAGCCAATTACCCTGCTCATCAATAATGCGGGCATGGGGCTTGGCCAAGATTTCGTGGGTGGCGATATTACGCGCGAGCTCGGCGCCGTCAATGTGATGGTCAACGCTGTGCTAGTGCTTACCCACGCTGCGGTGAACACGATGGTGGCGCGTGGGCGCGGCACAATCATCAACGTTTCGTCGATCACGTCAATGACGGTGCAGGGCACATACTCCGCGCACAAAGCCTGGGTGAAGGTGTTCACTGAGGGGCTGGCAACTGAACTTGAAGGCACCGGCGTGAATATCACTGCCGTTATGCCCGGCCTAATGCACACCGAGTTCCACGAGCGCGTGAATGTTGACGCTGGTCAGTGGCAAGAATTCATGTTTATGGATCCGCAGTTGGTCACGAATGTCGCCCTTGATGCGGCGCGTCGTGGGCAAGTGATTGTGGTGCCGACGCCGATGTACAAATTCACGTACGGGCTGCTCAAATTCGCGCCGCGCGCGTTGGTACGGAAGTTTGCTGGTCCGAAAATGTCGGGAAGGCTGTGATGACGGCGATTTCCGAGGAGGATTTTTCGACGACGACGCCGTCGCCTTCTGTTTCGATTGCAGGTAGCGATGCGACTTTGGACGATTGCACGGTCGTAGACAGTGGCGTCAGCTCAGAGAAGTGCTCGAGTTCGGATGCTGTTCCTGGTGCCGACAACCGTTTTGAGGTGCGCGAGAAGCTGCGGCTGGACCAAAACGACCCAGATTATCAGACGCAGTCGCCAGGAGTCGGCCCGTGGGAAGGGGAGTGGCCTACCGATCCGCGCTACGATCCTGATCTTCTTGAACGTGGAGATAGGCGCAATGTGGTGGACAAATACCGCTATTGGACGCTTGAAGCGATCAAGGCGGATCTCGATACCACCCGTTCAGAGCTACATATTGCTATCGAGAATCTCGAGCACGATCTCAATATCGGCTCTATTGTGCGCACCGGCAACGCTTTCAATGTTGGTGCTGTTCACGTGGTTGGACGCAAGAAGTGGAACCGGCGCGGAGCGATGGTTACCGACCGCTACATGCACGTGCACCATCACCCAGACCCAGGCGACCTGTTCTCTTGGGCGAAAGAGAATGACTATGCTGTGGTGGCAGTCGATAATATGGACGGATCAACCCAGCTGGAGCGTACTGAGCTGCCGAAACGTTGCGTTTTAGTGTTTGGTCAGGAATCGAACGGAATTTCGCCGGAGCTATTGTCAAAATGTGAAAAAGCAGTGTATATCCCGCAGTTTGGCTCTACACGTTCCATGAATGTGGCAGCCGCGGCTGCGATTGCTATGCACTGGTGGATCGCCCAATACCGCGCATAGCGCACATAAACTATATAAAGCTTGGATACCGCACATAAAGAACAGAGCGCACATACGGTTACATATCGCATGCACGGAACTACCGCCATTTCAGCCATCCGTTCATGCCGGCTGCACGTTGGTGCTAGGATCAATTGTGCGGGTCTATATACCCAATACTGAAGCGCTTTAAGTGAAATACTTAAGGTGTTCTCATTCCACATCGAAGGAGTTTTCGTGGCAATCGCAACCCCAGAAGTTTATGCAGAGATGCTTGACCGCGCTAAGCGCGATAAGTTTGCTTACCCAGCAATCAACGTAACCTCATCCCAGACGCTTACTGCTGCACTGCAAGGTTTTGCTGAGGCAGAGTCCGACGGCATCATTCAGGTGTCGGTTGGTGGCGCTGAATACTGGGCAGGATCGACGATCAAGGATCGTGTTGCAGGCTCGCTCGCAATGGCTGCCTACGCCCGCGAAGTTGCAAAGAACTACCCAGTGACGGTTGCTCTTCACACTGATCACTGCGCCAAGCAGAATATCGATTCGTGGATCCGCCCAATTATGGAGCTTGAAGCTGAAGAAGTAAAGGCTGGCCGCGATCCATTCTTCCAGTCGCACATGTGGGACGGTTCGGCTGTTCCGCTTGACGAAAACCTTGTTATTGCTCAGGAACTTCTTGAGCTTTCACAGGCTGCTCGCACTATTCTCGAAATCGAGATTGGCGTTGTTGGTGGCGAGGAAGACGGCGTTAAGGCTGAAATTAACGACAAGCTCTACACCACGGCAGAAGACGGAATCAAGACTGTTGAAGCTCTTGGCCTTGGCGAGAAGGGTCGCTACATCACCGCTCTGACCTTCGGAAACGTTCACGGCGTGTACAAGCCAGGCGCTGTAAAGCTTCGCCCAGAAATCCTTGGCGACATCCAGAAGGCTGTTGGCGAGAAGTTCAACGCTGGCGATCGTCCATTCGATCTCGTTATGCACGGTGGCTCTGGTTCGACTGCTCAGGAGATCGCGACGGCGGTTGAGAACGGCGTTATCAAGATGAACGTTGACACCGACACCCAGTACGCATTCTCCCGCCCAGTTGTCGATTGGATGCTCAAGAACTACGACGGCATGCTCAAGATTGACGGCGAAGTTGGCAACAAGAAGCAGTACGATCCACGTGCATGGGGCAAGGCTGCTGAAGCTGGCATGGCAGCTCGTGTGCTCGAAGCATGTGAGCGTCTCGGCTCGGTAGGCACCAAGCTTAAGTGAAATGCCTCAGTGAGCAGTTAAATATGGCTGACTAGGCAGTAAGACTACTCTTACGACTGGGAGGGGAAGCGTTCATCTCCATGAACGCTTCCCCTCCCCGCTATTTGTCCTAACTTAGGCGCCGGCTTGTCCATCGCGCAATATAGCGCTGATAGCCAAGGATTCGCCTTAGTTAGGGCAAGCTCAACCGATTACTATCAGCTCTCCCACAGCGTCTTAGCCAAGTTCTTTCGATGGCGCGCAATCCGCATGGTTCGCAGCGGGTTGTTGTCGAAAGAATAATCTAAGGCATTTCCTGTGTTGCTATAACGTGGTTCTTCCGTGAAATACTCCAAGGAAGCGCCTTCGAGTTGTTCAGCTACAGCTTCCCGGGTGGCAGTAATCCAGTTGAATGGGCGGCGAGTAATCGTTGGTGGTTCTTGCTCTGCTAAGTCACGCAGCGCCACATCGATAAAGTTCACGCCATTGAGGTTGGCATAGTAGAAACTCCGCCCGAGTCGTGTGTTCATTTCAAGCACGTACGGCACACCACTGATTGCATCAACTTTGAAGTCGATGTTGAAAAATCCTTCGTAGCCGAGCTCGCATACGATTTTCTCGCAAATTTCTAGCAAGTCTGGGCGATTGGTGTCGGTCAAGAGCAAATGGTTTCCTACCCACATTGGGCGGTGGTCGGATAAAACCGACCGTGCATGCGCAAATACGCAGCTCCCTGTGCGAAGGCTCCGGTAGCCATTGACCGAGTATTCTTGCGTGTGATCGCCGTTGATATAAGTCTGCACGATCATCGTGCCAGAAAAACCTGACTGATATACGGCCGCCAAGTACTCACGTGCCGCTTCCGGCGTCTGCGCATGAAAACCCTTGTGTTTCTCAGGGAAATCGTAGGAGTTGAAAAGCTCATAATTGGCGGCTTTGATGAATTGTGGACCTTCGAGTGGCAACTCCATGAAGTTTTCTGGCGTGGCGTTATACGTGCGTGGAATTTCCACACCAAACTCCGCCATCTTCTCATAGAAGAAGCTCTTGTCCATAAGCGCCCGTCCCAGCTCTTTTTCTGGGTAGGGCAAAAATGGCTTGAATTCGAGCAGGTCAAGAGACTTGTATAGAGTATGCAGATACTCTTCGGTGGGCGCCAAAATCATCACGTCGGTAATCGAATCCGCATGCTGGCGATACACCGAATTGAGAAGCGCCGCAAACACCTCAAGATCCGACGAAAAGTTTGGATCTGTGTGAATCTCGGCGATCGCCGTCTTATAAAAAGGCAGGAGCACGCCGGCACCACACACAGTGATTTTTTCTCCAGTTGCCTCGTGGTAACTGCGAGCTATGGTGTATGAATTTTCGTCGGTTCCGAGTGAAATAGTGAGGATTTTACGCAATTGTTTTGCCTCTCAACGTATCGTGGTGCGAAGTGCCGCGGGCGTGTGGCGGAATTATTTTTTGGTGAAGCGTGCGTACGTATCCGGATCGATTACGATGTCGAGGTTGCCAATCCATGACACGACGTTGTCCTCAGTGAACTTTTTCTTGAACTGGTACAGGCCGTCGTCTTCATCGGTGGAAAAAATTCCGCCCATGTCGTAGTAATCGCAACCAGCCTCCGCTGCAAAGCAAATCTCTTCGTAATTGATCTGGTAGCTCTGACCGAGGTTGTATTCGTGCGTGTCCGCGCCGTAAATCGAGAAGGCGCGCTTTCCGAAAGTGATGAGGAACGACGTCGCTATGGCCTCGCCGTCGTACATCGAGAAGCTTAGGCGTGTGTTGTTCGGGAAAGCGTCGTAGAGCTTTTCGAAATATTCGTAGGGCCGGTAGGAGAGCCCGTGGTGCTTGTTCATGATTTCGAGAATGCGGTAGAACTCGGGGAGGTCAGCGCGCGTGCCCACCTTGTTGCTGATTCCCAAACGGTAGGAGCGACGCACGGTCTTACGAGTTCCGCGCGAGAGGCCGGTGAGGATTTCTTCGCCGGTGCGTCCTTTGATGTCCAACACGAGGCTTTGGAGCGGCTGGGTGGTGTTCTTGGGGTCTTGGGTGAAGTTGTAACCTGCTGCTGCGTACTTTTCCACCAGCTCGGCGTCGTAAGGAACTTCAGGGTCGATACGCACCACGAATCCCTCGTGTTCGCGTACGTACTTTGTCACTTCGGCAAGTAGCTCGGTGACTGTTTCGACGTCGTAGAGATCGCACACAGGCCCGCGCGGTGCATAGAAGAAATTCCCGCCTGCGCGCTGGTCAAAAATGGACAGCAGCGAGATAGCAGCGCGGATTTCGCCGTCGCGCTCAATATAGAGGTGGTGACTTTGCCAGTTGTCTTTTACCTTCGCCCAATTCCGGCTTTGAAGAATCGTGCCGTACGGTGAATTTGCGAGGAATGTGTCGAATTTTTCCACGCTGGGCTTGTTAGTGACGTCGAGAATCATAGGAACAGTATATATAGAGGGGGAATCAGTATTTTCATTTCAAACACACCTTGTTCAGATTTGTAGGGATTTTCTCTATTTGGTGCCGTGCGCGACCTTGCGGGTAGAGTTACGTGTCATGCTGCAGATGTGCCGAGCTGGGTGATCAGCACCGTGTCTGGCATTTGGTGTTTCATCTCGTGTGGCAGTTAGTCGTGCGTCGACGCTTCGTATCACACCAGGTGTTGTGGGATATGAGACTGACCCTCTCGACATATGAAACATATCGTAAAGAGATGTTCAAGGTCGCTATTATTACTAAGTAAAGCGTGCTGTGGAATTTTCCCGTCCGCGTGACGTTTTACGAATAGGCTAAGAGCTAATCAGTAAACGTGAAGGACGTGAAGCAAGATGCCAGCAGTAATTATTGTGGGTGCTCAATGGGGCGACGAAGGAAAAGGTAAGGCCTCCGACCAGCTCGGAACCCAAGTTGACTACGTTGTAAAGTACAACGGCGGCAACAACGCAGGTCACACCGTCGTCGTCGATGGTGAGAAATTCGCTTTGCATCTTCTACCTGCAGGTATCCTCACCCCAGGATGTACTCCAGTGATCGGCAACGGAGTAGTTGTCGATCTCGACGTGCTCTTCTCCGAGATCGAGGAGCTGAACTCGCGCGGAATCGACACCTCTAAGCTGCGAATTTCAAATAACGCCCACATCATTCCTTCGTACAACAAAACGATGGACGCCGTCAACGAACGTATGCTCGGCAGCCGCAAGCTCGGCACCACCGGACGCGGCATCGGTCCAACTTATGCCGACAAGATGAACCGCATCGGTTTGCGAATCCAAGATCTTTTCGACCCGTCGATTTTGCGGCAAAAGGTGGAGGGCGCGCTCCAGCAGAAGAATGGCTTGCTGGAGAAAGTGTATGGCGAGGACGGTTTCGACGTTGACGCCGTCACCAATGAGCTGCTGTCCTATGCTGATCGCGTCAAGCCAATGCTGATGAACGTGACGGCGGAGCTCAATCACGCCCTTGACCGTGGCGAGACGCTCGTTTTCGAGGGTGGGCAGGCCGTGATGCTCGATATCGACCATGGCACGTATCCGTTTGTGACGTCGTCGTCGTGCTCCGCCGCAGGTGCTTGCACTGGTTCAGGCGTTGGGCCGCGCCGCATCGACCGAATTGTGGGCGTGGCGAAGGCATATATCACTCGCGTTGGTGAGGGCCCGTTCCCAACTGAGCTCTTTGACGAGTGGGGCGAGCGTTTGCGCGAAGTTGGTGGAGAGTACGGTACGACGACGGGTCGTCCGCGTCGCTGTGGATGGTACGACGCCGTGGTGGCGCGTTATGCCAGCCAGGTTAACTCTTTGACGGACATCGTTTTGACGAAACTGGACGTGCTCACAGGTATCGAGCAGATTTCGGTGTGTGTAGCCTATGAGCTTGATGGCCAGCGGATTGAGGATTTGCCTGATTCGCAGACGGATATGCGCCACGTAAAGCCGATTTACGAGTACTTCCCAGGTTGGACGGAAGATATTTCGCAATGTGCGACCTTTGAGGAGCTCCCGCAAGCGGCACAGGATTACGTGCTCAAGCTTGAGGAACTTTCTGGTTGCCGGATTTCGTCGATTGGTGTTGGGCCTGGCCGCGATCAGACGATCGTGCGCACTTCGCTACTTGACTAAAGGCATTGACGTGAAAACTTGGGGCTGTTTTTGCAACATCTCGACATATGTTCAGATGTTGCAAAAACAGCCCCAGG
Organism: Arcanobacterium bovis; assembly: GCF_004331995.1. Lineage (GTDB taxonomy): Bacteria > Actinomycetota > Actinomycetes > Actinomycetales > Actinomycetaceae > Arcanobacterium_A > Arcanobacterium_A bovis. The sequence continues at coordinate 67,136 of NZ_SJDT01000004.1, forward strand.
TTTCATAGTTTTCATACGGATCATGCGGCCGAGTATGTGGTGTGGGCGGGAGCTAGAAGCTCCCGCCCACACCACATACTGCAAATTGCTTAGTCAGTTAGCAGAGTTCTTGTTCTCAGACTAACTACTGCTGGCGCCAGTTGTTGTAATCAGGAGTGTCGCCACTATTGCCGCCATCCTTCTCCGACGGGGCTGGGGCTGATTCCGGCGTCGTTTCTGGTGCAGGTGGAACTGCGTCAGGGCCGGGCTGGAATGGTGTAGACGACGCAGGCGTTATAGGTGGTACCGACGGAGCTGGTGGTTGAGCCGCTGGTGGCATTGGTGCTACTGGTGCTTGTCCCGGTACTGGCTGCGTCGGAGCAGGAGCTTCTGCATAGGAGAATGGCGATGCCGATCCTTGCTGAGGCATTCCTTGCGGTTGCGCTCCTTGCTGTGGATTGTACTGGTATGGCGCTCCCGGCGTCTGCCCGTAAGGAGTCTGTCCGTAAGGGGACTGCCCATCAAAACCATAGCCTTGGGCAGGATCGTTGTTGGACTTCTTGCGGATCAAGAAGAATACGCCTACTCCGATCAAGCCCAGAACTACAAGTCCGCCAAGCGCCCACGGAAGGATTGAGAAACCGGAGTCTTTAGCATTGTCGGAATCGGAATCTTTGGAAAGATCAGAGTCCTTGCTGCCCGAATCTTTTTTCGAGTCCTCCTTCTTATCTTCATTTGTGGCTGCTACGCTACCCTTTGCGTGCTTCTTGCCTTCAACGGTGATCTTCTTGGCTAGGATCGTTATGTCGTTATAGCTCGCTGTGTTGCCGTTAACTGTTGCACCGTCAGCTTTTACAATCTCGCCAGGCATTGTGACATTGAACGAGAACTGAACGTTGAACTGCTTGAACATCTGCAGGTCTTGTTCGTCAAAGCTTGCCTTATCATCGTCACCAAAATTCAAAATGTAGGTATCGGGAGTTTCGACGAGCGTCTCGCCGTCTACCGCGTTGCCTTTTGACTTAATAGTCATCGTGCAGTCGAGGGTATTGCCAGAAGATGCATCTGTCATCTGGATATCCGATAGCGCTTTGTCGAGTGCCGAAATGTCCATTTCTTTCTCGATATCTTGGCACTTGAACTGTTGTGCAAACATTCCAGAATCATCCTTGAAATGCAAAGCCATATTCATGGAGCCGTCTTCATTAACGGCCACAGTATTGTGTGACTCGCAGGCAGTGAGTAGTAGGGCGAAAGGAAGCAGGATCGCTGCTACTTTTCTCCGAGATTTTTTGGTAGCACCTTGCATGCTGTTCTCCCTAAGTAAAGTATGAATGTGATGTTTCGTTTTCAACTATAACGGAAGAAAATAGAGTTTCATAGGAAAAGGCGAAAGCATGAAAAATTGGGACTGTCTACCTTATACGTGCAGGTTTCGCCCATAGCCTTATCGAGGCTAAAAGTGGAGAAATTGCACGAAAAAACAGAGAATGGAGGGGAAGTATAGGCGCTGGTATTTCGTAATATCGATAAGGAAATCGCGAGCCGATAGTCCCACCAAATCCGCGCTACTTCAGTGGATAATAGTTATTGGAAGAAAATCCGGTACAACATCGCCCAATCTCTAGGAGGACATGCGATGACAGACAAGACCTACACAGTTGACGAAGTACGCGAAGGTGCACCTTCCATCGCTCCAGCTGATCTCATCGAATGGGTAACTGAGGTAGCAAACCTCACCAAGCCAGCACAGATCGAATGGTCCGATGGTTCCCAAGAAGAATGGGATCGTCTCACCACGCTTATGGTTGATAGCGGAATGTTCACCCGCTTGAACCCAGAAAAGCGCCCTAACTCTTTCTTGGCTCGTTCCCTTCCATCCGACGTTGCACGTGTTGAGTCCCGTACCTACATCTGCTCCGAGAAGGAAGAAGATGCAGGTCCAACCAACAACTGGGCAGATCCAAAGGAAATGAAGGAAATCCTCATCGGCGAAAACGGCGTGTTCCGTGGCTCGATGGCTGGACGCACCATGTACGTGGTTCCTTTCTCGATGGGTCCACTCGGCGGTCCAATTTCCCAGCTCGGTGTTGAGCTCACCGACTCCCCATACGTTGTCGTTAACATGCGCATCATGACCCGCATGGGCGCTGAAGCTCTCAAGCTTATTAGCGAAGGTGGCGCTTGGGTTCCAGCAGTTCACTCGGTTGGTAAGCCACTTGCTGAAGGTGAAGCTGATGTAGCATGGCCATGCAACGATGAAAAGTACATCACCCACTTCCCAGAGAGCAACGAGATTTGGTCCTTCGGCTCCGGCTACGGCGGAAACGCACTGCTCGGCAAGAAGTGCTTCGCGTTGCGTATCGCTTCGACGATGGCACGTCGTGACGGTTGGATGGCAGAGCACATGCTCATCCTGCGTCTTACTGACGAAAAGACTGGCAAGCAGTACCACGTAACTGCTGCATTCCCATCGGCTTGTGGCAAGACCAACCTCGCCATGCTTCAGCCAACCATCGAAGGCTACAAGGTTGAGACCGTTGGTGACGACATTGCTTGGATGCGCCCAGGTCCAGATGGTCGCCTCTACGCTATCAACCCAGAAGCAGGCTTCTTCGGCGTTGCTCCAGGTACCTCATACGAGACCAATCCAATGGCTATGGACTCCATGAAGGAGAACGTAATCTTCACGAACGTCGCATTGACCGACGACGGTGACGTGTGGTGGGAAGGCATCGACGCTGAGCAGCCAGAGCACCTCATTGATTGGCAAGGTAACGACTTCACGAAGGCTGATACGGAAGCAGGTAAGAAGGCTGCACATCCGAACTCGCGCTTCACCGCTCCTGCTGCTCAGTGCCCAATTATCTGCGAAGATTGGGAAGCTCCACAGGGCGTAGCTATCGACGCAATTCTCTTCGGTGGACGCCGCGCAAGCAACGTTCCATTGGTTGCAGAAGCATTCGACCAGACCCACGGTGTATTCGTTGGCGCTACTGTTGCTTCCGAGCAGACGGCAGCTGCTGAAGGTGCGGTTGGCTCCTTGCGTCATGATCCGTTCGCTATGCTCCCATTCTGTGGCTACAACATGGCCGACTACTGGGGTCACTGGCTCGAGATGGGCGAGAAGCTCGGCGAGAAGTTCCCGAAGGTATTCCAGGTTAACTGGTTCCGCAAGGACGAGAACGGCAAGTTCATGTGGCCAGGATACGGCGACAACTCCCGCGTTCTTGACTGGGTAGTACGTCGTTGTGCAGGCGAAGTTGAGGCAATTGAGGGTATGACTGGTCTTTACCCGAAGTTCGAAGACTTCAACCTCGAAGGCCTAGACATCACCGCTGAGGATTGGGCAAAGCTTTACGCAACCGATCCAGAAGCATGGGGTGCTGAGGCTGAAGATTCGGCTAAGTACTTCGAGCAGTTCGGTGAGAAGCTCCCTGCAGCAATCTCCGCTGAGCTCGACAAGCTTCGCGCACGCATCGCTGATGCCAAGTGAGCTAATTCGTAGCTAGAACTTAGCAAAACGAGGGCTGGAGCAAATTGCTCCAGCCCTCGTTGTATGGGTGGCGGTATTGCAGAAGTGGCATCGCCGCATAAGCTGCCACATGCCGGAAGCTATGAAGTTTCACAAGTGGCACGGCTACATTAGTTCTCTCGTTGCGTTAGTCCATATCACCGACTAAGCGGGAAATTTCGAAGTTTTGCCAGTACGCTTGTGCTAGCGGCTTCGATGACGAAGAGAGGAGCGAATAATGGCATATTCTTTGGGTATTCCCGCGATTCCGGGATGGTCGCACACCTACAGTGGCAAAGTGCGTGATCTTTACGTGCCAACTGGCTCTGACTCGGTATTTGGTATGGAAACAATCATGATGGTGTCGTCTGATCGAATAAGTGCTTTTGATTTCGTGATGCCATCGGTGATCCCCAATAAGGGAAAATTTCTTACCACTCTTTCGCAGTGGTGGTTTCACCAGCTTGCGAGTATTGTGCCGAATCACCTCTTGGACTGCGAGATTCCAGCTACTGTAAAAGATCGTGCCATTGTTGCACAGCGCTTGAAGATGTTTCCGGTGGAATGCACGGTGCGAGGCTATTTAGCAGGTGCGGCTTACACAGAATATGATGAGACTGGCGCAGTAGCGGGCCAGAAACTTCCTGCTGGTCTTGCTGATTCAGAAGAATTGGCTGAGCCGATCTTCGTTCCCTCAATCAAAGCTGCTCGGGGCGAGCACGACGAGAATATTACGTACGACCAGTTTAAGGCGCTGGTTGGTGCCAGTAACGCCGAAATTATGCGCGAGTATTCTTTGACCGTCTACCAACACGCCCGCCAAATGTCGTTCGAACGTGGATTGATTCTCGCCGACACGAAGCTCGAATACGGAATTCCGTACGATAATGGGGAAGACGACGTCGTGCTGGGAGACGAGCTACTCACGCCCGATTCGTCCCGTTTTTGGTATGTAGATCACTATGAGCCAGGCAAACCGCAACCTTCATTCGATAAGCAGCTCGTACGCGACTGGTTATCCTCGGAGGAAAGCGGATGGGCACCGTCGTCGCGAAAATCTCCACCTCAGCTGCCATCCGATATAGTGAAAAGGACACACGACGCATATCTAGCCGTCGTTTATACCTTGACCGGGCAAAATACCCCATTTTAGAGGAGAAATATCACGCACGTTTTTGTAAGATTCGTGCCATGATGTGCTGAATGAATGCTATCTTTATTATATAAATGTCGAGGATTATAATGGCTGGTAAGGCACTTAGATCCATTCGATTTCGTGTAATGAGGAAGTAAATGACAACGATGGCTCAGGCGAACGGTATCAAGCAAGACGGTCGCGCTCTGCGTTGGGTTCGCCACCGCGAGGAACGCACCCGCAAGTTTGTGGAAATTACGTGCGATGTAGTGCGTAAATATGGTTATCAAGTGTCGATGGATCAAATCGCAGAGTATGCGAAAACATCCAAATCAATCCTCTATCGATATTTCCCCGACAAAATAAGCTTGCAGTACACGGTTGGTTCGTACATCGTCGGTGATCTCGTTGACCGAATTAAAACCGCCATGATGGAAGAAACATCGCCGGAATGCATGATTAAGTCTGCGATTGATGTGTACCTCGATTTCATGCTCAAAGACCTTGACCTCTACATCTTCGTGCGTATCGGCGATCTTGAAGGTGAGCCAGGAACTTCGAAACTTTTGAATTTCGACGAAGTATTTTTGTCGACGGCGGTGGGTACAGCAGTTGATGATCAGCTTGATCACGCACACGGCTCGCGTCTCGATGCGAATATCGGTGCAGGTTCTACGCATTACGCCGCTGGTACCGAGGGTGAGCGGCGGCAAAAGCTAGTTCGGAGCCACATTGGTTCGGTTGCGCTCGTGTCTGTTATCCGTTCAGTTGCTGAAACGTGGCTGTTCTCAAAGCGTATTCTCGATCGTCCAGAAGATTACCCTGATTTTGTGCTTGATGAGGCTGATCGTTTGGTTGCTGAGCTGAGCCAAGATGAGATCAAAGATTACATCTACGCTTGTGTTGAAGGTGGAGTTCTCGGCAACTTCCGGTAGCGATAACTTTTCGTCTTATTTTGTGTGGCTTCTGGAGCGCTGTGATTGCGGCGTTTCCAGAAGCCGCGTCAGTTTGCGAATTGGTGGAGGTGAATCGGTTAAATCCCTGCTAATAGTGGGTAAAGATCTTCCATTTTGCCTCCAAACCTCTGGTTAATCGCGTAGCATGAATAATGCACATGTATACGTACTTAAAAAGGGGTAAGTATGAATTCTCATTTGTTGCATTCCCGTACGACAAAAGCTGTAGGTGTTGTATCAGCACTTACGCTTGGGCTGGTCGGTTTGTCTTCTGGAGTGTCACAGGCGGCAACAGGCGATGTTGCGATAGATCTAGCTGCTATTTCGGATTTCCATGGTCAGATTGACACCGCCGCCGCGCTCGATTTTCAAATTGACGCGATGCGCACCGCCAATCCCAATACGCGGTTCGTTTCTGCTGGTGATTCAGTAGGTGGCTCTGCTTATGTTTCGTCAATCGACAACGACACGCCAACCTTGGAGATCCTTAAAGCAATGCAGCTTTCTGTGACCGCGGCTGGAAACCACGAATTTGATAAAGGCTACAAAGATCTCGTTGAGCGCATTAAGCCAGCGCTCAATATCCCAGTGCTCGCGGCGAACCTTGTGGGATCTGACGAGCTTAACAAGCTACCTTATTATATTGAGGAGATCGCAGGCGTCAAGGTCGCCTATATCGGTACGGTCACTGATGAGATGCCGACTCTCGTGTCTGCAGATGCAATTAAAGGTCTGAGCTTTACTGATCCTGTTGCCGCAACAAATAAAGTAGCGGAACAACTCAAAGACGGCAATGATACGAATGGTGAGGCCGACGTCGTCGTCGCTCTCATTCACAAAGATATCGCGGCTGCAAACCAACTTGGATCCAAGGTTGATATTGCGTTTGCAGGACATTCGCACCTTTCCCAGACAGGTAAAACGGCGTCTGGCGCTCCTACCTGTCAAACGGTTAATGCGGGAAAGGATTTCGCAAAGGCGCATATCGTGGTGAGCGCCGACCACAAAACAGTGACTGCTTCGTGTAGTTTGGCGAAGATTGACCCCAAAGCTGGGGAGAGCGAAGATATCAAAAAATTGTACGAGACTGCCAAAGTTCAGGCAGACGCGCTCGGCAAAGAACCCGTTGGTACTTTGGCTAATGGTGCGTGGCGCGGAGCAACCAACCCAGATCCTTCCAAGCCAGGAGATACGGGGATTGGCGGCAACCGCGGCACTGAATCATCGGCAGGGAACCTGCTGGCAGAGGCTTTCTACCAGTACTCCAAGAATTTCGCTAAACCTGCACAGATTGGTTTGATGAATCCAGGTGGTGTGCGAGCTGATCTGACCGCTGGTGAGCTGACCAAGGGTGAATCGTACACAGTGCAGCCATTCGGCAATGTGTACGGGACGAAAGATTTGACTGGCGCTCAACTCTACAAGTTACTTGAACAACAATGGAAGACTGATCCGCACAAGCCTGATTCGAGCGTATCGCATCCGGTGTTACGCCTTGGTCTATCCAAGAATGTTAAATATGTGTATGATCCAGCAGCTCCATTTGGGAAGATGATCTCGGAAATCTACGTCGATGGTCAGCTTGTTCCGAATGATTCGACGAAGATATACACAGTGGCATCGAACACATTCCTCCTCGCCGGTGGAGATGGCTTTACGGTACTCAAGGAAGGTACTGGCTTCGTTGATACTGGAATGAAAGATAACGAAGCTTTCAATGCTTTCTTGGCTGATTACAATGCAAAAGTTGGCTCGTATGTGGTCGATTATTCGCAGCGTTCCTATGGCTTGACGCTTCCGGCTGATTTCGTTGCGGGCACAGCTGCGACTATTGAGATTTCTTCGATGTCGATGACTGCTGGAGAAGCTAAGGCAACACAAGCTGAGGTGTCGATCGAGGGCGTAGGTTCGCAAACTGTAACGCTCGATAACACCATTACGCCGAAATTCGATGAGACGGGTCGCGGCAAGGCTGTGATCGCAATTCCCGCCAATATCCCTGCTGGAACCTATACTTTGAAGGTTCGGGCATTGCTGCCAAATGGCGCCGTTTCTGAGATAACGAAGCGAATTATGGTCAAGGCTGCTCTGCCAGCTTCCGGTCCGCGCTTTGCTGATGACGCCGCTGTGAGGGCTTTTATTGACGCGTCTGGCGTTTCGGTCGAAAACTTTGCTGCAGTACGTGGCCAGAAGATCGACCTGGTGTTCCAAGGTTTGCCTGCTAATGCTAGCGCTAACGTGTATTTCTATTCGCTTGCCAAGCTCGTCGCAACGCAATCTGTGGGGGCCGACGGCGTTCTGAAAGTTTCGTACACGCTTCCGCAAGATATTGCACTAGGTACGCATTATGCAGTGGCGCAGACTGCCAATGGCAGCTTTGTCATATTGCGGATTGCAGCTGGTGAAGCACCAGGTGTTGGCAACGGGACATTGGCCGAAACGGGTGCGCAGAACAGTTCACTTACTGTTATCGCTGTGCTGTTGGTGCTTTCAGGATTAGCTGTGGCTGGAATTGCTCGCAGAGCTCAGTCTTGAGAGATAACTTAGCTGTTTTTGTGCACGTAATAGTGTATGAGCGAGCTTGACGGGGCGTTTGCGCCAGTGCCTTACGGCATTGTGGCGCAAACGCCCCGCTTTTTACATATTTGGTGAGAACTTTTCATTTGATTTGCGTGCGCATTTACCTGATTGATGGGGCTTTACGTGAATACGAAAGGAAAGGTTCTCGAAGGATACAAAGTTTCGAAGATTAGTATCACGATATGCGCGTTCGTATTGGCTTTTAGCTGACGGTAGTACACAGAGTACTGTTTGATAGTGGCACATCGGATGGACGCTACGTAGCGCAAAGGGGATCAACTGTGAAGCGAAGAATGGATATTGCATGCGGACAGGCCGCTTTGCGCACTTATGTGGAGGCTTATGGGTCTGGCGAGGCAGTTGATCTCAGCTGTGTTCGCGACGCAGTTCGATACACCTTAGAGGAGTTCGCCGAGCGTTTCCCAGGTAAGAGTGTGGAGATCCGAGTACCGTGGATCGGTGCAGTACAAGCAATCCCTGGCCCAGCGCATAAGCGCGGAACCCCTCCAAACGTGGTAGAAATGGACGGCGTAACCTGGCTGAATCTTGTTCTCACTGGCGAAACTGGCGGTGGGCGTGTGCAATATTCAGGAATTCGAGCAGATTTGAGCGAGTATTTTCCGTTATCTCATGTGCTTGGAATCTAAAACCGATAGGGTATATACGTGCCCAAGATTGCATTACAAGCTAATGAAGCTGCAAAAGCCGCGGTAGCGGACGCTATTTCTCAGTTGAAAATTGAGGCGGGAGTTACGGAGAATTTTTCGCCACAAGCCTTGGCGCAAGCCGAACGTAGCTGCGATATTGACATTAGTGATTTGCCTGATAAGCGTGATATTCCCCTGGTCACCATCGATCCGGAAGGTTCACGCGATCTAGATCAGGCAGTTTACTTGGAGGAAAACGACCGCGGTTTCGTTGTTTATTATGCGATCGCAGCGTTGAATCTCTTTGTTGAACCTGAGAGTGTTTTGGATCTTGAACTGCGCGAACGGGGGCAAACGGTATATCTTCCTGATGCGTCGATCCCATTGCACCCGCGCGTCGTCTCAGAGGGAGCGGCGTCGCTCCTTCCGAATGTGGATAGACCTGCATATGTGTGGACCCATAAGCTCAACAGGGAAGGAGAATTAGAACGCACAGACGTCGTGTTGGCGCAGGTGCGCTCGCGGGCACAGCTTTCCTACGTGCAAGTGCAGGAATGTGTCGACGGCGGTGTGGGGCTTCCGAACGAGGTCCCGTCGAGCTTGGCGCCGTTATTGAAAACGATTGGCGAGCTGCGGATCGCCGCGGAGGTTGCACGCGGAGGTATTTCGCTGGATTTGCCCGAACAGCGGATTGAGAGCACAGATCGTGGGTTCAAACTGGTCTTTCGTGAATTGACGCAAGTGGAGAACTGGAACGCTCAGATCTCGCTTCTCACTGGTATGGCTGCGGCGAAACTGATGGTAGATGCCAATGTGGGAGTGCTGCGCACTCTGCCGGCTGCGCAAGATGAAGATATGGCGCGACTGCGCCGCGTGGCAGATGCTCTCGGCTTGAACTGGAAGCGAGAACAGACTTATCCGGAATTTCTGCGCACGCTAGATTCGACGTCCGGCACAGCACTGGTTTTCTTGAATCAGGCTGCGGGCTTATTTCGCGGTGCTGGCTACCTTTCTTTGCCAGAGGTAGACGGAACGACAGTTGATGCGCAAAAACGCCTACATGGCGCAATTGCGGCCGAATATGCCCATGTCACTGCACCCCTGCGGCGTCTTGTTGATCGTTATGGTCTTGAAGTGTGCCGATGCATTTGCGCACATGAGCCAATTCCCGAATGGGTGCTACATATTCTGCCGCAGTTGCCAAAGATTATGAATGAATCAAATCGGAAAGTAAATGCTTTAGAGAAACGGGCGCTTGGTGCCGTGGAAGCACTTATTTTGCAAGGACGTGAAGGCGAAAAATTTGCGGCCACGGTGATCGAGCTACGTGAACAACGAGAGGATGAACCGGGGATTGTGCGCGGCAAAATCATGCTTGACGATCCTGCCTTGGAGGCGTCGGTTAGTGGAGCTTCCCTACCTTTAGGGGAGCGTATCGAGGTTGAGCTGGAACGGGTTGATATCACCAAGGGTAAGAGCTATTTTCGCTACCAATCCTCGGCTGAAAAAGAATAAGCAGCTAGATATGGGTGCAGATGTGGGTTGTGGTCACCATTTTGGTGACCACAACCCACATCTAGATTCGAATATCGCTATGCAGTTTTGCTGCTAATTAGCGCGCCCCTGACTCCCAATCTTCAGATTCGTCGTCTTCAGGAATATCGTACTTAGCGGCATACTCTGCATATGCATCGTAGTCGTCCTCGAAATCGTCGTCGTATTCAGCCTTTGGCTCGCTGCCGAAGGCTGTTAGCTCGCGTTCGAGAGCAGCGTAATCCGTTTCGGGACTGAAATACTTCAGGTTACGTGCGACTTTTCGCTGTTTGGCTCTTTGACGGCCGCGCCCCATAGGGTCGACCCCCCTCAATCATCGAATGAGGATGCATGAACTCACGCATCCAACTGCTTGCAATTTATTCTACGTGAACATACGATACCCTGAAACGGCGCGGAACTCCATGTGATCCGTAAAATTATGATGTTGTGTTTCCAATACGGTCGATTTGTGAAATTCTGCATATATAAATTACGATTATTTTGGTATAAAGATTCGCTCGAGTTTAGGGCGCTTTGTATGTGAATGTCTACGATGTGAATTATTGTGAGGTATTCGTAGCTGAAACATGCAAAACTTGTGTTGTAGACGTTTTCTTTTGGCTTTCTGAGCGGAAAGATAAGCGTTGAAATAGGAGGAAAAATGACCGAGGAAAAAATTACAGGTGAGCTCATGACACCAGCCGAAGTTGCTGCTTTGTTTAGAGTTGACCCGAAAACCGTTGCGCGGTGGGCGAATTCGAAGAAGATCCCGTCTATTCGTACCCTAGGTGGACATAGGCGTTTCCGTCGTGAAGACATTGAAGCAATCCTCAACGGTAACACAGAGAATATCAACTAAATCAATATATGAATCTTGCCTGGTCGCGTGCCGCATAAAACCCATCAGTTTTGCGGTAACGTGCTGAGGGCTAGGCTTTGTGTGCTCACTGTGCGAACAGCAGGTTATTCTGAATATCAAATTGTGGTGTGGGGCGATACCCGAATCGGGTATCGCCCCACACCACAACCAAAGTTCGTTCGTATTAGTGCTCTGTATCGAGAAAAACTAACACATTGTTAGCGGCGAATAAGTTTCGTAATCACCAAACCGAGTACCGCTGCAACAATTCCACCAAAAATCTTCAGGGCTTTCGGATCGCCGTTTGCAACAGCGTCCATAAAGTTCCGAGCGTTTGTCGACGCTTTGGCGAATGTGTCCTGAGCCTTAGCTTTGGCTTCTTCTTGGAGGTTCTTAGGGTCAAGTCGCGCTGCAAGTTCATCTACCGTTGCGGTTAGCTCGAGACGAATTCGCTGTAAATCCGATTCGATCTGCTCAGCTGTGCGCGTGTCTTCGCCTTCTGGAGCATCGTAATCGACGGCCTTTTTCACGCTTGCTGCAAGTCGTGCTTCAGCTACCACGTGTGGATTGATTCGGTTCGTATCCTGAGTCACTTGTTAAGTCCCTTCTTGATAGCTTCAACATCTTTATTGATGCCAGCTTTGGGGTCGATAGTGTCTTTTTGGGCAGATTTGATCTTGGACATCGCCACCAAAGCGAGAATCAAGATAATAACGAGTAGTCCGCCAGCTACCACAAGGAAAGCGAGCCAAGTGCTCATTACAGTTGCAAGACCGTAGCCAGCTGCTAGTAGCAAAATTCCGAGCATGTAGAGTGCGAGGATTCCGGCAACCGCGAAAAGGGCGCCAGCAGTACCCAACTTTGCTACTTTGCTCTTTGCCTGTGCTACGGCGAACTTGATCTCATCTCGGATCAATGCGGAGAACTGTGCCGTAATCTTGGCAACAAGTTCGCCGATTGTCGGTGAACCGCTCTTGAGCGGTGAACGAGACGTTGAACCGGTTTCCACCTTGTGTTCGTCTTGCAAATTGTTAGTAGTGCTCACAATAAGTCCCTTCACGGCCGATTATTCAGCCTGCATTCACTCGCAGCAGCGTGCTAGTGAAAAGCAAAACTGCTACTAGCGTAGTTGTATTAAGTCTACGCAATTATTTAATCGATGTCTGGCTATCCTTGTTATTCAGCTATTGGAAAATCTTGACTTAAACACTAGGCCATTAGTCATGCGAGTGTCTACAATCACAATATGGCTACTACACATTTCAAAGGACAAACCGTAAATACCAACGCAGAACTTCCTGCACATGGTGAGAAGGCGCCCGATTTCGTGGTCACAGGAACGGATCTCGGTGATGTGAAGCTCTCCTCCTATGCGGGAAAAACAGTTGTTCTCAATATTTTCCCATCAGTGGATACCGGCGTGTGTGCACAGTCAGTACGTGAGTTTAATAAGCGTGCTTCGGAGCTCGATAACACTACAGTGCTGTGCATTTCAAAGGATCTACCATTTGCTTTGGAACGCTTCTGTGCAGCAGAAGGGCTCGACAACGTGGTATCTGCTTCCGCATTCCGCTCAGACTTCCCATCGGCCTATGGCGTTGAACAGATTGATGGACCGTTAAGGGGATTGCTTGCGCGCGCCGTCGTCGTCATTAATCCGGAAGGAAACGTGAGTTACACGCAGCTCGTAGACGAGATTGCTACTGAACCAGACTACGAAGCAGCGCTTGCGGCAATCCAATAAATACGTTTAGCGAAAACGGTGTTCACAGAGTAAACGAGCCAATACAAAACGGTGCTGTCTTGATTGCAAAGATCATGGCAGCACCGTTCGTATTGTGGGTAGCATTAACGCCTTGAAAACTTCGAGGTGGCCTTCTTCAAAATCTTCCTGATCGGCTCAATTTCCTCCATTCGGAAAACAAACATGAGCCCTGCGAAGGTTAGCGTCATGACCGTGCCCACCACGGCGATCGCTACGAAGGCCAGGCCTTGGCTGCTAGATAGCGCATCAGAGCCGCCAAAGAGCTGTACTGCAAGCTCTCCAACGCCCACAGTGATGAGCGCGATCAAAGCCAATTTGAGATGCGTTCGGAGCAAGCGGCTTCCATCAAGGCCACCCAAGATTCCGCGCAGGTGAACGAACATCACCACGGCTGCGAGTGTATTAACAAACGCCATGATTGCGGCGATACCAATAACTACATATTGTGGCGGCAGATAACCAACCGCGAAATAACCACCAGCCATGAAGAGCGTAATCGGCACATCAATGAAGAACACCGCTTTGGTATTCTCGAACGCAAAATACACCCTGTTCAGCACGGTCTGTGCTCCGACTCCAAGTAGACCCATCGACATCACCATGAGCACTGGAGCGAGGGCTTGCACCTCCGCATGAGAGACGAAAAATCCGAGAAGGCGCGAGGCAGGGGTAGCCAAAACCAAAATTCCCGCTAGCGCTAAGAAATTGAAAGTGCCCACCGTGCGTAAAGCTAACGATGTATCAGATCGAACCGAGGCAAAATCGCGGTCTGCCGCCGAGCGTGCAAGCTGTGTGAATATGGCTGTGGCAATCGAAACAGTGACCAGCGACGTCGGTAGCGAATAGAGGGTGTAAGCGGCCGTATAAACCGAATTTCCTGCCACATCTAGCGTGTCATTGCCCGATTCAAGAGCTCGCTGAGTTGCGTCAGCTGCCACATTTGAAAGCAGGGCAGTTGGCAGGATCGAGAGAATCATGAGCGCGAGCATCCAGCCTGACGCTTTGCCCGCATTAGCCAATCCTGAGTTCTTCCATGCAAAATCTGGACGGAAATGTATGCCGATTTTGCGCAGCGGAAGGATCAAGATAAGGGCTTGAGCTGCAATTCCGAGTGTTGAAAACCCGCCCAAAAGCATGCCGCTCGTGCCGAGCCAATCCGCTGCGGATGTCGGTTGTGAAGACCTTGCACTCCCGTAGAATGCCAAGATAATTAGCAAACCTGAAATTGCCACCACATTGTTCAAGGCCGGTGCCCACATGTACGGGCCGAAATTTTCTTTCGCATTCAAAATTTGCCCCAGCACGGTGTACAGGCCATAGAAGAAGATTTGGGGCAAGCACCAGTAGGCGAAGACGACCGTCAAGTGATACCACTGCGGATTCAGAGTTGCTGCAAAAGCCTTGACAATAATCGGTGCACCAAGCGTCAAGACCAGCGTGATTGCACCAAGGGCAACGATGGTAATTGTAAGAAGCTTGTTGATGAATGCGGCGCCGTCGTCTTCCGAATCTTTCGAGGCGCGCACGATTGCTGGCACGAGCACCGCATTGACCAGCCCGCCTGCAATAATCATGTAGATCAGCGTGGGGAGTCGGTTGGCGATGTCAAACGAGTTTGCAACTGGCGAGGTTAAACCGAGAGCTGCGCCGAGCAAAATGGGTGAACGAACTAGGCCAAGCAATCGCGAGGTGAATGTGCCCAGGAACATCACCATTGATGAACGCGCGACTGTGTTGCTGGTAGAGGAAGTGCCCGTGGCCGCCGTGGTTGTAGACGACGGGGTCGTAGACGCAGTTGCTGTGGGCGTGCGTTCGGTTTGCGGTCGTTTCGAGGGACGACGGCGTAGCGCGCGTGGTTTTCGCCGCGGAAAGAAAGGAGCTTCCTCAGCGGCATGGCGCGGTTTATAGTTGTGCGATTGGCGCATACATCGAATTTTACACGGACATACCGCGAGAACTGTTGAGGAAAGAACTAGTGTGAGCAGACTCAGCAAAGACCGCCGCAGATAGGTGAAAGCCCCTGCTAAGCAGGGGCTTTGCTTGTGGCTCCGACCGGCGTCGATCCGGTGACCTTTCGATTTTCAGTCGAACGCTCTACCAACTGAGCTACAGAGCCAGATAGAAAAACACCCGGTTTCCCGGGGCTTCTCAGCGACCCTGACGGGACTTGAACCCGCGACCTCCGCCGTGACAGGGCGGCGCGCTAACCAACTGCGCTACAGGGCCATTTTCATGGCGACACTTTCGTGCCAGCTTCTTGAATCTCTCCAAGAAACAGTACCCCCAACGGGATTCGAACCCGTGTTGCCGGCGTGAAAGGCCAGTGTCCTAGGCCACTAGACGATAGGGGCAAAAGAACTTGCGTCCTCTTCTTCGGTTCCTCGTTGGTGGAACGGATATAAGCTTAAGGGGTAAACGGGGGTAAATGCAAAATCGCAGGGTACGTGTGCTTAGTCACGTTTGGCTATTGGCAAGTAAATGCGCGGGAAACGAGCGTTTTTTAGCGTGCTGGAATAGCCTTAATGTATGAATCAATGGATAGCATCAACTGGTGATACAGGTACGTCAGAGGCGGTAGAAGCAACGTTTGACGTGCTGCAAGTGATCTTAGGTGTAGCACTCGGGGCGCTCGGCGGATTCGTGGCAGGTCTGTTACTGCTTGCGATTGGCCGCATGATAGTGCGTAGGCGCAGTCAGCTTCAGCCACTGATGACAGCGATTTCGCGCCCTTCGATCGTAACGCTCATGCTTGTTGGTTCCTGGGTGGGCTTCAACTTGGCAGATGCGCGTGTGGACACCACGGCAGCTCCTGATTGGCTACAAAACGTCGATCATGCGTTCCTCATTTTGGTTATCATGACCGGCACTTGGCTTGCTGTTGGGATCGTGAACGGTTCAATGGGTGTTATCCATAATCGCATGCGCGAATCCTCAGAAAGACGCGCAAAGCGCGTGCAAACGCAAACGCAGATTCTCAACCGGGTGATCGTCGTCGTGATCTGGATTCTTGGCCTAGGCGGCGTGTTATTGACCTTCCCGTCGGCTCGTGCTGCGGGAGCGTCGCTATTCGCTTCGGCCGGTTTGGTTTCAGTGGTAGCAGGTCTCGCTGCCCAGACCACATTAGGCAATGTTTTTGCTGGTTTGCAGTTGGCATTTTCAGATTCGATCCGAGTAGGTGACATCGTTTACTACAAGGATAATTACACGAGTGTTGAAGAAATCACGCTGACGTATGTTGTGCTTGCTGTCTGGGACGGACGCCGTATCATCGTGCCGTCGTCGCTGATGACGACGGAGTCCTTCGAAAACTGGACGCGTCGCGCTCCCGAGATGCTTGGCGACGTTACTTGGGACGTTGATTGGGCGCTTCCGCTCTCTGCTGCGCGAAAGCAACTTGATTACCTGTTGCGCAACACCGATCTATGGGATGGCGAAACTGGCGTTATGCAGATCAGCAAAGCGGAGAACGGAACCTTGCAGATGCGCGCTGTGATTTCCGCCAAAGATTCTGCCACTTTGGTGGATTTGAGAAATTACTTGCGTGAGCAGATGATCCATTGGATTCAAACCGAAGCTCCACAAGCGATCCCACGTCAGCGGCGCTACTTTGATGAACCAGTGGCAATTGTGGAAGCGGCACAGGAAACGAATAAGCAGCTTGACGACCGTATCGAGCGTGAAGAACCAGTGCAGTATTTCCCAGATGTGTGGCCTGAATCTGCCGGAAACGCTGCGGCGTCGATACAGGATCAGCAGCGCACCACCGTGCTCTCGGTTAACGACATAAAAGACATTAAGAATGAACGCAATGTTCCGCCGGTACCCCAAGATTCGCCGGCAGAAACTATCGTCATGGCTCCGATTACTGCAGATATGGAAGACCCTCGAAAAGCGAAGAGCGCAGCCATTGCTGAGCAGGGAACGGTGGCTGCGAAAACCGAAGTTTCTGAAGACGTCAAAACCGATATGGGAGAATTGACGAATACCGATGTTCGAGCAGGACACGAGGCTTCGCTGTTTAGTGGTTCGCCGAGTGCGGAGATACGCCGTCAACACTTTTCGGGACCTGGCGAGGATGCTTTTGCTGAGCGAAATCGCAAGATCGAAGAGAGTAAAGAATCTGAGAAAGAATCCAAAGAGGACTCTGAAAACAGCTCGGAGAAACGCGCTGAAAAAACCGAAAAAGATGCACCGCATCCCGCGCAAGCTAGTGATGAATCAGAAGCGAAGCGCAACGGTGATAACGACGACATAAGCGAAGATAACGACACTGACGAAAAGAAGGAAACATGGACGAGCAGCCCCGAATCCTAAAATCCGAAGCAGAATGGAAGAAACTGCTCAACCCTGCGGAATACCTGGTGCTTCGCCAGGCAGGTACGGAGCGTCCCGGAACTGGCGAATTGCTGAACGAAAAACGTGCAGGGATGTATCTGTGCCGAGCTTGCGGAGCCGAGCTGTTCTCGTCATCCACAAAGTTTGAGTCATTCTGTGGGTGGCCGTCGTTTTTTGATCCAAACGAAAAAGATGCCGTGATTTACCGCACTGATACCCTGCTTGGATATGAACGTACCGAAGTGCGCTGCGCCAGCTGCCACTCCCATCTGGGACACGTATTCCCTGACGCTCCGCAGACTCCAACTGGAAACCGCTACTGTATGAACTCGGTCGCACTGCAGTTTGTACCAGATGAGCAGTGATAATTCTCTGCAGAACCGCCTGTAAAACATCAATCAACTACCAGTGAAACGTGAATTGACGATGAGTGAAAATACTTTCGAAGAAGCTCGCGAATATCTGCGCGTGTGCACTTTCAACATGGAGCATGGCACGCCTTCGCTTTGTGCTCCGGAATTATCCGATTCTGCACCTGAGCACGATCCTGAATCGGGAAATTTTCTGCAAAAGGTGCGGGCTGAGTTTCCTGATCGGGACGCCTTGGAAGTGTTCGCTGCGGAGCTTGCGGAACTTGACCCCGACGTCGTCCTCCTCCAGGAGGTTGACAACGTACGTCCTCGTTCTGCTTTGATTCCGCAAGCAGATCTGATTGCAGATTTGCTGGATATGGACAGATATTTCATCCCGGTGGAACGAAACCTACTCGGGTCGCCGACGTCGTCATACATTCCATGGCGACGACGCGGCACATACGGTTTGGCGGTTCTCTCGCGTTATCCGATGCGTGGGTGTCTGAAACTTGCTTTGCCTGAGAAAACTGAATTTTTTCGCCATTCGGCGGAGAAAAAGTGGGGGATTAACGGCTGGTATCTGCATGTGACCGAACCTCGCGCGTGCGCTTACACAGTGATTGATATTCCGGGGCAGGGAAGTCTGGTAGTCGGAAATACCCATCTTTCCACCAAGTATGTGGCGGCCTGTGAGCAGCTTGGAGTGGCGGCTGGTGGTTTTGGAGTGCTCAGCGAGCGTAATGGCCTCACGGATGCGAGATTTCTGCTCGGTGGTGATTTTAATCTCGGATCCGATACTGTGTATGAGCTGATGGAGAAGGAAGCTGCGTTGGAGGAGTTTGTCTCCTTGGCGGTAGGTGATACCTATCCAAGTGATGCGCCCGAGAAGCAGATTGATTTCCTGCTTGGAAAAGGGCTTTCAGCTGTGCATTCACAAGTGAAGCGTTTCAGTATTTCGGATCATTGCGCTTTGGTAGCGGATCTTCGTTTTTCTGAAAGAGATTGAGGGAATTAAGGGGAGTAACGTGCCCGACTCAAAGAAATTGTGGTCATCGGGTGTTGGCGCGCCACTCATTCTCATGACGGCGGCGGTGATTCAGTACATCGGGGCCTCCTTTGCGGTAACGCTATTTGAGCAAGTGTCGGCCGGTGCTGTGGCATGGGGGAGGTTCGCTTTCGCTGCCGTGATTCTCTTGGTCTGGAAACGCCCACGAATCGCTTTGAAGAAATTGTGGATTCCGGCGGTGTTTGGACTGGCGTTGACCAGTATGAATGTGGTGTTTTACCTGTCCATAAGCAAGATCCCGCTCGGAACGGCTGTAGCACTGGAGTTTTTGGGGCCCGTGATGCTCTCTGCTGTGACTGGCCGTGGCTGGAAAGTTCGGGTGGGAGTGGTATTTGCTCTGGTAGGCGTGTTTCTCATTTCATGGATTGGTGTCGATACCGCTGACCCACAGATTCGGTGGGGTGTGTTTTATGGACTGCTTGCCGGTGTTTTCTGGGCGGTCTATATCGTGCTTGGAAAACGTGTGGCATGGAACGGTTCGGGTGCAAATGCGCTGGGAATTGGTTGTGCTACCGGAGCAATAGTGTTTCTTCCGCTCGCGATTCCAGATTTTCAACCTGTGCTGCTTGACGGGAAGTTGCTTCTGTTTATGCTGGCGGTGGCTTTATGTTCGACGGTTATGCCATACGTGATGGAGCTTTATGTGATGGGGAAGATTCCCACCTCGAACTATGCTTTGCTCACCTCGCTTTATCCGGCAACATCTTTGCTGGTAGGCATGGCAATACTGCGTCAAATTCCAACTGTGGGAGAGGTAGTAGGGCTGGTATTCGTGTCGGTTGCTGTAGCCCTAGCGACTCGAACTCGAGAAAGCGGAAGCTCCCCGTCAAAAATCTGACGAGGAGCTTCGTGCGGTAGGCCCCGCGGGACTCGAACCCGCAACCTACGGATTAAAAGTCCGGAGCTCTACCATTGAGCTAGAGGCCCGCACTTCCGTAGAACAGCATGTTGTTCCAAGGAACGATTAGTTATTCTAGCTATATTTGCACAGATTTGGAAATGGAGACCAATAAAAGTTGTGCTATGTCACTGTTGTGCTTTGATCTAGCGCTACGGGCGAAAATCTGCAAAATGTGCTGCGTATGCTGAGTAAATACGCGATAATGAGGAAAAGCAAAGGAGGAAAACATGTCCACCTATAAACCACGGCGCCCAGCCCAGCTAAAACCAGAACAAGTCGAGCTTATTGCCGGAAATGCTGATACGGCGGCGAATTCCGAATTGGCGCATACGTCTGCGCAGGCAGTAGTGCCAATGGGAAATCACCCGATGGTCGATTCTGATGTGATCGTGCGTGTAAAAACCCTCATTGTTGCCGAGGGTATCGATGTAATTGCGCAGGCATGGGCGGAATCTCCAGCAGAGTCTTTACCAGGAGTTTTGTGGCGCGGATACTTGCTCCACGAGTGGATTCGCCGTTTTCCCGACGTCGTTCGCGAGCGCTTGGCTGCAGCTAGCCTTTTTGCACAGGAAAGTGGCACTCCTGAGCTGGCTAACAATGCCGAACTGGTTCCTGATTATGAAGAACTTTTAGCATTGTGGGAAGAAGTATTCCGAGGTGATTTTCGTGGCGACTTCGCCCAGGTATTGCGATCCTCGGCTCGCTTCACCGATTTCATCGCGCATGTGGAACCTGCGTGGATTGATGACGACGCACACCCACTCGCCACGTATGTGACGCGCCGCGATACCGCGATGAAGCAAACTGCACACGAGTTTTTCAACGCCGGTGAACTGCTGCTTAAGGGATCGCTGGACTGATTGAGTCTGTCGATCAATTTGAGCGAGCGTGTGATTAGTAAGAATACGACGGCGTTCGGAGCGAGGTAATGCCTATGCACTATCCTATGCACAGTATTGTGATTCCAAACCCCTTGACTGAGGGGCAAGGGCGCGCAATAGAGAAACTTGCTGAAGCGGCGACGAGTCATGATGGTGTAGCGCCCTTTGACGAGCAGACGTTGCTCGACCTTAAGCGCGGCACAGCTCGTAAATACTTTTTGGTTTACGAACACAGCTACGCTGGTGCTGAGTGCGACGACGTGCCAGAGCCTAACGCGGGCGCGGCGCAAGAGCCGGATGCAGCGCCCTTGTGGGGCGTCGCTATTCTTCATGAAGAAAGCGGAACTGCCGAAATTGCGGTCGATCCGCACTGTAGAAACTGCGGCATCGCTTCCCAGCTAATTGCCACACTTTCCGCCGAAAGGGCAGGGAAAACGTTGTTTCTATGGGCGCATGGTTCGCGCCCGGCGTCGCTCCACTTAGCGGAAAAATTTTCGATGATACCTTCGCGTGAATTACTCGTGATGAACGCGGAGTTGGAAAGCACTGAAAGTGATGGCGAAACTGCCTGTGTGCCGTCGAACGTAGTGCTGCGCCGCATTGATTCAACGAATGATGCCGACGTCGATAACCTCGTTCGCCTCAACGCACGCTCATTCAATACGCATCCAGAGCAGGGAAAACTTTTGCGTGAAGATTTCCTCCAGCGCTTTGAGCAGCCGTGGTTCGATGCGGACCTGTTGCAATGGATAGTTGACGAAAAATCGGGCAAAACAGTTGGGTTTTTATGGCTCAAGCCTGAAAGCAGCGACTGTGTAGAGCTCTATGTGCTCGGAGTAGACCCGAAGTATCAGGGCAAAGGGCTAGCGGGCGCTGCAATGCGGTGTGCAATGGCCAGTATGCGTGCTCGAGGCTTCACGCGGATGACACTATACGTCAATCGCTCAAATAGTGCGGCCGTTCGTCTCTATGAACGTGCGGGATTTCAGCTCTCTGAACTGCACACTTGTTTTCAGTTGTGACGTATTTTCGTTTTCCGGTGCAAATTTGTGTATAAATCTGGGATGATCAAACTATGAGCGAAGAGTCTTTTCCCCATCCTAATGACGACGACGTTCCCGGCACTCCTGACACCATCGATCGCCTCGGCTCACCCATTCCCGAAGGCACACTCGGTACAGACCTCCAAGAAACATGGACGCAGGCGGTGCGTGAGGACCAAGATATTGAAGAAATTTCCCTGCCCGAAGGGAGATTTGCCGACCGTGAACTCTCGTGGCTCGCGTTCAATGAGCGCGTCCTAGAGCAAGCCGAAGACCAAGATTTACAGATCTTGGAGCGGGCGTGGTTCCTTGCGATCTTTGCCTCTAACCTCGATGAGTTCTATATGGTGCGAGTGGCAGGATTAAAGCGCCGAATTGCCACGGGTATGGCGGTAACCAAAGCCTCAGGATTGAGTCCACGTGAAGTGCTTGAGGGTATCAATAAGCGTGCACAAGAGCTGATGCAACGTCACGCACAGGTATTCGCCAAGGATATTCAGCCGAAGCTTGCTCAAGAGGGCATCGATATTTTGCATTGGAAAGAGCTGGGTGAAGCCGAAAAAGAACGCTTGCGCAAGTTCTATCGCAAGCAAATTTTTCCAGTTCTGACTCCGCTCGCGGTTGATCCGGCACACCCATTCCCATACATTTCGGGTCTCTCGCTCAACCTTGCCGTTATTGTTCGCAATCCGAACACCGGCAAAGAGCTATTTGCGCGGGTCAAAGTACCGCCTTTGCTGCCACGATTTATCGCCGTAGATTCAGACGGAATGCCCTATAGCCCGGAGGACGTGCCAGCAAATTCCGAGGGACGCACCGCCTATATTCCGCTCGAAGAGGTGATTGGCGCACATTTGGGAACATTGTTCCCTGGCATGGAGGTTGTGGAGCACTCAACCTTCCGAATCACCCGTAACGAAGATCTTGAAGTTGAAGAGGACGACGCCGAAAACTTGCTCAAGGCGCTCGAGAAAGAGTTGCTCCGGCGTCGTTTTGGGCCAGTAGTTCGTCTCGAAGTTGCAGAAGATATTTCTCATCATGTGCTTGCGATGTTGGTGCGTGAGCTGGGTGTACGTGATGAAGACGTATTCCGTTTGCCCGCTCCGCTGGATCTTACTGGGTTGAATGCGATCCATGACCTCGACCGTCCGCAGCTCAAGTACAAGAAATTTGTGCCGGTAACTGCACGCGGATTCGCCGAAGTGGAGAGTTCGCGCGCCGCAGATGTATTCGAAGCGATCCGGCATCGCGATATTCTCGTGCAACATCCGTACGACGCCTTCTCGACTTCGGTGCAGCAGTTTATTCGCCAAGCTGCGGAGGATCCGAAAGTGCTGGCGATCAAACAGACGCTGTATCGCACCTCAGGTGATTCGCCTATTGTGGATGCGCTCATCAAGGCAGCTTATGCGGGCAAGCAAGTGTTGGCAGTGGTGGAAATTAAAGCCCGTTTTGACGAGCAGAACAATATCGAGTGGGCACGCAAACTCGAAGAAGCGGGCGTGCACGTCGTCTACGGAATTGTTGGTCTCAAAACGCACTGCAAGTTGTGCCTTGTTGTGCGCCAGGAAGACGACGGTTTGCGCAGGTATTGCCATGTGGGAACGGGAAACTACAACCCTAAGACTGCGCGCGGATACGAAGACATTGGCTTGTTTACCTGCGATAGGAATGTAGGTCAAGATCTCACCCGCTTGTTTAACCAGCTCTCGGGATACTCGCCCAAGGCAAAATTCCATCGTTTACTTGTGGCTCCGCTCGGGATTCGCGACGGCCTCATTGAACGCATCGAGCGCGAAATTACCAATAAGCGGGACGGAAAACCTGCCTGGATTCGCCTCAAGAGCAACTCGCTTGTCGATGAAAAAGTCATTGACGCTCTCTATCGAGCTTCGCAAGCAGGTGTCGAAATCGAAATTCAGGTGCGCGGCATTTGCTGTATGCGCGCTGGGATCGAGGGATTGTCCGAGAATATCAAAGTGCGCTCAATTCTGGGGCGTTTCCTCGAGCACTCCCGCATTTACGCATTTTGCAATAACGATGATCCGGAAGTGTACATCGGCTCGGCAGACCTCATGCACCGCAATCTCGACCGTCGTATCGAGGCCCTTATTTCCATCACTGATGAAGAGATGAAATCCTACCTCATCGATTTGGTGAAGATTGCCTGCTCAGACGATACGCAGTCCTGGCACCTCTACGAAGATGGTTGGCACCACGTAACGCACGACGCCGAAGGCAATCGTCTCGCCCACGTGCAAGATCTGCTCATGCAGCGTGCGCGCTCGCGGGTTGCCGAGAAATGATGCCGCACACGTGCCGCATTACCGCAATCGAGCAAGCGAGGGTGCATAGCCGGTGGTGAAAACTAGGAAGCGCGCCGATATTTACGCTGCTGGAGCGCTAGTGTGGCGAGTGAACGAAGGTAAGCTCGAAGTATTGATCGTTCATCGTCCCCGTTGGAACGATTGGTCGTTTCCAAAGGGAAAGGTGAAGTCCGGCGAAACTTTGCGGGCTTGTTGCGTGCGAGAGCTGTATGAAGAAGGCGCTGTGCACGTGGTTCTCGGCAGGCCGCTCGGTTGGCAGCGTTACGTTGTAGCGGACGGACGATCCAAGGCGGTTCATTTTTGGTGTGCCCAAGTGACTTCCAACGACGATGCCGTGCTCAAGGTGCGTCCTAAGGTAAGCTTGGCACTCACGAGTGAAGTGGATCAACGCCGATGGGTGAGTGTTCGTCAAGCTCGCCGATTGCTCACGTCAAGTGACGATCGAAAAATGCTCACCAAGCTCGCTAAATATTACGATCATGGCGAGCTCACCACCGCAGCGCTGATTATCTTGCGGCACGCCAAGGCTGTTAAGCGTGAGTTGTGGAAAAACGGAGCTGGCCCTGAATACACACGCCCGCTGGCGTCGTCGGGAAAGAAGCGCTTGCCACTGATCGCATCTGATCTCGGCGCATATGGTATCAGTGAGGTGCTGAGCTCGCCGTGGAAACGCTGCAAAGATACGGTTAAAGACTACGCGCGGGCGACGGCGTCGCCGTTGCGAACGCAGATAGTGCTCACCGAACGCGGTTACGTAGTCGATCCACAAGACTTTGCGCAAGAAATTGCAGACGTCGTTGATGAGGTGCGTAATCCTTGCGTGATTTGTTTGCATCGTCCGACCTTGGCATTGACATTTTCCACGTTGGCAGAGTTTGCTTCTCGTTCGGTGGTGAAAACTTTTCCTGAGGCGGATCCCTGGTTGAAGCCTGGTGATATGTTTGTGGTACATATCGCATCGAAACCAGGAAAAGCGAAGAAAATTCTCGCTACCGAGTTGATTACCAGCGACTTTGAGTAGAAATTTACCTGTAGTTATTTCTGTGAAACTCATGCCGTCAAAGTGTTTACCATCCGTTAACCAATTAACGGATTTGATTTAAATTTCTTTCTTTAGAGTGATGAGTGGTTGAGGGGTTTTCCCTCCGCTCCCGTACACGAAGGAATAAATAGTGAACATCAAACGTGGATACGCAGCAGTTGCGTCTTTGGCAGTTATCACGCTCGGTCTTACGGCGTGCTCATCAGCTGATTCGAAGAATGAGGATACGAAGTCTTCCTCAAGCAAGTCCACCGGAACCCTCAATGGTTCAGGAGCATCGTCACAGGTAAATGCACAGCAGGCATGGCGTGACAATTTCACCAAGGACTCTGGTGTAGTCGTAAACTACGATCCTACAGGTTCAGGAACTGGCCGTGACCAGTTCATTTCTGGCAAGGTTGCATTCGCTGGTTCTGATTCGATGCTTAAGGCTGAAGAAGTCAAGAAGGCAACTGAGCGTTGCTCCGGTCAAGAGCCACTTGAGCTTCCTCTCTACATTTCGCCAATTGCAGTTGCATTCAACCTTGAGGGCGTGAAGTCGCTTAACCTCACGGCTGATGTTATTGCAAAGATTTTCGACGGCAAGATCACCAAGTGGAACGATCCAGCTATTGCTGACCTCAACAAGGACGCAAAGCTTCCAGATCTCGCTATCATTCCAGTGAACCGTGCAGACAAGTCTGGTACCACGGAGAACTTCCAGCAGTACCTCGCGGCTGCCGCTCCAAGCAGCTGGACCTACAAGCCAGCTGACGTGTGGCCACGCACCGGTACGCAGTCGGCAGAAAAGACCTCTGGTGTAGTGAACTTGGTTAAGTCCACTCAGGGCGCAGTCACCTATGCTGACGCATCCCAGGTTGGCGAGCTCGGCACCGCCGCTGTTGAAGTTTCCGGTGAGTTCCTCAAGTACTCGCCAGAAGCAGCTGCAAAGATCGTTGACGGTTCAGCACCTACCAAGGACGCGAGCGAGCGTCGTCTGACTGTTGACCTCAAGCGTGACGGCTCAATCAAGGGCGCATACCCAATCGTTATGGTTTCCTACCTCATCGCATGTACTCAGTACGCCGATGCAAAGGATGCTGCAAATGTGAAGGCATACTTCACCTACGTAGCATCGAAGGAAGGCCAGGAAGCAGCTTCGAAGGCTAAGGGTGGAAATGCCCCAATCTCCGATACGCTTCGCGGTAAGGTTGAAACTGCTCTCAAGCAAATCAAGGGCTGACCTAGACTTTCTGTGGACCAACCTTCAAGCTCGGGGTTGGTCCACAGAGTCATGTAAAGACCAAACATAGGATTGGTGACGTCATTGCCTCAGGACGTAACGCAGACACAGAAAAGTACGAGTGTGAATTCTCAACACAACACATATGAAGAGTCGAAACCGCATGCGATTTGGTCGCCGGTAGCTAAGGGAAGCCGCGCAGACCAGGTATTTCGATGGTTCTCGTCTGGTGCCGGCGCACTGATCTTGTTGCTCCTCGCGGCAGTAGCAATCTTCTTGCTACTGTCTTCGAAGAATGCATTGTTTGCATCAAGCGAAACGATTGCTTCAGAGGTTGGTTTTGCCAAGGAAACTGGATTCTGGGGATTTGCAGGTGCAGCGATATTTGGCACCTTGCTTGCTTCAGTGATTGCGCTCGTTATTGCAGTGCCTTTCGCTGTGTGTATCGCCTTGTTCATCTCGCACTATGCACCACGCCGTTTGGCATCATTCTTCGGTTACGTTATCGATCTTTTGGCGGCAATTCCCTCGGTGGTATTCGGTTTGTGGGGAATGTGGTCGCTTGAGCCATTGATGCGCCAGATCTTGCAATGGATTTCCACCACTTTTACTCCGGTATTGCAATTCATCTCAGGTAAAAAAGAGATGATTGACGGTAAGGAGATGTGGTCGGGAGGTCTGCCAGGCTTCAAATCCTTGGCACAAAGTTACGACTGGTGGCCGCTCAATCCAGACGTTTTGGCGTTCACCCCGCCGGCACGAAATATTATGATGGGCGGCATTATCCTCGCGGTGATGATTCTTCCGATCATCACGTCCCTTGCACGCGAAGTCTTCCTACAGACGCCGCGCCTCCAAGAAGAAGCCTCACTCGCCTTGGGCGCCACTCGCTTTGAAATGATCAAAATGGTGGTGCTACCACATGGACGTTCTGGAATTGTCTCCGCATCGATGCTGGGACTCGGACGTGCACTCGGTGAGACCATGGCTTTGTTGATGGTGCTTTCGCCAGGACTCATGGTGAACTTTAAGATTTTTTCGCCAGGTCAACACTCAACTATCGCCTCGCAAATTGCGCTACGCTTCCCCGAAGCCTCCGGTTTAGAATCCGACTTTTTGATCGCTTTGGGCTTTATCTTGTTCGTGATCACCTTCGTGGTGAACTTTATTGCACGGGCGATTGTTAGCCGTTATGCCGAATTCTCAGGAGCGAATGCATGAGCACTACAGTTACTTCTCAAATTCGATCCGGTGGCGGGCAAGATCCTAAAACGCAGCCGGTGCCGTCACAGAAGAACGTGCGCAAGCAACGCACGCTTCCCAAGTGGTTCAACTTGGTGGCAGGCGCAATTGCCATTGGTATTTCTGCCACCTTCCTCGTGTTCGGACAGGCAGAGCCTGATTACGTTGGCGCTGGTCTTGTTGCCGCATTTATCTTCCTCGTAGTAGCAGGTATTGCGGGCTATATTGTGGAAGGACGCCGGTACGGAAACGATCGCATCGCTACAAACGTCATTGTTGGCGCATTTGTTATGGCCGTTATTCCGCTGGTTTCGCTTCTCTACACAGTAATTGTGCACGGCTGGGAAAAGCTCTCCAGCGAAGGTTATCTCACCGCCACCACGTTTGGTTCCTCAGATCCAAGTGCGATTGTTGGTGCTGGTCATGCGATTGTTGGTACGCTGTTGATCACTGGCGTTACTGCGCTGATTTCGATTCCGTTTGGTGTGCTTACCGCCGTCTACCTCGTAGAATACGGGCGTGGAACGTTCGCACGCGTCATTACATTCCTAGTGGACGTAATGACAGGTATTCCGTCAATCGTGGCCGGTTTGTTTGCTGCGGCGATGATCCCGATGATCAATATGCAACTTTTCGGTTCCACACAATTTAAGTCTGGATTCATGGGATCTGTGGCGTTGGTGGTACTGATGACGCCGATCGTCGTACGAAATACCGAAGAAATGTTGCGACTCGTGCCGAAGGACTTGCGCGAGGCTTCCTACGCGCTTGGCGTGTCCAAATCTGCAACGATTGTGAAGATTGTTCTTCGCACGTCGCTTTCCGGCATTGTGTCGGGAATCGTGATCGCTGTGGCGCGCGTGATAGGCGAATCGGCTCCGCTGTTGATTACTGCCGGCACAACCGACGTCTACAATATGAATATGTTTGAGGGACAGATGCTCACCTTGCCGGTGTATGTTTACAACGAATACACCAAAGGCTCGCAGGTCACGGCGTGGGCAGGCGCGCTACTGCTCATTCTCATAGTTTTAATTCTCAATCTTCTAGCCCGCTGGATCGCCAAACGATTCGCACCCAAGGGTGAATAAGCGGCTACACACCGCATAATTATTGCGGCTCGTGCCGCGCAGAAAGGATATGAAGTGCAAGAGGGAATTCAGGTTTCAGACCTCAATATTTACTACGGCGATTTTCTAGCAGTTGAGAATGTAAACGTGGAGATCGAGCCACGCTCAATTACTGCGCTTATTGGCCCATCTGGCTGTGGAAAGTCGACTTTCTTGCGTTCGCTCAATCGTATGCATGAAGTGATTCCAGGGGCTTATTCGAAGGGATCTGTGATCATTGACGGCGAGGACATCTATGCCGACGGCGTTGATCCCGTTCGCGTGCGTGAGCACGTTGGCATGGTGTTCCAGCGTGCCAATCCATTCCCAACGATGTCGATTGCTGATAATGTTTTGGCTGGTCTTCGACTTAATAATCGCAAGATTGCCAAATCTGATGCAGAACAGATTGTTGAAGAGTCGTTGCGCGGCGCCAACCTGTGGGAGGAAGTCAAGGATCGTCTCAACCGGCCTGGTTCTTCGCTCTCAGGTGGTCAGCAGCAGCGCCTGTGTATTGCCCGAGCTATTGCGGTGAAACCGAATGTGCTACTGATGGACGAGCCATGTTCTGCACTTGATCCTATCTCCACGCTGGCTATCGAGGATCTCATGCAAGAGTTGCAAAAGGACTACACAATTGTGATCGTGACTCACAATATGCAGCAGGCAGCACGTGTGTCGAATAAGACTGGCTTCTTCAATATTGAAGGCACTGGCAAACCGGGACATCTCGTTGAGTATGACGACACTGAAAAGATTTTCTCCAATCCTGCCAAGAAGGAAACCGAAGACTACGTATCTGGTCGTTTCGGCTGAGCACGCGTCAGGTAGCGGTCAGCGGGCGGCTGGGCATATTTCAGCTTGTATGTTTGCTTAGCTTAGATACAGAGCGTCGGTACGACAATAATGCTGGTGGGGAGCGGTTCACGAAACTGAACTGCTCCCCACCAGCGTTTATGTTCGAAGACTTACACAAACATTGCAAAGATAACGTAGAAGATCGCTGCAAATATCGCCGCGGCTGGAATGGTTAGGAACCATGCGCCAACGATATTCCCAGCTACGCCCCAGCGAACTGCCGATTTGCGCTTGGTAGCACCCACACCCATGATTGCTGAGGTGATGGTGTGCGTCGTCGAAATCGGAGCGTGCCACAAGAAAGCGGTGGTGTAGAGAACGCCCGCTGCAACGCCTTCGGCGACGAATCCGTGCGCAGGGTCAAGATCGATAATCTTGGATCCAAGCGTCTTCATGATTCGCCATCCGCCGGTATATGTGCCAAGCGAAATCGCTGCTGCGGCTGCGAGCTTGATTGGCGTAGGAATGGACGTATCGTGCCAATATCCACCTGCAACCAGCGCAAGAACAATCACACCCATAGTTTTTTGAGCGTCCTGCAAACCGTGGCCAAGCGCCATAGCTGCAGCAGAGGCAGTCTGAGCGTGCCGGAAGTTGCGCATAGTTTTGCGGTAGGTGGCGTGCTGGAAAATTTTCAATGTGAGCTTCATAAGCACGAAGGCCAAACCGAAGCCAACCACAGGAGACAGGAACATCGGAATGATGACCTTCGTTCCAATAACGCCCCAGTACACAGTCACTGAAGCCACGATTCCAGCACCGGTGAGGCCGCCGATGAGCGCATGAGACGACGACGATGGCAGACCGAACCACCAGGTGATTAGGTTCCAAGCGATGGCGCCAAGCAAGCCTGCGAGCACTACGACGAGACCAGCGTTGTCCTTCGGAGGACTAATAATTCCTGAGCCAATCGTCTCAGCAACACCCGTGCCAAGCAGGGCGCCAATAAAGTTCATGACTGCTGCCATTCCCAGTGCTACGCGAGGTGAGAGCGCATTAGTGGCTACTGACGTGGCGATGGCGTTTGCGGCGTCGTGAAAACCATTGGTGAAGTCAAAAACGAGCGCAATAACAACAATCAAGCTCACCAATAATAAGGTGACATCCACGATTAGGACTCCTTGATGGCAATTGTTTCGACGACGGCGGCGAGAGTCTCAAAACGATCGATTGCCGACTCGAGGCGGTCGAGAACGAACTTCATCTTCAAGACTTCCATTGGGTTGTCTGAGGAGGCGAAAAGATCGGAAATGAGGCTGCGGTAGACGGTGTCGCCGTGGTTTTCGAGCTGGTTAATCTCGACCCAGTATGCGCGCATGTGCTCGTCAATTGAATCCACCTTGGAGAGAGCGTCGAAGGTGATTCGTGCGCAATCGTTGATGATAGCAACAAGTTTGTGTGCTTCAGCAGGGAGAGTATCGACGTTGTAAAGAACCATGTTGTCGCCTGATTCGTCGATCAAGTCTACGCAGTCGTCAATGAGAGAGCTGAGGCTGAAAAGATCTTCGCGATCATAAGGGAGTACGAAACTCGAATTGATCTTTTGTAACACCAGATGGCAGGCGTTGTCGGCATCATTTTCGATATCGTGAAGCGTTTTATTGAGTTCAACGCGTGATTCTGGATTTGCTTCAGCTACCTTTGCTAGCACTTCAGCAGCACGAACAAGATGTTCCGACTGGTCAGCAATGAGTTGAGTGACGGTTGGGCCACCCGAGAACTTACGAAGTCCCACAGTTTCCCCTAAACATTAGGTGAACGATTGACAAACTAAGAATAAAACAACTTTGCCCCGATAGCTTAGTGCTCGTTGGAACTTGTGCGTGATAGGCGCGAAAAATGCCACAAACCCGACGTTGATATAGGACGTTTAACCCATTGGTGTTGGGTGGCGATGATGGAAGTTGACTGAAAAGTGCAGGAAGTGGCGAGAATGGAGGAAGCTGGCTGAAGAGTTTCGGAAAGTTGGTGCGCTTTTCGCAACATCTTCACATATGTGCAGAAGTTGCGAAAAGCGCACCAAGAATCGGCATTGTTGTCGGATGTTTGCTTGTACGATGGTCGTGCTGACCGTGTTTGTTGGCTATTTTGGACATTAACCCCCTGATCGTCGGGGTCTTCGCAAAAAATCGGGCAAGGCAAAAAATCGGGCGAGAACCACAGTTCTCGCCCGAAAGCTTAGGACACCGAACCCGAGAGCGCCTGTCGGCGCGAAGGCCGCTCGTAGCGGCAAATTATTGGAGCCCGGGGCTTTCGCGATCCGGTGTCTTGCCACTACTCTAACCCAGCTCAGGCACCGCGTCCACGCGAAATATCCGCACATTTTCCTTCGTCGAAGAAAAATCATGCACGAACGTGCGAGAGTCGTGCACGTCGAGCCAGTAGAAACATTGTCGCCGCATGCCAATCCCCGCCCAGTATTTCGGATAAACCCGTTAAAATTCCGCTAAACCCACGCGAAAAACCGTTGATAATTGCCACTTTTGCCACTGACATGGCACAATTTTCTCTGTGACTGAGCACAATAATGAGCAACCCGAAGCCGCTTCCTATCATCTTGATGACGGCGAATTTGCTGGACTCAGTTTCCTCTACGTGCGGGCCTTACTGAGCATCGCAGCGGCAACATTTCTCGCGGTTGGCGCGGTAACAGCGCCTTGGGGAATGATTCTCGTAGTGATGGCTTTTGGTTCATTGCTCATCCTTGGCTGGCCCATGTTGCTCAATCTTCCTAACCGTCCCACTGCACGTTCAGCGATGGGTGTGGCGTTTCTGCTGCTCATCGCGGCGGGAATTTGGGGATCGCTCATATTGACGGCGCTCGCTGCGGCAGTGGGCATAGTCGTGGTGTTTGTGGCAGAAATGTTGCGTTCAGCAGACGCTTTCCGTCGATTAGAACAGATAGCCGGCACCTATTTGGGCATTACGCTCTTAACCTCTTTGAGTCTGTGGATCCACACCACCTTGCTCCCTGGAGGAATCCGAGTGGCTGTAATGCTAGCCCTCGTGAGTGGAATTGTGGCAATTATCTATGCTTTCCAGTCGCGCACGCTTGAATTCGTATCGCTGGTCAACGGCGTGGTTGTAGGCACTGCCTCGGCATTGATCCTTGCCCTACCGTGGTGGTCCGGAATTATGGCTGGTATCGCCGTTCCTTTGGCGTTCCAACTCACGCAACGCGCAGTGTCCGATGTGCTGCGACAGGGCCGCCTACTATCAAATATCGCACGCAGTTTTGTGCCATTTTCGGCATTGGGCATGGTCGCCTTAGCGATTGGGCTCATAGTCGATTAGCCTTAATTGTATGGTTATGAGACTTCCTGAAAACTTGGCACCTGAAAATTATCCGCTCGGCTGGCTGGTCGATTCGTGGTGTGGCGGCGGTGTGCTCGAATATGACAACGTCCCCGCCTCTGCATACGTACATGAGCTGCGAATCGATAATAACGACGGCGGTCCCTACCTGCGCTTCCAATCGACGATTTGGCTTGCGAAAGAGCCGGCAAGTGCGGTGGACAAGGAAGCGCCTGGGCAAATCACATACGACCAGCTAACGAAAGATATCCAGTGGTCCACTTCCACCGGATACTTGCGCGCGAATCCCAATGCGAAAAAGCGCGACGACGGCGCCGTCGAACTCGAAGCCATGATCGCTTCCCCTGCCGGTACCAGCCAGGTATGGTTTGGCATTGTGAACGGCCCGCGGTTGCAACTGATTACTGATGCGATTGCCCGCTCGGAGTCAGGTGCGGAGCTCAACGGAGCCAAGATTATTGCCGGCAACGTAGCGTCGGATCTTTTCTACGCATACGATATGGAAGCTTTTGGCTTTGAAATGCGCAATTACCTTGCTGGTAGACTCTCGCGGCAGTTTGACGATTCGGTAGATGCCCAAACGGCAGCTGATGACGACCAACCCGTCGAGACTTCTGATCCGCTCGAGGAGAATTGATATGTACTCGCTGTTCAGCGGTGCTGTTATGGACGCCGCCGCCGCAGTCCCGGCACACTTCGGCAATCCCTTCGCGGAAGAAGAGTCCTTGCGACGCGGGCGTTCAGTAACGGATTTGTCATTTCTTGAGGTGATTACCGTTGCGGGTGTGGATCGAAAAACTTGGCTGCATAACCTTTCTACCTGCCCTTTTAACGAAATGGCCGCCGGTGAATCGCGCGAGATGCTCATTTTGGATCCACACGGGCACATCGAGCATGCTGCCGCAGTGACCGACGATGGTGAAACGATCTGGCTGATCACCGATACCGGCAAAGCTCAGCTGCTGATCGACTTCCTCGAGTCAATGAAATTCATGATGCGCGTTGATATAAAGCGAGTTCCTGCGGTTGTACTCGGTGTGTCGACGTCGCTGTCTGAATTTTCTGAGGACGTTCGTGCGACGCATAGCGAGATGGCTCTAGTCGCGTGGGAGGATCCGTGGCCGCGCACCCTCCCAGGCGGTGCCGATTATGGACTTGCCGACGACGTTCATCCAGCTCGTAACACGCATCGGACGCTCCTTGTGCTTGGTGAGCAAAGCGCGCCCGTCGTCGTCGAAAAACTGCTCGGCGAGGGCATGACGCCGGTGGGGCTCGTTGCGTGGGAGGCGGCACGTATCGTTGATCGCCGTCCGCGTGCAGCGCTCGATGCTGCTGACCAGCCGCTTCCGCATGAGCTGGATTGGATTCGCACGGCGGTGCATCTGAACAAGGGATGCTACCGTGGTCAGGAAACGGTGGCGAAATTGGTGAATTTGGGCAGGCCACCGCGGAGATTTACCTATTTGTATCTCGAAGGCCCAGAAGGTGATTTGCCTGCTCCTGGAACTGAGGTCTTCCGGGGTGAGCGGCGTGTTGGCGTGCTGACGTCGGTGGCGCGCGATTTTGAAGAAGGGCCGGTGGGTTTGGCGCTTATTAAGCGGTCAACTCCGGTAAGTGACCAGCTTAGAGTAGGCGATTTTGTGGCGGTGCAAGAGGAAATCGTCTCGGCTGAGGGGAAATCTTCGGTGTCTCCGCAGGAGCGTCCCGGATCGGAATTGCGAAAAGGAGCGAAGTAAATGCGAGCAGTTATTCAACGCGTGAAGCAGGCGAGTGTGACTGTTATTGATGAAGAGACTGGCCAGTCACATCAGGCTGGGGCAATTGATGCCGGGTTGTGCGTGCTGCTAGGCATAACGCATGACGATGGCCCGGAGCAGGTTGAGAAAATGGCCCGCAAGATTGCTCAGCTCAAACTGTTGCGTTCGCCGCAGGGGTCGGATGAACCTAATGAGCGGGTGTCGGTTGAAGAAAGTGGCGCTTCTGTGCTGCTCGTTTCCCAGTTCACGCTCTATGCAGATGTGCGCAAAGGGAGGAAGCCATCGTGGTCGAAGGCGGCGCCAGGCGCGGTGGCTCAGCCGCTGTTTGACGACGTGGTTGCGTCAGTCCGTCGCTATGGGATTGATGTGCACACGGGAGAGTTTGGCGAGATGATGGATGTGTCCTTGGTTAATGACGGACCGTTCACGATTATTGCCGAGGTTTGATTTATGGCTTAGGTCGTGAAGTAGAGTGCTTTGCGTCGCTAAGTCACGCCAGTGGCGAAATGGTTTTGGTTGGTTCTCAATCGGCACATATGGTTTAGGTAGTCAAGTTGTGTAATTGCAGCTTTTTGCTGGCGCGCCTGTGAGGCGCATGATGGTCAAATTCCTACCAAGGAGAGCACATTGTTCGAACGGTTTACAGATCGGGCTCGCCGAGTCATTGTTTTGGCTCAGGTCGAGGCTCGTAGCCTGAAACATAACTATCTGGGAACTGAGCATATTTTGCTCGGACTCATTAAAGAAGGCGAAGGCGTGGCCGCCAAGGCGCTCGAAGCCCTTGATGTTTCGTTCGATGCAGTGCGTGAGCAGGTTGTAGACATCATCGGTGAAGGGCAAGAAGAACCGTCGGGTCATATTCCGTTTACTCCGCGTGCGAAGAAAGTGCTCGAATATGCGATGCGTGAGGGCTTGCAGTTGGGTCATTCCTACATCGGCACTGAGCACCTTCTGCTCGGTCTTTGCCGCGAGCAGGAAGGTGTTGCAGCGCAGGTATTGGTGAAGCTCGGCGCCGATCTTACGAAGGTGCGTAATCAAGTTACTCAGCTGCTTTCTGGCTACCAAGGTAAGGAAGCTGTTGGCGTTGGTGCTGGATCGCAGCGCGACGGCGGCAAGAGCGGCTCAACGATCCTTGATCAGTATGGCCGTAATCTCACCCAGTCTGCTCGCGAGAACAAGCTCGATCCGGTGATTGGCCGGCACAATGAATCGCAGCGTGTGATGCAGGTACTTTCACGCCGTACGAAGAATAATCCAGTGCTGATTGGCGAGCCTGGCGTTGGTAAAACGGCAGTTGTTGAGGGGCTTGCCCAGGCGATTGCTGCTGGTGATGTGCCAGAGACGCTTAAAGAAAAGCAACTCTATTCGCTGGATATGGGCTCATTGGTGGCCGGTTCGCGCTATCGTGGCGATTTTGAAGATCGCATGAAGAAGATTCTCAAAGAGATCAATACACGTGGCGACATTATCCTCTTTATCGACGAAATCCACACCTTGGTGGGCGCGGGTGCAGCAGAAGGCGCTCTGGATGCGGCGTCGTTATTGAAACCTATGATGGCGCGTGGCGAGTTGCAGGTTATCGGTGCCACCACCCTCGACGAATACCGTAAGTACATTGAAAAAGATGCTGCTCTTGAACGGCGTTTCCAGCCGATTCAGGTTGAGCAGCCGACGGTGAAAGAAACGATCGCAATTCTTGAGGGGCTGCGTGACCGCTACGAGGCTTACCACCGCGTAACGATTACGGATGAGGCGCTTGAAGCTGCTGCTACTATGGCTGATCGCTACATTAATGATCGTTTCTTGCCTGATAAGGCCATTGATCTTATCGACGAAGCTGGTGCTCGCCTGGCAATCCAGAAGATGACGGCGCCGCCAGAGTTGCGTGAGCTTGATGAGCAGATTGCGCTTGTGCGTGCCGACAAAGAAGCTGCTATCGACGGCCAGGACTTCGAGAAGGCCGCCGCTTTGCGCGATAAGGAACAGCAGCTGAGTACGCAGCGTTCCGAGCGTGAGCAGGCATGGAAAGACGGCGACTTGGACGTCGTCTCCGTGGTGGACGAAGACCTCATTGCAGAAGTGCTGTCGATGTCCACTGGTATCCCAGTATTCAAACTTACTGAGGCTGAATCGGCCAAGTTGTTGCGGATGGAGGAAGAGCTCCACAAACGTGTTATTGGTCAGCATGAGGCAGTTAAGTCGATCTCGCAGGCAATTCGCCGTTCGCGCGCTGGTTTGAAGGATCCGAACCGCCCCGGTGGCTCGTTCATTTTTGCTGGTCCGACCGGCGTGGGAAAGACGGAACTTGCCAAGGCGCTCGCGGAATTCTTGTTTGGTGATGAAGAAGCTTTGATCACTCTGGATATGTCGGAGTACCAGGAGAAGCACACGGTGTCGCGCCTCTTTGGTGCCCCTCCGGGATATGTTGGGTACGACGAAGGTGGTCAGCTAACCGAGAAGGTGCGTCGTAAGCCATTCTCGGTGGTGCTTTTCGACGAGATCGAAAAAGCACACCAGGATTTGTTCAACTCTCTGTTGCAAATTTTGGAAGAAGGCCGACTCACGGATTCGCAGGGTCGTGTGGTTGACTTCAAGAACACTATTATCATCATGACCACGAACTTGGGTGCGAAGGATATTGCCAAGGGAGTTGTGACTGGTTTCCAGATGGACGGCGATGTGTCCACCTCGTATGAGCGCATGAAGCTGCGCGTGAATGAGGAGCTCAAGAACCACTTCCGGCCTGAGTTCCTCAACCGTGTGGACGACATCATCGTGTTCCCGCAGCTGGAGCGCCCAGAGATTTTGCAGATCGTCGATTTGATGATTCGCAAGCTCGATTTGCGCCTAAACGACAAGGGAATGTCGCTTGCGCTATCGCAAGATGCGAAGCAACTTTTGGCCGATCGTGGCTACGATCCAGTGTTGGGTGCGCGTCCGCTGCGTCGTGCGATTCAACGCGATATCGAAGATGTTCTCTCTGAGAAGCTGCTTTTCGGTGAATTTTCTGCTGGACAGACGATCGTCGTGGACGTGGATAAAGAAGATATCCCGATGAGCTTTACATTCACTGGATATGATTCGGATTTCCAGCTCCCAGAAGGCGTGAAGCGCGGTAGCGGCGGCGAGCAAATTGATGGTTTAGCTCAGCCTACCAATCTCGTGCCGGAGGCTGATGCTGAGGATACTGGAACCGAAGAAGCTACCGTGCAGGCTGATCTTACTGAGTAAGCGGCGCTAACTGTGCAAGTACCGTAGCTACGCAAAGTGCTAGTTGTGAGGGGGCGGTGTGGAGATCCACACCGCCCCCTCATGTCAGCACACACGCTCGTTGCCAAGGCAACCAAAGCTAGCACTGCCAGATTTTTGGTGAAGTTTTGCAAACATCTCAACATATATCGAGATGTTTGCAAAAACGCCCCAAGATTCAACGTTATGACTGCTCGTCCGCAAACTCACGATCAAATTCGTCAACGTAAATCTCCAAGAACTGCGCGACTGCATCGTCTGCATGATGTCCAATGCACGCACGCGAAATGTCTTTTACCTCA
This sequence comes from Arcanobacterium bovis, assembly GCF_004331995.1. GTDB lineage: Bacteria > Actinomycetota > Actinomycetes > Actinomycetales > Actinomycetaceae > Arcanobacterium_A > Arcanobacterium_A bovis. The sequence continues at coordinate 105,109 of NZ_SJDT01000004.1, forward strand.
GCACGAGCATTGCCCATCGCTACTGGCCAGCCAATAATTTCTAGCCATTCAACGTCGTTGCCACCGTCGCCAAATCCGGCAACGCGATCAAGTGAGATACCCGTCTTTTCTGCCACAATGCGCATTGCTTTTCCTTTTCCCTCGCTGAGCGAAGCGATGTCAAAAAAGTTGTCGATTGAGCGCTGTGCGCTTGGACAATGCTTGAGAATTTCAGGAGAGATCTCGTCAAGATAGGAGGCATCCATGTGCCCGAACATCATCTTGAAGATGTGGTGTGGTTCAATCGTGGAGAAATCTTGCACTTTGATAGGGAGATTCTGATGAGCGCCCTTCAAAAAATCACTGCTCATATCGAGCTGTTCCACGTAGATGGAATCCTCAGAAAATATGGTTGTGATGAGATCGTATTTTTTACCGATCTCAATGATCGTGCGTGATTCGTCAGCCGTGAGCGGTTGTGAGTGGAAAATCTCACCAGTGGAAGAGTGCCCGATAATAGCTCCATTTGAACCGATTGCGATTCCGTCGTGCCCTGCTCTGCGCATAATCTCAGCTGCAGAATCCCAAAGACGACCAGTAACGATGATGATTTCAATGCCTCGCTCGCTTAATGCTCGCAACGCCGCGATAGTGCGATCAGACACGTAGGATTCGCCGTCAGCAATAGTGCCATCCACATCGAAGGCCATTGCGTCTAGTTTCCCCATCTGACGTGCAAGATTGCGAAGTTGAGATTCATTGATTGATTGTGCATCCGAGGGAAACGTATTCACGTCGTTCCTTTCATAGCGGGCATTGCCAGTCTCAAAGCCATTTTACAATGCGCCTCCTCTCAAAAGCTCGTGTTAATGCCTGTTTCAACAAATTCGCACATGCTGAAATTGGGCGGAGCTTTCTGCTTTGAATAGGGATAGGATATTGGAGGTAGACCACTTACCTATCCCCGCTCAGAGGAGACAATATGCCTCAACCGGACACCACACAGCCGAGACCCAAGATACTTTTCATTTGTGTGAAAAATGCAGGGAAAAGTCAGATGGCTGCTGCTTTGATGCGACATATGTATGCCGAGCGTGTTGACGTTACATCAGCTGGTACGCATCCGGGCACAAACCTCAACTCCGAGTCAGAGCAGAGCATCCAAGCAGCTGGAGCGAGTTTTGAGGGCGAGTTTCCCAAAGCGATCGACGCCGATGCGTTACGGTGCGCAGACGCCGTCGTCATCATCGGGAAGGAAGCGCAGGTTGAGCCGGTGCCTGGTATGAAAGCGCAGATTGAGCGGTGGGAAACGGACGAGCCTTCCTTGCGTGGCATCGACGGTGCGGAGCGGATGAACATGATCCGCGATGAACTGTGTGAACGTGTGCAAGAGTTGGGTGAACGCCTGTTCGCTACTTGTAACTGACTGCTCAACCAGACCGCCGCTGGCCGCATGCGATGCTTAAGCCGGCATGACAGAGAGCCTTTGTCTGGAAAGCTGAATGTCTAACCGCATAGCAATAAAGATATAGTGCAACATCATGGAGTGCATATGAAAGCCCTAGTAAAAACAAAGCCACAGGTAGGCCTTGAGCTTATTGATATTCCTGAACCTGAAGTAGGACCAAATGACGTTAAGGTGCAGGTGCTTCGTACTGGAATTTGTGGAACTGACGTGCACATCCAGCGGTGGGATCCGTGGGCACAGAAGGTGGTGCAGACGCCGCGAATTATTGGACACGAGTTTTGTGGGCGGATCGTTGAAGTGGGCGAGCTGGTCACGGGATTGGAACTCGGGCAGATTGTCTCCGGTGAGGGGCACTATGTGTGTGGGCGTTGCCGGGCGTGTTTGGCGGGACGGCGTGAAGTTTGTGCCAATACGCAGGGGATTGGCTACGCCGTCGACGGTGCTATGAGCGAATATTTTGTATTTCCAGCTGCGAATGTGTGGGTACACCCGCAGAATATTGACCTCGACGTTGCCGCTATTTTCGATCCGTTCGGCAATGCTGTGCACACTGCTTTGCAATTCCCGTGTTTGGCGGAGGACGTGCTTGTTTCCGGTGCTGGCCCGATTGGAATCATGGCGGCATTGGTAGCTCAATTCCAAGGGGCGCGCAATGTGGTGCTCTCGGATCTCTCCGATGAACGCCTTGAGCTGGCCAAAAAGCTCGGCATTAAAAACACCATCAATGTTGGGCACAGTGAGCTAAAAGAGACATTTGGCGCGCTCGGGCTAAAAGAAGGCTTCGATGTGGGGCTTGAGATGTCTGGTTCGCCGGTTGCAATTCGCTCGATGATTAACCACATGGTGCATGGTGGCCGAATGGCGCTGCTAGGCACCCCAATTTCGGAAGTCTCACTTGATCTGACCACAGTAATTTTCAATATGCTCACTATTCAGGGCGTAACTGGGCGTCGCATTTTTGAAACATGGTACGCGGCCTCGGCTCTTGTGAGCTCTGGTCTTGATATTTCGGGTGTTATCACTGATCGTTTGCCCTACACAGACTTCGAAGAAGCCTTTGCTATCGCAGCGAACGGCAAGTCTGGAAAAGTTGTGCTGAACTGGGAAAGCTAAGCGGCGAGCGGCGTAACGGCATGCGAGGAATACTAACTGGGAACACTGACTAGCAGCACTAATCCACTTGGTGAACAGCAGAACGTAGAGGCTTGAGGCTGCAGAAGCGTCAGGCCGTAGGAGCTTCAGGGCGCACAAGCTTCAAAACGCAGAAACTAAACAGTAAACAGAAACTCAAGCAGCAGAAAAACAACACGAACACGAGGTAGTAAAATGAGTGTACAAAGCTATGAACCGATGCGTACATTCCTCTCCGGACAATTGAATGAGCTACGTGAGCAGGGTTTATATAAGAACGAAGAAGCGCTCACCACTGCGCAAGCTACGCATATCGGCGTTGAAGATGGACGCGACGTGCTCAATCTATGCGCCAATAACTACCTTGGCCTCGCGGATTCCCCTGAGCTCATCGCCGCTGCGAAAACGGCGATGGATAAATGGGGATTCGGAATGAGTTCAGTTCGTTTCATCTGTGGCACGCAAACGCAGCACACGACGCTCGAAGCAGCACTGACGTCGTTTTTGCACCCGCGAGCTGGCGTTTCTTCCGATGGTGCTCAGGTGGACACTGCCGCTGAGGTCGCCGCTACCGAAACCTCCGCCACCGAGGTCTCCGCCACAGAGGGCGACGACGAGTGGGATACGATCTTGTACTCGTCCTGTTTCGATGCCAACGGCGGTTTGTTCGAAACCCTGTTTGGTGCCGAGGACGCAATTATCTCTGATGAATTGAACCATGCCTCGATCATCGACGGCGTACGCTTGTCCAAGGCGGCTCGTTTCCGATACAAGAACCGCGATATGGCTGATCTTGAGGCGAAGTTGCGGGAGGCGACGGCGTCGTCGCGCTTTACTGTGATCGCAACCGATGGCGTATTTTCCATGGACGGCTACCTGGCGCCGCTGCCAGAAATTTGCGATCTAGCCGATAAGTATGGCGCGTTGGTTATGGTTGATGATTCGCACGCAGTCGGATTTATGGGGCAAACTGGCGCAGGTACACCTGAGCATTTTGGGGTGAGTGACCGCGTCGACATTCTCACTGGCACATTGGGTAAAGCTTTGGGTGGGGCGTCGGGTGGATACACCTGTGCGCGCCGTGAAATTGTAGCGACGCTGCGTCAAAAATCGCGGCCGTATCTGTTCTCGAACTCTCTTGCGCCGGCCATCGCCGGAGCTACTTTGAAGGTGATTGAGCTGCTCAAAGAGTCTTCTGAGTTGTTGACTCGTTTGCGTGAGAATACGCAGTATTTTCGTCAGCGCATGTGCGAAGAAGGATTCGAAATTCCCGAATCAACCCACCCGATCGTTCCGGTGATGTTTGGCGACGCCGTTGTGGCCGCGAAAATGGCAGACGCGATTCTTGCCCGTGGTGTTTACGTTCGGGCATTTTCGTATCCAGTGGTTCCAATGGGTAAGGCGCGCATCCGTACGCAACTGAATGCCAAATTGAGCAAAGATGATCTCGATCGGGCAATCGCTGCTTTTGTGGACGCGCGCCGTGAAGTATTGGGGAGCTAGTAGCGATTAGTTTCCAGTTGTTAGTGCTCGGTAACTAACGACTGCTCCTTGCTGCCGTTAGTTACCAGCCGCTAGCTACTCGCCTCTTGCGTTGTTGCTTGCTAGCGGCTTCGTTTAACCGGAAGCACTAGCAACGCTCCAATCACCGTAATTATGCCCGTGCAGATATAAAGGCCCGGGTATCCGCCAAAGACTTTGAGTGCGAATGTGGCCGAAATGCCTGCGAGCATATTCGTGATTCCCACAGTGAGCGTCATGATCGACATATCTCGTGCACGAGTTTGGGCGTAGGGCAGAACTTCGTTGATCAACGCTTGGTCTACAGAAGTGAACGTGCCCCAACCGATACCCAGGATAATTCCGGCGGTGATAACCATTGGCCACGTGTGTACGAATGCCATCATGATTGCTGCGCCTCCAGCCAAGAGCGCCGATGCAACCACAAATATTTTGCGTTTTTGCACTTTATCAGACCATTTTCCGCCCACAATTGCGGAAAGAATAGTCACTGCTGCGTAGACAACGGTGAGGATAAGGACTCCGCCTTCGGGATCTTCAAGCTTAATCTGATCTTGCAGGTAGTAGTACAAAAAGAAGAGCGCAACATAATTTCCTAGGTGTACAACGAAGCGTGCTGCGAAAACCCACAGGTAATCAACGTAATCGTGAAGCGAGTGGGTAATCGCCGCAATATTGTTGGCGAGATTGTCGGCTTCTGTGCGAGCCCGTTCTTTGGTCTCAGCTGCGTGAATATCGCGTGAGTGCTTCCAAGTTCCAGTGAGGGTATAGGTGAGAAGTATCGCCACGAACAGACCTACTACTACGATATACGCAGTTTGAAGCGGGAATGCTTCGGCAACGATTGTGCCGCCCACCAGGCCAAATGTGAACGTTGCGCCCAGCACTCCCGATACCATGCCGTATTGGCGCTGAGGTACCGTGTCTGGAGTGAGCGTAAGGATATTATTCGTGCTCAGTACTGTGAAGAACTGGAACGCAGCCCAGGCGGTTACCATCACCCAGTAACTCGGAGTGAAGGATATGAAGAACAGCATCGCACAAGCGCCGAAGCCGCCAACTAGTATCCACGGCAAGCGTTTGCCCCAGCGCGTTCTCGTGCGATCAGAGAGCGATCCGGCAAAAATTGACGTTATTACCTGCACGGTTCCGCCAATGGTCATGAGCACGCCGAGCATAGCCTCTTTGTTAGATGCATCGAGCTGCTGCATTTGCATGCCGAGGAGTAGCTGGCTCGGAGCTGCCCAAGACACACAAGTGGCAAAGTAGAGGAGCCCATACGCGCTCACCCAGCTCTTTTTCACGTCAGGACGACGGTTGGTGTCGATGGCGTCGTCGTAAATCATTTCAGTCATTTTACGTACCTTTGGTAAATATCGTCGTTGATTTTTCCTTGGTCAATGATGTCACGCAGCATATATGCCGAGGGCTTCGGGGTGCGCTCCAAAGTGGTGGGATCGAGGTGAACGATGCCAAAATGTGGCACCATTCCTTCGGACCACTCCCAGTTGTCCACAAAACACCAATGGTAGTAGCGCTCGAAGGGTAATCCGCTCGCTGCCATTGCTGCAAAGTGGTCAAGGAGGTATTTAGGTCGGAATCGTTCCAGCTCGGTGTCGCTACCATTGTCCGCGGTGCCGTTCTCAGTGATCCAAATTGGCAAACGGTGGCGTTCGTGCAGTTCACGGGCGCACTCCACGATACCTTGCGGATAGATTTCCCAGCCCAAATCATTTACTGGCGCGCCGGGGAATACTCCATCGGTCAGACCACGCACAGTGGAGCGCGTGTAGTAATTGATGGCGACGACGTCGCAGTAGTGCCCGCGCTGAATGTCGCATGGCGGCCGTCCCAAGAGGGGGTGAAAATTGCCGTTGTAGCACGCATTTTCGATCAGTCGATTGTAGAGGTAATCGTCGATTTTTGCGAAGGCTCGATGCACAGGATTCTTCGGATTGAGTGGTGTGAATCCGCGAATATGGTGTGCGATGGATACGTTGATCGTGCGGCCAGGCGCATCGAGTGTGCTATGGATTAGTTTGTATGCTCGAATGTGGGCGATTGCGAAGTTCCGCATCGTTGTGAGTGCTTTACGCCAGCTCTTGCCGCCAGGGGGAGTCTCGTTGTAAAGGAACGACTGAGTGGCAAATACATTGGGTTCGTTGATGGTGTTCCAGTCGCTCACCAGATCGCCAAATTCCGCAAGAATTTTTGCCACAAAGCGGATGAACAGTGAGATGTTTTGCTCTTTGGCGAATCCACCCATCTCTTCAAACCACTGCGGATGACTGAAATGGTGCAGGGTGACGAGCGGTTCGATTCCGCGTTCTTTGAGGTCAATGAGTTCTTCTCGATAACGGGCGACGGCGGTTTCGTCCCACTGCCCACGGCGCGGTTCGATGCGAGTCCAATCGAGAGAAATACGTGCAATTTGCAGGTGTAATTCCTGCATGAGCGCGTTATCTTCCCGCCACCGTTTCCAGTGACCCGTTGCCGGTTCTGGGCTCGTGCCATCCTTAATACTTCCGGGCTTTTCAGCCCAGGCATGCCAGTTTGTTCTTGGTAAATCACCTTCAATTTGGACGGCAGCTGAGGCCGTGCCAATCTTGAATGTCAACGCCATTGTTTCCATGCAAACAAGTGTAGAGCATATTTCTCAATAAAGTGATACTTTTCGTATTGGGAATTAAAAAACTTTGCTGGTAATGGCTATTTTCCGCCTCAATATTACAAAGAAGTTTGATGTTACAATGGATATTGTGGGCGAGTCGTGAATGGGGTAAACGTGAGGTTCGTGCTATTTGTTCTTCATAACAGCTTTTTCTACGTACTCGTGGCATGCAATCATAGCTCCAGTACCTAGCAGCACAAATACCGGCATTAATACCGGGTCGATACGTGTCATAAGGTAGCCCACCGCCGGTGGCATGAGTAGCTGTCCGGTGTAAGCGAATCCCATCTGCAAACCCATCGCACGCTGTGTATTAGCTGCGCCAAGCCGTCGTGCAGTCTCTTTGAGTATCACCGGATAGATTGGTGCGCAGCCCAGACCGATCATAATAAAGCCAGCTACTGCGCCTACTGCAAATGGTGACAACAGGGAGACGACTGCGCCTGTCACAATAATCGCCGAACCTACCCGCAAAAGCACGAGGTTGGAGAATTTTTCCGCCGCAAATCCCGCAATGAAGCGTCCCACAGTGATTCCGATATAAAAACCTGCGGATCCCGCCGCGGCAAGTGACGGGCAAATATGGTGATACTGCACCAAAAAGGTTGCGCCCCACAATCCGGTAGTTAGTTCCACAGCGCAATAGAGGAAGAATCCACACAGGATAGGCGTGATGTGGGGAAGCCTGTACCACGGCGAAAGCTGCGCTACGGCGTCGTCATGCGAAAAATCATCCGGCGTGGCGGCGTGTTCCACACCTTCCCACAATTTTCTGGAGGCGATCAGCAAAAACATCAACGCGAACTGTAGCAGTGCCACGGTGACGTACGCGGGGCGCCATTGTGCCCGCCAATTGAGCCAAAAGCCCACGATGAGCGGACCCAATGAAGCGCCAACTCCCCAGAATGCGTGAAGCCAATTGTTGTGCCGAGTGGAGTAGTTGAGCGATACAAAGGCGTTGATGGCGGCATCGATTGCGCCGGCACCGAGGCCCAGTGGGAGGGCAAGAATACACAGCCAGAGGAACGACGGCGCAACCGAGTAGCCGAGGAGCGTCACGGCAGTTAGTGCCACCGATGTGATAGAGATTTTAACTGTGCCGAAACGTCGTAGCAGTGCAACCGAGGCAAAAGAAGCGGTGATAGTTCCGATGCACACAATCATCGAGATGATTCCCGCACCGGCAGGATCGGCGTGAAGTGAAGGCGCGAGCGAGGGCCACGAGGCGCCCACAACGGCGTCGGGAAGTCCGAGGGAAATGAACGCCGCGTAGATAACGGCGAGCAGGAGAGTCATGGGGTGGTCCTTATTAAGTGCGGTGCTGAACAGGTGGGATGATGTGTCTGGGTGACTGAGATGCCGTGGCGTTCAGAGCAGGTGGCGTGCTGAGAAGGTGTGGGGGTAGATGAAATTTTCACTACATTGTTTCATGAAGTCGCACAATTGTTCCAACGAAAACAATCGGCTCGGTTACCCCCTAAAATCGCGGTTGAGGTAATATGTTAGGCGGACCGAATAATTCGGTAACTGAAGAATGCGGCGATGATCAGCTGCAACAAACACAGCCCCAACGGAGGGAAATAAATGACGAAGTATGTATATAACTTCACCGAAGGAGACAAAGATCAGAAGGATCTGCTCGGTGGTAAGGGTGCGAACCTTGCAGAAATGACCAACCTTGGCCTGCCAGTTCCTCCCGGATTTACCATCACAACTGAAGCTTGCCGTGCATACCTGAGTCAGGGAGAAGTTCCAGAAACGCTGGATGTTGAAGTAACTGCCGCGATTCGTAGCGTTGAGCAGACGATGGGCAAGAAGCTGGGTGATGCTTCCGATCCATTGTTGATGTCGGTTCGTTCCGGTGCAAAGTTCTCGATGCCAGGCATGATGGAAACCGTTTTGAACATCGGTTTGAATGATGAGTCGGTGCATGGTTTGGCTGAGAAGTCTGGGAATGAGCGCTTTGCGTGGGATTCCTACCGCCGCCTGATCCAGATGTTTGGCAAGACGGTTATGGACATCGAGGGTGATCTCTTCTCTGAGGCGCTTCACGGCTTGCAAGAGCGCAAGGGATACAAGGGCGATCTGGACATGACCACTGAGGATCTCAAAGAGCTCGTGGCACAGTACAAAGAGATCGTGAAGAAGGAAACCGGTCAAGATTTCCCGCAAGATCCACGCTTCCAGCTTGATATGGCTGTTGAGGCAGTGTTCCGCTCGTGGAACACCGATCGTGCTCGCATCTACCGCCGTCGTGAGCACATTCCAAACAACCTTGGCACCGCAGTAAACGTGCAGACCATGGTGTTCGGAAATATGGGCGAAGGATCCGGTACGGGCGTGTGCTTCACCCGTGATCCTTCCACAGGTCACTCGGGTGTGTACGGCGATTACCTTGAGAACGCTCAGGGTGAGGACGTCGTTGCAGGTATCCGCAACACGCTTTCGCTCGCTGATCTCGAGAAGATCGACAAAGCTTCCTACGACGAGTTGCGCGCAATCATGACGAAGCTCGAGACTCACTACCGCGATATGTGCGATATTGAGTTCACGATCCAGGGCGGCAAGCTGTGGATGCTTCAAACGCGCGTTGGAAAGCGTACTGCTTCGGCCGCGTTCCGTATCGCTGAGCAGCTGGTGAACGAGCGCCTCATTACGCACGACGAAGCGGTTACGCGCGTTACCGGTGATCAGCTCACCTCGCTGCTGTTCCCGCAGTTCGATAAGTCTGCTTCGAAGAAGGTTATCTCCAAGGGTATGCCAGCATCGCCTGGTGCTGCTGTTGGCGAGATCGTGCTCAACAACGAGCAGGCTGTTGCCCGCACCCAGGCTGGTGCATCGGTTATCTTGGTTCGCCGCGAAACCAACCCAGACGATTTGCAGGGAATGGTTGTGGCTTCGGGCGTTCTTACCGCTCGCGGTGGCAAGACTTCGCACGCTGCTGTGGTGGCGCGCGGAATGGGACGTTGCTGTGTGGTTGGCGCGGAAGATCTTTTGGTTGATGAAGCAGCCGGCACTGTGTATGTGAAGTCGCAAGATACCACCTACAAGGCAGGCGACGTTATCGCAATTGACGGCACCTCGGGTGAAATCTTTGAAGGTGAAGTGCCAGTAACTGATTCGCCAGTTATGACCTACATTTCGAAGGGTCTTGAAGCTGGTTTGGCTGCTTCGCCTGATGAGGATACTAAGGAACTCGTTACCGCTGTGGATCACATCTTGTCGCATGCAGATGAGAAGCGTCGCTTGGTGGTTCGCGCTAATGCCGACACCCCAGAAGACGCACAGCGTGCACGTGAATTTGGTGCAGAGGGTATTGGTTTGTGCCGTACCGAGCATATGTTCCTCGGTGATCGCCGCAAGCTGATTGAAGCAGTTATTCTTGCTGAGACGGATGAGGATCAGCAGGCTGCGTTTGACGCGCTCATGCCACTTCAGAAGGGCGACTTTATCGGAATCTTCGAGGCGATGGATGGACTTTCTGTTACCGTTCGCTTGATCGATCCTCCTTTGCACGAGTTCTTGCCTGATCTTACCGAACTCTCCGTTGAGCTTGCTGTTAAGGAAGCAAAGGGTGAAGAGGTTACCGAGGCTGAGAAGAAGCTACTCGCTGCAGTGAAGGCAAACCATGAGCAGAACCCGATGCTTGGTTTGCGTGGCGTTCGCCTCGGCCTCAAGCTTCCTGGCTTGATTAAGCTACAGGTTCGCGCAATTGCTGAAGCATGTGCTGAGTTGAAGAAGCAGGGCAAGGATCCACGTCCGGAGATCATGGTGCCGCTCATCGGCTCGGTTCGCGAAATGCAGATTGTGCGCGATATGGCACTTGAGATCATCAAGGAAGTTTCCGAAGAATTCGGCGTGGAGCTGGATCTGCCAATCGGTAATATGATCGAGCTTCCGCGTGCAGCTGTTACCGCTGGTCGTATCGCAGTGGAGTCGGACTTCTTCTCGTTCGGAACGAACGATCTTACCCAGACCACCTGGGGCTTCTCGCGTGACGACGTCGAAGCGGCGTTCTTCAATGAGTACTTCGATTACGGTGTATTTGGAGATTCTCCATTCGAGTCGATTGATTGGCGCGGAGTTGGTTCCGTTGTGAAGATGGGTGCAAAGCGTGGACGTGCAGCTAACCCAGATCTTCACCTCGGTGTTTGTGGTGAGCATGGTGGTGATCCGGTATCGATCCACTTCTTCCACGAGATCGGTTTGGACTACGTTTCATGTTCGCCATTCCGCGTGCCAGTTGCTCGTCTTGAAGCTGGCCGTGCGGCAATCTCGAACGAGTCTCCGGCAGCAATCGAGCGTGGTGCACAGCGCGCAACCACAGCCTGATAATCGCTTGAGATTGCGGTGCAAAATCTAGCGCTATCAATATGATTGGCTAGGTGATGGCTGCTTGCGGGTGGATGCCCTGATACGGGGGTATCCACCCGCTTTTGTGTGCTAGCTATATTTAGCTGCTATGTGCCAGTTACATTCACTTCCAGCTGAATATTGGGCTATTGGTGTACAACGGTTATCGATTGCACAAGGATAGGAGGATACTGAAAGCTAAGACACCTAGTTTTTGAGGTTTGGTGTTACCGATGGAAGGGGGTGCTCAATGGGTATCGAAGAAACTGCGAAGAACAAGGCAAATGAACTTGGCGGCGCAGCAAAGGAATTTGTTGGAAGCGCAACGGACAATCCTGAGCTCGAAGCAGAAGGTCGCGTACAGAAGGATGAAAGCAAGCTCAAGGAAGTTGCTAATAAGGTTTCTGAAAAGGCCGAAGATGCAGTGGAGTATGTAAAAGAAGCTGCGCAGCGAGTTGGCGATTCTTTTAAGAAAGATGAGTAAACTTGCCTGAGCTAGCCTAGTTTGTTGATTCGCAGGCAAGCTTGCCAATAACTGAATCTGGGTGGGGGTTGAACACTTCGATGTAAGAATGTGTTCAACCCCTACCCTTATTATTCGGTCGGCGATCCCGTATCTATTTGTTAGTCCGTACTTATAGGCATCAGTGTTCCCGATCTCTCATTACTCATAAAGTTAGATTGGAATAAGTCCAATCTGTTTGTGTTTTCCCTGTTGATATACGCTCTACTAATATTTAACTTTTAATTACGGGACGTTTGGCTTTCCTAATTCCCTTTGGTAAGGGTAACCTAAATGAAGGTGAGTTGTTCGCTAGTGTTCCATGCCGGTTAATGCCTTGCAGTATGGAAAAACATTTATTCACGCACTGAGTAGCAATCTTCGCCATCTGCCTAGCCAGTTTTCAATCCACGTGCTCGGATAGGCACAACAATTTGATATGTTCCGTGATTGAGAAGGATCTTCCCCATGATTCTCAAGGACTGCCCTGTTCGGGTGCCTATTCGCTTAACAAGCGTTCCTTTGCCGCGCCAAAATGTGCTTCGTATGCAAGAACTTGGTGTGCGTGTTGGTGCGGAAGCCGTCATTATGCAAAAAGCCGCATTCGGCGGACTCATCGTCAATATCGCTGGTTCGCGCATCGCGGTGGATCACAAATGGGCCAAGCGCATTGAAGCGCAGATCGTTGAGCAGTAGGAAGTAGAATCGTGAGCAGCCAAGTAAATCTCAAATCACAAACGTACAATACTCTTCGCGGTGATGCCTCCAACGCCGCCGCCACCACCACAACAGTGTTATTGGTGGGCAATACCAATGTTGGAAAATCCACTCTGTTCAATGGTGTAACGGGTGCACATCAAGCGATGATCAACGCCCCAGGTACCACGGTGGAAGTTATGGCAGGCACGTGGCGCACGTTGGGGGTGCGTATCCTCGATTTGCCTGGAACCTACTCCCTTATTCCTACCAGCCCTGACGAAGAAGTCGTAGAAGAAACAATCGCGGGGCGGCCCGGCACACTCACCGATCCTAGCCTTGGACATCACACCGACCTCGTGCTGGCAATTCTCGATGGTAGCTCGCTCACTCGTTCGCTCTACCTGCTTGGTCAGATCGCCCAAACCGGACATCCAGTGGCGGCTCTTATTTCGCTTGCGGACGTAGCGCAACACCACGGCGTCGAAATCGATCCCTCGGCGCTCTCGAAAGAGCTCGGTATTCCCGTGATGATCTTCGATGCACGCAAGCCGAAGCTCTATCCGGTATTAGACGAATTTGTGCGCAGTGCCCTAGCTGCACCCTCATATATTCGGGGATTGGAAGCTGATCCTACTGCACCTGGTTACTGTGAAGCTGCTGCTCAGCGGGCACATGCGCAGTGCATAACTCCGCGCAACTGTTGTGGAACTGCCACGGTAGATGAGCGAAACCTCCTTGCTCAAACCTTGTGCGGTTGCGCTACAGACCTCGCTCCAGGTGAGGACTGTGTGAAAGAAGGTACGCGGAATGCGTGCGGATGCGGTCACGAGCCGGCGTCGTCACTGAAACTCGACGACGCAACCGCCGCAGTAATTGACGCACAAGAGTCCGAAGCGCAGCTCGAGCGCGCAAAAACGCTGTTCGCATGGGTAGATCGCGTTGAGTCCGCCGTCCTCAAACATCGCGAGGATCCGACGAAGCTTTCACGGTCAGACAAAGCCGACCGGTTGCTCCTCAACCCCTTCTTCGGCACCGCAGTCTTTTTCGGACTGATGTGGGCGCTGTTCCACCTTGCGGGCGAATGGGTATCGCCGTTGCAAGATATGTTCGACGGATGGTTCTCAAGTACCGACGAGGGCGCTATCTCCGTAGCGAATGGCGTGGTGTGGATTTTGACGCAACTAGGCTTGGATGGCACGTGGGTGCAGTCTTTGCTGGTAAATGGCCTGGCCACCGGACTTGGTGTAGTGGCGTCCTTCGTGCCGCTCATGTTCGTGATTTTTGTGGCGATCTCGATGCTAGAGGACTCGGGGTATATGGCGCGCGCAGCTTTCCTCGCTGATCGCCTCATGCGCAAGATTGGCCTCGACGGGCGTGTGGTGTTGCCGCTCATTATGGGATTTGGTTGTAACTTGCCCTCACTCGCTGCGGCAAGGTCGTTGCCTTCGGCACGTCATCGTCTGATTACCGCGATTATCACGCCGTACACCTCGTGTTCTGCACGTTTGACGATTTATTTGATGATCGCCAAAATTTTCTTCCCGAATAATACGGGCACGGTTGTGTTTGCGATGTACGTGCTTTCGGTAGTGATGGTGGTTTTGGCTGCGTGGGTGCTGAAATTCTTCTTTACCCGCACGGAGTCGCAGGCACCGCTCATGCTGATCTTGCCGTCGTTCCAGCTCCCGCGTTTGCTCGTGCTTGGAAAGATTTCAGTACAGCGCACGTTCACATTCGTACGTGGCGCTGGAAAGATTATCGTCACGATGGCAATGCTGGTGTGGTTGCTAGGTGCAATCCCAACGAGCAGTTCGGGCGAGCACGGTTTTGCTGATCCTGAGTTGCCAATGTCTGAATCCGCCTATGGCATGGTAGCGCGTGGACTCGAGCCAGTGTTTGCGCCGGCAGGATTCGGCGATTGGCACATGACCGGTGCGTTAATGACCGGCTTCGTTGCTAAAGAAACTGTGGTTTCATCGATTGTAGTGTCCTACAACATGGATGCCGACGCGGCAGGCGACGCCGAAGACAACGGCGATGATCTCGGCGTCTTACCGAATCTCCTTGGCGAAACATTCAAGCAGACCGCTGGCGCTGGTCTTGAGCAGCTCGCTGCCCTAGCGTTCTTGGTTTTCGTACTCACCTACACACCGTGTATGGCTACCGTGGGTGAGCAGGTTCGACTCATCGGCGGAAAGCTCACCAGCCTAGCTGTGGTGGTGCAGCTGGTAGTGGCATGGATACTGGCCGTGGGAGTATTCCAAATCGGTAAACTTTTCCTCGGTTGAGTAGGCTGAGGGTATGGTTAGTTTTCGGTTGCCGTGGCGAGGGAAAGACGACGGTCGCACAGGTTCGCGTGTGCCGGGCGGTTCCGTGACGCGAGCGTCGTCGGTGAGTGCCCGCGCGTCGGAACAATCTGATGTAGCCATGCGCTCCGGCGGTTCCACCCATGCCTCGGATCGCGTCCTTTCCCTGTTGCGGGAAGGGAAGACGGTGCATCAAGTGGCTCTGCAAACCGGAACATCCGAAGTTTTCGTGAAAGTGATGCTTGACCATTTCGAGCGGATCGGTATGGCGCGGTCGGCGGCGTCTTTGTGTTCTTCGGGTTTGGGAGCGTGTAGTAGCTCGGGCGAGGCACTGTCGATGCAGGCGCAGATTGCATGTGCGGGCTGCCCGCTGAAATTGCCGAAGAATCTTGGCTAATATTCGCTAGTATTCGCAACGGTATATGGTTGTTGGTCTGCTCTATCCCAGAATATGATGGTTGGTGTGGATCGAAAGCGGGAGCACCGTATGGCTAATAATCTTGCGAGCTTAGTTTCGCGTTTTTCTGATCTTCCGCTTGAGCATACGGTTCGCTATTCGTCCGACGTTGAACTTTTCTGCGCTTCGTCTCAACCAGCAGATGCGGGCTCGCTACCAGAAGATGCAGATTGCCGGATTGATGTTTTCTCTGGCGGGGCGTGGGATCTCGAATTGCATACTGCGCGCAATGGCGTCGGCTTGTTATTTCGCTACGGAGGTATAGCGATTGGCTGTGGTGAGTATGTATGCGGCGGATATATTGCGAACCTTCGCAACATATTTGGTGCGCATTACTTTGAGCTCGCCATGCGCGGTGATTCGACATTAGAAACAATCTCGCATTTCGTAGATGGGCTATTAGCTGGGAATATATGGGTGGATGTCATACCCGAACGCTCGATTTACACGGTTGCGATACCTGCGGATTCCAGCTCAGGTGAGTTTTTCGTCTATCGCGTTAAATCCGGGAAGAAGAGTCCGATCCTTCCGGTGGAGCGTTGGTCGAGCGGGCGCGTCCGTTCGTGCCTCAAACCGATTATTGTACTTACTTCCCGCGTCGATGGAATTCGAGCGCAGTACCGTCAAGCACTTCGCATGGACATGGGAATTCAAGGAACGTGGGAAGGCGATATTTCTGAAACCTTTGATTATCGTGACGAGCTGAATTCTTTGCTGTGCCGTCTAAATACGGTTCGCCAAACTGTTAATCTGGAACCGATCCGGCGCTATGACCTGCATTGGCAGGGGCAGTTGGGGGAGTTTTATGCGCGGGGTGGTTCGTTTGTGGGTGAGGTTCCGTTCTCGGATGAGCCGAGCGTGAAGTGGTGGTGTCATTTAGCGAAGTTTGATTCGCTGTCTGGTTCTGATTTGGCTACGGTTTTTGTTGAAAAAGGTGATGGTGACGGCGGTGTGGTTGCGTATCGTTGTGATGATCTGGGTATGTGTTTAGGTTTAGAGACTTGGCTTGATTGTTTGCGGGATCGTGGCTGTGATGTGACTGTTGAGGACGTTCCTGATAGCGCTGATGGTGCTGGGATGCGCCGTCGTCAGGCAGTTGTGGTTCGTGCCAGTTGGTGTGTGGTCCGTCTTGGTGTTGTGGATGGGTTTTTGGCTGGGTTTGGTGTGGATGGTTTCGTGTTTCCGCAGCTGTGGTTTGGTAAACGGCTCACGGACGCGCAGATCCGCGAACTCACCGAGAATTTGTTTTTCGACTGCTACACACAATTGGAGCGAACGCACAGGTACGCGAAACTAACGATTCCTTTAGGAATGTCGGAGCTGGTTGGACGCGGTTTTCTTCCTCGTAGCGTGCACAGGGGTTTGCATGAGGGCGCGAAATGACCGTAATCCACAAAGGATTCGTTGAGGTGAATTATTGTGCGTCGCGTCCTTTTTCAATCGCATGTGTGACTTCGGTGCTGAAGCGATCGAAGTCAGATACGTAGTGTTTGTCCTGGCTTACGCGGAATTGAGTAAATTGTTCAAGCGCATGTGCGTCAGCGACTTTTTTGGTGATCTTTCCAGCGTTCTCAAGTAGTTCGCGGGCATCAAGGGTGAGAACTTGATCGAGAAGTTTCACCCATTGTTCCATCGTTGTGGGGATATGGCGTTTGGCGCGTGATTCGGCGAGATTGAGGAAGGTGTCCACGAGCTGGGCGAGGTCGCTCAGTTCCTCTGTGCTTAGATAGTTTTTCCCCACTGTGACATCAGTGCGCAGGATTTTCCCATCTGGGCTATTTTTCCACGAGGTTAGGCCCATGTGAGGTTTCGAGGAATCAGCACGCTCTTTAATAAGCTCGGCGGCGGTGTGCCTGTGGACGGCAAAGTGCATTTTGTTCTGCACCGTGGCAAAGAAGTTCTTCGTGAGCGGGGAATCGGACCGGTAGTCGACAGCGGTCGAATAAATATCGGTGACTTTTTGGTAGAAGCGTCGCTCAGAGAGCCTGATCTCCCGAACTTCTTCGAGAAGTTGTTCAAAGTAATCGACACCGAGGATTTCTCCTTGCTCCATGCGCGGCCGGTCAATCACATATCCACGTAATGTGAAATCGCGAAGCACGTTGGTGGCCCACTGCCGGAACTGGGTGGCACGAAGCGAGTTCACACGGTAACCCACTGAGATAATTGCATCCAGGTTATAGTGCTTGGTGACGTAAGACTTGCCGTCTGTGGCAGTTATCCGGAATTTCCGGATAACTGAATTCTCCTCAAGCTCTCCCGAACGGAAGATGTTGAGAAGATGCTCGTTTACGGTACGAACGTCAACCCCGAACAGTTCCGCCATGAGTTTCTGCGTCAGCCAGATAGTGCCGTCCTCGTATCGAACCTCGATGCCAAAATTCTCGTCCGCTGTGAAGGTGAGGAAATGCCCCGAGGAATGTTGAATAAGCTTCTTAGACATCACTCAGCCTAACTTTCTGTGAAACCATTTCTTGCCGGATCGCCTTGCGAATTTTCGTGTGTATCTTTTGAGCGATCAAGTTTTCATAGAGGATAGTGTAGTTCAGTTTGGGTATCAGCGTGGCACTAGTTCGGCGCCAAGAATCTACTCCGCTTGGAGCCCACAATATGGCATCGCCGCCCATGAACCCTGAAATGAAGGCACAATAGTTGTAAGTCACAGCGGGTGGGGCTGCTAAGGAGGAGTGGGCGCCGGATGTACAAAAATCAGGACGCACAGGGCAAGGCTATGAGCCAAAACAATACCGAGCACCAGCACGACGCCAGATATCTACGCGGCACAGAGCGCCAGCGCGTCGTCAAGCACCAGCAATCCGTCGTCGCCCCACACGACGTTCAGGCAGTACAACGCGCCGTCGCCGAAATTTCTGCCGCAATTACTGGAAGCGTCGATTCTTCGGTACTCGCCCAAGCCCAGTACTCCACCGATGCGTCGAATTATCGTGTTTTGCCTGCGTTTGTGGTGTTTCCGCGCTCGCGTGACGACGTCGTAGCCACTTTACGTATCTGCCGCAAACATCGGATTCCGATCACCTCGCGTGGCGGCGGCACGTCGGTAGCGGGTAACTCAATCGGCTCAGGCGCAGTGATTGATTTTTCGCGGTACATGAATCGCATCTTAGAAATAGACCCCGAAACCCGCACTGCGCTCGTGGAGCCCGGTGTCGTCATGAGCGATTTGCAACGTGAGGCTGCGAAATATGGCCTGCGTTTCGGACCCGATCCATCCACCCAAAATCGAGCGACTTTTGGCGGAATGATTGGCAATAACGCCTGTGGTCCTCACGCTGTGGCCTGGGGTAGGACTGCCGATAACGTGGTGGAACTCGACTGTATTGACGGCGCAGGCCGAGAATTTCTCGCTTCCGCCCGCGGAATGGACTCTGCACCTGCGCTTAAATCGCTCATCGGTGATAATCTCGCTCATATCCGACAAAATTTTGGCCGTTTTTCTCGGCAGGTTTCGGGCTACTCCCTTGAACACCTTCTGCCTGAAAACGGCGAGAACCTCGCAAAAATGCTGGTGGGAAGTGAGGGAACGCTCATCACGATTCTCAAAGCTCGCCTCAAACTCGTTCCCATCGCGCAAGCGCCGATGCTGGTGGTTTTGGGATACCCTGATATGCCCACCGCAGCCGACCACGTGCCAGACCTGCTCAAACACAAGCCGCTAGCAATCGAAGGAATTGATGCGCAGCTGGTGGACGTCGTCCGCCGCGCAAAAGGTCACGTGCCCGAATTGCCACCCGGTGGCGGCTGGCTACTCATTGAAGTCGGTGCTCAGGAGGGCGACGACGCTGCTGAGGTTCCGTCGCGTGCTGCTGCGCTCGCTGCCGATGCCGGCACTGAGGCAGTTCGTATCCTTCCGGCTGGCACGCAGGCCACTGAGCTGTGGAGAATCCGTGCTGACGGAGCTGGACTAGGCGGGCAGACGCCGAGCGGAACACAGGCTTGGCCAGGCTGGGAAGATAGCGCCGTGCCGCCGGAACATCTGGGGGAGTATTTACGCGAGCTGCAGGAGCTTATGGATTCCTACCAGCTTTCCGGCTTGATGTACGGGCATTTCGGCGATGGTTGTGTGCATGTGCGCATTGATTTTCCTTTTGAACAACGTGATGGTGTGGATGTATTTCGCGAGTTCATGGAGCGATCAGCCGATTTGGTGGCGCGCTTTGGTGGCTCGCTCTCGGGTGAACATGGCGACGGACGTGCGCGTTCTCAATTGCTCCCGCGCATGTTCGATCCGCATTCGTTGGCATTGTTTTCGCAGGTAAAAGGCATTTTCGATCCGGAGAATTTCTTGAATCCTGGCGTGCTCGTTGAGCCAGTTCCTTTCGATGAGAATTTGCGCCGCCCAGCTGCTCATAAAATGGAATACGCTGGCGGTTTCCATTTTCATGACGACGCCGGTGACTTCACAAACGCCGTCCACCGCTGTACTGGTGTGGGTAACTGCCGTGCAGATCGAACTGCTGCCGGCTTTTTCATGTGTCCATCGTATCTTGCAACCCGCGAAGAGAAGGACGTTACCCGAGGCAGAATGCGAGTTCTGCAAGAGGTAGCTAACGGAACACTAGTTGCTGGGTTTGCTGATTCGGCGGTTGCTGATGCGCTTGACCTGTGTCTCGCATGCAAAGCCTGCTCAGCGGATTGCCCGACGGGCGTCGACATGGCGCGTTACCGTTCAGAAGCCTTGTTTCGGCGATATCGGGGCAAACTGCGGCCACGCACGCATTACCTGCTGGGGAATCTGCCGACGCTTGCACGTCTAGCCACCTCGATTCCTGGTGCAGCAAAGCTCGCAAATCGGCTCATGAGCATTGGTTTCATTAAGAAAACTGCGTTCACTTTGGCAGGAATTGACACGAGACGATCCATGCCGGGATTCGCTACTAAGCGATTTTCGTCAATCGCCAGCAAGTTTATCGACTCAGGCATCTCAGGCACAGGTACTGGTGAGTTTGGGCGAATGGCTGGTGCTGGCGTCGTCTCCAAAGAAAATGCGAAATATGTGATGCTTTGGGCGGATTCTTTCTCCGAAACGCTCGACACGCGCGGGGCTCAGGCGCAAGTGCAGTTATTGCAGCGTCTGGGTTATACCGTGCTTATCCCGCCGCGCGACATATGTTGCGGCCTGACATGGATTACCACTGGTCAGCTGGGTACTGTGAAGAAGAAATTGGGCACGTTGCTGGAGGTGCTGGCGCCGTTTGCCGCCAGTGGGATTCCGATTGTGGGAGTGGAGCCGTCGTGTACAGCAGTTTTGCGCGACGACATACTTGATTTACTTCCTGACGATGAGCGTGCAGGCGTGCTCTCCTCCATGACGTTCACCCTGGCAGAGCTATTAGTGCATCCAGATTTCGGCGCAGTAGAACGCACGCAGTTGCCAGATTTGCGTGGTTTGGAAGTTGTGGCTCAACCACATTGCCACCATTATTCGGTGATGGGTTGGCAGGCGGATGCCAAGCTATTGCGCGACTGTGGTGCGGACCTGAGGATTTTGAGTGGGTGTTGTGGCCTCGCCGGAAATTTCGGCATGGAGCAGGGGCATTACGAAACCTCGGTGAAGATCGCTGAAAATTCACTGATGCCGACATTGCAAGCTGCAAGTGGGGAAGCGGTATTTCTTGCCGACGGATTTTCTTGCCGTACGCAGGCACAACAATTGATGGGAGCACAGGGAGTGCATCTAGCTGAGCTGCTGCTGTACGGAAAAGATGTGCGCAAAGCCCGCAGTTAGCGTCGTTTAGCTTTGTAGCTATAGTTTCGCTTGGATCCAGCGGGTGATGGCGTCGTACGCTTCGTGACGGGCGCTACGACGTGAGAATACGACGTCGTGAACCGCCTTGTCGATTTTGCAGAGCGTGACGTCGTCGCCCAGGCTTTCGATCAATGGCCAGGTGTGTTCGAGGTCGAGCACATTATCGACTTCCAGGAGTTCATCGGACCACGTAGTTGTGGCTATGTGGCGCTTTGATGTGAGGGCGAGAATTGGTTGTTTGATCGATAGTCGACCTGCGATTCGTTTTTGACCAGCGAGAATCGTGTTGATCCATCCTGCCCGCACCGGGAATGTTGGGAAGTGTCGGAATCGGGCATCGGCTTCCCAGCCGGTGGTGAAGAACGGATCGTTGGGATCGTCGTCTGCACTGAGAGCGTGCTGGCCGCTGAGAATCTTTTGGTAGAAACCGTCGTCCTGCGTGGCGAATATGTGGAGGGGCTTGACCTTTGCCAGAAGTTTTGCGATTGGTTTGAGGACAAACATTTTGACGCCGGACAAATCGGTGTATAGCCACGGCGAATTGAGAATAAGGCCGTCGAAATCGTTGGGGTGGCGATCTGCCCACAAACTCACGGTAAGGCCGCCTGTTGAGTGTCCATACACGACAATCGGGAGTTCAGGGTGCTCAGTGCGAGCAATTGTGAGGGCGCATTGGATTTCTTCATCGTAGACAGTGAGGGAGTTCGTGTAGCCCCAAGGTTCGCCGTCTTGGTGCGCCCTGCCGTAGCGGCGCAGGTCAATTGCGTAAAAATGGCCGCCTATGGAACTGATGAAACGCGCAAATTCTTTGTGGTAGAAGTAGTCGTTCCAACCGTGAATTGCGATGAGAATGAACTCTCGTTGGAGTGGCTGGTTGGGGTGCGCGGATGATTGTGGATCATTTTCGGGAAGATGTTTCGTGATCGCGCAGCGCTGCGGTACGCCAGCGACTGGCTCAAGATTAATGATTGCGGAGACAAAGCCCGCGCCAAGCATGTCCTCGGTCCACTGAATTGATTCTTCCATAGGTTAATTGTGCCAGATTAACCGCGCAATAGCAGGTGGTTTAGATGTGGGCAAATAGCCGCGTTGGCTGATAAAGGATCTTCGTCTGGAAAGTTGGTGCGATCGGTGCAACTTCTGCATATATATCGAGATGCTGCGTGGAACGCACACGAATTGGTGGGGGAAGAAGTGGTACAAGGTCGTTGGCGATGAGACGCGGTGGCAATTGTATGGTGCAGAGAGGTGCAATCCCATGAATCTCACCTGCACAAACAAGAAACACAACGCCCTGACCTGCGGTTGTGACAAATGTGAACGAAGTTATTTATGTAGAATTTGTGAAGCTTGGTAAATGTGTTGTTTGTGGTGATTTAGTGAATTATGTTTCTAGTGTTTCATTTTTGACAGATTTGGTATACCCTCAGAAGTGCGAGTGGGAAATTTCGTGGAAGTCAAGAGCGACACGCCCCATTCGTATAACGATGGCGAATTAGTAATTGACTTAGGGAACGTGGAGGAAAAGCCGGTGAAACGAGGAATTCAGCGCGTGCTGGCAACAGCGGGTGTCGTTGGCCTTACAGTCACGATTGCACCAGTGTCGTACGCCGATCCGGTTGACGATTCCGATATCGAAGCGGCTCACGGCAAACAAGAGCAAACTGCAAATTCTGTTGCATCAATTGAACTTGAACTTGCAAATCTATCAGCCAAGAGCAACGAGCTAGAGCTGGCTGCTGCAAAGCAGAAGGCTGCGCAAATCGACGCTCAGTCGGCTTTGCTTCAGTCAATTGATCAGGCTGTTGTTGCTCAGACCAAGGCGAATCAGGCAAAAGCTGAGCTAGACAAAGCACGGCAAGCCATGGGTAGCGTCGCTCAGGCGATGTATCAAGATTCTGCTGGTCAGCTAACTAATGCGCATTATCTGTTTGGTGCCGAAGACATGGCTAGCGCCGCCTCGCGGAACAAGGCTTTTGAATCGCTTGCATCTACCGCAGATAACAATGTGCGGCATTACAAGGCTCTCGAGGAAATTGCCACCACCTTGCAGAAGAAAGCTGATTCGATAGCAGATAAGCAGTCTAAGGCAGCTGAAGCTGCGGATACAGCTGCTAATGACGCCGAGTTGGCTGCGAAAGCCGCTCAAGATCAGATCTCACAGGCTAACAATCGTCGCGCAGAACTCGTTGTTGAACTGGCAAGCCAGCGTGGCACAACGGTTGAGCTCGAACGGGAGCGTCTTGCACAGCTAGAAGCCGCTCGTGTTGCCAAAGCACAGGCTGCCGCAAACTTAGTCATCGCAGAAGCCAACAACAAATCTGGAAAGAAAGCCGCTGCTCAAGCATCTGCGGCTTTGGCACAGGCTAATACCGATGCTCAAGCAAAAGAGGCGGCAGCCAAATCTGCTGTTGCATCGGCTGAGCAGCTCGCAAGAGAAGCGGCGAATGCTGATCCAGAGCTGAAAGCATTGAAAGAAAAGGCTGCACGGGATGCTGCCGCATATGCTGAGCAGAAGAAGCGGGAAGCTGAGTCCGCTGCCGCGGCTGCTACCGCGGTAGCCCAAGCTGAGAAAGAAGCACGTCAGCGCGCTGAAGCGCAAAGAGCTGCAGCTGAACGTGCAGCGGCTGAAAAGGCTGCGCAAGAAGCTGCAAACCAGCGTGCTCGTGAAGAAGCTGCTCGTATCGCTGCCCAGAAGCGAGCTGAGGAAGAAGCGGCTGCTGCAGCTGCCGCCGCTACTGCCGCCGCTGCCGCAGCAGCTGCTGCTCAACGCCCATCAGCTCCGCCGTCGGATGGTTCGACTGGCTCATCGCTCATCAACTATGCGCGTCGCTTCTCCGGTGTGCCTTATGTTTGGGGTGGTAGTACACCAAGCGGTTGGGATTGCTCGGGCTTTGTGAGCTTCGTGTTCCGGCATTTCGGATATTCGATTCCGCATTCCTCAGCACGAATCTTCGCCACATACGGAGCGTATGAAGTGTCGCCTTCGCAGGCTCGCCCAGGAGACATTCTCTACTGGCCAGGCCATGTGGGTATTTACACTGGTCGAGGAATGCATATCGCCGCTCATGATCCATCGCGAGGCACGTCTGAGGCTCCGATCTGGGGTCGCCCAGTCTACTTGCGTGTGCTCTAAATAAGCGCCGGTTAGGGCAACTTCACCAACATCTCGATGTATAGCGTGGTGGTGTTAAACGTTGAACTGCTCCTTGAAAGCTGGACCGATTAATTTGGTTCCTTCTTTCGGGGAGCAGTTCATTTTTGGTAGGTATGGAATTTAGGTTTCTGAATGCTCTGTCACGTAACCCCGTAGATATGGTAGGTCGAAGCCGACTACTCCGCGTCGTCGTACGCCAATCACACCTGCATCAAGAAGACGACGACGGTATTGTGCAACTTGCGACGTTGACCAGCCTAGACGCTCGGTAATGTCACTGATCTTGCTGTACCGTCGTCGATAACCATAGCTTCGAGGAATTTTATATCGCCTTGAGAAAGTTCTCGATAGCTTGCGGCAATCAAATGATTTTCCATTTCCGACTGTGCACTTGCAATTCCAAGTTTCATATCGTCGACGGTAATTTCTTGTTGATCGGGGTGAATGTCCCACGCTCGATAACCGACGAGCTGAATGAGATAAGCAAAACCATCAATAGCTGCAACGGCGAGATCAAGCGCTTCATCACGAATTGTGCGTCCGCCGTCGTGAATTGTTTTGATAAGAGCTTCGCGCACATCGTAGTCAGCGATTCTGCCGAGTCGTGTGAGTTGGGCTCTTCGTAAAAAGGAGACGTGTTGACTGCTCAGCAGCTGTGAAGTGGAGTTGGGAAGACCAGCCATGAATAAAGCAATGCGGCGTCCTTCGCTTACGAAGATTTGGTAAACCGACGCAAGAATGGCAAGTTCGTCGAGATTTGGATCGATTTCGTCAACGGTGATTACAATGCCGGAATTTTGTGATTCAAGTTCGTCGAGAATAGCCGTCATGCGCGACCGCCAATTCGATGCAGTATCAGGAGCTTTGGTGACTTCAATATCTACTACATTTGGAACGCCGAAGCGTGAAATATGTTTTGACGACGGCTGTTTCAGCAGATGTGCCGCAGTTTTACGAGCGGTTATTTCGATGTCGTCAAGCATTCCGGGTAATGCGGCAGCTCTTACTGGGATCCATCCTGCTTCTTGTGCGAGGTGGGCTGTAATGGATAATAATGTGGTTTTGCCGGTGCCACGCGCTCCGTAAAAAAGAGAGGTAAGTTCTGGACGGCGTGATGGTGATGTTAAGGCACGCTCAATGGCAGTCGTGAGTTGGGCGCGCCCAGCGAGATGACTTGGAGCTTCACCGAACGTTGGGGTGAAAGGATTGTCTTGAATCGAGATGCTTGTATTCATATAAATCCTCTTGTGCTGGGTTGCTAATTTTTGATCTTGCTTAGTTATTAGTATTGCACAGTTCTGCTAAGTATCTCTAAGTAGTTCTAAGTTCTTCTAAGTAACTCTAAGTAGCGCTAAGTAGCGCTAAGTAACGCGACGATTGCCGAGCCGGTTGTATCTTTTGCCGAGGCGGTTGTATCTCACAAAAGCCAAGCGGGGTATCAACACTAAAAAGTTGATACCCCGCCCCAGCTCAATCGCTTAATTTTCTATAAGCCTCAGTGGTCGTAATAGCCAGTTTCTTCTGCTCGCTTAAATGAGCGAACAATTTCAGCTTCTGCTTCTTCACGGCCAACCCAATGTGCGCCATCTACAGATTTACCTGGCTCGAGATCCTTGTACACCTCGAAGAAGTGCTGGATTTCCAAGCGGTGGAATTCAGAGACGTCGTCAATCTCAGTGCGCCATGAAGCGCGCTGATCGCCAGCTGGTACGCAGAGAACCTTATCATCTCCGCCCGCTTCGTCAGACATGCGGAACATGCCGAGCGCGCGGCACCGGATCACGCATCCAGGGAACGTCGCTTCATCCAAAATCACGAGTGCATCAAGCGGATCGCCGTCTTCACCCAAGGTTCCGTCAATAAAGCCGTAGTCATCAGGATAACGTGTTGATGTGAACAACATACGATCCAAACGGATACGGCCCGTTTTATGATCCAATTCGTACTTATTTCGATTGCCCTTGGGGATCTCGATGGTTACATCGAATTCCATGAGTCTCTCCTTCGACGCCGACAGTGCTGCAACGATTCTAACTGTGATTCGCTCCTAATTCCCGTTCGTAAGGTGCGATGTTATTCATTTAGCATTGTGATTTCCTCCAAGTTTACTGGGTGAGGGGCTTAAAATGTGGCAAATTAGCCAGAATATGTGTGCACGTAAGCACTGATTTTGTTTCGATTTGTGGGAAAATTTGCACGTGAGTAAAAAACGGATTGTGATTTGCGGCGTCGTCGCGTGTTTGTGTGCGTACATCTTCGCGGATGCATGGGATCTGGTTCCTGGCATGCTGACGACGAAACCTCTCGACAACCCACCCGCACCTTTTCCGCAGGTTGTGGCTACTGAGCAGCATCCAGTCGAGACACCGGCGTTGCAGCCGAGCGGAGCTCTGCCCAACGCCGCAACTATTTCCAGCATATTCGCAAAATTGCAATCTGATCCGCGAGTAGGTGGGAATGTGTCGGGGATCGTCACTGATCCAACTACTGGACAGGTGCTCGGTGAATATTACGGGGATCGCCCAAGCACTCCGGCCTCCACCACAAAATTGCTCACAGCTACGGCGGCCTTGCACGAACTAGGACCAGAAACCACGCTCGCCACGAAAGTTAAATTAGACGGCGCGAGCCTTTTTCTGGTCGGTGGCGGCGATATTATGCTCTCCGCGGGTCAAGGAAACCCTGCAGCCGAAGTTGGGCATGCTGGTCTAGCGGATCTCGCAAGCAAAACTGCCGAAAATCTCAAGTCTAAAAACTTAACGTCAGTCCAACTTTTCCTCGACACGAGCTTGTTCTCAGGTCCTAGCTACAGCCCGACGTGGGATTCGTCCATCACGCGCTACGTTATGGAAATGTCTCCCATTGCCGTCAATCGAAATTTTGATGCGAATAACAAGGTTGCTCCTCATCCCACAAATACCGTGATCCAAGCATTTACGCAGGCGCTAGGTGCACAAGGAATTTCGGTAACGGCTACTGGCAACAAGACCTCCACGTCAGGAGCACAAGAAGTCGCGGCGGTTGAGTCGGCGCCGGTGCGAGACATTGTCTCGCGCATGTTGCTCGAATCGGACAATTCCATCGCGGAAACGCTAGGACACCTCGTTGCTATCAAGGCAGGTGAACCGGCAGATTTTAACGGAGCTTCACGCGCGGTTATCAAGAGCTTGAAAGCTCAAGGCATCTCAATATCTGGTGTGGCGCTATCCGATTCGAGCGGTCTATCGGAGATGAACAAAATCCCGCCGCGCACATTGGTTGATATTCTCAACCATGTATGGAGTTGTAGTGACTGCAAACTGACAGCCATTGGCCCTGGTCTCCCAGTTGCAGGACTGGACGGCACTCTTCACGATCGTTTCGGGGCGACGGCGGGGCTCGGCTTTGTTCGCGCCAAAACCGGTTCGCTCTCCGACGTCTCCTCACTAGCTGGCTACACGTTCACAGCAGGTGGAAGGCCGTTGAGCTTTGCTGTTATCGTGGACAATGCCGTACGTGTGCCAGGATTATATGCAAAACCGGCCATTGACGAAGCTATTGCTGCGCTGAGGAAGTAGGAACCGATATGGCTGGACCACATCGCCTAGTTTCGTTAACTCGCCAAAAAATTGCCGCTGCTTTAGCAGACATCCCAGCTGACGAGCCAATTCTGCTCGCTGTTTCAGGTGGTGCTGATTCGATGGCGCTCGCGGCTACTACTGCCTTCGAATGTTTGCATAAGAAAGATGCGCGTCGTCGTCAGGTGCTGTCGCTAACCGTAGACCACGCAATTCGGCCCGAATCGGCACATGAGGCAGCCGTCGTCGTCGAACGCCTGCGCAAGCTGGGAATTGGGGCTTTCTCCACGCGCGTGGAGATTGGCAGTGGGGCGGGGCCGGAAGGTGATGCCCGTGAAGCACGTTATCAAGCGATTGCCGATTTTGCCCGTGCGCACGGTTTGCATCGCTCAAACGGTTCCCGTCACTCAAATGGTCTAGATATGCCTGCCACAGTGCTGTTGGGGCACAATGCCAACGACCAAGCGGAAACTGTGCTTTTAGGGCTGAGCCGTGGGGCGGGTACGCGGTCAATGGCGGGTATGCCGCAAGCCGGCATGCTCCCTACCTCTACAGATGTTCCTTTTATCCGGCCTTTTCTCACGGTGAGTGCAGCCGATTTGCGCACTGTGTGTCACGAACTCGGCATTGATTACGTGAATGATCCAACCAATGAGCTCGAAGGCCCGTGGACTGCTGCCGACGGAAGCCCCTTGCGTCGCTCAGCCGTGCGTCACCAGGTAATTCCAGCTTTGCAGCAGGCTTTTGGGCGCGACGTCGTTGGGGCGCTGGAACGCACCGGGCGGATGTTACGCGACGACGACGAAGCCCTCACCGCGATAGCCACCAAGGTGTTGTCTCAAATTCGCTCAGAAGTTGATTCTCACATGTCAAGACCGGACGCAATGTTAGTATTGCCTTGTGAACAGCTTAAACAGCACCCACGAGCTGTGCGAACGAGGGTGGTGCGGTTGGCATATTCGGCATGTGGCGGATCTGGCGGTGATCTCGTTTTCTGGCACATTGACGCGATTGATAAGCTGATTATTGGTCGAGACAATAAAGTTGGCATTGACTTACCGGGAATGAGGGTGTGGCGTGAGCATAATACGCTCGCTTTTCTTTCCGCATTGCGCAACTAAACACACGGCTTAATGCACGACAAATAGCAGCACATATGGAGGATCACATGGATTTGAAAGACACCGGAAACGATATCGAAAAGGTGCTTTTCACCGAGGAGCAGATAAATCAGCGTCTCACTGAGCTTGGCGACGAAATCTCACGCGATTACGAAGGTGAAGATCTGCTGCTCGTTGGCGTGCTCAAAGGTGCCATCATGGTGATGGCTGATCTTTCGCGCAAAATCCATATTCAGACGGCGATGGACTGGATGGCAGTTTCTTCCTATGGTGCGGGCACGAAATCCTCTGGTGTAGTGCGGATTCTCAAAGATTTGAACGAAGATCTCCAAGGGCGAAATGTGCTTATCGTGGAAGACATTCTCGATTCAGGCTTAACTCTGGCATGGTTGAAAGCGAATCTTGAGTCGCGCGGAACGAAGTCGATCAAGATTGCTACGATGTTCCGCAAGCCAGAAGCGGCTAAAGTACATGTAGATGTTGATTACGTAGGTTTTGATATTCCAAATGAATTTGTGGTGGGGTATGGGCTTGATTATGCGGAGAAATACCGCCATCTGCCATTCGTTGGCACCCTCGCTCCACACGTTTACGGAGGCTAAATGACTGTGAACCCACCTTCAGCTGAGGGTCACCAAAACATCCTTTTCGCAGCTGGCGACGACGATCCCAAACGTCGTCGTTCGAAGCGCGCCAAGCAACTTGATGAGTTCAATCGGCGGGGTCGGAATTCCCATAAACGTCCGCGCGATCTGCGAAACTCTTCGCCACGTCGTCCAGGTAATGGCGAGAATGAAAAGCGCGTGCCGTTACGGCGTCGAATCCTCACCGGTTTTGCGCTCGTGCTGCTTGGTGGCTTGGCGATTTTTTGGTACCTCGATTTGGGTGGGTTTACCTCGGTAAAGACCTCCGAAGGAAAACAGGTTCTGCAAGAGAAGAAAATTGAGCTTGCGCAGATCACTGAGGGTGTGCAGCAAGTGCAGGTTTGGCTGAAAGACGATTTCACGCCAACCGACACTGAGGGCGAGAAGCTCAAGCCCACCAAGAAGGTGCAATTCCAGTACGCAAATGCCGAAGCTGCCGAAGTGGCAAAGCTGGTGCAGGATGCCAAACCGGAAAATGGTTACAATTCGTTAGTACCTCAGCAGTCGTTCCTCAGCTCGATGTTTACGTTGATGCTGCCGATGCTGCTGATTATCGGCCTGTTCATGTGGCTCTTGCCCAAGATGCAGTCGGGAATGACGGCGTTTGGCAAGGTAAAGCGAGATGGCATGGACTCGGATTTGCCGGACGTGACCTTCGCTGATGTTGCAGGTGTGGACGAAGCCGTTGAAGAGTTGCGCGAAATCAAGGAATTTATCGACACTCCAGACAAGTTCCACAAGATGGGCGCGAAGATTCCGAAAGGCGTACTGCTTTACGGTCCGCCGGGAACTGGAAAGACCCTTCTTGCTAAAGCAGTGGCTGGCGAAGCAGGCGTTCCGTTCTTCCATATTTCTGCTTCTGAATTTGTGGAGATGTTTGTTGGCGTGGGTGCTTCTCGCGTGCGAGACCTCTTCAACAAGGCTAAAAAGACAGCTCCGGCCATTATTTTCGTAGACGAAATCGATGCCGTAGGCCGCAACCGTGGCTCTGGAATCGGTGGCGGAAATGATGAGCGCGAGCAGACACTCAACCAGCTCTTGGTGGAGATGGACGGCTTTGATGAGCACACGAATGTGATCGTAATTGCTGCTACGAACCGTCCTGATGTGCTCGATTCAGCACTGCTTCGCCCAGGCCGTTTTGATCGCCAGATTGCTGTAGACGCTCCCGATTTGCCAGGCCGCCGTCAAATTCTTGACGTGCACGCAAAAGGAAAACCGCTGGCAGATGACGTCGAGCTGGAAGCAATCGCGCGCCGTACCCCTGGTTTCTCTGGCGCGGATCTCGCTAACTTGCTCAACGAAGCAGCTTTGCTCGCCGCGCGTCGTGAACACGAAGTTATTACGGAAGACGACGTTGACGAGGCTATCGACCGTGTTCTCGCGGGCCCACAACGCCGTACGCGGGTGATGAACGCAGAAGAAAAGCGAATGACCGCCTATCATGAGGGTGGGCATGCCGTGGCAGCTGCGGCGCTGAACTACACTGATCCGGTCACGAAGGTGACGATTCTTCCGCGTGGCCGCGCTTTGGGCTACACCATGGTTATGCCTACCGAGGACAAGTACTCAACCTCACGTAACGAATTGCTTGACCAGCTAGTTTACGCGATGGGTGGCCGTATTGCTGAAGAGATCGTATTCCACGATCCGTCAACTGGCGCTTCAAACGACATCCAAAAGGCAACCAACATTGCGCGCAAGATGGTTACTGAATACGGAATGTCGGCACGAGTGGGAGCTGTGCGACTTGTTGCCGACGATTCTGATCCGATGACTCGCATGGGCGGCGGAAATTCTCGCGAATATTCCGAGGAAATGGCGCGAATTGTGGACGACGAAGTGCAAAAGCTTCTCGATACAGCGAACCAAGAAGCGTGGCAGGTACTCAATGAAAACCGGCACGTGCTAGACAAACTAGCTGCGCGATTGCTTGAAAAAGAGACGATTCTTGAAAACGAATTGAAAGAAATTTTCAAAGAGATTCGCAAGGCGCCGAAGCGCGTGCAGTGGCTGTCGTCGCCGGATCGCCCTGTCTCCGATATTCCTCCGGTTCCGTTGCCACAAGAATTAGTGGACACCAAGCACTCTGCCGCTGAGGGAATCGAAATTGGGCCGGGCGCTACGGACGTTCCGCCGGTTACTGAGCAGGAGAGCTAAGTGGCTTACGACGAAGAAGGTGTGCGCAAGGCGATTTATGATCTCCTTGTGGCTGTAGGCGAGGACCCACAGCGAGATGGCCTGCTCGACACTCCTACGCGTATGGCGCGTGCATATCGTGAGATATTTGCTGGGCTCGAATCGGATCCGAGCGAGGTACTCGACACAACCTTCGATATCGATCACCAAGAGATGATTTTGGTGCGAGATATACCGATGTATTCGGTGTGTGAGCATCACCTTCTTCCGTTTCATGGAGTCGCGCATGTGGGGTATATTCCCAGCGACGACGGTAAGGTTACGGGGCTGTCGAAACTCGCGCGGCTCGTTGAAGGATTTTCGCGCAGGCCACAAGTACAAGAGCGCATTACGACGAACGTTGCCGATGCCCTTATGGATCGCTTGCAAGCGCGTGGCGTGATTGTGGTGATCGAAGCCGAGCATATGTGTATGTCGATGCGTGGCGTGCGCAAACCGGGTTCTCGCACTGTGACTTCGGCAGTGCGTGGCTGTTTGCGTGATGGCACCACGCGGGCTGAAGCGATGAGCTTAATTATGGCAAAGTGAGTTCGCAATATTCGCAATAAAGGAGCAGTTTTCATGGAAATCATGGGGATCCTCAACGTTACGCCTGATTCTTTTTCCGACGGCGGTAACTGGGTAACTACCGATGCGGCGATTGCACATGGGCGCGAGATGATTTCGCAGGGTGCAACAATCCTTGATATTGGTGGCGAATCCACCCGTCCGGGTGCTCAGCAGCTCAGCTGGGAACAAGAATGGGATCGCATCGCTGATGTTGTAGCCGTACTTTCGCAAGAAGTGACAGTTTCGGTAGATACCTACCACGCGCAAACCGCACAAAAAGCTGTGGCTGCTGGTGCCCATATCGTCAATGATGTGACTGGTGGCGCTGGTGATCCGAATATGTTTGCAACTGTGGCTGAGCTGGACTGCTCCTATATCCTCCAGCATGGCCGTGGCAATAGTCAGACCATGAATGATCTGGCCAACTATGACGGACCGGTAGCGCACGTCGTCGCAAACGAATTAATTGCGAGCCGTGATGCGGCTGTGCGCAGCGGAATTGATTCTGAGCGTATTATCCTCGACCCAGGACTCGGATTTGCCAAAATGGGCGATCAGAACTGGGAACTTCTTGCCGATCTTGAAGTCTTTTTGGAACTTGGTCATCCGGTACTCATCGGACAATCGCGCAAACGATTCCTCAGCGCAGTCGCCGGTGAATCGCGCGTTGAAGATCGCGATGTTGCTACGGCTACGATTTCCGGATTGCTCAGTGAAACGGGCGTTTGGGCTGTACGAGTGCATAACGTTGCTGCTAGTGCGCAAGCAATTGCTGTTCATCTGAAGCTCTCGAGTCTAGGCGCTTGGTAGAGATGCGCGTCGATACGATTCATCTGCGTGGATTGAGCGCTTATGGCACTCATGGAGTGCTTGACTTTGAGCACCGTGAGCCACAAGAATTCGTGGTAGATGTGTCTTATTCGGTGGTGACCGAACGTGCAGTTGTTACTGACGACATCTCCCATACGATCTCTTACGCGGATATTGCAGCCGCGGTAGTACAAAGGATTACGGGCGAACACGTTGATTTGATCGAAACGCTCGCTGATCGGATTGCGAATGACGTGCTCGAGTTTGGCGCGCGTGAGGTGGACGTGACGGTTCATAAACCGCAAGCGCCTATTGAGCAGACTTTTGCAGATGTGTGTGTGCAAGCACATCGCCAAGCTGCTATTTTGAGTGGTGGCCGGCGAAAATACGTCATTGCTTTGGGATCGAATCTTGATAATCCGCGCCAGCATGTGTCTGAAGCGATTGAGCAGCTCAGTGAGTTGTTTTCGGAAATGACAGTATCGGATTTGTTCACTACTGCACCAGTTCTTCACCCGGGTCAAGCTGAGCAGCCGGACTACGTCAATGCAGTGCTGATCGGCTATTCAGCGGCAGCTCCAATTGCTGTGTTGCATGCCTTGCAAGAGATTGAGTGGAAACACGGGCGTGAACGGCTCGAACATTGGGGAGCACGCACATTGGATCTCGACATTATTGCAATCGAAGGCGTGACCAGCTCCGACGTCGAACTCACGGTACCGCACCCGCGCGCAGCACTACGCCGCTTTGTGCTTGAGCCGTGGCTGAGCATCGAACCAGACGCCGAGCTAAGTGGTGTTGCTTTGACGCAGCTCGTTGGGAGTGCACAATGAATCATCGCCGAGGTTCGTCTGGTTCGCCTAGCCCGTCCGGATCATCGGGTTCGTTGCAGCCCACGCAGATCTGGTGGATACTGTGCCTAGTTGCGATCTCACTGGTGCTGTCTTTTTTCGGAATTGATCTGTGGCTTAGGCGCGGAAATTCCCCGATTTTATTGCCGGTGTGGGGCTTTGTGTTGCCACTTCTTGTTGGGATTTTTGTTTTGTGGCAAGGCTGGCGCGTGCGTGCCTATAAGCGGGGCAAAAGTGCCTTGGAAGCGCTCGCTGCTGCGCGAATTTGGGTGCTGACCCAAGCCACATCGCGGGCGGGAGCTGTGCTCACTGGTTTTAGCTTCGGCGTCGTCTTGGCATATGCGCACCTCAACCCCACGGCGTTTACCACTGATCAGATCCGAAACTTTTCTCTTGCTGGTTTGGGGTGGATCGCTTTGACGGTGGGTGCGCTTGTTGCCGAGCGCTGGTGTGTGGTTGATGACGACGGCGGCGATGGTGACGCAACACCTGGCGGCTCTCTTAACGCCGCGCAAGGCTAAACACGATAAAGCTGGTTCGCATTATCAGGATGTGGAAGAATAGATCCGCATGCAAGAACACGCTTCCATAGACAGTTGCATTGTGTATGGATCATGAAAAGGAACATCATGAAACAGCCATTCGGCTCCGAACTTAACTTCACCCCGGTAGACCCACAATATTTTAAGGTAATGCGGATATATGCTGTGCTCATTGCACTCGTAACGGTGTTGCCTGCAATCGTGCTGGCGATCATCTTCGGACGCGACACGGTTTCGCTGATCGTATGGTGGAGTATCGTGGCCGTACTCGCCGTCGTGGGCTTGGCGACCCTTTTCTTTGCGCGCCGGCGTGCGAAAGCGATTGGCTATCTCCAACGCGAGGATGAGCTGATCATTCGGCGCGGCATTATGTTCCATAAAATGACGGTGATCCCTTACGGCAGAATGCAGCAGGTGAATGTGGAAGCTGGACCGATTCTGAGCCGTTTTGGCCTAGCGAAAATTACGCTCGTGACAGCGTCAGCTGAATCCTCAGGAAGCATTCCAGGTATTTCACGTGGGGAAGCTGAGCGTTTGCGCGAAGTTCTCACCGCTCTGGGTAACGCACGGATGGAGGGGCTGTGAGCAGCGAAGACTTTAACGCCCTCGCCAGTGGCGACGACGCAAGCACTCGTGGCGACGACGCAAGCACTCGTGGCGACGACGCAAGCGCCACGACGTCGTCTGCCTCCGTTCCAATCGGAGCTGGCACCCAAGCTGAACAGCCCAGCTCAGGCGATCATATTCCGCCTGAGGCATGGCGCAAATTCCATAAAGTCACGCCTATTTCTCAGCTCGGCGCATTCTGGTTTGTGATCTGTTTCGGCATATTTTCCGTGATGAAACAGATGTTTGAGGATGGAAATCTCGAGTCTGCTATCAACGGTGTTCGCGATAATGCAACAACTGAGGCGCTGCTGATTCTTCTCGGAGCATTATTGCTGATCAGCGTGGTTGTGGTTGGTGTTGGCACGCTCATCTGGAAGAAGATGTCGTATGGGATTGTTCCAAGCGGAATCCACTATCGCAAAGGAATTTTCATTAAGCAGCACAAGCATATTCCGTGGAATCGGATTCAGAGTGTTGAAGTGGAACAGCGTCTTTTTGGGCGTATCTTCGGTTTTGGCTCGGTGAAAGTCGATTCTGCTGGTATGCAAAGTGAAAATATGGATCTTGGACTGTTGCGGCTGTCCGAGTGTTCGTCACTGCGCAAAGAAATTTTGCAGGCTCTCAATTCGGCTCGTACTGGAACGCCAGTTGCGGTGCAAACAACGCCGCTCACTGCATCAGGTTCGCCAACTGTGCCAGCACCGCAAGGCACAATAGCTGCTCAGGGGAGTGTGAACGCTGCGGGCGTTGTCCCGGAAAATGAGTTTAACGCCGTCCCGATTCTCGATGCGGACGACGACGAGCGCGATGTTTTGGTGTACAAGCTGGGTACGGGGCAAATGCTTGTCGCCAATATTTTTGATACGCAGACGTTACTGATGGTGTTCTTTACACTTATGCCACTTGTGCTCACGATTATTGCAGGTGACGTGCAATTTTTCGCTTTAATATTCCCAATCTTGGCTGTGGGGTGGACGATCCTTAAATCTTTGCTCGACGATTACGGAACTAAGATTTACCTCTCCGAAAATGGATTGCGACGCCGTGCAGGGCTTACGAAAGTTATCACGCGTACTATTCCGCCCCAGCGTGTGCACGCTATTGGTCTTTCGCAGCCGCTACTTTGGCGCCGTTTTGACTGGTGGAAACTCGATTTGACCACAGCTGACAAGGACCTCAAAGAGCTCAAACAACTTTCCCAATCGTTTATTTTGGCTGGTACTCGCGAAGAAGTCCTCCGCATATTGTGGACGCTTACACCCTCTTTAGGTTCCGACGACGATCGCGCTCTTCTCGCCGAAGCTCTCGATGGTCAGGGCACAGGAAAGTACTTTATGGGAGCGCCGAAGTCTGCTCGTTTGCTTGATCCAATTTCTTTGCCGGGTCGTGGCGTTTTTGCGTCCGTGCGCACTTTGATTGTTCGGCAGGGACGCTGGTCACGTAAGATTTCGTTGATTTTGCAAGATCACACTCAATCGACGATGGCTACAGTTGGCCCAATCCAGCGGTACAAGAATCTCGCATCGGTGAAAATTCACACGGTTTTGGGCCGCGTGGATACGAAGGTGAAGAATTTTGATCGGAACTTCGTCGAGCAACTTTTGATGCAGGAAACCGAATTGGCACGTCAAGCCCGCAGCATTGGTGTTTCGGAATCGTTGGCTGAGTGGAAAGCACGTGTTGGGCTGGGGAACTAGCAGCTGAGGAATGAGCGCATATTTCGCGGAAGGATGTCTTGGTGAATAGCCATGGCCGAATGAAAATCGGCATTATTTCTGCAGGTAAAGTTGGAGCTGCTTTGGGGAGCGCACTGCGTTCACAAGGTCACACCATCATCGGTGCTTATGCCACTTCGGAAGCCTCAATTGACAGGCTTGAAACAATGCTTCCAGGTGTTCCAGCGCTTGATGTGCCAAGCATCGTTGAGCAGTCCGAGTTAGTGCTTCTCACATTGCCTGACGACGAGTTAGAGCCACTCGTTGCAGGTTTGGCCAAGCTAGAACTTTGGCGACCAGGGCAGATCGTGGTTCATACGGCAGGTAGGTACGGCATTGGCGTCCTTGAGCCAGCGATTAGCGCGGGTGCTCTTGGTCTTGCTATCCACCCTGCCATGACTTTTACGGGCACTTCCTTGGATATTGCACGTCTGCAAGGATGCCCATTCGCCGTTACCGCTCCTGCGTTTATTCAAGCGATTGGGCACGCATTGGTTGCGGAAATGGGCGGGGATTCCTTCGTGATTCCTGAGGAGCACCGAGGTACTTACCACGCTGCTTTGAGCCACGGTGCCAACCATGTGGTGACGGTGATCGCCCAAGCAATGCAGTTGCTTGAAAGCATTGGGGTAGATGAGCCAGGAACGTATCTGCGCGCTTTGGTACACGCTTCGGTGGAGGGAGCGCTCAGTTCGGGAGATTCTTTGCTCACAGGACCGATTGTGCGCGGTGATGTTAAGACGCTAGCTTCACACCTGGCAACTGTTGATGCAAGTGCGGCGTTCGATCCAGATCTTGCTGATATTCCGCCAGTTTATCGAGCTATTGCGGAGGCGACGACGCAACGCGCTCTTCGGCGTCGTGCGCTCACCCGGAGCACTGCCCAACGGATGCGTGACCAGATTCGCGCGAACGAGTTATAGTCTCGTTGGCGACGGCAGTTAGGATGTGAATGTGCACATTTCACATACAAAATCCGATCTATCCGCTTATCTCAAGGACTCTTCTGGTTCGCGCGCGCTCGTCATGACCATGGGGGCTCTGCACGAAGGGCACCTTGCGTTGGTGCGTGAGGCGCGTAAAACTGCTGATACCGTGGTGGTGTCGATATACGTTAATCCGCTCCAATTCGGACCAAACGAAGATTTTGACGCTTACCCGCGCGATCTTGATGCCGACCTCGCGCTTTTGGAGCCTGCCGGCGTTGATGTGGTGTTCGCGCCGTCGGATGATGAGATGTATCCGCGTGAGCCGCTCGTGCGCATTGAGCCAGGACCAGTGGCTACGATGCTTGAGGGCAAAACTCGCCCAGGTCATTTTGCTGGCGTGCTGCAAGTGGTACACAAGGTTTTCAATATGGTGCAACCTGATATTGCCTATTTTGGGCAAAAAGATGCCCAACAACTGGCATTGATTCGCACAATGGTTGCCGATTTGGATATGCCGGTGGAGATTCGGGCAGTACCGATTCAGCGTGAGAAATCTGGACTGGCTCTGAGCTCGCGCAATGCCTACCTCACCGATTCACAGCGGGCGAATGCTTTGGCGCTTTCTCAAGCGCTTAAAGACGGCGTGCGAGCAGGTGAGGAGCACGGTACGATTCCTGAAATTATCCGAGCTGCAGTGGCCGATATTTCGGAAAATCCGAAAGTGAAACTCGATTATTTGACTTTGGTTGATCCACAGACCTTCATGCCGCTCCAACCTGATTTCACTGGTACCGGTTTGCTCGTTGTAGCGGCTTGGGTGGGTACAACTCGCTTGATCGACAATATGGAGGTTTCCATTGGCTGAGCGTATGCGCACGATGATTAGCGGAAAGATCCACCGTGCCACAGTTACCGGGGCGGCTTTGAACTACGTTGGTTCGATTACTATTGATGCCGATTTGCTCGACGCTGCCGATATTCTGCCTGGTGAAAAAGTGGACGTTGTGAATGTGAACAACGGCGCTCGTTTGAGTACCTACACTATTCCAGGGGAGCGCGGTAAAGGTGAAATTATTCTTAATGGCGCGGCTGCTCATCACGTATCCCTTGGCGATCTTGTGATCATTATGTGCTACGCCGCGATGCCCGATGAGCAGGCGAAATCCTGGCGGCCGCGCGTCGTCTTCGTTGATGAGTACAACAAGATTGTTGATACCTCAGATCAGCCGGGACAAGTGCCTGATGGTACGGAAGGGCTGCATTCCTCGGGAATCCCGATGTGATAGTGGACTCGCGGCTTCAATGAAGCGGCTTGTCGGCTGAATAACAGCTAATTTTCAGTTCGTTGAGCGCCAAGAAGCCCAAATACCTATAAAATAATATTGTTGTTTTGTAACCTCTAAAGGTGAGTACTATGAATGAAAATCCAGTTCCAGTTGCTGATGACACTCCTGAGCAGATCAAGGTTCGCAAGGAGAAGCGTGCGCGACTCATGGAACAGGGCCGCGATCCGTATCCGGCAGAGCTTCCGATCACGTCAACCATTGGGCTTGTGCGCAAGAAGTACACGCAGGTCGAGGCAGGAGAAGAACTTGCTGATGAGGTAGGTATCGCGGGTCGCGTCATGCTGATGCGTCCGTCGGGCAAGATCGCTTTTGTTGCGTTACAGGCGGGCGACGGCGAACGCTTGCAGGTTATTTTTTCGCTTGCGAATGTAGGACAAGAAGCTCTCGACCAGCTCAAGGCTGATGTAGACCTTGGCGATCACATTTTTGTGCAAGGTCATATTGGTGCTTCCAAGCGCGGTGAACTCTCTGTATTTGCACATTCGTGGGCGATGGCTTCTAAGGCGATTCGTCCGCTTCCTAAGACGTTCACGAATGCTGAGGGTGAAGAGATGACCCTCAGTGAAGAAATGCGTGTGCGCAAGCGCCATTTGGATCTTATTACTCGCCAGAGTGCTCGCGATATGATTCGCATTCGTGCTGCTGTGATGCGTTCGATTCGCAAGACCTTCGAAGAGCGCGAATACATCGAGATTGAGACCCCTACTCTGCAGAATTTGCATGGTGGCGCTGCGGCTCGACCATTCACCACCCATATCAATGCTTATGATCAGGATCTTTACTTGCGTATCGCCACGGAGCTTTACCTCAAGAAAGCTGTTGTGGGTGGCGTGGAGCGAATCTACGAGATCGGTAAGAATTTCCGCAATGAGGGAGCCGATTCCTCGCATTCGCCTGAGTTTACAGCCATGGAAGCTTATGAGGCTTATGGCACTTACGATACGATGGCTAAGCTCACGAAAGATATTATCCAGAATGCTGCGCGCGACGTCTTCGGTTCACTGGTGGTAACGCTTGCTGACGGTACTGAATACGATTTGGGCGGAGAATGGGACGAAATCTGCCTCTACGACTCGCTGTCGGAAAAACTGGGCGAGGAAATTACCGTAGATACCCCGCGTGAGCGCCTGCTGGAAATTGCTGCTGAGCACGAGATTAAGGTCAAGGAATACGCCGTTAATGGCAAGATCGTTGAAGATATCTGGGAAGAGCTCGTGGGTAATCTCCTATACAAGCCAACGTTTGTGCGTGATTTCCCAGAGGACACCTCTCCGCTTACCCGTTACCATCGCACGAAGCCAGGATTGACGGAGAAGTGGGATCTCTATATTCGCGGCATGGAGACTGCAACGGCATATTCCGAGCTTGCAGATCCTGTTGTACAGCGTGACCGCTTGACGCAGCAGTCCTTGGAAGCAGCCAACGGCGATCCAGAAGCGATGCAACTTGATGAGGACTTCATCGAGGCTATGGAACAAGGCTTCCCTCCTGCCGGAGGTATGGGTATGGGTGTTGATCGCCTGCTTATGGTGCTCACCGGACTCGGAATCCGTGAGACTATTGCATTCCCATTTGTGAAGCTTTCAAACTGATAAAGCAGGGTCTCTCGAGCTTGACTCAACTGATAGAGATGAGCAGGCTTGAGGGGCTGTGCAAGCCTTAGCAATGCCTACTTGTTCTTTGTCAGTGTGTAACTGAGATCGGGGTGGGTTTAGCAAGGAATTCCTTGCTAAACCCACCCCGATCATATCAACGACGAAAAATTCAATCCTCAGTAGGAGTAGGAGTTACAGTCAACGAACGTCGTCGTCAACCCAGTCGAAGGTGCGGGTAACAGCCTTCTTCCAGAGACGCATCTGGCGATCGCGCTCGGAAGCTTCCATCTTTGGCTCCCAACGTTGATCTTCTTGCCAGTTGTTGATGACGTCCTGCTCGCCGTCCCAGAAGCCAACAGCGATACCAGCAGCGTATGCTGCACCGAGAGCGGTGGTTTCTGCAACCTTTGGCTTCACAACTGGAACGCCGAGGATATCAGCCTGGAACTGCATGAGAGCGCTGTTAGCAGTCATGCCGCCGTCAACGCGGAGTTCAGCGAGATCAACGCCAGAGTCTGCGTTCATAGCTTCGAGCACTTCAGCAGTCTGGAATGCGGTAGCTTCGAGCACAGCGCGAGCGATGTGTCCGCGGTTGTTGTAGCGGGTGAGACCCACGATAGCGCCGCGAGCGTCGTCCTTCCAGTATGGAGCGAACAGACCCGAGAACGCTGGAACAACGTAAACGCCGCCATTGTCTTCAACCGAAGAAGCAAGTGTCTCGATTTCTGGTGCGGACGAAATCAAACCGAGTTGGTCGCGAATCCACTGCACCAAGGAGCCGGTAACAGCAATCGAACCTTCGAGAGCGTAAACAGCTTCCTGTTCACCGATCTTGTAGCACAGGGTGGTAAGAAGACCGTTCTCGGAGGTAACTGCCTCGTGGCCGGTGTTAATAAGCATGAAGCAGCCGGTACCGTAGGTGTTCTTTGCCATGCCCTTCTCGAAACATGCCTGACCGAAGGTCGCTGCCTGCTGATCGCCAAGATCGCCCGAGATTGGTGTATCGATGATGAGCGAGTTCTTAGCACCGTATCCGTAGACTTCGGAGGAGGACTTGATCTCTGGGAGCATCGACATTGGAATGCCCATATCTGCACAGATGTTGGCGTCCCATTCGAGCTTGCGAACGTCCATGAGCATGGTGCGCGATGCGTTGGTTACGTCGGTGACGTGTACGCCGCCTTCTGGACCACCGGTGAGGTTCCAGATAACCCAGGTGTCGGTGTTACCGAAGAGGAGGTCGCCTGCTTCTGCCTTCTCACGTGCACCTTCAACGTTGTCGAGGATCCACTTGATCTTTGGTCCGGAGAAGTAGGTTGCCAGTGGGAGACCACAGATCTCCTTGTATTTGTCTGGGCCTTCGTTACCAGCAAGCTCGCGAACGATCATGTCGGTGCGGGTGTCCTGCCAAACGATTGCGTTGTAAACTGGCTCGCCGGTGTTCTTGTCCCAGACGACGGCGGTCTCGCGCTGGTTAGTGACACCAACCGCAGCGATTTCGTGGCGGTTGACGTCTGCCTTGGATAGTGCTTGGCCGATTACTTCACGAACGTTATCGCGAATCTCGATTGGGCAGTGCTCTACCCAGCCTGCTTTCGGGAAGATCTGCTCGTGTTCGAGCTGACCTACCGAAACGATTTCACCGGAGTGATTGAATAGGATTGCGCGCGATGAGGTTGTGCCCTGATCGATGGAAAGAATGTACTTTTTCTCAGTCATCTTCGACTTTTCCTTTCAGGAATGTTTAGTTTGGATGGATTACATTATCTGGAAAATGTTGAGTGCACCAGTTCCGAAAACGAGACCAGCGAGAACGCCACCTATGATAGGGCCAACTACTGGAACCCAAGCGTAACCCCAGTCAGAGCCACCCTTACCCTTGATCGGGAGGACTGCGTGTGCGATACGTGGCGCAAGGTCACGAGCTGGGTTGATTGCGTATCCGGTTGGTCCACCGAGCGATGCGCCAATAGATACGATAACTACTGCAACTGCGAGTGGGCCGAGTGCGGACTTGGTCTGACCATTGACCATAACCCACGAAACGAGCACAAAGGTACCGATGATTTCGGTAAGAACATTCCACAGGCCATTGCGGATAGCTGGGCCGGTTGCGAACGTTCCGAGGATCTCGCCCTGATCCTCATGTGCGTCGTAGTGCTGCTTGAACGTAACCCAAGCGAGTACTGCACCAACAAATGCGCCGAGGAATTGCGCAGCAATGTAGGTCAGAGTTGAGGCTGCAGTGATTGCCACGCCTGGTACGAATTCAGATGCGCCAGAAGCGATAACACCAAGGGTAACTGCTGGGTTCAGATGTCCGCCGGTCTTGTATGCCATGTACACACCAACGAAGACAGCGAAACCCCATCCGAAG
Source organism: Arcanobacterium bovis (assembly GCF_004331995.1). GTDB lineage: Bacteria > Actinomycetota > Actinomycetes > Actinomycetales > Actinomycetaceae > Arcanobacterium_A > Arcanobacterium_A bovis. The sequence goes on from NZ_SJDT01000004.1 coordinate 147,964, forward strand.
TTGATGAGTAGCCAGCCGCCGCCTTGTCCCTTCGAGTGCTTGAGAAGATTTGTGGCTACAACGCCAACACCAAGTAGGAGGAGGAACATTGTTCCAATGAATTCAGATAAAAAGACTTGTGCAAGAGACATCTTGAACCTGTGCTTTCCGAATAATAACTGTGAAAGTTAATGGATGGATATTGTGCTCTGAAATCGATGGCTATTTTCTAGACAATGTGCTTCATTGCATTAATTTCAGGCTAGTAAAACTATGACACAAATTACTCTCTGAGAATACTTGGAATGGCGGTATGCACGAACGTGCAAAATTATTTTTCTTCAAAGGGAGCATGTGCATTATTTAACATCATAAAACCGCAGGATATCGCCAAAAAGTACACAAAATACACTGCGGGGGATGGTTCACTTCAACCGATTGAAGTGAACCATCCCCCGCAGGTGAGAGTCAGTATTGCTAAATCTGAAAACAGGCCGAGTGATCTAGCACTGGCTCAACGTGATCTAGCACTGGCTCAATCAGGACTTTGACTTCTTCTTCATGTCCTCCCACGGCATGCCGCGCAGCTCGCTCGTTCCGGCCAGCCCAAGTGCATGGTGGATGAGCTGAACTGGGTGAATTACTTCAGCGCCAGAGCCTTTGCGAATCTGCCAGCGGCAGGTTTCCGTCTCGCACGCAGCAAGTTCAGGGTTCGTGCGCTTAACCATATCGAAAAGCGGTTTGCCGACTTTCTGAGCCACCTCATACTTTTCTTTCTTCAAGCCATAGGTTCCGGCGATGCCGCAGCATTGCTCGCCTGATTCAATGACCGTCACGCCAGGAATAGTCTCCATCATGCGAATTGCTGGCTTTCCGATACCCTGCGACTTCACCTGGCATGGCTGGTGGTAAGGAATCGTGAGATCTCTACGGCCAAGCTCCTCAATTGGGAACTCGCCCGCGTCCATCAATTCGAGGAGGAACTCGGAGGTTTCCACCATTCGCGAGCCGACGTCGATCAGTTCCGGATCGTCAATGCCCATGATCTCGTGTGCCTCGTGGCGCAACATGCCAGCGCATGATCCCGACGACGATACAATAGTCAGTTCTTTACCTGCACTACGCAGCTGCGCACAGAGTTTACGCACAGCTTTAGCTGCTTCGTTGAACAAACCATTGGACTGCTGTGCCAATCCACAGCACCCTTGCTTGGGCACGATAACCTTGTACCCAATATGCTCAAGTACTTCAACAGTAGCGATCGACGTCGCAACTTCAAAGTAACCGCCAGCGCAACCGTGGAAGAACACGATCGGTCCCTTAGGGAATGGGCCAGTGCGAGTCTTTTCGTGCTTGCGGAACCAGCCCATGAATGTGCGTGACTTCGCCTTAGGCACCGGAGCTTCATGGTGAACGCCCACAACTTTTTCAACGATCTTACGGATTGGCTTGTTAGCCAGCGCTGCATTCGCAATTGGGGCGAACGGCGTCATCAATTTGCCTTCGAGCTCGGTCTGCGTGATCAGACGGTCACGCAATGGCATATGGTCGGCCTTCATTACAGCACGTGCCTGGCCATTCATTTCGGCAATCTTCACTCCCTGCGGGCAAACCGTTGTGCAGATGCCGCAGCCTGAGCAGTAATCGAGAGAGTAATCAACTGACGCGCCGTGGCGATACCGTTCTGCTTGTGGACCAACGAACTTCGGGCCCGAGAAAAGTGGCGTGGCTTTAGCAACCGGGCACTGAGTTTCGCAAATTGTGCATTTGACGCACGAATCAAGCGAAACACGCGCCATCGAAATTTTGGCATTTTCCATTGGATTTGCGCCCATTAGAGTTCCTCATTTCCCTTCTGGATAGCAGTTGCTGCTGCCCAAGCCGAGCCCAGCGTGATTCCTTCGCCGGATTTTTCTTCCCATGCAAGTGCGCCACCAAGGCAATCGCCAAGGCAGAAAAGATTGGAGTACAGCACTTCTCCGTCAGTGTTGAGTGGATTCATTGACCCATTGACGCGCACGCCGCTGCGGTAAATCGCTTCGGCATGGAAGTCTTTGTCGGTTACTTCAGGAGTGTAAATCGGCAGGTCAAAAACGGACTCTCGGATCACCCCGTAGGAATCGCGCGCAAGATTTCCTGATTCGTAACCGCCGCCAGCATGAATGATGTAGTCAGCCTTAACTTCTGAAACTCGCCCTGCACGCTGGACTTTTACTGCGGAAATAGAATCTCCGGCCGCAATAAAACCAGTGGCTACGGCATTGAGCTGGATATCAATTCGCGCTTCACGGCAGGCCACGGTGAGGATGTCGTTGATACGCCTACCTGGCACTGACGGTGGCGGGAGTGGGATTTCGCCTACTGGAGCTCCAACTTCCGCAGAAATCTCTGTGAACGTGTGCGGATCGAGCCCAAGTACAGCAGGAACGAGTACCGTTTCGCCTTCCTGAACTTCCTTTTTGATCGCTTGAATCAAGGCTTGGCGTTCAGCTGAGTTAAGGCCTTCATCCAATGAGCGAGCGTGGGTAGTTCCCGATGCATCGTGTTCTTTTCCGCCCCGAAGTGGCAGATCAATCGTGATGCAGCGGGCGCTTACGTCCACATAAGGTGAGCGGGAGAGATTGTCGGCGATCAGTTGAACTGGGAAATCCTTGAGGCGCGAAAGCCCAACAATGAGTAGTTTCTTGCCGTCTTTGAGGATGGATTCCTGCATGGAATCAGGAACTGCTGCTGTTGGACGCACCGCACCTACCGCCGTCGGCATAAGAACGTTGGTGTCCAAGAAATCTTCCTTGCTCCGTGCAGTGCTGAACAGGTCGATTCTGCGAGTTAGCCATTTGACTCCCTCAAGCACATTCGCAGTGCCGATTGCGGCATAAGGATGTGCAGGATTTTTAGTGATGAACGATTCCAATGCGCTGGAGAGCTTGCGAACTGGTTCGGTGCTCCGAACGCCGTCTTCCCAGCCTAGGACGTCGATTGTGCCATTCGATAGCAGCAGACCACCGATACCGCGGCTCACCACGGTGACGGTATGGCCTTGTTCGCGCAGCATAAGAGCACTTGAAAGACCTGCTAGGCCAGCGCCGATTACTAAAATCTTGCTCATATCAGGACTCCTTCGTGGTTGTGCCAGCAGCGCCGACTGTCTCAAGCTGCGCATCGGCTGGTTCGGGCTGCGCAACGCTCAGCTCTGGAACCGTGTGTGCTACTTCGTCGAGTGACTGAGCAGGTGATGGCTCTAAATGAGTGGGGGAGACGCCGTCATGCCTGCCATGCAGCAGCGCCAAATCGCCAGTTGCGCGGCGCGAATCTTCGTTTGGAGCAGGTAGGTGGTCAATATCCAGTGCGCCACTGAGAATCCACTTATCGAGCGCCGCCTCACGCAGCTGCTGGCCATAGAGCAGATTACGAATTCCTTGCGAGCGGTTACCTACGAACAGGCGAAGCATCGTCGACGTGCGATCTGCGAGCTGTTCAGGAGTCATACCGTGGAATACTTCAGAAGTTTCGCTGTTTTGACGTGCGAAATCATGCATGATTCCCGCAGCTCGCAGTGAACAGAACCCACCTTGGCATGGTCCCATGCCCACGCGCAACTTGCGGCGAATATCGTCGAGGTTGGCATCGGGCTGGTTTGCCAATTCTTTTTCAATCATTGAGCGGGTAACCAGCTCACATTCACACACAATCGGATCGTTGAGGCGGTCAGCTTCGCGCTCTTTGAGACGGTCGGTGACTTTGTGGGTCGGGTGGCCTTGCGCACTCGGTACCGCTTCTTGATCCGTGGTGCATTCGCGATGCTCACCGAGTTTCTCACACATAGCATCGACGACGTTCTTCGCCATGAGTCGATAGGTGGTGAGTTTTCCGCCAGCGATGGTGAGCATTCCAGAAATTCCATCGCGCGATTCGTGGTCAATGATCGACATTCCGCGCGACATATGACGAGTATCAGAAGCGCTCACGCGGCGGTCTTTAATAAGTGGGCGCGCACCTGCCCAAACATGCACTGCTCGCGCTTGGCGGAAACCGGGGATAAGCGCCTCACCGGCATCGAGCATCTGCTGTACTTCCGAGTCCTTGATTTCGAGGAAATCGGGGTCTTTTGCGGCTTCATCGGTGGTGCCAATGATGCAGACGGTGTGAGCAGGAACGATGATATCGCCGTCTGCGGGGTAAATGCATCGGTTGACGACTGAATTGACGAGTCGGTGGTTCATCGCCACCATAATGCCACGACCAGGCACAACATCAACTTCTGGAGCGCCGGCCATCTCAGCAATTTGGCCTGCCCAAGGACCGGCGGCGTTGATCACAAAGTGGCAATCAATTCGCACATCTTCGCCTGTTTTCTCGGCGCGGCACAGAACTGCCTGCACGGCGCCGTCTTCTACGACGATTTTGGTGACGCGATGGTAGCTGAGAATCTTAGCTCCGTAAGCCTTTGCCGACTCGGCAGCACCCCAGGTCATTCGCCAGCCGTCTACCGCGCCGTCTTCAACCTCGAAAGCGCGCTTGATGCCCGGGTTGAGACGTGGCTCGCGACGCAGTGCTTCGGCGATTGAGATTTCTGCGGCTGGAACTCGGGTATCGCGAGCAGCTTGGAGGAATTTGTCGGCGTGTTCCTCGGTGTCCTGCGGGGTGACGACGAAGAGCCCACCGGTTGCTTCCACCGCGTCAGAATGAATCCGCCGGATAATGGCGTTTTCTTCCGCGCACTCAGTGGCTGAACCAGGATCGGATACCACGTATCGTCCGCCGGAATGGAGCAGGCCATGGAAGCGCCCAGTGGTACCTTGAGCCAAATCAGCTCTTTCAACCAGAACAGCACGGAACCCGCGCAATGCAAGATCACGCACCGTTCCTGCGCCTGTGGCTCCGCCACCAATAACAACTACATCAGTTTCGATTCTTTGCATAACCGTCTTCCACTCTGAAGTTGGTTGATAATTACGCTCCCCAAGGGTTTGGGAAGTTCTAGATAACTAGACTAGGCGTTTTTGAACATGGCTATTAAATCAGAGAGGCGAATCTGGGCAATATTGGGCAGATGTGCACGGACGGTCATGAGTGATGGTCGAACGTTCAAGTGTGGTATTTTAGCAATGGAGAAAACTTTTATGAAGGGTGGGTAAGCGTGGACGAGCGCTTTAATCTCGCGTATGAAGCTGCGGTGATGCATTTTGTGCAGGGCGAAACTATGGAATCAATCGCGCGTAGGCTTGGCGTATCGCGCTCAACTGTTTCGCGACTTGTAAAAACTGCTCGTGAGCTGGGCTATGTGCAGATTTCTTTACACCCTCCTCAGGAACTTGTTGATACATTAGGCTCGCGAATTTCCCAAAAATTCGGTGTTCGTACACACGTGGTGCCAGTGCCTTTCGGTGCGAACGACGCACGCCGTCTCACCGCCGTCGCCACTATGGCGGGAATTCTGATCTCCGAGATTGTAAAACCGAACGACGTAGTAGGTGTGGCATGGGGAAATACGCTTTCCGCCGTCACCGATCACCTTGTGCCCAAGCCTGCGTCAGGCTCAATCGTGGTGCAGCTCAACGGTGCAGCGAATCAGGTTAGTACGGGAATCCCATACGCTGGCGAAATTATGGAAGCTTTCGGACAAGCCTATGGAGCTGCGGTAACGCATTTCCCAGTGCCTGCGTTTTTCGATTATCCCGAGACTCGCAACCTCTTGTGGCGTGAGCGCTCGATCGCCGCTGTGCGCCAGCTACAATCACGTGCCGATATTGCAATTTTCGGTATCGGCGCCATGGTAGGAGCCGTGCCGTCCCAAGTCTATTCCGGAGGCTATCTCACTCCCGATGAACTAGGTTCGCTCTCCTCCGAGGGCGTGGTGGGCGACGTGTGTACGGTGCTGTTGCGCGCCGACGGGTCATGGGAAGATCTCGAGCTGAACCGGCGCGCATCTGGGCCGACGCCGAACGATCTGCGAGCTATACCGCGCAGAATTTGCATCGTTTCCGGTGTCGAGAAAGTCGTGCCTCTGCTCGCTGCCTTGCGAGCCGGCGTGGTGACGGATCTCGTTATTGACGAAGACTCAGCGGCGCGCTTGCAAGAGTTGAGCAAAGTTGCCGATCATTGCAGGCCAGGTAGCGAATAGGTCTCATCCCGGGCGGTGACCAAACCGTCGTCTTCCAAAGAGTTCAACGCAGCATCGAAACGTTCGTTCGAAAGTCCGCTATAGGTGAGAAGGTCGCCTTTACTGGCATGACGGCGTTCGCGTAGTACCGCCATGATCTTTCCGCGAGCTTCTCGTTGCGTACCTAGAAATTTTTGGGTGCTGCGCGTATGTGCGTAAGCATCGCCTGGCTTTCCCGTGTGAAACCACAAACAGCCGTTCTGAACAGGACATGTATCGCACCTTGGATCGCGGGCTGTGCATACCAAAGCGCCAAATTCCATAATCGCTGTATTCCATTGCGCTGCAGAAACTGGCTCGGAAGGCACAAAAGTTCGGGCGCGCTCGCGTTCGGATGCCGTTTGCGACGGCGGTGGCAAAGCAGCGCCATGCCATCGTGCTAAAACTCGCCGAATATTCGTATCGAGCACTACGGAGTACTTGCCAAATGCGAAGGCAAGCACGGCGTCGGCAGTGTATGCACCGATACCAGGAAGCGCCAGTAACTCTTCACGGGTGCTTGGCAGAACGCCGTCATAATCCCTGGCAACAACGCGCGCACATTCTTGCAGGCGCAGGGCGCGCCGCGGATAGCCGAGTCGATCCCACGCAACCAGCACTTCGGCAGGCGATGCGGCGGCTAGATCGGTAGGCGTTGGCCAATGTTTCATCCAGCGCGTCCATGCAGGAAGTACACGACTAACTGGGGTTTGCTGGCTCATGACTTCACAAACAAGAATTGCCCACGGTGTTGCGCCTAGCTGGCGCCACGGAAGATCGCGGTGATTGCTTTCGTACCAATCGCAGATGATGTGGTGGAAGGTTTCAATTGGCATCAGTAGGCTTTGACCACCAGCTTCGTTGATAGAAGCCGCAGTGGGCGGGGGTGTTTTCTGTGGCGTTTCAAGTGCCGGTTCCGGTTTGGTTTGGCTAGTTTCATTCTTGGCATGGGCGGATGCCGAAGTCGAAAGATCAGTGTCCTGCTCGGATCGGGCATTTGCCCGCTTGTTAGTTATATTTTTCGATGCCATCGCCTCAAGTGTGCCAGAAAATGGACTTGCTCTGCGATGTGATTGCATACAAACCGCCGCTTTCGGCGTGGAATATCGCATTATGCGGGCAGTTCACGTTACCGTTATTACGTGGTACATGATGAAAGACGACGGTCGGGCAAGGATTCTTCGCGCGCGCGAGGTTTTTTGCGTTCAACGCGAGCAAATAACTCTGCGCAATCGCAAGGCGATGAGAGTGCGCGGGGAGTAGCAGACCGCGGAGCTACTGGGAGTTCGGGGCGTGCGGGTAAATCGTCACGTACCGGTGGTAGTTTTCCTTCTCGTTTGCGCAGTACCGTAGATTCATCACGCGGTGGCAAAGACAATGTCGGTCGTGTTGGGAATCGAAAAGGGGAAAGCGGTCGCAGCTCTGGAGCTAATGGTCGCGCAACGACAAAGAAAAGTTTGCATGGTGCAACCGTGCGTACTTCTTCTTCATCTCATGGTGGTGATATTCCACGAGGTGCAGCTGTGCCCAAGAAAATGCGTTCGATGGAACCGCGGTCGGGCAATCACTCCAACCCATCGCGTGAAAAACAGGCGCAGACTATCAGACATGGGCGCACGGCGTCGGGCAAAACTCGTGTCGAGACTGACGCTAGCCGTTTGCGGCGCGTTCCTCCGACGTCGTCACAAGCATCACGTGGGGGACCACTGCCACGTTCAATTCGCAATAATCGACAGACGACGCAACGAAGCGGCCTAGCAAGTATTTTGCGCAATAAAAAGCTCGTTGTGACTGTTTCTCTTGTATTGGTGCTGATTATTGCCCTGCTTGGTGTGTACACAGTTCTTAAAAACGCGCTCGCCAAAATGGATGCCAATAGTAGTGCTCCTGCGGCTACCGCAAACTTTGATCCAGTGCAATGTACACCGGATATGTTAGAAGTTACGCTCGCGCGGCAAGGATCACGATCTGGGCAGGCAGTGAACTTCAATATCAGCATTAAGAACGATAAAGGTGAGCGTCCATGTTACTTGGATATCGGCTATAAGCACGCTGGTATCAAGATTTGGAGTGGCGAGCAGCCGGTTTGGGATTCCAAGGTGTGCAATGCGGGCGAAGCGAGTAAAGTCCTGTTGCTCGATAAGAATCTGACGAGCGCGCAAACGATCACGTGGGATGGCAACGTTTACGGAGCAAACTGTTCAAAACAGTACCCGTCGAAGGCTGGTACATATCAAGCGCAATTTAGTATCGACTCGGTAGATTTTGGCTCGAAGCTTGCTTTCTCATTAGACCCGAATGGCAAGAGCGCGCAGGCTGTTCAGCAGCAAGGCGCACCGCAGCAAAATCAGCCAACGGTACAGCCCTCGCCCGATCCGAACGTGAAATCTGACATTGACGGTGACGGATCGGCTGTCGATAAAGCTGATCCGGAGAAGTACAAGAGTGATGCGCCAAGTGATGTGACGGGCAGATAAGCTTGATGCGGCGCTATGAGCCCAGTGGTAACACTGAATTTGCTGCGCGGGAAATATCTGGGACCTCGCGTACCTCAAGCCCCGCTGGAGCTTTTACGTCCTCATTCAGTGGCGGCACGATTGCGATAGTGAAACCCAGCCGAGCAGCTTCGTTCAGGCGCTGCTGAACACCCACAATGGGACGCAATTCTCCGGTAAGAGACACCTCGCCAAGCGCTACAACTCCCGGAGCAAGGGGCATATCAGAAGCAGCAGAGACCAGCGCCAGAGCCATAGCAAGATCAACGGCAGGTTCTTGAGCGCGTGCCCCGCCAACAGTTGATACAAAAATGTCATTGCGTTCGAATGCCACTCCGAGCCGTGACTGGATAACGGCGAGCATCATCGCGACACGTGAATTGTCTACGCCGGCGGTGGTGCGCCGAGGTGGTCCAGCAGCCGTTACTGCTAGTGCTTGGATTTCTACTGGCATTGGCCGGCGTCCTTCTAGCGTGACTGTTACGCAGGTGCCAGGCACAGTGAGATTTCGAGCTGATAAAAACAAGCCAGAAGGATCAGCTAGACCTCGGATTCCGGAATCAATGAGTTCGAAGCACCCCACTTCATCGGTTGCTCCATAACGATTTTTCACGGCGCGCACCATACGCAGGCGTGAATGCCGATCTCCTTCAAACTGGCAGACCACATCAACCAAATGCTCGAGCACACGCGGGCCAGCAATGGAGCCATCCTTCGTCACATGGCCAACTACAATCACGGGCAGACCCGACGATTTGGCAGTATTAACTAAACCTGCAGTTACCGCACGTACTTGCGCCACTCCGCCTGCCGCGCCGTCGACCGTGGGATCAACTACCGTTTGAACTGAATCAACAATCAATAGTGATGGCTTGCTGCTTTCAATATGGCCAAGAATCCTAGAAAGATCGGCTTCTGCCGTGAGATACAGGTGCTTTTGCAGTGCGCCTATCCGCTGTGCTCGTGCGCGAACTTGAGCTGCGGATTCTTCACCAGTGACGTAGAGGACTGGCGTGCGGTTGTTTTCTTGAGCCTCAGCTGCCGCTTTTGCCGCGACGTCGAGGAGTAGCGTCGATTTACCTACTCCCGGTTCGCCTGCCAAGAGCACGACGACGCCGGGAACCAGTCCTCCTCCCAGTACACGGTCGAGTTCGGGAACGCCTGTAGGTGTTTTTACAGCTGCCTGGGCTGATATATCCGTAATTGGCTGCGCAGGCGTATGGGGGATGAGCACGGGAACGTTATTTGAAGCGGTTCCAGTGCTGGTGGCTTCAACAAGAGTTCCCCACGCTTGACATTCGCCGCAGCGTCCAACCCATTTACTCGCAGTCCATCCACATTCAGTGCACCGAAAACCTGGAGTTTTTGTTTTTGCAGCCACAGACGCCTCCTAAAACCTGTTAACGAACGTTTCTACGGCGTCTGCAGCACCGGAAATGATAATAACGTCTCCCGCACCAAAACTCAGCTGTGGAGTGGCGTACTGGAACGGGACATTGGGGGCTTTTATGCCAATAACGTTTATGCCGTATTCTTGGGCAAGATTGAGCTCTTCAAGTGAACGATTTTGCAGCTGAGCTGGTGCAAACATTTTTACTACCGCAAAGTGATCCTCAATTTCTATATAATCGAGCATCTTTCCCGAAACCATATGCGCGACGCGTTCACCGGCGTCGTGCTCAGGATAAACGACGTGGTGCGCTCCGATTCGGCTCAGAATCGTGCCGTGAGCTACAGACATCGCTTTTGCCCACACTTGTTCGAGGCCAAGATCAACAAGATTGGCAGTAATGAGCACTGAAGCCTCGATCGATGTACCTACGGCGACGACGGCAAAAGAGAAATCGCGGGCGCCAAGTTGTTCGAGTGCTTCTGTGGAAGTCGCGTCTGCTTGAATCACTGGAAAATGATGGGACCACTTTTGGACGAGCACAGGATCAGACTCCACCGCGAGCACGTCCCGTCCAAGAGCGTCAAGTGTGGTGGCGATTGAAGAACCAAATCGACCGAGGCCAATGACGAGTACCGCTTCGTTCAGCGCTCGATGTGCCATGTTTTTGCCTTTCCGTTTGCTTGTACCGCTAGTCTATCGGCCATTTTTGAATCGAAGCTACTGGTGTGCTTCGGTGAGGTGGCCAGAGAATCTCGTGTTTGATTGCTTGAAGCTCGTGGTTGTGAGTCTGAGACACGTGGCTTTTATATCGTGCGCGATCCCGTATCTTGATCGTGTCTTCAATCAACCAACCAACGGTTGTTCTTCGGGCATCCTGATCACGCGCCGTCGGTAACGCAAAGCGAGCGCAGCCGCCGTCGTGACAGTGCCAACCCTGCCGAAGTACATCAAGAGCACGAGAATAACTTGCGCTGTGGGTGGAAGCATAGGGGTAATTCCGGTGCTTAAACCAGTTGTGGCGAATGCTGAGATCGTTTCGAACAGAACGCGGGACAGCGGAAAATCAGTTATGTGGAGTATCGCGAGTGTGGAGACACCAACGAGCACAGTTCCAAGAAAAGTGATGGATATGGCGAGCCGAGTAACTGTGGCGGGAATGCGCCTTCCGTAAACTTCCACGTCTTGATCGCCGCGAGCTTCGGCAATGATGGCCAAGATGAGAATTGCGAAAGTAGTGACTTTGATACCGCCGCCGGTGCCTCCTGAACCGCCACCAATGAACATGAGAACATCAGTAAAGAACCAGGTAGACTCATGTATTTTGCTCATGTCAAGCGTGCTCAAGCCCGAGGATCGAGGCGTGATGGAATGGAACATCGCCGCTAGGATTTTTTCGTCGAAGCTGAGCGGGCCGTAGGTGTGGGAGTTATTCCACTCGAGGATAAAGATGCCGATGATACCGAAGAAAAAGAGCGCGATTGATGTGGTTAGAGTAATTTTCGAGGTTAGTGACCAGCGTCGAGGTTTGCGCCAATGACGGGAAATATTGAGAATAACTGGGAAACCAAGCGCTCCCACAAAAGTGCCGAGAATAACTGGAATTCCGAACATCCAGCTATCCACGAAACCGGAGATGCCGGCGTCGTAAATAACGAAACCGCCGTTGTTGAATACGGAGATCGCCATAAAGATCGACGATCCAACCGCTGTGCCGAAGTCGGACGTAATTGACAAACTGGACGGAAGAAGAGCAAGGGCAAGAATTGACTCGGCAATAAGTGAGGTCACGACGACGGTGCGCAGCAGGCCACCTACCTCACCGAGGCGGCTTTTGGTTTCGTCAGCTGTAAGTATGCGTTGCGTAAGGCCAATTCGGCGCGATACTGCCAAGCCGAGTAAGGAAGCGAGGGTCATGACACCAAGGGCGCCGATTTGCATGGCGAAAGCGATGACGACGTGCCCAAAAGGAGACCAGTATGCGGCGGTATCGACCACGGTGAGACCGGTGACGCAGGTGGCCGACGTCGCCGTAAAAAGCGCGGTGAGAAATGGTGCCCTTGTAGGAGCATTGCGTGCTTGGGGAAGGAGCAATAATAACGTAAAACACAAAATTATGAGGGCAAAAATTACCAGTGCAAGCCTTGCTGGTGATCTGCGCGCAACTGAGTCTATGTAGTCACGTGCGCGAATTAGTAATCGCAGTTTGGTCACGAAATCGCCCCTCGTAGACGGCCCGATGTGGATCGGACGTTATTTCGGTTAGCTTGTTGAGCTGAACAATTGGTGAATGGTTTGAATATTGGTGGTCGATTCCTATTCATGCAGCATATATGTACACGATGATACGCGGAATTTGGTGCACTTACATACTTATGAGCTGTGTGAATGTGCTGGGAGATTTGGAGCCGTAAGACGTGGGGGGGGGAGGAAAGATCACGATGGGAAGAGTGTTGCGGAATAGGTGTTCTTGTTACAGTTGTGAAGAATGAAATGCTTGAGAATTGTGTGCATTTTGAAAAAATGCGATAGACTTGAGCAAGAATTTCCGTACCTGAAAAATTTCTGAGATTCTTTAATGGATTTGTGTGGATTGCACCACGCGATTGACGGTCGGAACTTTCATTCACGCATCGGATTTCCAGGGGTTGGCTCTGGTTTACTTGGTAGGACGGAATAGGATGTCTCAGCTTCCATCTTCTGGTCCGCAGTTTTTGACTGTGGCTGAAGTTGCCGAGATTACGCGCGTATCTCGGATGACTGTGTATCGCATGGTTCATGCTGGCGAACTGCCTGCCGTGCGTGTTGGTAGTTCCTACCGAGTACCTCGTTCAGCTCTTGATCAACTCCTCGCTGGGAACGTTGATGGTGAGCGTCGCGAAGTTTCGGGAGCCTAGGTTTTAGGGTACTATTCATTTGTTAAACGTAGCGGTTTTGCCGTTCCAACTATTACTTCCGGAGGTAGCCAGTGGGTTCCGTCATTAAGAAGCGTCGTAAGCGCATGTCGAAGAAGAAGCACCGCAAATTGCTTCGCAAGACGCGCCACCAGCGTCGCAATAAGAAGTGACGTTTATAAACGTGGAAGAGAGAGTTTCCTAATTGGAAACTCTCTCTCTTTGTGTTTTCGGATGTGCGCGAGTTTTATACGGCGGCTGTTTCGATGCTGTGCGTATTGCTATATGAGACGCACACTATGGATGTTTTCACAATATCTGAGGTGTGATTTGAACGATTGTTCGTGAGTGAAAAGTTGTGTCATTTTCGCAAAAATCGTTTAAGAACAAAATGAATCATGGCATTGCGTTACGTAAGGGCTTGACCAGCGGTCTGTTCATTGAATCATGAATATTGTTTAGTGGAATGTTCTGATGTCAAGCATTGACTGATATTACATTTCTGTTAATAAAAATTGTTTTCACCTATTCTTTATCTGCGATGAAACGCTATCGTGCCGTTTCACACATCGGTAATTATTGGAACTAATCCTGAAAAATGATTCCAGCTATGTTACAGTGGGAAACAAGTTTTAGGAACTCACATTTCGTGCTAACACCGGATTAGGGCTTGTTTTCGCGGGTTAGCAACAAGTCGTTTAGGGCGGGCTCTTGGCACGCCATATCGACAAGCGATTGATGAGCGGGACTCATCTAGGCGTTAATCCATACGAAGGAAACATGATATGAAATCAATCAAATTGAAGGTTGTAGCAGTTATTGCACTTGTAGCAACTTTTGCCGTGGGTGGCGTACATTCTGCCAGTGCTGCGGATACCATCGATCCGTCCAAACCGGTGTCTCTCACGATTAACAAATACGAAGGAGATCCTACCCCGACGGCTCCAAATGCTGTGCCGGTCGCTCCTACGAACGGTGCAAAGCCACTAGATGGTGCGCAGTTTAAGATTGAAGCGGTAAATGGTATTGATCTTTCGACGCAAGCAGGATGGTCCAATGCTGCTCTTTTGACTGATGCTGATAAAGGCAATGATCCAACGGTCACCTATACAGATGTGACTACTCTAACGACGTCTGCTGGAACTGCCACGATTTCGACTTCAACAAATACTGCATTTAAAGTTGGCATGTATCGTGTTACCGAACTTCAGAAGGCCGGTTACACTATTGCACCACCATTCTATGTGACGCTTCCATACTCGGATCCGGCAACTGGTGCTTGGACGTACAATCTCAACGTCTATCCAAAGAACCAGAATGTTACACCAACTAAAACAGTGAACGATTCCGTGGCAACGGTTGGAAAGAACCTGACCTACACAATTAAAGCACCGGTACCGGCAGGTACTCTCGATCGTTTCAACGTGGTGGACACGCTAGTTTCTGAGCTTGCTCTACAATCCAGTCCGGCAGCGCAAGTGACAGTCGTAGGGGCTTCTGCGCTTACACTTGATCCGGGTGACTATTCCGTTACCTATGACAACAATATCCTCAAAGTGGTGTTCTCGACTTCCGGCTTGCAGAAGTTGCAGAACGCGCGCGTGGGTGATCCAACATTGGCTGTGCAGGTTGTATTTGAAGCCAAAGTTCTGAGTGTTCCTTCTGCTGACGCAACTGTAAAGAATACTGCTTCGATTGAACTTCCCAACGCAGGTTCTGTGCAAACAGGGCAAACCGCAACAGTTCTTGCCAACGTAAATATTACGAAGTCCAGCACTTCTTCGGGTGTGACTGCAGATCAGCTCAATGGTGCAACGTTCGAAGTTTACCGTTGTTCCGATCCTGATGCAGACGGCAAGTTTACCCTTGACGGTTCAGCATTAGTCATATCTAACGTTGCAACTACAACTGCAACCGATCCACAAACCACTAATGCGACCCTTGTAACTGCTGGAGGTACGGCGGATAACGCAACCAAATCTTCGATCACTGGTTACGGTCTGCCTTACAGCTCTGCCGGCTCTGATGGTGCTGTTGTAGTGAATAAGTTCTGTGTACTTGAAACGAAAGCTCCTGCTGGATTCGTTCGCAACCCAGAAGTTCTTCCTTTGACCAATTGGGATCCAGCAACGCACACCTACTCAATTGATGTGAATAACGTCAAGGATTCCCTGCTCGGTCAGCTCCCAGCAACCGGTGCATTTGGAATTGTGATCATCTTCTTGATCGGTATTGCACTCCTGGGTCGCGGCTTCTACACCAGTCGTCGTGACAACGAAAAAGCTGCAACTGCTTGATAAGTGAAAGGTTGGGGCAAGTGGAACACTGCTTGCCCCAACCAGCTAACATACGTTGATATATGACTTTTGAGCGAAACCACAAACGAACTTCGCCACGTACCAAACGCAATGCGCGGCGTCGAAGGAATCCGCGCTCTATTATCTACTTGATACTTGGAGTTTTGGTTCTTCTTTCGCCCGTCGTCATCACTCACTTGAAAAATATTGAGCAACACGAAATCGCCCAGCTGTATTCGGAAAACGTCAAGAAAATGACTCCCGATCAGCGCAAACAACTTTTGGAAGCCGCCCAGAAATACAACAAGGAACTTCCCGAAGTTGGCTCGCCTGATCCATGGGTCAATGGCATTGATGTTAATACTCCCGCGTACATGCGATATTTGGCTCAGCTTGATGTTGAGTCGGTGATGGGCCGATTAAAAGTTCCGGCAGTGGGCATTGATCTGCCTATCTATCACGGAACTTCGCAGTCAACTCTGGCACATGGAATTGGGCACTTGTATGGCACCGCGCTTCCAACTGGTGGTGTAGGTTTTCATTCGGTGCTCACTGGACATTCTGGACTGGCAACTTTGACGATGTTCGACAATCTCACTCATATCGAGGTTGGAGAGATTTTCATCGTCGAGATACTAGGTGAGCAACACGCTTACAAAGTGGATCAAATCAAAGTCGTTCTTCCGCAAGATGTTGAAAGTATCCGACCAGAAAGCGGACGCGACCTAGTAACACTGGTGACGTGCACACCATACGGCATCAATAGCCACCGGCTCTTGGTACGTGGTGAACGCGTGGAGATGCCAAAAGAGAATATTGAACAGGTGTATTCGAGTCCATGGCAACCCTGGATGATCGCAGCAATTGTGATCTCGGTGTTGACGCTCTTGTACATCTTGTGGTGGCTTTTTGGAAGAAAACGCAAGCGTGATGAAGAAGATGAACAACAGAATCTCACTGAGCAATTGGAGGAGGTAGAAGATGCACAACAGTAAGCGTTTTAGTATGCGCGTGCCTTTTGCGATTCTACTTTTCTTGCTTATGTGTCTGTTCGTTATTCCAGCGCCACTCGCTCTGGCTCAAAGCACAACCGACGTCACCATTCATAAAACCCAAGGCGAAGGCGACACACCTGGATTGCCACTAGCTGGTATTACTTTCGAAGCGCTGCCTGTCCTTGGCATAACAGAGGCGAGTATTGACGCCCTCATCGCAGAGATGAAAACGAATCCAATGCTAGATGGGCATACGCTCGGCTCACCGGTACAGGCGGTGAGCAATGCACAAGGTGACGCATCTTTTGCCGGCTTGCCCGATGCGATTTATTTGATTCGCGAGATTCCATCACACGTTGGAAACGTTTCTTATTCGGTGATTAGTCCGTTCCTAATCGCTCTCCCGCGTATGGCAACTACTCAAGCCGACGGTAAACAAAAGCTTACTATTTACGCGAAAAATCAACCCTTGACGATCGCTATTACCTCGACTCCTGACTCGGCAGTTCAGCCCGGCAGTAGCGTTATGTGGCATATCCATTCCAACGTACCTGCCCCTGATCGCTTCGGTCTGTTGCATAACTACATCTTGGTGAGCCGTCTTGATCCTGCTCTGCAGTACGACGGCGTGAACGGCGTCGTTATTTCGGACGGAAATACCTCCCTGACGCTTGAACCGGACGTTGATTACGTGGTGAATTTTGAGCCTTCCACCAATTCAGTATCCGTTACCCTGACGCCGAACGGTTTAGCTAAACTCGCTGCAATGCGAATGAAATCGCCACTAACCAACGTCCTGCTCGATATTAAGACGACGGTGCGTCCAGATACACCACAAGGTGCAGTTATTAAAAACGAAGTTCAACTTTTCCCTGACGGTTGGCCGCTCAATGGTACTGCCGGTGTGGCAATCGGTGCAGTATCGGACGTTTCGAATGTGACGGTTGTGGTTCCGACGCCGTCTCCATCCACACCGCAGTGCCCACCGACAGGCTGTGAATGCCCGCCGCAAGGCTGTGAAGCTTCGGTCATTTCGGTTATTTTGGCTAAAACAGGCGCATACTTAAAAGAGATCATCATTGGGGCGATTGGCTTCCTTGTGGCCGGTCTCGTCATATTCTTCGTTGCGCTAAAGAGGCGCAAGGACGACGAACCTGCGGTCGATTCTCCCAATACCACAGCCAAAAATACGTTACATAAGTCAAGCGATGAAGTTGTTGAAGAACAGAAGATTAATGAAGGAGGCGGGGATGTTCAGTAAAGATTCAATACAGTCACCCGCAAAAAAGCTCTGGGCATCATTCCTGAGCTTCGTGTTTATTGTTGTTCTGTTACTTCCAGTGTCACCTTGGAGTCCTAATCGCGACAAGGCCGACGCCGCAGCTATCACCTACGACCTTGGTGATTGTGCGATGCGTATGGGTACGGGCGCTGCGGCAAACCTTGCCAACAGCTTCTGTTTTATCGATTTTGCAGGCATGATTGGCGCTAAAGATTCTACGGTGCACGTCAAACGCCTAATTGGCGATATGACTTTAGAATTTGACTTGTCATGGACGAATAACGGTGTTGTTACTCCGCAAGTTACCGCCGAATCTACCCAGTGGGATTCTTCCTCCTCGTTTGGGCAAACGATCAATAGCAATCAAACCTTCGTAGCCTATTCTGGAGATACGCAAAGTCCGATTGTGAAAACTAAACATCTTCCCCCCACTTACACCTTTAGTTTCAATAATGTGGTGTTACGGGATGCCAAAGGTGCCACTCTGCCGAGCTTTAAGCTGAATGTTCTGGATGCGGAGCAGTCGCCAGGAACAGAGTCCTGGGCGATCATGGACAATGACACCACAACCAACAAAACCACTTTCAATAAGGTTGTACAAACAGGTTTTGCTGAACCTTGTAATGTGACGTCGAGTTCTGGCCGTGATTTTTACTGCCAAGGGTACGCGACGACTGGCACATATAAGGGAATCGCTATCGCGACTATTGATTCACCCACACAGTTCCAAGTTGAGAAATATTCAGCTTCAGGATGGGGCGGTTTCGCTATCGCCATTTCAATCGGCCGGGTGGCGGGCACATATACTGCCAATACTTCTTATGAGCTAGCAGAAACTGGTCAGGCCACGACTTTTGATCACCGTGTTTACTCAAAAACCAGCACCTCTGAAACGCTGATTCCAGGCACGAACGGTAGCACGTTTACGGTGTACAACCGGCCATTTTCGAACTCGCTTACGCCAACAGATAAACAAGTATTTAAGTCAACGGGAAGTGGCACGCAGAGCCAATATGTTTTCGATCGTTACACTCCAGTTTGGACGTGCACGGCGGGAACATCTGCTCCGGTTACGATCAAAGAAGGTCAAGTTCCCGCAGGCTATACGCTGGTGAATGATCGCAACACAGCTACGTCGATCTTGACCGCCGATAACGCTACGGATGCACCCCTTGAATGTAATGTGGATTGGCAGAGCAAATTCCAGCCTTCGACTTTTGATTTCTCAAAGTTGGTAACTGGAAATGCCGCTAACTTTACGGACATCTCCACCCGTTCATTCGACCTGAATTACACTTGCACCAATAGCGCTTTTGCTACTGCGTATCCTTCGATTCCACTCAGTGGAAAAGTAACTCTTCAAGCTGGTGCATCGGCGCAGATTAAGAATATTCCAGCTGGAACGCCGTGCACGGTCACCGAATCTTTCCCAGGTGGGGCACAGCCGGCACCACCGGGAGTGAATCTCACCTTGACCTGGACAGGTGGTACACCAAGTGCTGATACCTTGCCAAATGTGAGCACTACGCTCGCTACTAGTACGAGCGTTGCGGCAACTAATAACTACACTTATCGAGCTGGAAGCATCACGCTGAGCAAGAATATTCTTGGCGACCCAGTAGGGGATTTCACCTATCCGCGTCACTATGACTTTTCTCTTACATGTGTGGGCACTACGGTTCAGAACCGCACAGTGGGTTTCGACATTAATCCATCTGGGGGAGCATATTCGGGCTCAGTAAATATCTCGGATATTCCGGTGGCACGTGATTGTAGGTTGACGCCGCTAACAGGTCTTTCACCCACCGAAGTCAAGAAATATGATTTCGTGAGTCGAAACGTGACGTTTAACGGTACAGCTGTTACCAAAAACTCCGATGGTTCCTATTCCTTTACCTTGGCAGATTATGCCCAAGGTGGTACGCCTACAACCGGCACTGTTCATATCGACACTACCTACGCCTATCAGTTGCGCGACGTGAAGGTAATAAAGGAACTGGCTGGACCGGCGTCGAACTCCAAAGATTTAGAAGGCAAGACGTTCCCTGTCCAATATAAGTGCACGTGGGGAGCTTCGGGACAATACTCGAAGACCGGCACTCTGAACATCACCACTGATACTGCTAACCCAGCCACAATCTCCGGCGTCGCCGTCGATGCGAGCTGTATTATCTATGAAGATACCGTTGCAGCCACACCAAATACGATACTCACTGGCACTACGGTATCAGCTGCTGATGCCAACGACGTGACCGTCACTAAGACCAACGATGAAGCGAAAACGCAAGCAATTCTGAAGGTTTCATCGGCTACTGATTCCACTCAAAATCGCGTGCTTATCACCAACACATACGATTACAAACTTGGCACGGTAGACATCACTAAAGTGGTTAACAAGAACGGTTTGACGGTGACTCTACCGTCCACCTTCTCGATCAACTTCGACTGTGGCACGCGTTCTGTGGTTGCAGCTGATGGAAGTGTTGTGTCGGTGCCACTGGTTGGTACCGTGATGATCGCTGGTGGCGAGACTAAGAGGCTTAAAGCCCAAGTTACCGATGCTACGCTGGATCCGAAGATTAATGATCAGTCTGGCTATTTGGGTGTTCCATACGCAAACAAGTGCTCCTTTACTGAGGATGCTCCGCAGATTTCCACCTCAGGTGTGTTGTGGCAGAGCGACGTCGATTCCCAGAGTTTCACAGTTACCGCTGATTCAACCACGAAAACCATCACCAATAACTTCACTGCGGCTGGGAATGGATTGACTATCCAAGCTCGTGTTGTGGCGGGTACTGAGCTCGCTCAGCCTATCACGTTCAACGTGGCGTGCAAGGACTCTGGTGGTACTACGCTGATTCTGGATCCTCAATATGCCCAAATCACCCTGAGTAAAGCAACACCATCGGTAACGATTCCTGCATCTAAGGTACCTGAAGGTAGCACGTGTACTTTGACGGAGCCTACTCCTGATCCTGGAACGCGTACTACGACTGGTGGGATGAGCTATCCAATTACCCGTAGTGCTGGTTTGCACATTGCCGCAACAGGGTCCAATCCTGAGGTTAACCAAACGTTCGGAAATCTTGCTCCTATCAATTCGAATACGCTCACAATCGGCGCTTCTACTGTGGCGGAAATAAATCTCTATTATGCGTATGTGACGAGTCCAGTCAAAGCCTCAAAGGTAGTGGCATTCGATCCTGCTACACAGCAGTATATTTCCGATGCGCGAAAAGATATCAAACGTAATCGCGAGTTTTCGGTGACCTTAAAGTGTACTTATCCCGACGGCATCACCACAGCAAACGCCTCAGGAACTGTTGTGTCAACACAGCCTGAGATAACACTGACCGACGAAGTTCCCGTGGGATCTAGTTGTACGATTGCAGAAGGTGCTACTACCACTGCGGCTGGTGTTGATGTGAAGCAGGAAGTTGCGGTAAACGGTGGTGCAAACGCAAATGTTTCCACGACTTTCACTGTTAAAGACACATCGAACTCGGCAATGTTTACTAATACCTACTCACGCCGGCTAGCTCCGGTAGTACTCAATAAACGTGCAGTTCTTCCTGGCTCAATCCATGATCAGTATGCAGCTGCTGGCCAGAGCATTCCGTTCCATACCCACCAGTTCACGATGGACTGCCACGATCCAGAAACCGGTACTGGGAGCACAGGTGTACTACTTGGAACTTTCAACGGCACGATTACCGGAGAAGGTAGCTACCAGTTCGATAATGTGCCTGTTGGTGTTGATTGCCATATTAAGGGTGACCAATTCGGGCAACTTGATTTGAGTCTTCCAGGTGCGAATGGCGTACAGCTTAAAGCGTATGTGAAGCCTAAACAGGTTAAATGGGTTGTTGATAAGAATGACGGCACCGCCGTCATCGACACTGACTTTCCAGGCGACGTGACCGAATCTGCGTACTTCTCGACGCTAGATGCAGCTGCGGACGGAACCGTCACGAACGTCGTCGACATTGAAAATACCTACGAGTATATTCAAACGAAGATTCAGATGACGAAGAAGGTCGTGGGCGCAGCTGGCGATCTGGCCCTGCTTTCGCCTGATCAGACCTATAATTTCAACTTCCAGTGCGAAGGAGTTGGATACAACACCTCCACAATTGGAACGGGCTCGGATACGTTGAGTAATTCCCTAGTGCTCAGTACTTTTGGCACAGCTACCGACAATGGTGATGGCACTGTTACTCGGCTTTATACCTCGCCGCAGGTTACTGTTCCTGCAGGTGCTTGGTGTGACTTCGATGAGAAAGATCCGGTTGGAACGCCCGCTCAACTCGTTCATTCGATGGATCAACAAGTTATCAAGAAGTACGCCGCTCTCAACTCAGATCCGAATCACGTGGAATCTTGGGATTTTGTGGATCGCTATACGCATCGCTTAGTGCCTGTGGGAATCGCGACCCTTCATAATGGGTATATTGACGGTGCTTTCAAAGATGGTTCGGGCAATGGATATACCTACAAGGTAACGTGTGATGATCCTGCCAAGACGAGTTTCACGCATTCTGTGTCATTCGCTGATGCGCGAGTGGGTCTATCAGTATCCGATCCTGGTGTGCCCGATGCTGGACAAACCTTGCAGTTACCTGCGGGAGCTAACTGTACGATTAGCTATGCTGGTAGCCCATCGCTCGTGCCGAGTGCACCCATCGAAGTGACAGCTGGCGATCGCGCACCGTTTATGCGTTTTGGTACGTGGACTGGTACGAGTGCTTCGGCGAGTAATCCCACCCAGCCGTGGCGCGATATTAACGCCGCTGACGTAACAACGGATATGAAGAATTACTCCTTTGCGTTCGCGATTCCAGCTGACCTAACTGCAACTAACAATGTGGCGATGACTGTTGCTGCACAGACAATCTACATTCGCGACACGATGGATGTGACGATTACCAAGGAATCCTTCGGTGCGGCGGGCGCTGGAGCTTCGTTTAGCTTTACGTCGGATTGTCTGCCATCTGGTGAAACAGCCACGGTGAAGTCAGGCGAATCGTTCACCATGCACAATGTAGCAGTTGACCGTACGTGTATCGTGACCGAAGCTTCTTTGCCGGGCACGCTCCCCGAATTGGGGATTGAGTCGCAAGGTGACGGCATTATTGATGCTTGGGCTACAAATGTGTCTGCCACGGAAACTGATCCGGCAAGCCGCTATATGCAGTTCACAACGGCTCCGGTAACCAATGCAAGCGACCTTTCCCAATCTGGCCCATACTGGAACTTTGTGCTGTCGAATCGTTATCCGTCAATCGATATCGAAAAGACGATTGACGGACCGTTGGTGTCTTCCAACGACGGCGTGGTCTTGAGTCCGACAGCGACATCGATGACCGTTCACTATGTACTGTCCAATAATGGCGGTTTGCCAGTGGATAGTTTTGCGCTCTCGGATCCTTCGCTTGCTGGGCGAACAATTGCTAACGGTTCGCAGACCATTACGGTAGGCGCTGATGGTTCGATTGATCCGTTGTTCTGCGGAATCGACAACAACGCAATGTACACAATGCAGCCAGGGGACTCTCTCACTTGTTCTTTCACGGTTCAGCTAACCGAGCCGGTGCAAACGCCTCTAAATATTACTGGAGCAGTGAAAGTGGATGCGCTAGCAAATGGCTGGCCAGTGAGCGATTCTGATGGTTTCGGTGCGCAACGAGTGTGGATGACTCTTCCGCAGGCAGGTGCGATTTCGCTCGTCGTCGTTATAATGACTGGTGTGGGCGTGGTTGTCTATGGTCTGTGGAAGAACCGCAAGGATGACGACGATAAAGAGACGACGCTTCCTCTGGATGCGTGAGGTGTGACGTGATGCGTGAGTGGACAGTTTGACGGAGAAAAATCCTCGTGACGCTCGAAAATCGCGGCAGCGACGGCGTCGTAAAAACGGACTGATATGGATCCTGATCGGAATCCTCATTCTGTTGTATCCAGTATTCGCCACGCTCTACAATGACTATCATCTGATCCAAGAAGCGCGCATGTACTCAAAGGCAACCCAGAGCATCAAACCACATTCTCAGGTGCAAAAGTATATCGATGAAGCTCATGCTTACAATGTAAAACTTGCTGCGCAAGGGCATCATGCACGGGTGCCGACTTCGAGTGATCCAGGTTTTACTGAGTACATGAACACGTTGAACGTGCCAGAAACGGGTGACGTAATAGCGCGTATTAGGATCCCGCAAAGTCATATCGATTTGCCGGTGTTTCATACCACCACCTCAGAGGTGTTATATCGAGGCGCTGGGCATATGTATGGCTCAGACTTGCCAGTTGGTGGATCGGGCACAACCGCGGTCATTTCTGCCCACACGGGTATGGTTAACGCGTCAATGTTCGATAACCTCGTTTTCATTAAAGACGGCACTGATATTTTCATCGAAGTTCTCGACCAAACCTTGCATTACCAAGTGCGGTCACGCAAAGTAGTTGGCCCGTCGGATTACCAAGCTGTGACGTACGAGCCAGGGGTCGATAAAGTGGTTTTGATCACCTGCACTCCCTACGGAATCAATACAGATCGGCTGTTAGTTGAGGCGATTCGGGTTCCGAACTCCGCCTCTGTTAATGAGGATATGTGGATACCAAGTTTGAGTTGGTGGATGATCCTAGATATTACGGTTGTCTGTCTTGTACTATTATTCTTGTTGATCCGCGCATTGCGTCGGAAAAAGCGAAAAGACGACGATTCACCAGCTGTTGTTGATCGCTCCGATGAAGGAAAGCATGCCGTTAGTGTCAACCACAAAACAGCAGAAGATGCTGCTCATTTGCCGTATCTTCAATGAAATAGTGGAGTTGATATAACTATGAATGCACCTGAATCTACAAATGTTCGTTGGTTAGACGATGAAGAACAGATCGCATGGAGGGCATATTTGCGTGGCACCTCAACCTTGCTTGATCTGATAAACCGAGATATGGAAGCCGATAATGGCATGGCGCTCGGTGAATATGAAATTCTTGTGCACTTGAGCGAGGCGGAGAATCACTCCTTACGCATGTCGCAGTTGGCAGAACGTTTGGTTCATTCTCGTTCGCGTTTGACTCACACTGTGCGACGTCTCGAAGAAATCGGATACGTTGAGCGTTTTCGTTGCGTAGACGACGGTCGTGGAATTAATTGTCGCCTTACCGAAATAGGTTTCAACAAGCTCAAAGATTCTGCGCCTTCGCACGTTGAATCGGTGCGTGTGCATCTCATTGATCTGTTGAGCCGTGAAGAAATGCTTGAGTTGGGAAGAATTAGCGCAAAGATCTTTGCAGACGTTGAGTCAAAATAACCGGTGTTGGTTGATTTTCACTGCGTCAAGTTATCGTAGTTTAGCTCGTAATCTGCGCACGTGGTGAAAAATATGGCAAGCTGAGTATATGGATCTTACAACCATTCACTTGGTACGCCATGGCGAAGTTGATAACCCGCAGGGAATACTCTACGGCAGAAAACCCGGATTTCACCTCACCGAACTTGGTCGCCAGATGGCGCAAGGGCTTGGTGAAACGTTTTCTAATGGTCATGACGTGCGCCTTGTAGTAACGTCACCTCTCGAACGTGCAATTGAAACCGGGACGCCGACGGCGATCGCATTTGGTTTGCCTGTTGAGCACGATATTCGGCTTATTGAAGCCGATAACTACTTTGAGGGACTCGCAGTGAACAGAAACCGGATGATGCTTGCACATCCGAAGTTTTGGTCGTGGTACAAGAACCCCTTTGAGCCGTCCTGGGGCGAGCCATACACGGAGATTGTAGCGAGAATGTCGGCGGTGATCTCCGAAAGCATTGATTTGGCGAGGGGCGGGGAAGCCGTATTGGTTTCGCATCAGCTCCCGATTTGGACTATGCGGCGCTTCGTGGAACAAAAATTTCTTGCGCATGATCCGCGTAAACGCGAGTGCTCACTGGCCTCAGTTACTTCGCTGACCTTTGCTGATAAACAGCTTATCGCGTGGAAATATTGGGAGCCAGTGGCCGATTTGATGCGCCGTGCACAGGACATGGTGCCCGGAACTTCTGAAGCCGAAGTAAAGAAGCCGCAGTAGCAAACAGGCGAGGCGAGCACTTCAGCAGGGTTGTATGTAGCCGACGTTATACACTTTCCTTGCACACTCCAGGCGACAAGGAGCTGTTAGCTTCCGTAGAGACCTCGCGATTCGTCGTCATCTTTCTTCGTACGCTCTGGACTCTTACCTTCCTCAGCGCGTTTTTGCTCGAAAGCACGACGGCGGTTTTGCGCCTCCAAGCGCGCGAGAAACTCGGGATCGTCGTCGGGAGCTACTGGACCACGCTCAGCAGTGCGAGGATTACGCGTTTTGCTTGGGAAATCCTGACGTGCGCGTGAGCTATTGTCCTTGAAAATGTATTGGTACTTGAAAAACAGCCACAGCAATGGACCAAGCACCGGCACGATGGCAATGAGTATGAGCCACACGGCTTTGGAAATGCGTGCGGGCATACGGTTGCTATCTGTGCGTGCACAATCAATAAACGAATATATCGTTAGAGCAACTAAGAACAGAACAATAAATACTCGAGGCACAGCATTATTCTAGTCTATTGAGCTAATTGGGGGTATTTTCTTCGCTTTGAGCTTTGAGAACACCGGCGAGAACACGTTAGAACGTGCCAATTAGCCAATTAGAAGGCCAATTTTGATACCACGAGCAAGATTGCGACCAGCACTGCGTAGGAAAGCTCAAAAAAACCGGTATTGCGCAGTACGATAATAAGATCGCGGCCGGTTTTTCCTGTACTAACTGGCTTGCTCAAACATGGAACTACAAACAGCAAAAGTGCCGTGATCCCCAGGAGTGGATATGTGTAAAAGCTGGTCAAAGCAGTAAGTAGTGGTGCGAAGACCAGCATTCCCACAAAAGCGGTTCGTGCGCTAGCGTCGCCAAGCCGTACAGCGAGCGTGCGCTTATTTGCTTTGATATCGGTGGGAATATCGCGGATATTATTCACCATGAGTAGGGCACAGGCAATGACGCCAATGGCCGTTGCGACGATCCACGCTAACGGTGGTGCGGTGCCAGACTGTGTATAAACGGTGCCGACCGTTGCCACATAACCGAAGAAAATAAGCACGAAAACTTCGCCCAAACCGAGGTATCCGTATGGATTCTTTCCGCCTGTGTAGAACCAAGCAGCGAGAATAGCTAATGCGCCGATTGCTAAAAGCCACCATTGCCCAGTGAGTGCCACGAGGATTAGACCTGCAAGTGCAGCAGCGAAGAAAAATCCGAACGCTATCATGAGCACAATTTTGGGGGAGACTTTTCCTCCACCAGTGAGTCGCGGCGGACCGGAGCGGAATTCATCGGTGCCGCGAACGCCGTCGGAATAATCATTTGAGAAGTTGACGCCTATCTGCAGGAAAATTGCCACTAGGGCTGCCAAGATAGTGCGCGTCCAGGAGAACGCGTCTTCAGAAAATGCAATTGCAGCGCCGGCAATGACGGGTGCTACAGCTGCCGGAAGCGTACGAATACGAGCACCTTCAAGCCAATCAGAGACGTGATTCTTCAATGTATTTTTCTCCTCAGTTACAACGCCCACCCTATTGTACTGCCTCGTCGTGCACGACGCTAGGGTCGCTTTCGAGGTGGGGAGTGGAAATGAATAGGCGAGGGGTGCAAGCCGAGCGTGAATTAGTGTGAATCGGTGGCTAGCTCGTCGTTGATGGCGTTGTCGCTAATCGGTTTGTCGCCGATATGTGCGAAGTACGCGATTACCTCATTGCGAATCTTGCGCCTATCAATTTTCCCTGAACTAGTCTGTGGCCATTCGCTGCGAGATTCACGCCACGCATGGTGCGATGAAACCTTGTGCGATAAAGCATCATCGTGTGGTGACGTGCTTTGCGATGAGGCGCTGGGTGGTGAAACGTTGCGATCTTCCTGCGATCGAGAGAATAAATTCTCCAGCGTAACGATGTGTTTGGGCGTCCAACCACGTTCCAATTTTTCGTTGAGCACGCCACGCAAATCGGTATTCGACACGTCATTTTTCAGCACTGCGACTGCACATTCGCCCCATGTGGGATCAGGAATACCTACGACAACGGCATCGATGCCAGTGCAATCAAAAATTGCTTCTTCGATAAGCTGTGGAATTACTGTAAGTCCGCCGGTAGTGACGGCGTCGTCGATTCGTCCTAGAACGTGAAGCTTGTCAGCTTTCCAACAGCCGTAATCCGCCGTCTCGTGGACGCGCCGCGCACCCGCGGGCAATTCTTGCGCAGCGGGAAGATTCGACTGGTCTGGAGGCATCAAGTAACCCAAACCAACCACTGACCCCGTGAGACTGATGCGAGCGTCGTCGTCAAGCGACACGATGGTATCCCCGATGGCGACGCCGTCGTACACGCAACCTCCGCACGTTTCGGTCATGCCGTAGCTGGTTACGACGTTCAGCCCAGCGTGGCGCGCTCGTTCCAAAAGCCCTGGTGAGCTTGCAGCGCCGCCTACCACCACCGCATCAACTACGCGAGCCACAACGGAGAGCAACTCGGCGTCGTCAAGTAGGCGAAGTAACTGTGTGGGCACTAGCGAGATATAGAAGCGCTGATTAGGGCACTTTTGAGCTGCTAGATTGTGCCACTTGGGAGCTATCTGCTCGTGGTGTGTGGAACGAATCGGCACGTAGAGCGGTACGAACCCAGCTGCAACGGAACGCACAACGGTTTGAAAACCGGCAATATGATGGAGTGGCAAAGTGTTGATCCACGTTCCTGCGCCACCGAGAAAACTATGAGTTGCCTCGCCAGAATAGAGGAGGGTGTCCCAAGGAAGTGCCACGATTTTCCCTTGACCAGTGGTGGAGCCAGAAGTGCGCAATAGAACTCCGGCACCGCGTGGGATATGCAGGGAACTTAGCTCTTTTTGAGCAGCTTCACGGTTGGTGTTCGGCGCGACCACAAATAGCGGCCTCGGTACCTGCGCGTTTGTGCGCTGAGCGAGTGCAGATTCGACTGCGCCACTAACGCGCTCTAAGGCTGCTGTGCCCGTGCCGCCTTCTATTATCCGTGGCAGAGAGGATTGGCACGCATCGTCATGACGTGCGGATTCGCGATGAGAAGCTGGCATTTTCCAGATACTCATGCGTAGTAGGGGTAGCCAGACCAATCAGGAAGGCGCTTTTCGAGGAAAGCATCACGTCCTTCTTGCGCTTCGTCTGTCATGTATGCAAGGCGGGTAGCTTCACCTGCAAATACTTGTTGACCTGCTAAACCGTCGTCGGCCAAATTGAAAGCGAATTTGAGCATACGGATTGCCTGTGGAGATTTCGTAGCCACGATGCGTGCGTATTCCAAAGCGCGCTCTTCGAGTTCAGCATGGGGAACGGCCTCGTTTACTACACCCCAGCGCTCGGCATCAAGCGCCGAATACTCACGTGCGAGGAAGAAAATCTCGCGTGCGCGTTTATCGCCGATTTGACGGGCAAGCAGGGCTGATCCGTAGCCGGCATCAAAGGATCCTACGTTTGCGTCAGTTTGTTTGAAGCGTGCGTGCTCGATAGAGGCCAAGGAAAGATCGCAAACCACATTGAGAGAATGCCCGCCGCCAGCGGCCCATCCGGAGATAGCTCCGATAATTACCATGCCTGAGGTGCGCATGAGCCGTTGAACTTCCAAAATGTGGAGGCGGCCGGCGCGGGCTGGATCGGCGAGTTCGCGCGTTTGGCGATTGATGGAGGCATCGTCGTCACCGCCGTCATACATATAACCATCGCGACCACGAATACGTTGGTCTCCACCAGAACAAAATCCCCATACGCCGTCGCGCTCTGACGGGCCATTGCCCGTGAGGATAACGCTTCCTACGCTGCCAGTGAGCCGGGCATGGTCAAGCGCACGGTAGAGCTGATCGACGGTCTCGGGGCGGAAAGCATTGCGAACTTGGGGTCGATTGAACGCGATTCGTACCACGGGAAGATCAATTTCGCTGGTTATAGAGCCATCTGCGGAAAAAGTGCGCTCTACGCCGCGATGGTAGGTGATGTCCGAATCGGGGAAACCTTCGACGGAT
Organism: Arcanobacterium bovis; assembly: GCF_004331995.1. Classification (GTDB taxonomy): domain Bacteria; phylum Actinomycetota; class Actinomycetes; order Actinomycetales; family Actinomycetaceae; genus Arcanobacterium_A; species Arcanobacterium_A bovis. The sequence goes on from NZ_SJDT01000004.1 coordinate 177,498, forward strand.
CGCCAGCGGCGAGGATCGAAGATTTCCGAGACTTTAGGAGGAAGACCAGCTTGTGAGTTCATAGATTCTATTGTGCCAAAGTGCTGTGCGAAGTTCGATTCGGGTTTGGTGTGGGCTGTTCGGAATGTGTGGGCGATAAACGCAACTTCTCAATATATGTGCAGATGTTGCGCAAAACGCACCAAGATTCCGCGGCGTGTAGGACTGTGGCCGCTGCATGGCGGATGTCTCAACTCGGGCATTATCCTAAATATGTGAATACCGAGCACTTTTCAGACAGCGAGCTACCTGCTAACCAGCATCTTTCCTCCTTGGCCGCCCGGTCGCTTGACCTGCGCGCTTACGTTTTCAACGTGCCAATCACTAAATTTCGCGGCATTACTCAGCGCTCCGGCGTGCTTTTGCAAGGTGAGGCAGGCTGGGCCGAGGTTTCGCCATTTTGGGATTACGACGATTCATACTCAGCACGTTGGCTACTTGGCGCAATAGATCATGCTGTGCATGGACTTCCGCCGGCGATTCGCTCTGAAGTGCCGGTAAATGCCACTATTCCGGCCGTCGATTCGCAGCGCGCTTTTGCCATTGCAAGCTCGGCGGGAGCAAGTACCGCTAAGGTCAAAGTTGCAGATCAGCAGCCCTATGACTCGCCTCAAAATGTAGCGCAGGATCTGGCACGCTTGGAAGCAGTGCGCGATGCTCTAGGAGCTGACGCAAAAATCAGAATTGATGTGAACGCACGGTGGGAAAGCGATACCGCTCTCAAGTTGATTCCGCTTTACGACGCCGCAGCTGGCGGCCTCGAATATGTGGAACAACCAGTCGAAACGGTGGCCGATCTAGCCTACGTACGCAAGAAAATTGACGTTCCCATCGCGGCAGATGAATCGATTCGCCGTGCTGAAGATCCGTATCTCGTGAAAAAAATGGAGGCCGCTGACGTGGTGGTGCTCAAGAATCAGCCACTTGGAGGAGTGCGCGCCACACTCGATTTAGCAGCTGAATTGGACATGCCGGTGGTGGTTTCCTCAGCTCTTGAATCCTCGGTCGGACTTCGCGCTGGTCTGGCGCTCGCGGCGGCATTGCCGGACTTGCCATTTGCCTGCGGTCTTGCCACGACGTCTTTACTGCACGAAGATGTCACATCAAAGCCGCTTGTTCCCATCCACGGTGTAATAGAGCTTCGAGATGTGGAACCGGACCTCATCGAAGAAAATTCTGCTCGAGTACCTGCTGATTTGCGGGCGCAATGGGAAGCGAGGCTCAGCCGAATGTGGGAAATTTTGCGTTCTCAAGGTTTGCTGGCCGCAGGTGGTCTTACCTGGGGGTAGCTGCGGGTGGTTTAGCCTGGGTTTAGCCGCCAGCGGTTTCACTTGGGCATAGAAGGCGTAGAATAGTCAAAGTTTCATAAGTTTCGCTCTGCGCTGGCTTTCGATGGTGTGCCATAGGCATGCCGCTGGTCTGAGTAACGAGCGAGCTCTGTATTGCCGCCGATTGGAAAAATCCTGGATATGATCTCTTCAACTGTTGCCGCGCGAGAAGCTGTTGCCACGCTGGTAGGAGCAGGTGTGCGCACGTTTGTGCTGTGTCCTGGTTCGCGTTCAGCACCACTTGCGATAGCGCTCGCGGAGGCCGAACGTGCCGGCGCAGTCCGTCTTCATGTGGAGACGGACGAACGAGTGGCAGGTTTCGTTGCCTTGGGTTTCGGTACGCAAAATGTCCCGACGGCGGTGGTGACGACGTCGGGTTCCGCCGTCGCGAATCTTCACCCAGCTGCCGAGGAAGCTCTGCACGCTGCTGTACCGATCCTCTTTCTGACTGCGGATCGACCCCACGATATGCGGGGAGTGCGTGCATCGCAAACGACCGATCACCTCGCTGTGCTGGGTGGATCGGTGCTTCACAGCGTCGATATTCCAACGGACACGCCCAATCTGCGGGCTTTGCGCAATCAGCTCATGCGAGCGGTTCGTGTGGCGTTGGGTGTTGGTTTCGCTGGTGGACGTGGCGCAGGTCCAGTACATATCAATATGGCCTTCCGCGAGCCACTTGTGGAGCGAACGCCGTGGGAATCTGCCAAAGCTGATTGTATGACTGGCTCGACGGAGACAAAAACGCATAATGCCAACCCTGAACAGGAAAAACGTACTGTGGTGGTGGCGGGACCTTCGCGGGTATTGGCTTCGGAGGAACGGGCGCAAGAATTTGCCGATTCACTTGGGCAGATTCCGGTGCTCGCTGAGCCGTCGAGTCTTTTGCGTGCTCTGCCGCAGGCAGTTACGGCGCATCCTTTGCTGCTTTCCTCTGAGCTGGGTAAACAGATCGAAAGGGTAGTGGTGATTGGCCATCCTACCTTGACGCGAGAAGTAGCTGCGTTGCTTGCAAACGAGGCTGTAGAAGTAATCGTGGTTGACGATCAGCCCACTTACACCGATGTTTCTGGCAATAGTGCGCGCGTAGTTGACCTGGTTGATTTACCTGCGTGGTTGAGTATTGATATACCGTGGTATCAGGAATGGCAACGCGCTTCGATAAAGGCTCGCCGCTATCTTCACAATGCGCAACCTCAAATGGATTTTCCGACCGTAGCCCGTGCGATTTCCAGTTCTGATGTCACCACGATGTTGGGAGCTTCGTCGATCATTCGGGAAGTCAATCTTTACGCTGATTGTCCAGGCAAGGTGTTTGCCGCTAATCGTGGACTTGCAGGAATTGATGGTACTGTTTCCACATCTCTTGGCATTGCGTTGGCTTCTCATGAGCCAGTGCGAGTGGTGGTTGGTGATCTTACATTCATTCATGACTTGGGCGCGCTCGTACGGACGTGTGGACAAAGTGAGAGTGTGGATTTGCAGGTTGTGGTGGTAGACGACGCCGGCGGCTCCCTCTTCGCAACGCTCGAGTACGGTGCGGGCGAGGTTACCACCTTTGATCGAGTGTTCCGCGCTGCAAAAGAACTCGATTTTGCTGCGTTTGCGCAGGCAGTGGGCGAGCATGTGAGCTTCCGACGCGCAAGTGGCAATCCGGCGTCTTTGGCAGCAGAAATGGACGCTTTCGCAGGCGGAATCGAAGTATTTGTGGTGGAACTCGGCCGCGAAGAGATGTCGGAGATGCGGGCAAAAAGGCTGGAATGGCGCGAGCAAATCATGGATTTGCTGTGAGCGTAACGTTCCCAGCTAACATACAGCTACAATCCAAGTAGCATGAAGCTCACTGTGATGAAGTAGTTTCATAAGATCAGGAGATACCTAGTAAATGGCTCTGTTAGCGCGAGTACTGGCGTGCAGAGTGCTGTTGGATAGTGCCGTGATTTCCCAAGTGCTTTTGGGAATTCTCAGGTGGCGCGAACCGGCAGGAATTAATTAGTTGTGGCCGTCCCTAGCGGCGAGGTCTCTTAGTACGAACGGAAGGAAACGTCGTGAACGATGAGAAAATGCCAAGCAATGATCCGGTTGCCGGACGTCAAGGCGATGCGACGGAAGAATTGCCATCGGACGCACAGTTGAATTCGACGAATCCGAGCCAATCTCAGGATTCGCTTGTGCAGCAAGATTCAGGAGCGACGCCGAAGCGTCCCGAAGTCTCGCAACGTCCTGTTATCATCAACTACGGTGCGAATGCGGTGGGATCGGTGCACGACGATGGTGTGGAAAACGCAGATGGCGCAGAAGGTAAGGATAACGCAGAGGGCACGGATAACGCGGCAAACGCGCAATCGCCGATGCCAGTGACGCCACAGACGAACGTGCCAACGGACGAACACTCGCCGACGAAAGAAGCTGGCACCGAATCGTTGCCGCAGAACGAAAACATTACTGCAACCGAGCAACTTGGCGTTGCATCTGCGCAAGCAACATCTGCTCAGTCAGAGCCTGAACAGCCAGCTTTTTCGCAAGCAACACCTGCGTCATCTGCTCCTACACAGCCGGTTCCTATGCAGCAAGCTCCAACACAAGCGAATCCTTCGCTAGGAACAGCTTGGATGTACGCGCCGAACACGGAGGCTCCGGAGGATAGCAAAAAGGGGAAGAAGAAGTCCCGCCCCGGTTGGGCGGCACTTATTGCGGTTGGTGTTGTAGCTGCTCTTGCGGGTGGTGGACTCGGCGTCGGCGCCATGACCTTGCGCTACGACGGATCGCGACCAGTGAGCGTCTCGGAAGGAAAACCAAATATTAAGCCAGTTGTGGATGCGCACGCTGATGCGCCAGACTGGGGCGCCGTCGCGAAAACCGTGGGACCGGCAGTGGTGGCGATTAACGTCGATTCTCGCCAAGGCGAAGCAGCTGGTTCTGGAGTGATTTTCGATAAGGCTGGGCATATTCTCACAAATAACCATGTGGTTGCCGGAGCAGAAAAAATAACAGTTACGCTTTCGGATGGCCGTGTTATTGAGGCAAAAACGGCTGGAACGGATCCTGCCACCGATTTGGCGGTGCTCACGCTGGCCACAGTGCCGCAAGACATTACCGTGGCGGCGATGGGGGATTCTTCCCAGGTGAAAGTTGGAGATCCGGTTGCTGCAATTGGAAACCCGCTTGGATTGTCGTCCACAATGACGACGGGTATCGTTTCAGCACTTAATCGCCCAGTTCAGACGGCGGGTGCGAACCAACAAACGGGGGAGCGCACCCGCGTTGTCACCAATGCGATTCAGATAGATGCGGCAGTGAACCCGGGTAACTCTGGTGGGCCTATTTTCGATGCTCAAGGTCGCGTAATTGGAATTGCTTCCTCGATCGCTTCGATTTCTGGCGGAGGGGCTCAAGCAGGCTCAATTGGACTCGGCTTCGCTATTCCGATCAACCTCGCTGAAAATATTGCGAAACAGCTGGTTGAAAAGGGAGTTGCTGAGCATGCCTTCCTTGGTGTTTCCATCGTGGATGGAATTGCTCAATATAAGGGTATGTCTAAGCTAGGTGCTGAGGTGAAATCGGTTGAAGACGGCACTCCAGCGGCAGCTGCTCATATTCAGGTGGGTGATGTTATTACGGCAGTAAATGGAAATCCTGTCACATCAGCCGCTTCACTCACAGGCTACACTCGCCAGCATCGCTCGGGGGAGAAAGTGACTTTGACGTTTGAACGCAATGGTGAATTGCAGGAAACAGATGTAACTCTTGCAACCCGTCAAGATACTCAGAAATGACGTTTGGGCTATGCCTTGAATAGGCACAGCCCAAACGCAATATCAAGGGCTCGTCAACTCTGACTACCCACACCAGAGGGTGTTGCGATCACAACCGTGATTGCAACACCCTCTGGCCTAATGTGGCAATGTTGAAAGCTCCCATAATTGGCTCAAATTTGGCTTCAGTTTCGGTCAATTCGGACGATGGAATTGAATCTGCCATGATTCCACCGCCAGCCCAGGCGCGCGCTTGGCGGTTCGCATCAATCTTTGCGCAGCGCAATGCCACACACCACTGCCCATAATTCCCAGATGACACCCATCCCACCGGCGCGCCATAGCGATCACGATCAGTTACTTCAACATCCTCAATAATGCTCAGTGCAGTGTCATTTGGATGTCCGCCAAGTGCTGCTGTGGGGTGCAGCAGACCAGCCACGTCGATAATCGAGCGGGAACTGTGCAGTTCCGCCACCACGTCAGTGGCAAGATGTAAAACGTTTGGCAAAGGCAAAACAAAAGTTTCACTGGTAGTAACAGTTCCGACGCCGCTGAGCGTATTGACCACCGATTCAACTGCAACTTGATGTTCGATCTGATCTTTTTCGGACGCAACCAACAGTCTGGACTGCTCATCGTGCTCGGCGGTGGAATTAGCGTGCTGGGATAGAGATGTGCCGATACCAGCCACACTTTCGGTGCGATTCGGTAGAGTACCTGCAAGCACGCGAGCAAATACGCGAGAATCCTGCGGTGAGGTGATATCTGAGTCCTCAATAATCGCTGCAGAGGCTGCGAGCATCTCTGGACTTGCGCCAATCAGTCCATCAACGGCAAATACCCAGGTTGATGGGTAAGAATCGCAAAGACGATCGAGGAGTACGCGCTCGTCAATATCTGAGTCGGTCTCAATAGCGAGAGTGCGTGAGAGCACCACTTTTTCAGCCTCACCTGCGCGAATCTTATTTGTGACCAGCTCGACTTGGGCTTGCCATTCGAGCGGATCGGGAATTTCGTGAACGTTCTCAACACTGAACTGAGTAAAACTGCCGGCGCTACCTTTCAATACGGCGTCGAGCAGCGCCTTTGCTTCAGGAGCGAGAGTCTCAAATACGTCGACGTCGTCTGGACCAATGATCGTCAGCCAGGCTTTGCCAGCGCGACGTCCCACGAGCACCTGCGGAATTATGAGTGTTGAAGCAGCTGGGGACTGTGCTGCGAAGCTAAAAGATCCAAACGCGAATAATCCACTGCCAGGTACGCGAACTTCGTCGCGAACCTCTGCTTGTAGTTCAGTTGCATTCCACCAAGTAGTGAGGTGGTTGAAGCGACTTTCTGCGTCGTCACCTCGCTGGGGAACGTGCGTTTCTTGCGCTGCAATTCCGGCAGCGACGACGCCGTCGTCACCTCGTATCCACGCGAGCTGATTGCGTGGCGCAGTAAGGAGCGATCTGAGGTTAGGCAGATCGGGTAGGGCAGAAGTCTGCGAACGTAGATGTGGGATCGTCAACACAAATAACGATGTTACGTCGAATGGTGATTAAATGCTTAATATGAAGCGAGCTACGTTAGCAAAAAATCCACATGATGTGTCTGAAATGTTCGACGAAGTGGCGAAGAAGTATGACGTCACTAACACTGTTCTCACTGGTGGTCTGATTCACGTTTGGCGCAAAACTACCACAGATGCGCTGGATATTTACGCGGGAATGAAGATTTTGGATCTCGCTGCCGGCACTGGAACGTCCGCCGCTCATTACGCACAGCAAGGCGCCGACGTCGTGGCATGTGATTTTTCGCGCGGAATGATCGAAGAGGGGCGACGCCGCTATCCGCACCTCAGTTTCGTTGAAGGTGACGCCATGAATTTGCCCTTCGAGGCTAACTCCTTCGATGCCACCACGATTTCTTACGGTTTGCGCAATGTGTCGGATCCGCAGAAAGCTTTGCGGGAGATGCTTCGCGTCACGAAGCCGGGCGGAATTTTGCTGGTATGTGAATTTTCACGTCCATGCAATCCGGTATTTAGTTCGCTCTACAAGTTCTTTTTGGGCACAGCAATGCCGGTGATTTCGGGGGTATTTTCGTCCGACGCCGCCGCATACGATTATCTCGCAGAGTCGATTTTGACCTGGCCTGCCCAAGATGAGCTGGCACGATACATTTCCGATGCCGGTTGGGATCGGATCGAGTACAAGAACCTTACAAATGGAATTGTGGCACTGCATCGGGCACGTAAACCGGTGTAATTTTCAATGAGGGACTAAATGCCTAATTACGTCACATTTTTCTTTCGTAATTCTGCGACTTCTAGGTGTATTCCCCTTTGAAAACAACGTAGACTTCCACAGGAAGTATGTTCAAAATGGCGTGTAAATATTGCTATGAAGTTTGGAAGCGGTGACCGATGAGTTTCGCTGAGAAAGCGGACGTTGTAATTGTGGGTGCAGGCCCAGCCGGCTCGGCAGCAGCACACTATCTTGGACAGTATGGACTTCACGTTATCGTGCTAGAAAAATCAACTTTCCCGCGCGATAAAATCTGCGGCGATGGGCTCACCCCGCGCGCAGTATCTGAACTTATCCGGATGGGATTTGCGATTCCGGAAAGCGATGGTTGGGTGCGCAATTATGGTGTGCGTGCCTACGGCGGTGGGCACACCATCGAAGTTCCTTGGCCAGACCTCGCTTCTCAGCCTAACTATGGAACTGCTCGAGCTCGCAAAGACTTTGATCATAAGCTCATCACTTTTGCCACTAAATCCGGCGTTGAACTTCGCGAAGGCGTGACCGTCACTGCTCCCGTTTTTGATGAACGCTCAGGTCGCGTGATCGGTGTGCGTGCACGCAACACTGCTGAAGGTGGACGCGGCGAAGAATTTAGCATTGGCGCGCGTTTCGTGATTGACGCCGGTGGAGTTTCGGCACGTATCGCAACTGCGGCAGGCCGCGAGAAAATCATGAATCGGCCGATGGGAGTGGCAGTTCGCACCTATTTTGAATCACCGCTTGCGAGTACCACCATGATGGAATCTCACCTCGAGCTGTGGTCTGGAAAAGCGGGAGAATCGGATCTTTTACCTGGGTACGGATGGGTTTTCGCCGTCGGAAATGGGCTCGTTAATGTGGGTCTCGGTTCGCTGTCCTCTACTGCTAAACCGACTGGTGTTGACTACAAAAAAGTCTTCCAGACGTGGATGAATAATGTTCCTGAGGAATGGGGATTTACCCCTGAAAACCAGCGTGGTCCCCTCCGCTCGGCTGCGCTGCCGATGGCCTTTAACCGAAAGCCGCACTACGCCGATGGTTTAGCTCTTATTGGCGACGCCGGTGGAATGGTTTCGCCTTTTAACGGTGAAGGCATCGCCTACGCGCTTGCCTCGGGTCGTATTCTTGCTGATCACATTGCTCAAGCGCTCGGTCGTGGTAGCTTACGCCAGCAAGATCGCGTGATGATGGAATATCCAAAAGAAATACGTGATGAACTTGGCGGATATTACACAATGGGTCGAGTTTTTGCTGCGCTTATTGAGCGTCCAGAAGTGATGCACATTTGTGTGAAGTACGGTCTACCTCGGCCAACGCTCATGAAGTTAGTGATGAAGCTGCTCTCAGATACCTATGATCGCCGCGATGGTGATTGGATGGACAAACTTATCACCGCCTTGACCAAGGTGGTGCCCAAAGCGTGATTTGCACAGTTATTCGGAATTTTTCGACTCAAAGCGATACGCTTATAGATGGTCTAATGCGCAGTTGTGTGCATTGTTTGAACAATAGGCAAGTGGAGGCTAAATGAACCCCTATGTTCCACTTTTAGTGATGATTATTGCGTCGGCAGTGATTGCTTTTGGCGGTCTTGCAGCCAGCGCGATTTTAGGTCCAAAGAAGTATAACCGCGTCAAGGTCCTCAACTACGAATGTGGTGTTGAAGCTACACCAAATGCAGGATCGGCTGGGCGTTTCCCCATCAAATACTTCCTCACGGCAATGACCTTTATCATCTTCGATATTGAGGTGGTATTCCTCTACCCATGGGCAGTTAGCCATGAGGAACTTGGGCTCTTCGGTCTTATTGCAATGGCCTCGTTTGTATTCCTCATTACGGTTCCATTCATTTACGAATGGCGCCGTGGCGGTCTGGAATGGAGTGAATAAATATGGGTTTGGAAGAAAAGATTCCGCAAGGAATTGGCCTCACCACGATGGAAGCCGTGCTCGGTTGGGCACGTGCCCGCTCGCCATGGCCAGTCACGATGGGTCTTGCTTGCTGCGCAATTGAGATGATGGCCTTTGGTGCGGTTCGTTACGACGCATCACGAATTGGTATGGAAGTATTCCGAGCTTCGCCGCGTCACGCCGACCTCATGATCGTTTCTGGGCGAGTGAGCCATAAGATGGCACCAGTCGTTCGTAATATCTACGACGAGCTCATGGAGCCAAAGTGGGTTATTTCCATGGGTGCATGTGCATCTTCTGGCGGTATGTTCAACAACTACGCGCTCGTGCAAGGAATCGATCACATCGTGCCGGTAGACATCTACCTACCAGGCTGCCCTCCACGTCCAGATATGCTCATTAATGCCGTGTTTGAACTGCGAAATCAGCTTATGGAAAAGGCTCCGATTGGCCAAGACCGCATCGATATGTGCCGTGCAGCTGAAGAAGCCGCACTGAAGGCAGAGCCAGTCGAATTGAAGAAGGGACTCCTAGCGTGACACAGAACATGGATGGAGTAGTGGCACCACAGCCTGATGCACAAGCATCGGTAGGTGCAAATTTCCTTACCGAACGAAGCGGAATGTGGGGCGTCAAGGGTTCAGGCGATACCACTGGTTTCTCAGGTCAGCGTGAAGTTGTGGCAATTTCGCAGCCAGCAACGCGACCTTACGGCGGCTGGTTTGACGCCGTCGTCGACATCATCATTGAGCTAGCGAAAGCTGATGGATACGACGAAACCGATGTGATTGAGAAGGTCGTGGTGGAACACGGTCAGCTCGTGATTTTCGTTAAGCGTGAGCGTCTCCTCGACGTAGCTCGCTACCTGCGTGACGATCAAGATTTGCGCTTCGAGATGACGCTCGGTGTGTCTGCTGTGCACTACCCCCAGGACAAGGGGCGTGAACTGCATGGTTATTTCCCATTCTTCTCGATTACCCACAATCGCATGATCGCTTTGGAAGTTACTGCTCCAGAAGCTGATCCGCACATGCCATCAATCGTGCCGGTGTATCCCGGTGACGATTGGCCTGAGCGAGAGGCGTTCGACCTCATGGGTATTATTTTCGACGGACACCCCGGACTCGCACGTTCAGCGATGCCAGATGATTGGGTAGGACATCCGCAGCGCAAGGATTACCCGCTTGGAGGCATCCCTGTTGAATACAAGGGCGCCGTCATTCCACCACCGGACACTCGGAGGGAGTACAACTGATGACTCAATCACCTCGTGCAACCAAGCCGCTTAACGAAGAAGAAGCGGCCAAGTACACCTCGTTCGACGCTGTTGGTGGAGACTGGGCTTCAATCGCTCGGCAAGCCGAAGAGCTCGGCGAAGAGCATATCGTGATCAATCTCGGACCAGTGCATCCCGCTACTCACGGCGTATTGCGTTGCCAGTTTGAGATGGACGGCGAAAACGTTAAGGAAATCCGGGCAGCCACTGGATTCTTGCACACGGGCATCGAGAAAAACATGGAGTACCGCACCTGGACTCAAGGCGTGGCATTCTGTACTCGTATGGATTACGTGGCTCCGATCTTCCAGGAAGTGGCCTACTGCTTGGCAGTGGAGAAGCTCTTGGGCGTAACCGATCAAATTCCAGAGCGTGCCAGCGCGATTCGCGTGCTGCTCATGGAATTGGGCCGTATCAACTCCCATCTTGTTGCTATCGGATCGGGCGGTAACGAGCTCGGTGCAACCACGATGCTGACCCTTGGATTCCGTGGACGTGAGGACATCTTGCGCATCATGGAAGACATCACCGGTCTTCGCATGAACCATGAGTTCATTCGCCCAGGTGGTGTGCTTGAAGACCTCCCAGAGGGCGGCATTGACTACATCCGTGAATTGCTTCCAAAGATTCGTTTGACGATCTCCGAAATGCAAGACCTCACGATGGCAAATCCGATCTTTAAGATGCGCCATGTGGACGTAGCGGTATCGCCGCTGTCGTCGCTGATGGCTTTGTCAATGACTGGTCCCTCTGTTCGCGCTGCTGGTGTGCCATGGGATTTGCGTAAAACGCAGCCATACTGTGGTTATGAGAAGTACGAGTTTGATGTGCCGGTAGCCGATAAGGCCGATGCCTATAACCGCGTACTGGTGCGTTTCAACGAGTGCTACCAGTCCTTGCGCATTATCTACCAGGTTTTGGATCAGCTCGAAAAGACCGCTGGTCAACCTGTGATGATCGAGGACAAGAAGATCGCGTGGCCAGCTCGCCTCTCGATTCAGTCCGACGGGCAGGGTCAGACTCCGCAGCACGTGCAGGAGATCATGACCGAATCGATGGAGTCGTTGATCCATCACTTTAAGCTGGTCACCGAAGGATTCCGCGTGCCAGCTGGTCAGGTATTCCAGCTCATCGAGCATCCAAAGGGTGTTATGGGAGTGCATTTGGTTTCCGACGGCGGAACTCGCCCGTACCGTGCACATTTCCGCGATGCGGGATTCAATAACTTGCAATCGCTGGGCGTGATGGCAGAAGGCGGCATGCTCGCTGATACGATCGTCGCCCTGGCAATGATCGATCCAGTTATGGGAGGAGTAGACCGCTAATGGCCGAAAAATATACCCCCGAAGTTGAGGCACGTTTGCGTGACGACGCCGCCAAAGTCGTTGCGCGCTACCCTCATTCGCGTTCGGCTATCATGCCGTTGCTCCACCTCATCCAATCAGAAGACGGTTTCTGTTCTCCGCGCGGAATCGTGCTCGTAGCCGATATCCTCGGCCTTTCGCGTGCACAGGTTTCAGCTGTGGCGACCTTCTACTCGCAGTACCGCCGTCATCCTAATGGTGAATACAACGTGGGCGTTTGTACGAACGCGCTGTGTGCAGTTATGGGTGGCGACATCATCTGGGAAGAGCTCAGCAACTACCTAGGAATTGGGCACGACGAGACTACTGAGGATGGAAAGATCACCCTTGAGCAGCTCGAATGTAATGCCGGTTGTGATTATGCGCCTGTGGTGATGGTCAACTGGGAATTTTTTGACAATCAAACACCGCAGTCCGCTAAGGACATCGTGGACGATATTCGCGCTGGTAAAGATATTCATCCTACCCGTGGTGCGAACACCGTGGGAACGTTTAAGGAAATCTCGCGTGTGCTCGCCGGCTTCGAAGACGGACGTGTTGATGAAGGACCAGCAGCAGGCGATGCCTCCTTGCGCGGCTTGAAGATTGCCCGTGACAATGCATGGACTGGTCCACAACCTAGCGGAGAGGAAAGCAAGTGACCGCATACTCTTCACCAAGCATGCTCACCCCAGTGCTCACCGAAGCTTGGGACAAGCAGCGCTCTTGGACTCTCGAAACCTACCGCGCAAACGGTGGTTACCAGGCGATTAACAAAGCTTGGCAAATGAAAGCACAGGACGAATCGGCAATCACCAATCTGATCAAGGAATCGGGTTTGCGTGGACGCGGTGGTGCTGGCTTCCCAACCGGTTTGAAGTGGTCGTTCCTTCCAGCTCCTGACGGTGGCCCACGCTACCTCGTGGTCAACGCCGACGAGTCTGAGCCTGGCACCTGCAAGGACATTCCGTTCCTCATGGCCAACCCGCACTTGCTCATTGAGGGTATGGCAATTTGTATGATGGCGATTGGTGGACACCACGGATTCATTTACCTCCGTGGCGAGGTTGTGCACGTTTACCGCCGACTCCTTGCAGCAGTGCGCGAAGCACGTGAGGCTGGAATTCTCGGCAAGGGTCTGGGTCCGAACGGCGATTACGATCTCGATATCACCGTGCATGCCGGAGCTGGCGCATACATCTGTGGCGAAGAGACTGCGTTGCTCGATTCGCTGGAAGGCTTCCGTGGCCAGCCACGACTCAAGCCGCCGTTCCCCGCCGTCGCCGGTTTGTACGCGCGTCCAACGGTTGTCAATAACGTTGAATCGATTGCATCGGTGCCTGGAATCATTAACCACGGTGTTGAGTGGTTTACGGCGATGGGTGCTGACACCAAGAATTCGCGTGGTCACGGCATTTTCTCGATCTCTGGACATGTGAAGAATCCGGGGCAATTTGAAGCTCCATTTGGAATCACCATGCGGGAGTTACTTGAGCTTGCAGGCGGAATTCGCGAGGGGCATGAGCTGAAATTCTTCGCTGTGGGAGGTTCCTCCGCACCGCTCTTTACGGCTGATCATCTCGATGTTCCGCTCGGATATGAGGAAGTTGTTGAGGCAGGTTCCATGTTGGCAACTCGCGCGATTCAGATTTTCGATGAAACTGTGTCGGTGGTTCGTGTTGTTTCGCGCTGGACTGACTTCTACCAGCACGAATCGTGCGGAAAGTGCACCCCATGCCGTGAAGGTACCTTCTGGATGCGCCAGATTATGCACCGTCTTGAGGCAGGGCAAGGTAAGGAAGGCGACGTCGATCTGCTCTACGAAATCGCCAATAATATCCAAGGCCGTTCATTCTGTGCACTCGGTGATGCAGCTGCAACCCCGATCAAGTCCGCAATTGACCTTTTCCGGGACGAATTCGAGCAGGGTTATCACACGCCATGCGCCGAGCTCTATCCGATCGCAAAGTCTGCTCTGTTCAGTGAAGTAGGTGCTAAATGACAACGACTGAAACTCAGGTAGATATGGTTTCGCTGAAGATTGACGGCAAGGATGTGTCCGTTCCGCAAGGAACGCTCATCATTCGTGCTGCTGAGCAAGTAGGCGTGCATATTCCGCGTTTCTGTGACCATCCGCTACTTGCACCTGCTGCAGCTTGCCGCCAGTGTCTGGTGGAAGTGGCAACGCCGGATCGCGAAGGCGTTGTTCGTAAGATGCCTAAGCCGCAGCCAGCTTGTGCGGTTGCTGTTTCTCCAAATATGGAAGTTTACAGCGCCAAGAGCTCGGAGGTTGCCGATAAGGCACAGCGTGGAGTGATGGAATTCTTGCTCATCAACCACCCGATGGATTGCCCTGTTTGCGATAAAGGTGGCGAATGCCCACTGCAGAATCAGGCAATGACCGACGGTCGCACGAAGTCGCGTTTTATCGATGTTAAGCGCACATATCCGAAGCCAATTTCGGTGTCCTCGCAAATTTTGCTCGATCGTGACCGCTGCATTCTCTGCCAGCGTTGTACTCGATTCTCGACGCAGATCGCCGGAGATGCCTTCATTCAGCTGCAGGGACGCGGTGGCGGAACTCCTGGATACGGCATGCATGGTATGCACGGCTCTCAGGTTGGAAATTTTGACGGCAACGTGCTTGATTTCGCTGGCGACGACGGTCACCACGATTTCGGAACTGCCAATGAGTACGTAGGGCCTCAAGGAGCTGCAGGTATTGCAGCTGGTTTCGCTGCAGGTCCGGTTGGTGTGGCAGAAGCTGATGTCAATGGACGTCCGTTTGCTTCCTACTTCTCGGGAAATGTGATTCAGATTTGCCCAGTGGGTGCTTTGACGTCTGCCTCCTATCGTTTCCGGGCACGTCCGTTCGATCTCGTTTCGGTGCCATCGGTAACTGAGCACGATGCTTCTGGATCTGCTATCCGCGTGGACTACCGCCGTGGCACGGTTGTGCGCCGACTGGCAGGCGAGGATATGGATGTTAACGAAGAGTGGATCACTGATAAGGATCGTTTTGCTTTCCGTTGGCAAAATGGTGCAGATCGGCTCAAGTTCGCGCGCGTGGCAGGGGTTGGCAATGTTTCCTGGTTTGATGCCATCGAAACAGCTGCTCAAGGCCTTCAGGGTAAGAAAGTTGGCGTGCTGATTGGCGGCCGCTTGCCCATCGAAGACGCTTATGCCTATTCGAAATTTGCACGAGTAGTGCTCAATACGAACGACATTGATTTCCGCACACGTGTGGTCAGTGAGGAAGAAAACGACTTCCTTGCCGCCGTCGTCGCCGGTCGCGGACTTGGAGTGACTTATGAAGCAGTCGAAAAGGCTGCTCACGTACTCACGGTTGGCCTCGAAGCTGAAGATGAATGTGGCACGCTTTTCTTGCGCTTGCGCAAGGGCGCTTTGGCTAAGACGACATCAGTATCAGTGATGTCGGCCTACGAGACTCGCGGCACTGCCAAGATGCTAGCGCGGTTTATTCCTACCGCTCCAGGAAGCGAAGCACAGACTCTTGACGCAATTGTGGCAGGAGCTGGAGATTCCCTTGGTTCCTTGCATGAGGATTTGTCAAAGCCAGGTGCAGTGATTCTTGTTGGCGAGCGTACGGCTCTCGTGCCAGGAGCATTGAGCGCAGCTGTTCGCTTGGCACAGCGCACTGGCGCTCAGCTGGCGTGGATTCCACGGCGTGCTGGAGATCGCGGTGCGGTAGATGCCGGTGCCATGCCAAATCTTCTTCCAGGCGGAAGACTCGTCAGCGATTCTGCGGCGCGTATCGATGTTGCCGCAGCTTGGGGTGTTGAGAGTATTCCAGCGACGCCGGGTCGCGGCACGGATGTGATGCTTGATGCAGCTCGTAACGGTGAGCTGGATGCGCTACTCATCGCTGGTGTTGAACTCAGTGACTTGCCTGCGCATGCAGCGTCTGCGCTCGATAAAGCCTTTGTGGTGCAGCTCGAGGTACGCGATACCGAAGTTAGCGAATTCGCCGACGTTCTATTGCCGGTAGCGCCGCCAGTAGAAAAGGGTGGCAGCTTCGTGAACTGGGAAGGACGCATGCGTCCATTCGGCCAGGTGCTCACCTCAAATCAGCTTCCTGATCGTCGCGTGCTCAACGACCTCGCGGCAGAAATGGGCGTTGATCTGGGTCTCGACTCGCTCGAGGCAGTGGTGAACGAATACGCCCAGTTGCGTTTGTGGGACGGAACGCGCGCAAACGTTCCGAACGTTCCGGCTGCTACTGGTGGTTCCGGCGTCGTCCTTTCCACATGGAAGCAACTGCTCGACGGCGGTGCGCTCCAGTCCTTCGAACCGCACCTTGCAAATACCGCTCGTAAGCCTGTAGCTGTGATGTCTGAATCTACTGCTCAGCAGGCTGGTATTGGCAAGAAGGTAAACGTAACGGGTGCTAGTGGCACATTGACTTTTGATGTTGCCATTGCACCAATGCCAGAAAATACCGTATGGCTTCCTCAAAATGCGAAGGGACTTTCCCTTTCTCACCTAGGTAGTGGATACGGCGACGTAGTAACTATCGCTAATTCGGAGGTGGCCGAGTGAATATCCTCATGGCAAGCCCAGCCGTAGCCGATTTTTCGCAAGATACATGGTGGATTTGGGTCATTAAGGCCGTATTCATCGTGGTGTTCTTGATCTTCTCGGTTATTTTCGCTCTGTGGTTTGAGCGCAGGCTCATTGCTCGTATGCAGAACCGTCTTGGTCCGAATACAGTGGGTCCATTCGGCTTATTGCAGTCGTTCCCAGACGCAATTAAGTTGCTGTTTAAGGAAGACTTCTTCCTCAAAGGCGCTGATAAGGTTGTGTACTTTATTGCTCCGGCGGTATCGGCACTCTGTGCGTTCACGCTTATGGCTGTGATCCCAATGGGGCCGTCCGTGTCGATGTTTGGGCATGTAACTCCGTTGCAGCTGGCTGATTCGCCTGTTGCGATGCTCTTCGTGCTGGCAGTGGCAGCGCTGGGTGAATACGGATTGGTGCTCGGTGGATGGTCGGCAAAGTCCACCCTTCCGCTCTACGGATCGGTTCGTTCCGCAACACAGATGATTTCCTACGAATTGGCGCAGGGTCTATCGTTGGTCACCATTTTCGTGGTCAATCAAACGATGGCCACATCAGGAATCATTTCGAGCCAACAGTCACTGTGGAATATTTTCATCTTGGCGCCCGCCTTCTTGGTTTACTTTGTAACGATGTTTGGCGAGGCCAACCGACTTCCTTTCGATCTTCCTGAAGCAGAAGGCGAAATCGTGGCTGGCCCGCACGTTGAATATTCGTCAATGAAGTTCGGCTGGTACTACCTGTCTGAATATATCAATATGCTTAACTTGTCGATGCTGGCAACCACGCTGTTCTTCGGCGGATGGCGCGCTGGTCCGCTCGTGACGTGGATATACAGTCTCTGGGGCGGCGATCCAAACGTCGGTTGGATCCCAATGCTTTGGTTCATTTTCAAGGTATGGGTATTCATGGCAGTGTTCGTTTGGGTGCGCGGTACTGCACTGCGTTTCCGCTACGACCAATTCATGAAGCTCGGTTGGAAGGGACTCATTCCAAGTGCTTTGATCTGGCTGAGCATCGTCATGATTGTGATTGGCGTGAACATGGTTTACCCAATCAACGTGACGAACGTATTGGTCATTCTCTCCACCGGCTTTGCATTGATCATGTTGATCTGGGCATTGGGAGATGACTCAGTAAAGCCAACGCAGGCCGAGTTGATTGCAGCGCGTGAGCGTGAAGACTTCGACGGCTTCGAAAATGGCTACCCAGTTCCGCCATTGCCAGGTCAACATCTTCCGCCGTCGCCGCGCGTACAGCGGAAAGTAGCCTACGTTCCTTCACCATCCGAAACTGAGGAGACTGAGAATGTCTGAGCAGATGAATAATAATGTGCCAGCTACCCAGCCGGAGTTCGCTCAGCCGGACAAGGCTCTCTACAGTCCCAATAAGAAGGGGCCATTGGGGAAGCTACTCGCTCCGATTGCCGGATTCGGCGTTACATTTACGACGATTTTCCGCCCAACCGTTACTGAGCAGTATCCGTACATTAAGGTGCCTGTTCGCCCTCGTTACCACGGCTTGCATCGTTTGAACCGCTATGCCGATGGGTTGGAAAAGTGCATCGGTTGTGAATTGTGTGCATGGGCTTGCCCAGCAGATGCGATTTACGTTGAAGCTGCAGCTAATACCCCGCAAGAGCAGTACTCGCCTGGTGAGCGTTACGGTCGTGTTTATCAGATCAATTATTTGCGTTGCATTTTCTGCGGTTACTGCATTCAGGCTTGCCCGACCCGTGCATTGACGATGTCGAACGATTTCGAAATTGCTGGTCAGCACCGCGAAGAAATGATTTATGAAAAGCAAGATCTTCTCGTTCCGCTCGCGCAAGGAATGCTTAACACACCGCATCCGATGGTGCAGGGAACCTCAGATGCAGACTATTACAAGGGACGTGTTACTGGTCCAACTGAAACTCAGGTGGAATGGGTGCGTTCCGTACGTCCAGGCGACGAATCTTTGGAGAACGTCGTCGTGACTGGAAATGAACTTGAGGGGGCCGGTGCTCAATGATTCCATCAGTCGAAACACTCGAAATCTCGATGGGGGAGACGATCCTTTTCGGCTTGCTCGCGATTTCGATGGTCATTGTGGCAATCTTCGGACTGCTCATTACACGCCGTGCGGTGTACACCGTCATCTCGGTGATCTTTGTAATGGTGGGATTCGCCTTCCTCTACACGATGCTGGAAGCTCCGTTTATGGGAGTTGCGCAGGTGGTTGTGTACACGGGTGCGATCCTCATGATGTTCCTCTTCGTGCTCATGCTTATCGGTGTTGATTCTGCCGATTCGGGACACGAGACGCTCAAAGCCCAGCGTCCGGTCGCTTTCTTGGGCGGTTTGGGTATGCTGGCGATTATGGTGGCGCTCGTTTTCAAAACTAAGTGGCCAGATGCCCTTGGTTTGGAGCTTGCAAATGCCGAAGGAAATCCCATTGGGGTTGCAAAGCTGATTTTCTCCAACCATGTGCTCACGCTTGAATTGACTGGCACATTGCTTATCGTGGCAGCTCTGGGCGCAATGACTCTCACTCACCGCGATCGTGTGAGCGAGCGTCAAACGCAAGAGGCACTTGCTCATCAAAAGATGCGCGACTTCGTTGAAGCGGGCGTTCATCCAGGCCAGCTGCCGAACCCAGGTGTTTATGCTGAGTCGAACTCGTCGACGAACCCATCGCTCACCGCTTATGGTCAGCCTTTGGAGAACTCGGTGAACCGTGTGCTGAAGATCCGCGGGCAAGAACGACGGGTTGCAGAGATTTCTCCAGAGACAGTTGCTCGTATTACCCAAGGTAATTTGCCTTCGGGACCGAGCACCTACGGCGCAATCGGTCAAGCTCGTACGCCTGGAATGCCGGGCGAATCAGCACCGGATCACGACGGCGCGTTGAAGCGTTATGAAGGAATCGAGGCAGGCACTTCGCCTGAAATGCTCGAAACGAAACCTGCTGAGGATCAGCACAATGCGTCAGGGGAGGAGAACTGATGAACCTGATGTTCTATATCGTCTTGGCACTGGTCTTGTTTGTGATCGGTGGAGCGACGGTTCTTACTCGCCGCAATGGCGTGATCGCGCTTCTCGGAGTTGAGATTATGCTCAACTCGTGCAACTTGGCGTTCATTACGTTCTCGCGCATGTGGGGCAACCTCGAAGGACAAGTATTTGCCTTCTTCGTGATGGTTGTAGCCGCGGCCGAAGTCGTGGTGGGACTCGCCATTATCGTGTCCGTATTCCGTACCCGCAGGTCTGCTTCGCTTGACGGCGCAAACCTCATGAAAAACTGATGGAAGCAGGTGTGATCCTTTTGACTACTGGATTCCTTTCCATGTCTGATGTGGCTATTGCGCCAGCAACGGGTGCGGCCGGAATGATCTGGCTCACGGTGGCAATTCCGCTACTCAGCTGTGCTTTCCTCTTGGTAGCTGGCAAGGCTGCCGATCGCTGGGGACACTGGCTGGCGGTACTGGCCTCGACGGCGTCGTGCGCTATCGGCTTCGCCACCTTCGTACAGTTGCTCTCACTCGAGGGTGCAAACCGAATTATGGAGACGAAGCTCTACGATTGGGTTGCGGCTCCAGGCCTTAGCGTTGGCCTTGGTACTCGCGTTGATCCGCTTTCGATCACGTTCGTACTGCTGGTAACGTTCGTTGGCACGCTTATTCACATTTACTCGGTTTCGTACATGGAGCACGACGTCGCTCGTCGTCGCTTCTTCGCATACCTCAATTTGTTCGTGGCAGCGATGCTCTTGTTGGTGCTCGGCAACTCCTATCTCACCCTGTTCTTTGGTTGGGAAGGCGTTGGTCTCGCGTCCTACCTGCTCATCTCTTTCTGGAACCACGTTCCGGAATACGCTACCGCTGGTAAGAAGGCATTCGTGATGAACCGCGTGGGCGATCTGGGATTGCTCATCGCGATGATGGCAATGGTTGCGAATTTTGGTGGAGTCGATTTCGCTACGGTGACTAAGGGCGTTTCCTCCGCTAACCAAGCCACTTTAACCTTCATCGGTATTTTCTTATTGGTTGCCGCTTGCGGTAAATCAGCGCAGTTCCCCTTGCAAGCATGGTTGGGTGACGCAATGGCCGGCCCAACTCCGGTTTCTGCTTTGATCCACGCCGCAACCATGGTGACCGCTGGCGTGTACTTGATGGTGCGCTCGGGTGCGATTTATGTTGCTGCGCCAACTGCGGCGCTCGCCGTCGCCATTATTGGTCTGATCACTTTGGTGTTCGGAGCAATCGTGGGTGCTGCCAAAGACGATATGAAGAAAGTTCTCGCCGCCTCAACGATGTCGCAGATCGGCTACATGATGTTGGCAGCTGGACTTGGTCCGGTTGGTGCTGGCTTCGCAATTTTCCATCTCGTCACGCACGGCTTCTTCAAGGCAAATATGTTCTTGGGTGCCGGCGCCGTGATGCACGGAATGAATGACGAAGTAAATATGCGCGGATTTGGCGGCCTCGGCAAGCACATGCGTATCACCTTCTTCACGTTCATGGCGGGTTACTTAGCAATCATTGGCTTCCCGTTCCTCTCGGGCTTCTATTCGAAGGACAAGATTATCGAAGCGGCATTCACGGGTGAGGGAATCTTACCGTGGATATTTGGCACGATTACGGTGCTTGTTGCTGGTCTGACTGCGTTCTATATGTCGCGTATGGTGTTCATGATCTTCTTGGGTGAAGAGCGTTGGGCACATGAAGGTCCAGATGCAAAGCACCCGCACGATCCATCTCCGCTCATGTGGGTTCCGATGGCAATTTTGGCGCTTGGTTCGCTTGGCCTTGGTGCCGCCTTGAATTACCTCGGGTTCTTGACTTGGCTTGAGCCGGTGATTGGACACGCTGAGCACGGTGAACCAGTTCTTCCAATTCTCGTGATCTCAGTTGCGACTTTGCTCGTTGTGGCAATCGGCGTGGCTGTGGCATGGAAGATGTATGTTTCGGCGGCTACACCAAAGGCTGCTCCGGTTGGCTCTGCCCTCACTCGCGCTGCTCGCCAAGATCTTTACCAGGATCTGTTCAACGAATCGGTATTCATGAAGCCCGGTATCGCGCTCATGGATGGAACCTCCGTGGTGGATCGGGTATTGGTTGACGGCGTTGCAGAGGGAACCGGCAAGGCATTGCCGTGGTTCGGACGCTTCGTTGGGAAGCTCCAAAACGGTTATGCTCGCAGCTACGCAAGCTACTTCGTCGTCGGTGTGGTCATCGCACTGACGGTGGCATTGGTATCGGCATTGTGAGTTTGGAAGGAATAAAGGTAATGCAACCAGTTATTGAGGCTACGTTCCCGTGGCTTACCACTCTCGTGCTGTTACCACTTGTGGGTGCACTCGTTCTTGCAGCTATTAAGCCGTTGCGAAAGGCTGGACGCTTCTTCGCGCTCGCTGTGTCGATCCTCGTCCTCGGCCTGTTCGTTGCGGCAATTTCTACCCAGTTCTCGATGCCCGATGCGAATACGGTGCAACTGGCCGAAACTTATCGCTGGATTCCGCAGATCGGTGTTTCCCTCGCATGGGGAATCAACGGTATTGGTGCGGTGATGATTGCCTTGGCAACCTTCTTGGTGCCGGTGGTGATTCTCGCGGCGTGGAATGATTTCGACGACGAGCGCTCCGGTAGCTACATGGCATGGATTTTGTTCCTCGAAGCGATCATGATTGCACTCTTCGCAGTGCGCGATGTGTTCGTGTTCTATGTGCTCTTCGAGTTGATGATTGTGCCGATGTACTTCCTGATCGGAAATTACGGTGGCGCAAATCGCCGTCGGGCAGCGATGAAGTTCTTGCTCTACTCGATCTTGGGCGGACTCATTATGCTCGTGGGCGTCATCGCCGTCTATGCTTATGGTCCAGGTGGCGATAAGGGCTATCTGATCAGCACACTCGAACAGGGTCTTAATGCTTCGCCATCAGCACAGATGTGGATCTTCTTGTCGTTCTTCATCGCTTTTGCGATCAAAGCTCCGATGTGGCCGGTTCATACTTGGCTACCAGACACCACCGCTGAGGCACCTGCTGGAACTTCGACTTTGCTTGTTGGCGTGCTCGACAAACTTGGCACGTATGGAATGATTGCAATTTGTTTGCCGATCTTCCCAAGCGCGGCACAAACCGCAGCGCCGATCATTATTGCCTTGGCGATTATCTCCATCATTTGGGGAGCGCTCTTAGCGATTGGCTCCAAAGATCTCATGCGCTTGATTGCCTACACCTCGGTATCCCACTTTGGATTCATAGTGATTGGTATTTTCAGTGGCTCGCAATTGGCTATGACCGGTGCGATTCTCTACATGGTTGCCCACGGTGTTGGAACCGCTGGCTTGTTCCTTGTGGTTGGATTCCTCGGTAAACGCGGTGAAAGCTACGAGATCTCTCACTATGGTGGCTGGCAGCGTGTAACACCTGTGCTAGCAGGAACTTTCCTTATTTCGGGTCTCGCTACTATTGCTTTGCCTGGTCTATCGGGCTTCGTTCCAGAATATATGGTGTTGGTTGGCACGTTCCGAGTGAACCCTGTGGCCGCCGTATTTGCGGTATCTGGGGTTGTGCTTGCTGCTCTGTACATTCTGCTTCCGTACCAGCGTGTATTCACTGGTCCTCGCCCCGAATTGCTCGCTGAGGATCTCAATGCTCGCGAGAAACTGGTGATGGGATTGCTCATCTCGGCGATGTTAGTGCTTGGCTTCTACCCCAATGCGGTAACAAATTTCATCAATCCGTTCTTTGAGAATACTGTGGATCAAACAATTTCAGCGCCGCAGGCCATGGGTGATGCTGCGGATAATTCTGTTGTTTCCGAAGGAGAAATCAAGTGACTACTACTGTTATTCAATGGGTAGCGGTTGTCCCACTGCTTATCGTTCTGGGAACAGCGGTTTTATCAACGCTTCTTGAAGCATTCTTGCCGCGCACGATTCGCCGTGCTACGCAAGTAGTGCTTTCGCTCCTCGCTCTTGCTGTCGCACTCGTTTCGGTGGTGTGGCGTTGGACGGAGATTCATACCGACAATGGTTTGGCAACGAACCCGCTCTCTGCTGTGCAGACGCAGCGCGGTTTCACCGGAATTTCCCTGGTTGAAGATGGATTTTCGCTGATTGGCCAAGGAATCATCCTCGTTGCTTCCATTATCGCTTTCTTGGTGATTGCCGATCGCACTCAGACGCGCGAAGGAGCATTTGCAGCCTCAGCTGCCACTCGACCAGGTTCAGCCGAGGAACGCGAATCAGCTGCTGCTGGACGCGAGCAATCGGAAATCTTCCCACTGGCACTATTCGCCGTGGGTGGCATGATGGCGTTTACTTCTGCCTTTGACTTGCTCACGCTATTCATTGCGTTGGAAGTGCTGTCGTTGCCACTGTACGTGCTCTGTGCAACGGCACGCCGTCGTCGTCTGCTTTCGCAGGAAGCGGCCATGAAGTATTTCCTCCTGGGCGCATTTTCCTCGGCAATCTTCTTGATGGGTGCCGCTTTCATCTACGGTGCTACCGGCACGCTTGCCTTTAACGAAATCTTGCAGCTCTCGATTCAAGGTCAGCGCGTTCAAGCTGCGATCCTCGTGATGGGCGTAGCGATGGTGGTTATCGGCCTGCTGTTCAAGGTTGGTGCCGCGCCATTCCATTCGTGGACGCCGGACGTCTACCAAGGCGCTCCGACTCCGATCACGGGCTTTATGGCGGCTGGTACCAAAGCTGCTGCATTCGTCGCTTTGCTGCGCGTTATGCTCTACGTGGCTGCTACGTCGTCGGCTTCGCTGAATGTGTTCATGTGGATCGTTATTATCGCAACGATCCTCGTAGGCACGGTCATGGGTCTGATTCAGTCTGATATCAAGCGCCTGCTGGCCTATTCCTCCATCGCGCACGCCGGATTCATTCTGATCGCTGTTAACGCCATCCGTACGGTGGAGATGACGCCGCAAACGTATTCGCAGACGATGTCTTCGGTACTGTTCTACCTGCTTGCGTATGGCGTTGCTACGGTAGGCGCGTTCGCCGTCGTCACGCTGGTGAGGGAGAGCGACGCCGAAGGAAAGATTCTCGGCGAAGCTACCAAACTGGAGAAATGGGCTGGTTTAGGAAAGCGATCGCCATTCCTAGCTGCCTCAATGCTCATCTTCTTGCTGTCCTTTGCAGGTATTCCACTCACTGGTGGATTCATCGGAAAGTTTGAAGTTTTCCGTGCTGGAATTGCTAGCGGCGAAGTGGTTTTGGTGGTTATCGCGGTGCTCGCTTCGGCTGCCACAGCGTACTTCTACTTCCGCTTGGTGCAGTTGATGTTCTTCACCGAGCCGGCTGAGAATGTTGAAGTTGTACAATCAGAGGGCATGGCGGTTGTTGCAATCGCTATTGCCGTCGTTCTAACCATCGCACTGGGTCTGTTGCCAGGCTCAGTACTCGATCTGATGCAAGGATCCTTCGCGTGAGTGCATTTTCCGATTTACTGGCTGGCCACGGTGATTTAGGCTCGCGCCTGTCGACTCGTCTCGACGGCGTTGAAGCTGAACTTCAAGATGTGGTGCGTATCGACGATCTCGTTGTTGATGCCGCTACCTCTCATCTTGCCGTGGCCGGCGGTAAGCGTTTGCGCCCACTTCTGTGCCTTCTCACGTCTGAGCTCGGGCCCGATCCGCTCAATCACGAGGTGGTTGATTCCTCGCTCGTTGTTGAGCTCACGCATCTGGCTTCGCTCTACCATGACGACGTTATGGACGAAGCGCCGTTGCGTCGTGGAGTGCCATCGGCTCAGTATGTGTTTGGTAATTCTTCGGCAATTATGGCCGGTGATGTGCTTTTCGCACGCGCGTCGGCTATTGTTGCAAAATTGGGCCCGCAGGCGGTACTTTTGCACGCCACAACCTTTGAACGCCTCTGTGTTGGGCAGTTGCACGAGACTGTTGGTCCGCGTGAGGGCGACGATCCAATCGCCCATTACATTCAAGTTTTAGCTGATAAAACCGGATCTTTGATCGCGACATCTGCCCGTTACGGCGTGCTTTCCGCAGGTGGCTCAGCAGACTTAGCCGAGGCAGTGGCGCAATTCGGTGAGAAGGTTGGCGTGGCGTTCCAGCTCGCTGACGACGTCATCGATCTCGTTTCCAAGCCTGAGCTTACGGGGAAGACGCCGGGCACAGATTTGCTCGAGAATGTCGACACCATGCCCACGCTGCTGTTGCGCCAAGGTGCACAACTCGGAACGCTTGATGCCGAGGGCAGTGAGATTCTGCGTCTGCTCGATTCAGGCACGCTTAACGAAGACAATCTTGCCGAGGTTGTGGATCGTTTGCGCGAACATTCGGTTGTGGAGCAAACTCGCCAGCTTGCTCACCAGTGGGTCGAAGACGCTATTAAAGAGCTCGAGCCGTTGCCAGCGGGCGAAGTGCGCGATGCGCTACACGCTTTCGCGTATGCAATGGTTGATCGAATGGCGTAGGGTAACGGCCGTGCTTTCGCCCTTTGCCATGAGTGAAGCCTCCCATAGTGAAGTTCTGAAATCACAGTTTACGGCGTAGACTATGTTTGGTCGTGCCGTTTTTAGGCACAAGAACGTCAGGAGTAGTTGTGGTCAAGTTTCTCAACAAGATTTTGCGAGCCGGAGAAGGTCGCACCCTTAAGCGGCTGAACAGCATCACCCAACAAGTTAATCTTTTGGAAGATGATTTCAAGGAGCTCACTGATGAGGAATTGCGCGCGCTAACTGACGAATTCCGCAAGCGCTACGTTGATGGTGAGAGCCTAGATGATCTGCTTCCAGAGGCTTTTGCTGCTGTGCGAGAAGCCTCGGTGCGCACGCTTGGCCAGCGTCATTATGATGTGCAGATTATGGGTGGAGCAGCTCTTCACCTTGGTAATATCGCCGAAATGAAGACGGGTGAAGGTAAGACGCTCGTCGCAACACTCGCGGCATACCTCAACGCTATCCCTGGTCGTGGCGTTCATATCGTAACAGTGAACGACTACCTCGCGAGCTACCAGTCAGAGCTGATGGGACGCGTATTCCGTTTCTTGGGAATGACGACGGGGTGTATCGTTTCCTCGCTGAACCCCGAGCAGCGTCGTCGTGAATACGCTGCAGACATTACGTACGGCACCAATAACGAATTTGGCTTCGATTATTTGCGTGACAATATGGCGCGCGAAGTTGATGGCCTTGTGCAGCGCGATCATTTTTTTGCGATCGTCGACGAAGTTGATTCGATCCTCATTGATGAAGCGCGTACGCCATTGATTATTTCGGGTCCTGCCGAGGGCGATGCCAACAAGTGGTACACCGCTTTCTCACAGGCAGTTATTTCGATGCGCAAGGACGTTCACTATGAAGTGGACGAAAAGAAGCGCACAGTGGGTATCTTGGAACCCGGTATCGATGCAGTTGAAGATTTGCTTGGCATCGATAATCTGTATGAATCGGTCAATACGCCACTTATTGGCTACTTGAACAACGCAATCAAAGCAAAAGAGCTGTTTACGCGCGATAAGGATTATATCGTTGCCGATGGCGAAGTGCTGATCGTTGATGAGCACACTGGCCGTGTTTTGCCAGGACGCCGTTACAACGAGGGTATGCACCAGGCGATTGAGGCCAAAGAAAACGTGGAGATTAAAGAGGAAAACCAAACTCTTGCCACGATTACTTTGCAGAACTACTTCCGTTTGTACGACAAGCTCTCGGGCATGACCGGAACCGCTGAAACTGAAGCCGAAGAATTCGCATCAACGTACAATATCGGCGTGGTGCCGATTCCGACCAACCGGCCGATGATCCGCATTGACCAAACGGATTTGGTATTCCCAACCGCACGTGGAAAATTTGCCGCAATCGTTGAGGATATTCGCGAGCGTTATGCGAAAGGTCAGCCAGTGCTGGTGGGTACCGCATCGGTTGAGCATTCCGAAATGCTCTCAGATCTTTTGAAAAAAGCTCATATTCCGCATGAAGTGCTCAATGCTAAGCAGCATGAGCGCGAAGCTGCCGTGGTAGCAATGGCAGGCCGCAAGGGTGCTGTGACTGTTGCAACCAATATGGCTGGTCGTGGAACCGACATTATGCTCGGCGGTAATGCTGAGCACATCGCCGTAGCCATGATGGAAAAGCGGGGTCTGGATCCGCAAGAGAACGCTGAAGAGTACGAAAAAGCTTGGCCAGAGGTGCTTGCTCAAGCGAAGTCAACTGTGGCTGCTGAGCATGACGAAGTGGTGGAGCTGGGCGGTCTATACGTGCTTGGTTCGGAACGTCACGAGTCGCGCCGTATCGATAACCAGCTGCGCGGACGTTCTGGACGTCAGGGTGATCCGGGCGAATCGCGTTTCTATCTTTCCTTGGACGACGATCTCATGCGTTTGTTTGCGAACTCTCGGGCAACTGCGCCGTTTAAGAATGGTCCAGAGGACGAAGCTCTGGATTTCAAGTTGCTCTCGCGGGCTATTGAACGAGCTCAGACGGCTATCGAAGCGCGTAACGCTGAGATTCGTAAGAACGTTCTGAAGTATGACGACGTGATGTCTGAGCAGCGTACTGTGGTGTACGACGAGCGACGCCGGATTTTGAACGGCGAGGACTTGGAAGCTCAGATTGAGTCTTTTGTTGATTTTGCCATCGACGACGTAGTGCGTTCTGAGACTCTCGGCGCTCCAGAAGACTGGGATCTTGACGCGCTGTGGACGGCTATGAAGAGCTACTACAAGCCTTCATTCACCGCTGCTGAGTTTGAAGAAAACTATGGCGATATGAAGAATTTGGCTCGTGAGGATTTGATTCAAGAATTCCACACTGATGCGCATGCCATCTACGAAGAGCGCGCGGAAGAATTGGGCGATGAAACGATGCGCCAAATTGAACGCCAAGTTTTGTTGAATGTGCTGGATCGTAAGTGGCGCGAGCACCTCTATGAGATGGATTATCTCAAAGAGGGAATTGGTTTGCGTGCAATGGCTCAGCGTGACCCACTTGTTGAATATAAACAAGAGGGCTACCAGATGTTCCAATTGATGAATGATGCAATTCGCACTGAAACTGTGCAGTATCTGTTCAATTTCGAGCTTCCGAGTGAGCGTGACGAGCGCTTGGCTCTGGAACAGCAGGCGCAGGAGGCAAGTGAGCACGGGTTAGCAGGCGTTGATGCCCAGGGCTCGATGGCGGCAGTGCGACTCGCTGGAACTTCTCAAAATACTCAGGCTATGGCCGAGAAATTGCTCGGAATCAAGAAAGATGAGCAAGCTCAGAAGATGATGTACACGTCGGCTGCGAAAGATGGATCGCGCACGTCGGAAACCCGCAATGAAAAGGGTGGACGTGTGCAACCGAGCCAGCCTGATGCACAATCGGATCAGCCAGCCATGAACCGTGAACAGCGTCGAGCAGCGAAGAAAGCCGCTAAGAAGAATCGATAGGCCTTGGCAATGGGTCAATACTGAATTTAGATAATTTCTAAAGCGGTAACATGCCACTTTTGCCGCCGCACTTCGAGCCGAAGTGCGGCGGCTCTGGTTTTTCTGCCGTCAAAAATGACGGCAGAAATTTCCACAATATTTGGCGATATCTGGCAAGTATGGATTTTCCTGATTCGTGGCGGTAGTGTTTTGCCACATTTGCCTTGTATTTTGGCTCCTAATTCGGCACGGCGAGCCAAGGAGTCAAAAATTGATGGTGTGAGCCAGGTTTGTAATTGCCGTGCTGGTCGGTGTCCAAGCAATATTTCGATCACTTGGAGAAGTATTGCTCCTGCAAAATTATCTGCTGCTGGAAGATTATCTGGTACGTGCTCGGCGGCGTCGTGCTGGTAGGCCGCCACAAGGTGTCCACGTGATAACGGCGTCTTTGTATAGGTGTGGAATGCGGTACGGTCGTAGGCGTGGGTACTTCCAAGTTCTGGCAAATGTTGTGCGGTCAACTGTTGAGATGTCAACTGTCGCGTTTCTTCGTCAGAGACGACGCGTAGCTGTGTGTTGTGTGGGGTGGCGGCAACAGGCTTAATCTTACGCTTTGATCTGGGTAAGCGTGAGGTGATTGCGGTTTCTTGATACACCGGATGAGTAAGAGATATTTCGGGTAGGTCATCATTGCTCACCACGGATAGCTTCGGGGTTGAATTAGCGCCCGATTCACCCGCTGCAGTGTCAGTTTCGCTATTCCTAGCAGATTCGTTACATACATCATCGTCGATTATTGAGATAGCAAGTTGTGCAGTCATGGCGTACGCCTTCATAGATCGTGACCGATGTTGAAGGATTCGCTTGCGTGGCTTTGAGAACTGCTGAATCCGCGGAAAAATGTTCTTGTATTGTTCCAATAATAAATATTTCCCATAAAGTTGCGTTTACACGGTGTGGAAAACTTTGCGTGGCTGTTCGCGGCAGAGTCTATAACAGGCTAAACGGCACGGCGCGATAAAAGAAATGGTTGGTAGCGTGGCTCACGGCAGAACTGATTGACGCCAAAATCGCAAGTTAAGCACTGATCTACGCGCTAGATGTACTATTGGAATATGCGCATCTACATTCCACTCACACTCGATGATCTGAACTCAGCGCCGATTTTGCCGCGTGCTGTCCATGCGGTGACTTCTGGCCTTGCTGAACATTTTCCCAATGAAGATCAAGAGGGGTTGGAGATGGTCGCTACGTTGGCTGCGGCCGACGATTCTTTGCGATTGATGAGTGCCGATTCTCAGAATTTTCGACGCATCGTTGCGGTTGCCGAAATTGTGGACAACTACGTGAGTATTCCGCAGCAGCGTGACGACGTCCTCGTTACGCAGCGCAACCTCACCGACGTCGTCGCTTGGAACAGAGTGGAAGCCTTGCTGGTAGATGAACCGGGCAGTGAAGAGCTCGTTGCACAGGCAATCGCCGGCGACGAAGAAGCTTTCCTCGCGTCGGGCGATATTGAACTCATGTGGTATGACGTCATTGAGCGTGATGCGGTACGCCGCCTGCTCGGTGCATGATTACTGAGCTCAAGCGTAACTGCCAGCTCTGAGCTCAAACAGTAACCCGTAATTCTGAGCTCAAGCGGTAACCGTCAGGTCTGAGCCGCCGTGCGCCGACGGAGTGATACTGATCCGGTTTGGAATCATCTGTTTAAGTTCTTCAACATGGGAAACAATCCCAACTTTGCGCCCGTGCGCAGTTAGGGTGCTCAGCGTTTTCATCACAGCGTCGCGCACGTCGTCGGAAAGCGTGCCGAACCCTTCGTCGATAATCAGCGTATCAATGCGGATCCCGCCATTTTCTTCCTGCACAACCTCTGCCAATGCCAGCGCCAACGCAAGCGAAGTGTAAAAAGTCTCTCCGCCAGAGAGCGAGGCAGTTGAACGCTCGACATCGCCTTGAGGGGAGCCGTCGCGATCAATGATGCTCAAACCGAGACCAGTCTTCTGGATTCGATTTCCCTCGTTGCTCCGGCGCAGTTCATAGCGTCCGCCCGAGATCTGAGCAAGATGCTCATTAGCGCGATCCACCACCATTTCGAATCGTTTGAGCAGCACCCACATGCTCAGTGGCACGCGGGTGCGGGACGAGCGTCCAGCTTGCGCGATGTCCGCCAAACGTAAGACGGGTCCAGCTTCGGCAGCGAGTTTATGCCAGGCGGCCGACGCCGTTTGCAGCGGTAGTGAGAGACGTTGCGTATCGCTGGCAAAACGCTGCGCATGAGCTGCGCGAGTATCGGCTTCTGAACGTGCTTCTTTGGCTTTTGCGAGTTCTGCCTCGAAACGATTTAGGTCGATAGTAGATTCATCCGGCAGATTAGCAAAGCGTGGCTCTGCGAGCTTGGCTTTCAGGGCGCTCAAAGCATCGTCGTGAGCTCTGATTGCTCGCCGCAGTTGAGTTACTGAATCTTCTGTGAGTATAGCTTCCCGAACCGCCACCGCAGATGGGAACGATGAGGCAGCAATGCCCGCAACGATCTTGAGCAAAATGCTGTGCAGAGTGTGGGCAGCTTCCGATAATGAATCGATATATTTGACTTGCTCTCGAGTATTCGCCTGTGCTTTTTGCAAACTTTCTATATGTTCACGTACGGACGTAAAGCCGGCGCGAGCAGTTGCGAGACGAGTTGCGTCTTTGGCCAAGGCAATAGTTTCCAGCTCGCATGCGGTTTTTAGCTCAGCATGCTGGGACTGTGCAGCGGCCAATTTTTCTGCCAAATCTTCGGACTCTTCCCGTTTCGCCTCAAGGCGAGTGCTGAGCGTTTGTGCAGTGTGTACTGCTTTTTGGGCATCGGCGTATTGCGTATCAAGTTCGCCTTGCCTGTTCTGGAGCTCTTCGCGTGTTACGTCGCCTAAATCAGCGGCAGTGGCGGATAACTGGGCTTTGAGTTTCGTGAGTTCAGTATTTGCTTCATCGAGATCATTCGTTGCTGCTTGGAGCGCATTTTGCGCTAAATCTACCTGCTCACGGGTGGTATGAGTTGGGCTGGGCTCAGCGCGGTGCGGATGCTCGCACGATCCACACACTGGACACGGCGCGCCCTCCACAAGTTGCTCAGCCAAATTAGCTGCGGTTGAAGCTATCCATTGGTTGGTGAGCAAGTCGAAATGTTCTTTTGCCTTGCGGTGTTTATCGAACAAATCACCAACTACTGTTTCGTGAGCTGAAATTTTTTCTGTTAGCACCGCGTGTTGGGCGAAAAGCTTGCCTTGTTGGGATAGCTGCGTGCGCTGTGCTTCCAAAGATCCGAGATCAGCTTGCAATGTTTGCGCGGCGGCAAGTTCAGCGATGATTCGCGCAATTTCGGCGGGCAGCTTCGTGCGACTCTCAGTGATTTCTGTAATCATCGCCGCACATTCATCGCGCTCAGCTTTGCGTTGATGTAGTTCAGCTCTCCGTTGCTCGATCTCGGCTTCCTCAGCAGCGAGGCCTTGAAGTGATCCAATTGTTTCGCTCAGTCTTGCACGGCGTTCTTCGAGCTCAGATAGAATCGCGGAAAAATCAAAATCGGGAACATTCTGCGTGACGTCGTCGTCGCTATCGGACGCCAACCACGTTTCAAACTGTGACTCCACCGATGCAAAATACGCAGGATCAAGCGCGTCCGCTGCCTGTTCATAAACGAATTTGAGCTGTTCGCGCGCCTCATCGGCTTCGTCAAGCTGTTGGGCGAGGGGTCTGGCTTCTTGGTGCGCTTCGAGCGCAACCTGATTTTGATTGCGCACATTTTGCTGTTTATCGAGTTCATTGAGCTGTTGAGCGGCTGATTTATGCTCGGCGATTGCCTCGAGCACTTTCAAAGTCTCCTCAAAGGCAGCGCGTGCAGTTTCCTCTGTACCTTGGGCTGCCAGTGCTTCTTCGGTGCGCTGAGCTGCTTGATCGGCAAAAACCGCAACTGTGTCTGCAACAAAGGCGAGCAAATCGGCGTCGCATTGCGGATCGCTCGGCACGTCGAACGCGAGCGCGGATTCTTCAAGAGAGCGCAGCTGCTGGCGAATATCGTCGGAGAGGTCAGATATTTCCAGCCATGTGCTCAGTGCCTGCCGATAGGTTTGTGCTGCTTGTTGAACTTGTTTTTCGAGATCGCTCGCTTGTCGCTTGAGGGTATCGGCGAAGAGGCGATAATTGCTGGTATCGAAGATCGTTTCGAGAAGCGGCTCGCGCTCACTCGATTTCAGCCGCAAGAAATCTGCGAACTGACCTTGGGGGAGTACCACTGTTTGGGCGAACTGTTTTTTGTCGAGGGCAAGGATTGCTCGCAGCTCAATGCCCACTTCACGAGCCTGCGTGCTTATCGGCTCGCCCGAATCCCAGGCTTGCTCGTCAACTGCGCTTTCGGAGAGTTTCCACAAAGTAGCAGACTGGTTCACCTTTGTGGTTCCTGATCCGTTCTTTTTCGGACGTTCCCACTGAGGAGTGCGTCGTACCCGATAGGTACCCGAGGCTACGCTAAACACCAAATCAACCCACGATTCAGTGTTGGGTGGCGTGTGCGTTGAGCGAATTCGCTCCTGCGAACTCTCTTTTCCGGCAACGTCGCCGTAGAGAGCGAAAACAATCGCGTCAATAATCGAGGATTTTCCCGAACCAGTAGGGCCGTCAAGTAGGAAAATTCCCGATTCGGTTAGCTGGTCAAAATCAATGACGTGCTCGCCGCCAAATGGCCCGATCCCGCAAAATTCAAGACGCCGGATAATCACTGTAGTTCTGCTCCTTTGCCCTGTTCACTCCATACGTGTTGCACATACGCCATCTCTGCCGCATTGAGTTTGCGTCCGCCGGAGGCTTCAAAAAATCCCGCGATCACCTCAAGCGGATCTTGGCGCTTGGTAGCAATATGCTGTGCCTTTACTTGCTCCATAGCCAGCTCATGACGCACCTCAACAAGGTGTGGAAATAGCTTGCGTAAGCGCGCAACGAGATTCTGTGGTCGCTCGTCGTCAGTAATAATGATGCGGAGGTAGTGATCTGCGTACGAAAGATAGCGATCACTCATAAGGTTTTCGAAGTTGTCTTGCAACGTCGCGAGCTTGCGAAATACCGGCGCGGGAACAAGCTCGACGCCGAAGCCACAGCTCGCGTCCTGCGCTTGGGCTGATGCGTGGCGTGCGGAGAAATCGAGTAGCACGGAACTCTTGTGATGATGCTGTTCAGAGAATGAAAATGCTATGGGTGAACCCGAATAGCGCATCAGGGGTCGCGTATCCGAACCGATTTTCTGTGGCCCGTGCAAATGCCCAAGGGCAATATAATCGAGCGGCTGCACTCCCTCAGGTGGCGCAAAAACTCCTGATGGCACCGAATCAACCCCGCCGATATGGAGGTCTTGTTCCGAATCGCTCGGCTCGCCACCCACCACAAAAGCATGCGCCATTGCTAGGCGTGGCACAGTTTGTGAGCTGCTGTGTGCAGAAATATCTCCATAGACTCGTGCCATCGCTGCCGTCATTACAGCTTCGTGGGAGCGTGCTAAGGCTTGCTCTGGATCAGAGCTGAGACGACGTCGTTCCACATCGGGATCGAGGTACGGTAGTGCGTACACAAATGCGCCGGTGTTCCCCTCAGAATCTGGTATTTCTACTGCTTGACCGCATATGCGCGGATCGGTACGAATGCTGAGGCTACGGCGCAATAGCGCAGAGGCGAAACCGAGACGCCGGGGCGAATCGTGATTCCCCGACGTCATCACCACATGGGTGTGGTCGAGTAACCGCGCCAAAGTATCAGAAAGAAGATCGACCATTGCCACTGGTGGAATGCCACGGTCGTAGACATCTCCCGCAATGAGCAATGCGTCGATCTTCTCAGATTTGGTGTAATCAACCACGTAATCGCACCACTGTTCAAAGGCGGGCGTGAGATCAGCTCCGTGGAAGCTTCTGCCTAAATGCCAATCAGAGGTGTGAAGAATACGCATAGATTAAGGATACGAAAAATCCTCAGTCTTTGGCGGTGTAGTTGGTGTCCGCATTGACCGGATCTTTATCCGACCAAGGGAAAGCGATCCACTTATCGGTGGTGCGCCACACGTATTCACACTTGAGAGTGGAACGTGGCTTTTCGTAGAGCACTGCCACGCGGGTATCGAGTGCGCCTGCGCGCTTACATACGTCAAGCACAAATTCGAGCGTGCGGCCAGAATCTGCCACATCATCGACGATGAGCACGCGCTTTCCGTCCATTGCCCGCACATCTGGGGCTGGTTCAAGCAGACGAGGATCAGGAAGTGTCTGGCCAATTCCAGTGTAGAATTCTACGTTCAGCACCAGCAAGGACTTCAAATCAAGAGCGTAGCCGATTGCACCTGCTGGCAAGAGTCCACCGCGAGCTACACACACGACAATATCGGGGTGGAAACCCGAATCCCACACGTTCTTGGCCAGTTCGCGGGAAGCCGTTCCAAATTCTTCCCAGCTTAGTACTTCGCGTTCCTCAGTCATGTTCACCTTTTCAATTGTTATCGGATACTGATTGTAGAATGTCGAGAGCTTCTTGATGAAGCAGACCATTGGTTGCCAAGGCGCATTTACCCCAGGGGCCGTCATTGCCATCAAGATCGGTAAATTTGCCGCCTGCTTCGGTAAGAATAGGTACGAGAGCTGCCATATCGTAGAGTTCGAGGCTCGGTTCGGTGGCGATGTCTACTGCGCCTTCAGCCACAAGCATGTATGACCAAAAATCTCCGTAGGCACGGGTGCGCCATGAGGCTTGAGCCAGCCGGAGGAATCCGCGCAGCTGACCACGATCTTGCCAGCCGTCGAGGGAGGAATAGGAAAGTGAGGCGTCGTCAATGCGATTCACTTGTGAAACGTGAATCTGTTTGGCAGAGGTCCACGATTTTCCGGTGTATGCACCTAAACCTTTTGCTGCCCACCAGCGTCGATTCAATGCCGGTGCTGAGACCATACCGAGCACGATTTCGCCGTCTTCTTCGAGTGCGACGAGAGTTGCCCACACTGGCACTCCACGCACGAAGTTTTTGGTGCCATCGATAGGATCGATGATCCAGCGCCGGTTTGAAAATCCCTTTTGCCCCTGTTCTTCGCCAAACACGGCGTCACGCGAGCGAAACTGCGCCAGCAAATCGCGAATAATTTGTTCGGCGCCGCGATCAGCGTCCGTCACGGGAGTGAAATCTGGTTTTGTATCTACACGCAAATCTGTAGCGCGAAAACGCTTGAGCGTAAATTGATCGACTCGATCAATAATCCCTGCAATCACTTGAAGATCGTCAGAATGGCGAGAACGTGTATTCATATCTCTATCCTAAGCCCACTGCGGTTGCGGAATTGAATCCAATAGACGGCGAAAGGATTGTACGCGCAGTTTGACGTGCTCATCAGCACTAAAATCGAGGGCACAGTCTAAAGCGCCTTCCTTGTGTCCGCACCCGCGCGGGCAGTCTAGTGCGATTTCTTGCAGATCGGGAAAGCCGCGCAAGAGTGCATCGGCATCCACATGAGCAAGTCCGAATGTGCGCACCCCAGGCGTATCGATTACGGTTCCGCCGTCGTCGAGATGAAAAGCCATAGCCGACGTCGATGTGTGGCGTCCGCGTCCGGTGACAGCATTCACGTGCCCTGTTTCTCGCGCAGCTCGTGGTACGAGCGCGTTGATGAGCGTCGACTTCCCGACGCCGGAATGTCCAATCAGCACCGAAACATGATCGGTCAAGAGCGCGCGGATTGTTTGAAGCTGGTCTTGATCGAGCGTTTCCACTCGTGTGAGTGGATCAATATGTACGAGGCTCGATACGACGATGTCAAGATCCACGCCGGAATAGTGCTCGATAATCGCACTCGGATCGGCAAGATCGGCCTTTGTGAGCAGCAGGATTGGTTTCATTCCGGCTTCAAAAGCGGCTACGAGGCAGCGGTCAATCATTCCGGTGCGCGGCTCCGGTTGAGCCAAGGCGGTAACGATCACGAGCTGATCTGCGTTTGCAACGATCACACGTTCATTACCAGCGGCTTCGCCTTCTTCAGCGGTACGGCGTAGGGCAGTGACTCGCTCATCAACTTGGGCGATTCGGGCGAGGGAATCTTTGCGCCCGGAGAGATCACCTACCATTGCGCAAATATCGCCTACTGCTACCGAGCCGCGAGGTAGCTCGCGTGCCTTTACGGCGACGACGTCCACGCCGTCGTCAAGCATTGAAACGTGGTACCGCCCGCGGTCAATGCGAAAAACACGCCCGCGCCGAGCTTGGGAATAATCGGGGCGAACTTTGGTGCGCGGCCGTGACCGCTTGCCAGGGCGGACTTTGACGCGGTGGTCGTCAGTGCCGATGTCACGCCTGCTCAACGTAACATTCCTTCCCATAATTCCACGAAATTTGGAAGCGTTTTCGAGGTGGTCTCAATGTTATTTACGCTCACTCCAGGCACTCGCAAGCCCACAATGGCGGCAAAGGTCGCCATGCGATGATCGGCATAAGATTCGAGGTGAGCGGCGTGCATAACCTTATTGTGGCAGTTGGCAGGCTCAATTACTAAATCATCGCCCACGATGTGAGCTTCGCACCCAAGCTTTGAGATTTCAGTGCAAAGAGCTGCGAGTCGATCAGTTTCGTGCCCGCGTAGCTGACCAATATCGCGCAGTGCTGAAGGAGAATCCGCAAAACACGCAACCGCCGCTACTGTAGGAACGAGTTCACCGACGTCGTGAAAATTCATGTCGATTCCGCGGATCTTTTCCGGACCTGTAAGCTCAAGTACGCCGCAAGCAGCTGAATTTTGCTGGTGGAAAACGCACTGAGCACCCATCAACTCGAATATGCGCACAAACTCGCGTCCGGGCTGCGTGGTCGATACCGGCCAAAAGGGGATATGCACGCAGCCGTGCGTGACCATCGCGGCAGCTAGGAATGGGCCGGCATTCGAGAGATCGGGTTCAACCGTTACATTAGCTTGTTGAATTGACCCAGGCTCAACGCGCCAGTGATTAGGCGCTTCGTGCACGATCACACCAGCTTGACGCAATAGATCAATGGTCATGGCGATATGCGGCATAGAGGGGAGCGCGCCGCCGTCGTGATAAATATCGATGCCGCCCTCGAAACGTGCTCCAGCCAGTAACAATGCAGATACGAATTGCGACGACGCCGAGGCGTCAATCCGCACGCTACCTCCGTGGCGACGGTGTGCGCCCTGGATGCGAAGGGGTAAGGCGTCGCTAGCAGTCGCGACAGGCACGTCGAGCTGGCGTAACGCATCCACAATGGGAGTCATGGGCCGCAAGCGTGCCTGGGGATCGCCGTCGAGAACACTTTCGCCGTTGGCAAGCGCAACGAGCGGCGGAATAAAACGCATGACTGTGCCGGCGAGCCCGCAGTTAATGCGAGCACCATGCAAAGGCCGCGGCGTTACAATCCAGGTAACTGTTTCGCCGTCGACTCTTTCCTCAATCGAGACTCCGAGCGCACACAGGGCTTGGCGCATGAGTTCAGTGTCGCGCGCCTGCAAAGGATTTGCGATAACAACAGGCGCTTCGCTCAACGCCGCCAACACTAAATAGCGGTTCGTTAATGACTTCGACCCAGGTATGGCAACGTGTGCATCAATAGCGTGTGTATCAATGGGCTGCAAAGGCGAAGACTGTGAGATATGTGGCGCTTGCCAGATCGTCAAAGCTGAGCTCCCAGCTCTTTGACTTTCGTTTCAGCATGAGAAACGGTGTTTTCCACCGAGGTGGCGACGCCGTCCGACCATTTGTTGAGTCGCCACGCCAGCGATGGTTTTCCTTCGCGATCCGACGAAGCGATGAGCGCTCCACCGATTAATCCCGCCGCGCTCGCTAGGTTGAGGAAATCTTGGCGCTGTTCTTCACCGCGATGTTCCCAAAATGGGTTGTTGGCGAGTGCGAGTGGGACATTCATGAACCCGAGAAGTGCTGCAGAAATTCGCGGAGCACGCGAGCGTGCCAAAGCGAGGCCACACGAAACCATGGCTATTCCCGTTCCGCGAGTAACGGCGTCGGTCACTTCGGCAGATGGCGCTTTGACGCCGAACTGCTGCGCGAGATTATAAATTTTTTGGGCGCGCTCGCGGTGAGTATCCGGGCGAATTGCTGCATCGAGTCCCGCGAGAACGAATGGCGCAGCTAGCATCGGACGAGCGATTTTACGTAGGACACTCATGGTACTTCCTTTTGTTTCGGGTAGTTGTAGAGAGTAGAGCACTACTGAGGAATGCTCTCTCAGTAGTGCCTATTCTACGTCGAT
The DNA here is from genome assembly GCF_004331995.1 of Arcanobacterium bovis. Classification (GTDB taxonomy): domain Bacteria; phylum Actinomycetota; class Actinomycetes; order Actinomycetales; family Actinomycetaceae; genus Arcanobacterium_A; species Arcanobacterium_A bovis. Next base: position 216,654 of record NZ_SJDT01000004.1, read on the forward strand.
AGTGGGGACCAATGTGTATCAATAACGAAGGTTTGTATTATGCGGTATTAATACAGGCGCCTTAGGAAAGAGGCTTGTTTTCGTTATCCTTGATGATCTGGTCAAGCGGCTGGTAGTGCTCATTGATTGCCTCAATGTACGCTTGAAGATCTCCCTTTTCGGCTGCGTCAAGCATTCGTTGATGAGACTCGGCAGTGTGAATGAGTCCGCGGGTATCTTTGCCCATGAGCTGTGGGATGATTGCCTGGTGTACTAGCCACATTGCTTGCATGAGTTGCTCGATAAGGTCGTTGTTCAACGATCTGAGCAGGGCAGTGTGGAAAGCAATATCTTCATTCGGAAATAGCTCGTTGTTTTGTGCTTTGCGAGTCATTTCTGACACAAGCTCGGAGAGATGAGGATTTGACGTGCCTTTCATATTGGTCACGATCTCCTCGGCTACTCCTAAATCGAGAAAACGGCGTGTGGCTACGATACTGCGCAGAGAGCGAGTGCCTTGCGTGTGATCGAGTGCGTTTTTGAGTACCAGCGTTTCGACGAGCGGTTGCATCGACATTTGCCCAACTACCGAGCCACGTCCTTGCCGAACGGAGATAATATCCAGCGCTTCGAGCTTTCGTAGAGCTTCGCGCACAGAAGATCGTGAGACGCCCAGATCGGCACAGAGCTTTGCTTCAGTGGGAAGTGGGTCGCCAGTGGTGAGTTGGTGCCTCAAAATATAGGCTTTGATCGCATCCATGGTTGCATCTAGCCTGTTCACAGCCAATATATTGGAATTTTCATCAGCAGTGAAATTCGGTCGCAAGTAATCTGCTGTTACCACTTGCTTAAATTTGTCAGACATCATACGATAAGTATACCGACCGGAACTCCCGGTGTCACTCAAAGGAGAGGACAGATTATGCGTCTTTCAAAACGTTTGGCAAAAGTATCGGCCATTGTTGGTGCTGCTGCACTTGCGCTTTCAGCGTGTGGCGGCGGTTCTAGCGATGCCAAAAAGACTTCTGCGGACAACGGAAAGCCAAGTGGTCAGATCAACCTCGGTGTTGCATACGAAACCACGAACTACCACCCCTCAACAACGTCGTCTGCCCTCGCTATGGGTACGAACTGGCACGTAGTTGAAGGACTGTACGAATTCGACATGGCAACCTACAAGGTGTACCCAGCTCTTGCAAAGGGTGAACCGAAGAAGGTTTCCGATACCGAATACGAAATCACACTCCGTGATGGTGCAAAATTCTCCGATGGAACGCCTGTAAAGGCTGAGGATGTTGTTGCCTCTTACGGGCGCACCACTGGTGAGAAGTCGATTTACAAGCAGTTCTTCACCTTCGTTGACTCAGTGAAGGCTAAGGACGAGAAGACTGTTGTTGTCAAGCTCAAGTTCCCATTCGGAACGCTTAAAGAGCGCCTCGTTGATGTCAAGATTGTTCCTGCCAAGGTGAGCGATGCCGATCTGACTGCAAAGCCAATTGGATCGGGTCCATTCAAGTACGAGGCTATCTCCAATACGCAGATCACCGCAGTGCCGAACGAGCACTACAACGGTTCGATGCCTGCTCGCGTTGAGAAGATGCAGTGGAGCATCCTCAAGGATGACTCCGCACGCCTCGCAGCAGCTATCGGCGGCACGATCGACATTATGGAAGCAGTTCCAGCTCCATCAATCGACAAGCTCAAGGCAGCTGGCTGGAAGGTTGAGGAAGTTCAGGGTTACAACAACCCATTCTTGATGTTCAACACCAAGAAGGCTCCTTTCAACAATCCAAAGGTTCGCCAAGCATTCCACTACGCAATCAACACCGAAAAGCTCATTGATTCTGCTATGAATGGCAAGGCAACTGCTGCCAAGTCTTTCTTGCCAGAAACCAATGGTGCATTCAAGGAAGCAAAGGTTCAGTACAAGTACGATCAAGCTAAGGCTAAGGAACTTCTCGCCTCAGCAGGTGTAAACAGCCTCGAAATGACGCTCGTTACCACTGACCACCCATGGATTGCTAACCTCGCTCCACAGATCAAGTCCGATCTTGAAGCAGTTGGTATCAAGGTGAACATCAAGTCGCAGGCTTCGGCTGATGTCTACGCAAACTACGCTGACAATCCAAACTCGAACTACGACGCGATCGTCGCTCCTGGTGATCCATCCGTATTCGGCGTCGATCCTGGCATCATCGTTAACTGGTGGTACGGAGACAACGTATGGACCAAGCAGCGTGACGCATGGCAGGTTTCTGCACCAGACAAGTTTGCAGCGCTTCAGAAGCTCGCTTTGGAAGCTAGCCAAGCAACAGGCGATGCCGCCAAAGAGAAGTGGGGCGAAGTTCAGGACATGATCTCGGAAGAAGTGCCACTCTACCCACTCTTCCACCGCGTGATGATCACCGCCTACAACCCGAAGAAGCTCATGGATGTCAAGCCAATTGGCACCACTGGCCTTGAGGTTGTTGGAGTCTCGGCTGCCAAGTAACCCAATCGGGTCAAATCTCCTGCCAGTATTGGCGATTGTGTAATCGTTGAGGAGGGACAGCACGTCCTGTCCCTCCTCAACTGCGCTAAGAAACAGAAAATAGGAAGAATGAGGATCCATGAATAATCTTCTTCGACTCTTAGGACGAAGGCTTATTGCTCTCCCAATTATGGTGCTGGGCGTAACCATCCTCGTCTTTTTCATCATGGCCCTTTCGCCAATTGATCCGGCGTACACGGCGCTTGGTGAAAATGCCACACCTGATGCGCTTGAAGCATTCAGGCAAAGTCAAGGACTCAACGACCCGATCTTGGTTCAGTACGGGCACTATATCGTCAATATGCTCCACGGTGATCTCGGAATCTACGGTGTTGGCGAGACTAACCGCGTGACCGATCTCGTGGGTCAAGCTCTGCCTGTGACTCTGCAACTGACTTTCTTTGGTCTGTTCTTGGCAGTGCTTGTGGCTTTCCCACTCGGCATTCTCGCTGCAATCTATCGTGATCGTTGGCCAGATCAAGTGATCCGTATTCTTTCTGTTGTGTGCATTGGAACGCCGTCATTCTGGCTCGCTGTGTTGCTCGTGCTCGCATTTGTGGGAACCATCCCCGTCTCTGGTGACTTACCGGCGATGTCGGAAGATTTCGCTGGTTGGTTCATGCGAATGTTGCTTCCCGCCGTCGCCCTGGCTATTCCGGTGATCGGGCAGATGACGCGCGTCGTGCGTACCTCAATGGTGGAAGAACTCGACCGTGACTACGTACGCACCGCACTCGGCGCGGGCATCCCCAAGCATGTTGTGATCGGACGTAACGTACTGCGCAACGCGCTTATTACTCCGGTGACGGTACTCGGCCTGCGCGTCGGATATCTCATGGGTGGCGCCGTCGTGATCGAAATTATTTTCTCCATCAATGGAATGGGTCAAGTTCTTATTAAAGGCATCCAAAACAACTGGGTGAACTTGGTTCAAGGAGGAGCCCTCGTGGTGGCTATCGCGTTCATTATCGTGAACATTATCGTCGATATGCTCTACCTCCTCATCAATCCACGAATTAGGTCGGTGTAGTGATGAGCAAGCAAGCGAAGCTAAATAAACTTACCCAACAAGGTGTGCGTTTTAGCCGTATTCGGAATATGAGCCTAGGCGCGAAAATTGCGATGGTAGTTCTGTCGCTGGTGGCGGTGATCTCGGTGATTGCCCCGCTGATTGCGCCGTACAACCCAGAACAGATCTTCGAGCCGTGGGTTGCGCCTAACGGTGAACACATTTTCGGCACCGATCATGTTGGCCGCGATATTCTCAGCCGTATCCTTTACGGCGGCCGTTTCTCGCTCATTATCGGCCTATGCGCCACGTTGATTGCACTGCTTATCGGCTCGATCATCGGTTCGGTGGCGGCGGTTGTGCGCAAGTCCTTCTCCGAAGTGATTATGCGAATCCTCGACATAGTCATGGCTGTACCAGGCATCGCACTGGCAGCGGTAACGGTACTAGTGTTTTCCAAGCGCCTTGAGGCCGACGATACTGTTGGTATCTTGACGGTGATTGTGTTTTCGATTGCCTTCGTTTACATTCCTCAGCTTGCTCGAATTGTGCGTGCGAATGTGATGAGCGCATACGGTGAGGACTACGTACGAGCAGTGATTGTGTCGGGCGCTCGCGCTCCGTGGATTCTGTTCAAGCACGTGATCCGCAACTGTGCAGCTCCAGTGCTGGTATTTGCTACGGTGCTGGTTGCCGATGCGATTATTCTCGAAGCTTCCTTGACCTTCATCGGTTCTGGTCTCCAATCGTCGATGGTTCCTACCTGGGGCAACGTACTTTCCGACGCCTCCGCGAACATGTCGGTCATGCTCGGAAACTGGTGGACGGCGCTCTTCCCAGGCCTCTTCATCATGGTCACCGTGCTGTGCCTCAATATCCTTTCCGAGGGTATTACTGACGCAATGGTTGCCGCGCCGAGCGGTGGAAAGCTCACGGACGCGCCGGCGTCGGACTCCAAGCGAGAGGCTGATCGTTTGCTGCTCGATCCGCGCCGCGCCTACGCTGAGCAGGCTGAATCCTTGCAAGCACGTATTGATGCGCTCAAGGCTGTTGAAATGCAACGTACCGACCGTTTCATTGCCGACGCCGGTCGCGAACCATTGTTGGAAGTGCGTCACCTTTCGATCAAATTCCCACGTCACGGCGATGTCAATGTGGTTGACGACGTCTCCTTCTCGGTGCGCCCAAGTGAGACGATGGGTCTTGTGGGTGAGTCTGGTTGTGGTAAATCGATTACTGCGCTGTCGATCATGGGCTTAATTGATCCCCGTGCGCAGATTAGCGGCGAAGTGTTCTACGAGGGCAAAGACCTGCTCAAGATGTCCGCCGCTGAGCGCCAAGCGCTACTGGGACACGAGATGGCGATGATTTACCAGGACGCTCTGTCCTCGCTCAATCCGGCAATGCTGATTAAGTCGCAGCTCAAGCAGCTCACTTCGCGTGGCGGTACCCGCACAGCAGAAGAATTGCTTGAACTCGTGGGTCTCGACCCGAAGCGCACCCTTGAATCGTATCCGCATGAACTTTCGGGAGGTCAGCGCCAGCGCGTGCTAATTGCAATGGCTTTGACGCGCGATCCGAAGCTGATCATCGCAGACGAACCGACCACTGCTCTGGACGTGACCGTTCAGAAACAGGTTATCGCCCTGCTCAATGAGCTACGTGAGAAGCTTGGTTTTGCAATGATCTTCGTTTCGCACGATCTCGCCCTGGTGGCTGAGGTAGCTCATCACATTACGGTGATGTACGCAGGCCAGGTTGTGGAGCAAGCTCCAACCGCAGAGCTCCTCACTAATCCAGTTCATGAATACACACGCGGACTGCTCGGTGCTGTGCTTTCCATCGAATCTGGTTCGGGTCGTTTGCATCAAGTACCAGGTACCGTGCCATCTCCGAAGGACTTCCCGCCAGGAGACCGATTCTCGCCGCGATCTTCGCATCCTGATTACGGCTACGATATTCGGCCGGTGCTCAAAGAAGTATCTCCAGATCACTTCTACGCAGCGTTGCCGCCACGTGGAGCCCATGCAATCCTCACACCGGAGCGCACAGAAACTGCGGAGGAACAGAAATGACGAATACACAACCAATTATCGACCTTCAAAATGTTGAAGTGAGTTTCAAAACTCGCACCGGCACAATCTTCAAGCCCAACACGATTAAGGCTGTGCGCGGCGTCAATATGCAGCTGTTCCCAGGTGAAACGCTCGGTATTGTAGGCGAGTCTGGTTGCGGCAAATCAACCACAGCGAATGTGATGTGTGGTTTGCAAGCGCCTACTGCCGGAAAAGTCTTTTTCAAAGGCATGGAAGTGACCAAGCGCAGCGCGGAGAATCGCCGGCAGATTGGTCGTGTTGTCTCGGTAGTTTTCCAAGATCCTGCGACGGCGCTCAACCCGCGTATGTTGGTGCAAGACCAGCTGGCGGACCCGTTGCGTGTACACAAGATTGGCACAGAGGCTGATCGCATGAAGCGGGTGGAGGAATTGATCTCGATGGTGGGGTTGCCTAGCTCAGCTCTTGATGCTCTGCCTGGTCAGCTCTCAGGTGGTCAGCGTCAGCGCGTGGCAATTGCTCGTGCCTTGGCTATTCGCCCAGATGCAATCATCGCCGACGAGCCTACCTCGGCTCTCGACGTGTCAGTTCGCGCCCAGATTCTCAATCTTTTGACGGATCTCAAACGCGATTTGGGACTCGCGATGGTGTTCATCTCGCATGATATCCAGACGGTGCGCTACGTATCGGATCGGATCGCCGTCATGAATGCTGGCAAGGTCGTGGAAGAAGGCCCAGCAGCGCAGCTCCTCAATAATCCTCAAGACCCTTATACCCAAAAACTCTTGGGTGCAGCGCCTTCATTGCTTCACCCAGTACTCTAAGGAGAAATCATGAATGCACCGTTGCGTGGCGTTGTTCCACCGCTTGCGGTTCCACTAAAAAATCAAGAAATCGATGTTCCATCGCTTGAGCGCAACCTCAATCGTATGATTGAGGCCGGTATTCACGGTATTTTCGTGCTCGGTTCGACAGGCGAAGTTGCCTTCTCCACCGCGCAGCGTCGTGGTGAAGTACTCGAGCACACGATGCGGATCGTTAACGGTCGTATCCCAGTGATTGCAGGCGTCATCGATACCGAGACCAGTCGTGTGATCGAGCATATTCGCCAGGCGGAGAGCTATGGGGTAGACGGCGTTGTTGCCACAGCTCCTTTCTACGCGCTGCAAGGAATGGCTGAAGTTGAGCGTCATTTCCGTCTCTTGCACGAGGCAACTGACCTGCCAATTTGGGCTTACGATATTCCAGTTTGTGTTCACACTAAGCTCCCGCCACAGCTATTGGTACAGCTTGGCAAGGAAGGCGTGCTTGCTGGTGTGAAGGATTCTTCGGGCGACGACGTCTCCTTCCGTTTCTTGGTGCGGATGAACGAAGAAGCCGGACATCCATTGCAGCTGCTCACTGGCCATGAAGTAGTGGTTGACGGTGCGTATCTCTCGGGTGCGGACGGCTCGGTGCCAGGCCTGGGCAACGTAGATCCACATGGATATGTGCGCCAGTGGGACGCATATCAGCGTGGCGATTGGGAAGCAGTGCGAGCTGAACAGGATCGTTTGGCAGATCTCATGACGATCGTTATGGTGCATGGCGTGCAAGGATTTGGCGCTGGTGTTGGCGCATTCAAGACAGCGCTCATGCTGATGGGTGAATTTGAAAGCAACGAGATGCCAGAGCCAGTTCAAGCATTGACCGGCGAAAACGTTGAGTGGGTGCGCAAGGTACTCCTCAAGACTGGCATGCTGAATTAGGCAAAAATCTTGGTATTACGCTGGTGAGTTGTGGTGGCAGCCAACCGGATGGCTGGCTGCCACCACAACTCAGCATTGCACAACAAAGTCTCGCTTTGGGGAGGAGAGAATATGGATTCGGTGATTGCCCTAGATATCGGTGGTACCAAAATTGGTTGGGGAATAGTTGAGTTTTCTCAAGCCGTAGAAGTAGCCGATCAAGCTGGGCAAACTCGGCTTCCCATGCTCAATATTGTGGAGCGTGGTTCAATTCCAACCGAAGCGCTATCCGGTGGTGCAATTGTGGCGCAGCGGATAGTTTCGCTCGTCAATGAACTTTATGAAGCAAACCCACAGGTTACAGGTGTGGCAATTGCTAGCGCAGGGGTGGTTGATCCCAATACTGGCTCGATTCGTTCCGCCACCAATACCATGCCTGGTTGGGGTGGTACCGAGCTTGCAAAGCTCATTTCACAGTCCGTGCATCTTCCAGTTCGCGTTTTGAACGATGTTCATGCGCATGGGCTGGGGGAGGCGCGCCTTGGTGCCGGCCGCGGCCACGATTCCACACTTTCGGTTGCGGTTGGCACTGGCATTGGCGGAGCTATGATAGACGCCGGACAAGTGCAATACGGTGCGCATTTCCTCGCCGGACACGTTGGCCATATTCACCATCATTATGCGGCGGGAATGCAGTGTTCCTGTGGGCGTATTGGTCATATCGAGGCGATATGCTCTGGAAGCGGCATCACTGCGTGGTATAACGCCCGCTTGGCTCGTCTGCGCGAGCACATCAATACTAGTGAACTTAGTAGTGAGGTTGCGCCAGCAGCCGATACGGCGTCGTCGGCCACGCCCGTGTCCAATGGACGCGAGCTTCAAGATCGCGCTGACCAAGGCGACGAGTTGGCACGTGCGTGTTTTAACGAATCTGCTTTTGCCCTTGGAGAAGCAATTGCATCTTTGGCAAATTCCATAGACCCGTCGGTAATCGTTTTGAGCGGATCAATGACTCGCTCGGGAGAGCAATGGTGGGCAGGAGTGCGCGAAGGTTTTGCCAACTGCGCGATGGACGCAGTGCAGAGCACCCCAATTTTGCTCGGCGATCTCGGTAGTGATGCTCCTTTGCTGGGTGCAGTTTTGAACTTCCTTAGAGATTAATTTCTTTGTACGCAACACCACGATAGGATTCTAACGATGAATGAATTGATTGAAAGTCTGCGCGGAACACTGATCGTTTCGTGCCAAGCGTATCCAGGCGAACCAATGCGCAATCCCGAAACGATGGCGCAAATTGCAGCGGCAGCTGAAATAGGAGGCGCCTCAGCAATTCGTTGCCAAGGGCTATCAGATATTTCGGCAATTAAAGGCCGTGTGAAGATTCCTATCATTGGCTTGTGGAAAGAAGGCGAACACGGCGTTTATATCACTCCTACTCTTCGCCATGCCCGCGCCTGTTCGCTAGCGGGCGCTGATATTGTGGCGATTGATGCAACGAACCGTCCTCGTCCTGATGGGCGCACTTATGCCGAAACAGTAGCTGCTTTGAAAGAGGACGGCATTTTGGTGATGGCTGACTGTGGTTCTTTTGAAGACGCACAGATGGCGGTAGCTGCGGGATCGGATATTATTTCCACCACGCTTGCCGGATACACCCCAGATCGTCCTAAAACGTTCGGACCGGACCTCGAATTGCTTTCGCAAATTGCGCAGGCATTCCCGCAGGTCCCACTTATTTGTGAGGGGCGTATCCACACCCCTGAACACGCGGCTGAGGCGATGGAAGCGGGCGCTTTCGCCGTCGTCGTTGGAACCGCGATCACCCATCCTACGTCGATCACCGGCTGGTTCAACGACGCCGTGACTGCAACGAAAAACGAGAAGTGAGAACAGAACATGAAGGTTGGAATTTTTAGCGACGCGCAAGCTGTTGGTGTTGCGGCAGCTCAGATCGTCATTGATGCGATGAACAATGCCCAGGAGCGAAATTTGGGTGTGGCCACCGGATCGACGCCGCTCAATCTCTATGCGCAACTGCGTGAGGCTTTCCAAGCAGGAACGTTCACACTCGCTGGTGCACGTGCTTTTGCGCTTGATGAATACGTCAATGTGCCCGAAGATTACCCCGAGCGTTACCGCAATGTTTTGCGCACTGAACTTGTGGGCGAGGATAAGACCGGGCTGGCTGAGGAGAGCCTGTTCACGCCGAACGGAAATGATTCAGATCCAATTGCGGCTGCTGCTAGCTACGATGCGGTGATCAGTGGTCATGGTGGCGTTGAGCTGCAGATTCTCGGCATCGGTTCAAATGGACACATCGGTTTTAACGAGCCGGGCACCGCGCTCACGTCGCGCACCCATGTTGACGTGCTCACGCGCCAGACGCGCGCCGATAATGCTCGTTTCTTCGATGACGATATCGACCAGGTTCCTACGCATTGCATCACCCAAGGTTTGGGCACGATTATGGACGCGCGGTCTATTTTGCTGATCGCCACTGGTAGTGCCAAGAAAGAGGCCGTGAAAGAGCTGGTTGAAGGCGCTGTTTCGAGCTTCTGGCCAGCAACTATCTTGCAGATGCACCCGAATGTGACCGTGCTGGTTGATGAGGCTGCTGCTGAGCTTTTGAGCCGCAAAGATTTTTACCGCGATCGCTGGGAGACGCTATGACGCGCATTGAGGGGCGCTTGCTTGACGGCTTCGGTCGCCTAGTGGGTTCCGGTATTGTTTTGGACGACGACGGCGTGCTCACCGAGGTTCTGCCCGTGCGCGACGACGTTCGTGGCTGGGTTACGCCTGGCTTCTTGGACATTCACAATCACGGCGGCGGTGGCGCTTCGTTCCCTGATGATACCGACGACGAGGGTATTGCTGCAGCTATAGCGGCGCATCAAGAGATGGGCACGTCCGGTTTGCTAGCTTCGCTCGTGTCGATGATTGATCCACTTCCTGCCATTGAAGCCTTGGTGCCGTGGTGTGAGCGTGGGCAGTTGCTGGGCATTCACCTTGAAGGACCATACATTTCCCCGCACAAATGTGGTGCGCAAAATCCTGCCGCAGTTCGTGAGCCGGACTTAGCCGAGCTTCGTACCTGGTTGGAAGCGGGCGAGGGCTGGATTCGCACCATGACGATTGCGCCGGAAGTGGCCGGGGCTCAGGCTGCGGCTGAGTTGCTGCTCGATTACGGGGCAGTGCCGTCGTGGGGTCACACCTCGGCACTCGGGGCGCAGGCTCTTGAGCGCTTGCGCGAGACTGCTGAGTCAGGCCGTGCGCGTGGATTTGGTCGTCCGCCGCAGACGGCGACGCACCTGTTCAATGCGATGCCACCTTTGGCACATCGCGAGCCCGGACCAGTGCGAGAGTTTATCCAGGCGGCACGACGCGGTGAGTGCGTCGTCGAACTGGTGGCCGACGGTGTTCATTTGCACCCAGATCTCGTATCGGACGTGACGTCGTACGTTGGGGCTAGCGATCAAGGTGAGCTCGGCGTCGTCTTCGTGACTGATGCAATGGCGGGCGCTGGAATGCCCGATGGCTCCTATGAACTGGGCAGTTTGCCGGTCACGATTGCCGACGGCGTAGCGCGGCTTACGCGTGGAGGTGCGATTGCTGGTGGCACAGCTCGACTTTCGGAAGAGATCAAACGCATGGTTACGGCTGGTGCTGTCACGATGGAGCAAGCTGTACGCGCCTGCGTGGCGGCGCCAGCTGTTGCGTTGGGAGTTGACGATTCCACTGCGGGTGTCACGCTCGAATGGAGAGTAGGAAGCAAGCCCTCGGTGGTGTGTTTCGATGAAGCTCTAGATGTGGGTGAAGTCTGGCGTGAAGGCGCTATGATTGTGTCAGATACTCGTGGCTAGGCCGTAGCAAGGAAGAACGTTTGAGCAAAGATCTTTCGCGTGTAAACGCTGATGAAGATATGAGTGAGCGCGCAGCGCGATTTGAGCGTGATGCTCTCCCATATCTGGATCAGCTTTATGGCGCTGCGTTGCGTCTGACGCGAAAACCGCAAGACGCGGAAGATTTGGTGCAAGAGACATTTGCAAAGGCTTTTGCTGCGTTCCATCAATATCAGCCGGGCACCAATCTGAAAGCTTGGTTGTATCGGATTTTGAACAATACGTTCATTTCGAACTATCGCAAGCAACAGCGTCGTCCTAAGGAAATCGACGGAGCTGAGGTCGAAGATTGGCACGAGTATGAGGCTTCCACGCACGATTCAGTGGGTTTGATGTCCGCTGAGGCAGAAGTGTTGGAGCGCTTGCCGAATACCGATATTCGGGAGGCGCTTGAACAGCTTCCACCGGAGCGGCGCACCGTTGTGTATCTGGCGGATGTTGAAGGTTTCTCTTACCAAGAAATTGCTGGTATTACTGGCGTTCCTATCGGTACAGTAATGTCTCGGTTAAACCGTGGGCGCAAGCAGTTGCGCGAAATATTACACGACTATGCCGTTGAGCTCGGATATAAGGTAGGAGGGTCGAAATGACGGACAATCAGCATGAGCATACGTCTAAGATTGATGAACTTGTTGATCAACTCGTTGATTGCCAGTCGGACCCGAACTGTAGCTGCGGTGACGTGGTGGACAGCCTTTTTGAGCTACTCGATCATGAAATTCCGCAGGAGCGTGCCGAAGTGTTGTACACTCACGGCGAGGAATGCGTGAACTGTTCAGAACAGATAGCAGCTGAAATGCGTATCCGTGAAATAGTGCGGCGCTCCTGCTCAGAAGTTGCGCCTTCGGAATTGCGTGTGAGGATTTCGCAGTTCATCGTGCAGTATCGTGGCGAGCTAGGATAGCGACGCCGGTGTGAGTTGAGTTTCACCTGATGTGAAGGTGACGGGCGGGGGCTTTGTTCGCTAGACTTAGTTGGCGTCTGGCATCGAAAGATGCGTTACAAAGGAGAATGATATGTCGAAGCGCGGAAACAAGCGTCGCTCCCGTAAGAAGAGCGGTGCAAACCACGGCAAGCGTCCAAACGCTTGAGAATGACTTAATGAGGGGCTCGTTGAGCCCCTCATTTCATTCTTTGGCAAGCTCGGGGCGGGGTGGTTGGCAGAATTATTCGCCAAAACTGGCAGGATTCACTCCAAGCCACTGATGCCAGCCACGATGAAGCACCAGCCAAGCCATTAAGCCGTAACCAGCCTGGTGTGGTGTATAGCCACCGGATACCGACATGTCAGTATTCCACTGTTCGTGATTGACCAGCGGCGCAAAGGTCTCTACATAGGGCACGGAACGCCGCGCACACACATCGGCGTAGGCGTGCGATAGTTCTTCTACTCGGCGCACTGGCATATCAGCGCGTGGAGGCGGTCCAACAACAAAAGGTGAGAGTTGCCGGCGTTCTGCATTGTCGAGCAAATTAGCTAAGTGAAGCCGTGAGCGTGCGGAGCTGAGTCCTGCATCGAGATCGCGCGATCCCAATCCAATCACGAGGCGATTAGTGGCGTCTCGGTTCAGACGCGGGAGCACTTCGCCTTCCCATCGCTCAGTTAATTGGCCAGTGTTTTCACCCGGAAATGCCAACGTAATTGCAGTGATTGGAGGCTCGAGCGGGGTGCGCGCAATAATTCGCCCAACCCAACCCAAAGCACGGGCATCGCCTTTGCCGGCAACAAGTTCATCGCCAACAAAAAAGACTCGCAATTCCTGCACCGTGAACTCCTAACACCCGTTACCCATAGCAATTTTTGCCATGTTTACAATTCCCACTATGGTTGGTGGCGGCAAACGAAAAGTTTGCCGCCACCAACCAGTTTACATTTTTATCGCTTAGCCTGTTATTTCTACCGATCAAAGGCCTGTGCCAAAATCTGAGCGTTTTGGGCTTTGTGGATTGCGCCAAGGCCAGTCGATGGTGCAGCAGCATGGGGTCGCGATACGCGGCGCACAGCTACATCCATCTGGGAGAACATCTCAAGCGCCAAATGTGGCCACGGACCTTGGTTCGCTGGTTCGTCTTGAACCCACACAACCTCAGCACCAGGATACTTACTAAGCTCCTGAGTCAGTTCTTCAACCGGATTTGGATAGAGCTGCTCAAGTCGCACAATCACAGTGCGCTGATCGCCACGCTTGGAACGCTCGTCGAGCAAATCATAATAGATACGACCAGAGCACAGCAGCACGCGATCAACGTCTTTGATCGCCGTATCCTGTTCACCGATCACTGGCAAGAAACTACCGTGAGTAAACTCGGCAACATCCGAGGTAACGCCTTTACGGCGCAGAAGTTGCTTGGGGGAGAACACGATGAGTGGTTTGCGTGGGCGAGCAAAGGCTTGCCGCCGCAGCAAATGGAAGTGATTTGCCGGCGTCGACGGTTGTACCACGAGCATGTTGTTCTCCGCGCACAACTGCAAGTAGCGTTCGATTCGCGCCGATGAGTGGTCCGGTCCTTGGCCTTCGTAGCCGTGCGGGAGCAGCATGACCAGCGAACTCTTCTGATTCCATTTCTGCTCAGCTGAACAGATAAATTCGTCGATCACCGTTTGCGCACCATTGGCGAAATCGCCGAACTGTGCTTCCCACAGCACCAGCGCATCAGGGCGCTCCACCGAGTAGCCATATTCAAATGCCAGCACCGAGTACTCAGATAGTGATGAGTCATAAATCGCAAATTCTGCCTGGTCGTCGGTGAGGCCTTCCAGCGGCGTCCACTCTGCGCCGGACTTGTAACAGTGCGCAACAGCATGGCGCTGTACGAAGGTACCACGGCGAGAATCCTGCCCCGAGATACGCACGGGAACGCCGTCGATCAGAAGCGAACCGAAGGCGATCAGCTCGCCAAATCCCCAGTCGATTCCGCCTTCACGTGCCATCTTATTGCGGCGGTCGAAGAGCTGTTCGATCTTGCGGTGCAGTGTGAAGCCTTCGGGCGGAGTGGTATGAGCGTCGCCGATACGGGCGAGGACAGCCGAGGAAATCGCCGTCTCCCATCCCACCAGTGTGGAATCTTCCTCTGCGCCAGGATTTGGCAGACCAAGAATCTCCGAGGCTGACTTTCCAGCTTCCTTTGCAGCATTTTCTGCCTCGCGCACCTCGGCGAAAGCGCGGTCGAGCTTCTCTTGGAAGTCTCGTTCCACTGCTTCGAGCTGTTCTGTAGACAAAACACCACGTCCTAACAGTGCTTCGGTGTAAAGCTGACGAGTGCTGCGTTTCGAATCTACGAGCGAGTACATGATGGGCTGCGTCATTGATGGATCATCGCCCTCGTTGTGTCCGCGCTTGCGGTAACACGTGATGTCCAGCAGTACGTCCTTCTTAAATTCTTCGCGGTATTCGTAGGCCATGCGTGCCATGCGTACCACTGCTTCAGGATCGTCGCCGTTCACGTGGAAAATTGGTAGCTGCAAGCCTTTCGTAATATCGGTTGCGTAGCGTGAAGAACGTGCCGACGACGGCGCCGTCGTAAACCCGATCTGGTTGTTGACGATCACATGGATTGTGCCGCCCGTTCGATATGCAGGTAGCTGCGAGTAGTTCAGCACTTCGGTAACCACGCCTTGGCCAGCGAAAGCAGAGTCGCCATGAATAAGGATAGGCAACACGGGGTATTCGTCTCCCATGTTCATTCGATCTAGTTTGGCTCGCACAACACCTTCGAGCACGCCGTCGGCCGCTTCCAAATGCGATGGGTTCGCAGCAAGATAAACACCCACTGTATCGCCTTCGGGCGAGGTGTACATACCCTCGGTGCCAAGATGATACTTAACGTCTCCAGAGCCTTGTACACTCTGTGGATCAACGATTCCATCAAATTCGGTGAAAATTTGTTTGTAGGATTTACCAGCAATATTAGTGAGTACATTGAGACGTCCACGGTGTGCCATCGCAATAGCAACTTCGGAAAGGCCGTCTTCAGCCGCGCCGTGCAAAATAGCATCAAGCGCAGGAATAAGAGATTCTCCGCCTTCGAGCGAGAAACGCTTTTGCCCCACATATTTGGTCTGCAAGAAGGTTTCAAATGCTTCGGCCTCGTTGAGCTTTTTAAGGATTTGCAAGCGAGTAGCGCCCGACGTCGGATCGGCAGGCCGTTCAAGTCGCTTTTGGAACCATTTGCGCTGGGCTGGATCTTGAATGTGCATGTATTCGATTCCAACAGTGCGGCAATAGGCTTCACGCAATTGGTCGAGGATTTCACGCAGAGTCAGATGCGAAGTTCCTGCGAATCCGCCGGTCGGGAATGATCGATCAAGATCCCAGAGCGTAAGTCCGTAAGACTGCAACTCAAGGTCTGGATGACGGCGGATATGGAACGATAGTGGGTCGGTATCTGCAATGAGGTGTCCACGAGAACGATAGGCGTGGATAAGCTCAGCGATGCGCGCCGGCTTACCGAGTTCGCGTTCGGCGTCGTATTCTACGTCCTTCTCCCAGATGAATGGGCGATAAGGAATACGTAGCGACATGTACACGCGATCGTAGAAGTCGTCCAGACCGAGCAACTTTTGCTCCATGAGTCGCAAGAATCTACCCGAGGTAGCGCCTTGAATCACGCGGTGATCGTATGTTGAGGTGAGATGAACAACCTTCGAAACTCCCAAGCGAGCCAGGGCTTCTTCCGCAGTTCCTTGGAACTCTGGCGGGTAAGTCATGGAGCCCACGCCCACGATCAAGCCTTGGCCGTTCATGAGCCGTGGAATGGAGTGAACTGTTCCCAAACCGCCTGGGTTGGTGAGCGATACCGTTGTGCCTTGGTAATCATCGAGAGTTAGTTTGTTATTGCGCCCGCGTTCTACGAGGTCTTCGTAGGCATTAAAGAACTGGGAGAAAGTTAGAGTTTCAGCTGCTTTAATATTCGGTACGACGAGCGTGCGCGAACCATCCGGTTTTGCCACATCAATGGCGATTCCAAGATTGACGTGAGCTGGCTTAACCAAGGTGGGTTTTCCGCCGTCGGACACCTGGTATGAGTAGTTCATTTCAGGCATTTCCGCCAGTGCCTCAACCATCGCGTAGGCAATCAGATGCGTAAACGACACCTTGCCGCCGCGAGTGTTGGCGAGGTACTTGTTGATAACCGTGCGGTTATCAAACATGATTCGAGCAGGTAGACCACGCACAGACGTAGCCGTTGGAATGTTGAGTGAGGCATCCATATTTTTGGCAAGACCGCGATCGGCACCTTTAAGTAAAACGAATTCGTCGTTCGCTCCAGTGGTGTTAGGCGACGTCGGGCGCACGTCGTACGACTTGACGTAAGGCGTGAGTGCTGGCTGAGCTGCGGATCGGGGCTGTGGGGGCAAATCGGAGCGCGTAACGTTCGTCGATGGGGTTGTTTCGCGGTCTGCTTCTTGCAAGCTGTGGTGGTGTTCCTTACTTTGATCGTCGCGATCATCAGGAGAATCGGGGGAGCTGGTGGCGTCTTGTGGTGGGCGACCGGCCGATTCCCAGCGTCTGAACATGTCTAACCACTGCGGGCCAACGTTTGATCTGTCTTTGAGATAGGCAGCGTAGAGCTCTTCGATAAATCCTTGGTTCGGTCCGAATTCTTCACTACTTTGTGACATCTGTTTCCGCCCTCAATCTTTTTGGGATGATCCTTTGTTTCTATCTTAGTGACTTTAGTCCCGTTGAGCGGAATTGTGTGTGAATATTTCGCTAAATTGCTCCAAATTTCGTGGAGAAATTATTGATTCGTCAAGAAAGCGTATAGACACGTCAAAAGCTTGGTGATGATCGTGTGAAGATTGAGTAGTGGGTGGTGTGTTTGTGATTGGTGGCAATCACCCTGCTTAGGTTTGTGTTTTGATTCACTGGTCCAAAATATATTTTCTATAGCGCGTTTGTTATCAAACCGTTATGATCGAGTATGGATCTAAACAGCAACGTTTGACTTCGTGTTGTTTCGCTCGAAATCTCACCATAAGGAGTACGCCTTGACGACAAACGTCAACACTCAACGCACGCTTCCTTCGCGCCGTGAACAGCGTCTAGCTGCTCAACGTGGCGAAGAAGTGAACGCTTCGCGTACTTCGGTTTCCATTGCGGAAAACGACACCGCCGTTGTAACGCAGCGTAGGAGCCGTCGTCGTGAGGTTATTAGTGACGACGAACGCGCACGTCGTCTCGAAGAAATGTTGCGTCGCACCCGCGCAGAGGATGGCGAACAAACTCAAGCTAAACACTACCTTGCTGAGGGTGAGAAGCCGCCGGTGCTCGCAATTGAGGAATCGCAGGCATTTGTTGAAGCGGCGAAGAATGATGTCGAACACACAGTGAATTTCGAGGTGACGGGCGGCGTAGAACAACTCACCGAAGCACTGCCGATTCTCAAGGGGAGTGCACTGGGTCGATTGCGCGAGCGCATCGCCTTTAACAATAAATTTGACCGCTCCGATATTGTGCAGGCATGGGATCGCATTCGGGTAGCAGGTAAATCGCCCGTTGTTGCAGGAACTGGAATTCTTTCTGCAGTGGCTCTTGTTTCGACTGGTGTGCTTCAAATTCAAGATGCGATGGGGGCACAACCGAGTGCTTCGCAAAAATCTTTGCTCAGCTCGGTGAATGCTTCTAGTACGTTCAGCACTCCGAAGACGCTTATCGCTAATGAAGGTGCTGCCGACGGCGCTCGCTTGAAGGCCGCGGAAGAAGCAGCTCATTCTGCTCAGGCACAATGTTTGCCACAAACCGGAGCGAACTCGTTGGTAGGCTCGTTTGTTGCAGAAAACGATGAAGTGTTCATGCCGATGAAGGAAGGAACGTATCGAGTTTCTTCGACCTTCGGCTATCGCACTGATCCATTTGGTTTAGGTGCAAAGTTGCATGAAGGGCAAGATTTCTCGGCGCCAGACGGCACGCCGTTCTTCGCAGTGGCCGATGGTACTGTGCTCCACGCAGGCGAAGGGCTTGACGGTGCAGCCTCAAATATGATCGTTGTGCAGCACAATGTGAACGGCAAGAAGTTTACGTCCTGGTATTTGCACATGTGGTCAGACGGCATTCTCGTCAAAGCTGGCGATACTGTTAAAGCGGGTCAAAAAATTGGATTGGTAGGTTCGCAGGGGCGTTCCACGGGTCCGCATCTCCACTTTGAGATTCATCCAGACGAAGGCTTGCGTACCACGGCGATTGAGCCCATGGGATTCATGATGAAGATGGGTGCGCGCGATCTTGGCGAGCGCTGTAACTAGTAAGTTGTAATTAGTAACCAGCAAAATTTACGGTCAGTTGCCCTGCACATCACGCGATATTTCGATAATCTGAACTCGGTATCGAAAGGAATTGGCTCGTGGTAACTCAACAAACTCAGCGCATGTGGCAGTACGGTAAGAAACCTATTGTTATTGCGCATCGTGGCGGGGGTAATGAGGCTCCAGAGAATTCGCTCAGTGCCTTTGCAAACATGGATTCGAAGAATTTTCGCTATATCGAAACGGATTCGCATGCCACGTCGGACGGCGTCGTCATCCTCATGCACGACGCGAACCTCGCGCGCACCACGAATACCGCGGGAAAGATTTCGTCTTTTACGTGGTCACAGATTCTCGATGTGGCTGATGAATCTGGAAATCATCCGGTGCGACTTGAGGACGCTCTCAAAGGCTTTCCGCACCTCATCTATAATATTGATGCCAAGGATCAGCATGTGGTGCGCCCGCTAATTAAAGTGCTCAAACGTTGCGACGCGCTTGATCGGGTGTCACTTTCCTCATTTAACGAGACTCGCCTCAAGTATTTGCGTAGGAAGCTACCGGGGGTACGCACCTCGCTTGGCAGAGGAGCAATTGCGTGGTTGGTGATTTCAGCTCTGCTCCCGCAAGGTTTAGGGTGGCGTTTAGCTCGGGCGGTGCCGGGTGTGAAGCACGGTGTGGAGGCGATCCAAGTTCCGATAATTCACCGGGGGATTCCGGTCCTCACGCCGCGACTAATCGATCTGTGTCACGCACGCCAGCAGGCAGTGCATGTGTGGACCATCAACGATCCGCAGGCAATGAGAACTTTGGTGCGGCTCGGAGTAGACGCGATTATTACCGATGAGCCGAGCCTGGCTCAAGAAGTTATTGACGATGAATGGAATGTGCTCGAGAGCCTCCATCACTGATTCTTCAGAAAGGACATTTCGATGTATCCAACGAAACTGCTGGTAACTGATGAATACTTTGCGGATTATTTCGCTGCGGAGGTTGGGCATGTTCAAGACCTCGAGGTGCGCTACGTTCCTAACGACGAGTTAAGCGACGACGACGTGCAATGGGCCGACTCCTGGCTCGGCTTCCGTTTTCCATTGCGTCCAAATGAGACGGCGATCCGTTGGTTCCACTCTGCCACTGACGGGATCGAACACATGCACCCATATTATGACGATTTGCGCGAAACGGGCGCTGTGCTAACGAATACGGTGGCTTCAATGCCGCACCGAATGGCGGAATACGTTGTAGCAGGAGTGCTAGGCTACGTGCGAGAATTTCCCCAGTATCAGGAGTTACAACATGGTGGTGAGTGGAAGCGTTTGGGTAACGGCACTGCTCAGCACATGAATATGGTGGTTATTGGAACTGGGCATATTGGAAGTGTTATTGCCAAACTGATGCGCCCATTTGTAGCGCGAGTTGATGGGCTTTCGCGTTCCGGCAGCGCTCGCGAGGAGTTCGACACGGTGCGCCCACTTAGCGATCCTGGTGAACTGCTGCGCGAGGCCAATATTGTGGTTACCGTTTTGCCGCATACGGACGCTTCGGTCAATATTGTGGGCGAGAATGTATTCTCGCAGCTCCAAGATGCTATTTTCGTAAACGTGGGCCGCGGTTCTACTGTAGACGACGATGCCTTGCGCACAGCGTTAGACGGCGGGCAGGTGCGTCACGCGATTCTCGACGTCTTCCCAGAAGAACCTTTGCAAAATGGTGACTGGCATTGGGATCACCCACAGGTAACGGTGACTCCGCATATTTCGGGACTCACACGCCGCGACGATATTGTGGTCGATTTTTTGGCGAATTTGCAGGCGCTGCGGGCTGGAACGAAGCCTCCAAATTTGATCAACTTAGATGGCTGGTATTAGGACACTCGTCGAATAATATCTGCGCAGCCTATTTCTATTTTGAAAAATTGCTTAGTTTTTCAAAATATAGCAGAAAAATGTGAACTCTATTTTGAAAAAAGTGCCATTTTTTGAAAATAGAAGCAGTGTTTTGGGGGTCTATTTCGAAAAATTGCTTAATTTTTCAAAATAGCCTAAGTGTGAAGCATGAGTGTGAAGTAGTTGTGATGCAGATACTTGCCCTAACTTAGACGATTTCTTATGTATCGGCGTGATATAGCGCGATGAACAAGCCACCGCCTAAGTTAGGGCACGGTGTATTGGGAACGGCGTACCGTGGGCTCATTGATACCGCACCCAACACCGTAAGCTCAGCGCACCCGCTGCCAACGTATGCTAAAGGCCGGCTTTACATTGTAAATCTACAGTGTAAAGCCGGCCTGCTGTGCCCCGAACAGGATTCGAACCTGCGACCTTTCGCTCCGGAGGCGAACGCTCTATCCCCTGAGCTATCGGGGCAACGATAAAAGAGTATAGCAGTACAACATTTCAATCTACGAATTATTGAGGTGTGAATTATTGGCTAGCTAGTGGCAAAGAATGCACTTGGCGCAAGAGAATGGCTAAGTTCACCGCCCCAGAAATAGGGAACAAGTAGATATCTAGCTACAATTAACACATGACACCAGAGGAACTTTCAGCATTTATCCGCACGTCGCTTCTTGAAGCGATTTCTGAGAATCTTATTGATCTTAGCGAAGAAGATATCCCGGTCGAGATCAAGGTTGAACGCCCTCGATCTCGCGAGCACGGCGACTGGGCAACCAATATTGCCATGCAGCTTGCGAAAAAGGCAGGCACGAATCCACGTGCTTTTGCAGGTATTTTGACTGAAAAGCTGAATGCGAACCCAGATATCACCAAGACGGATATTGCTGGTCCTGGCTTTATAAACATCACCTTGAATGCGGCAGCAGCCGGCGAATTGGCACGTACGATTCTCACCGCTGGTGAATCTTATGGTCGCAACCAGAGCGCCGAAGGTACGCATGTGAATCTGGAGTTTGTATCGGCCAATCCAACTGGTCCTATCCACGTGGGCGGCGCCCGCTGGGCTGCTGTAGGCGATTCTTTGGCTCGCATCCTCGAAGCAACGGGTGTGAATGTTACGCGCGAATACTACTTCAACGATCACGGTGCGCAGATTGACCGTTTCTCAAAGTCCTTGCTTGCCCGTGCTCGTGGTCAAGAAGCTCCAGAGGATGGCTACGGTGGTCAGTACATCGAAGATATAGCCAACGAAGTTCTTGGTGCACACCCTGAGGTCACTTTGGCCGAACTTGACGACGCCGCAGCTCAAGAGTTTTTCCGCGAATACGGCGTGAACCTCATGTTCGCCGAAATCAAAAAAGAGCTTGAAGCTTTCCGTGTCCACTTTGATGTGTTCTTCCACGAAGATACGCTGCACAAATCAGGTGCTGTGGATCGCGCTATTGAAACCTTGCGTAGCAAGGGAGTTATTTTCGAGCAAGACGGCGCAACCTGGGTTCGTACCACCGATTTTGGTGACGATAAGGATCGCGTGATTATTAAGTCCGACGGCGATGCGGCTTACTTCGCGGGCGACATCGCCTACTACCTGGACAAGCGTAATCGTGGTGCTGATCAGGTTATTCTCATGCTCGGCGCCGATCACCACGGATACATTGGTCGAATTTATGCCATGACCCGCGCTTTTGGCGATACTGCTGGAAAGGGCGAAAACCACGAGATTCTCATCGGACAGCTCGTCAATTTGGTGCGCGACGGCGAACCGGTGCGTATGTCGAAACGTGCGGGCACGATCGTCGTCCTGGCAGATTTGGTGGAAGCAGCAGGGGTTGACGCCGCGCGCTACTCGCTCGTACGCGCAGCGATGGACACTACCCTCGAAATCGATCTGGCTTTGATTTCCTCTCATACCAATGAAAATCCGGTGTACTACGTGCAGTATGCTCATGCCCGCACAAAGTCGGTTGACCGCAATGCGGCAGAACACGGCGTTACGCGCGATAATTTCGATCCGAGCTTGCTCGATTCTGAGGCGGATAACGAACTTTTGGCAACGCTCGCGAAGTATCCAGAGATCGTGTCACAAGCCGCCCAGCTGCGCGAACCTCATCGGATTGCTCGCTATGTGGAAGACTTAGCCGGCGCATATCACGCTTGGTATGGTAAGTCGAGAGTCACACCACGTGCTGATGAAGAGGTAACTCCGGTGCATCAGGCGCGTTTGTGGCTTAACGACGCTACTGGTCAAGTTTTGGCCAATGGACTTGGTCTTTTGGGAGTGAGTGCTCCAGATAAGATGTAGTGCTTGACCGAGCTCCGCAAGGAATTCCGAAAGGATAAATATGAATATGGAACAGCTTGAAGCGCCAGTCCCAGATGGAGCACCTCACGGAGTTTGGTCAATAAATACAGAGCGTTTGCCTTCGGGTGAATTATGCGTCGCTGGTGTGCCAGTGGGGCAGATCGCGCAGGAGTTTCCCACCCCACGTTTCGTGCTCGACGCGAATGACGCGCGCTCGCGGGCACGTGCATGGAAAGAGGCGATGGATCAGGCCTTTGCTGATTTGGCCGGCGCGCACGTCTATTACGCTGGAAAAGCCTTTCTTTCCAAGGCCTTTGCTCGGTGGATGTACGAAGAAGGCCTCCATATCGACACGGCTTCTGAAGGCGAGCTAGTTACTGCATTAGCCGGCGGAGTGCCAGGTAGTGCGTGTGGTCTGCACGGAAATAACAAATCTCGAGCCGAAATTGAACGAGCTTTGCGCGAAGGCGTAGCCCATATTGTGGTCGATTCGCTCGCCGAGCTTGAATTTGTCAATGTTGTTGCGCAGGAAAACAACGCCGTCGCTCCAATCTATCTGCGGCTAACTACCGGCGTTCACGCTGGCGGGCACGAGTTTATTGCCACGGCGCACGAGGATCAGAAATTTGGTCTTTCGGTGACGACGGGCGTGGCGCGGCAAGCGATGGCACGTGCACACGAACTAGAGAACGTGCAGCTCATCGGTTTGCATTCGCATATTGGATCACAAATCTCGGCAACCGAGGGATTCGCACAGGCGGCGCAAGTTATTTTTGAAGAGCGAGTCTGGGCACATGAGCAGGGGATCGCCATCAATGAGATCGATCTCGGCGGTGGCTATGGCATCCGTTATACGGCAGCCGACGATATCGCTCCCAGCCCGCGCGAGTTTGCGCGGATTCTTGCGCAGGTAGTGCGCGAGCACGTGGAGAAGACCGGTCTACCGGCACCGCTGGTTTCTATCGAGCCGGGCCGTTCGATCGTCGCTCCAGCGATGTTTACGCTGTACACGGTGGGTACAGTCAAAGATGTTGCCATTGATTCTGGCGTGCGTACCTATGTTTCGGTAGACGGCGGAATGTCCGATAATATTCGTCCCGCCCTGTACGAAGCCGATTACACTGCGGCTCTGGCTGCTCGAAATTCACAAGCCCCTACCCAGCGCTGCCGCGTGGTAGGAAAGCACTGCGAATCTGGAGATATCGTGGTGCGAAATGTAGCCTTGCCGTCCGATATTCATGCTGGTGATTTGCTTGCTGTGCCCGCAACGGGGGCCTATGGGCGGGCGATGGCGTCTAATTACAATATGTTGCCACGGCCAGGTGTGGTAGCAGTTGAAGACGGCGTACTCACCGAGCTTATTCGCAGCGAGAGTATTGATGACCTTCTCGCTCTCGATCAAGACCAGCAATAACGTACAGAGTAGTGGTGGAACTAGTGGAAAACGCAGAAAAAACGGTCAAGATCGCGCTATTGGGTTGCGGTACGGTTGGCACTCAAGTGGCGCGGTTACTCAATGAGCAATCCGCACTTCTCGCAGCCCGCGCCGGGGCGAAGCTCGAGCTCATCGGGATTGCAGTCAATAATTTAGATGCGCAACGCGACCCTTCGATTGACCGCACCTTGCTCACGGACGATCCTTATTCGCTCATCTCGAAAGCGGATATCGTTATTGAACTAATCGGCGGAATCGAACCCGCTCGCACTCTCGTACGTGCAGCGCTCAGTAGTGGAGCGAGCGTCGTCACCGGAAATAAAGCGCTACTGGCCACACACGGCCCTGAGCTTTATGACCTCGCTACCCAAAGCGACGTCGATCTTTATTACGAAGCTGCCGTGGCAGGAGCCGTGCCCGTTGTATACGGTTTGCGCGAGTCCTTGGCGGGCGACCAGGTCAATACCGTCATGGGCATAATGAACGGCACCACGAACTTCATTCTCGATGCAATGACGACGCAGGGTATGGATTTCGATTCGGCGCTTAAACTTGCGCAGGATCTCGGTTTCGCTGAGGCCGATCCTTCGGCTGACGTGGATGGTTACGACGCCGGAGCCAAAATTGCGATTCTGGCTTCCCTTGCGTTCCACACCCGTGTGAGCTTGGATGATGTGAAAGTCGACGGTATTCGTGCGATTAGTTCTGACGATATCGCCTCGGCGGATGCTGCCGGGTACGTGATAAAGCTGATTGCGCGGGCGCATCGCCACAGTGATGAGGGCGGCGAGACAGGTATCGAGATGTCGGTGAGCCCAACTCTCGTGGCCAAGGATCATCCGCTTGCCTCGGTGCATGGTTCCTTTAACGCGGTGCTAATTGAAGCAAAATCTGCCGATCAACTCATGTTTTACGGGCGGGGTGCTGGCGGTGCGCCAACCGCATCGGCGGTGCTTTCGGATGTGGTAGCTGCTGCAGCGAAACGAGTGATAGGTGGGCACGCTCCGCGCGAAGTCATTTATGGAAATTTGCCAGTTCTTCCAGCTGCTGAGTTCAGCTCGCGGTACTACATCAAATTGGAAGTTGCAGATGCAGTTGGCGTATTGGCTGGTCTCACTCAGCGTTTTGCGGCAGCGGGAGTGTCTATTTCCTCGGTGATCCAAAATAGGGCAGACGGAAGATCTGAGTCGGCTCGATCCGAAACGCATTCGGCGCAAAACGCTCAGATCACAATAATTACCCACGTTGTGCGGCAAGCAGCTATCGATCATGTGATTGAAGAACTGAAAGAATCGGCCGATGTAATCGGTGTAACAAGCATCTTGAAGGTGGAGGAAAACTGATGGCACATCAATGGCGAGGACTCATTAACGAATACCGCGAGCGCCTGCCGTTCGCAAAGAACGACCCCGTCGTCACCCTCCTCGAGGGAGGAACGCCGCTCGTTTACGCCCAGGCCTTGAGCGATCTGGTTTCTGCCGAAGTGTTCGTAAAGGTTGAAGGAGCGAATCCTACTGGATCGTTCAAAGACCGTGGTATGACCACTGCAATCTCTCATGTTTTGCAAAGCGACACCAAGATTGTGGCCTGTGCGTCTACCGGCAATACCTCGGCTTCTGCTGCCGCCTATGCGGTGGCGGCGGGTTTGGAATGTGCGGTTATCCTTCCTGCTGGCAAAATCGCTGCTGGTAAATTGGCGCAGGCGATTGTGCACGGTGCGAAGCTAGTAGCTGTGGATGGAAATTTTGACGATTGTCTCAATATTGTGCGCGAGCTGACCCAGAATTATCCGGTGGCGCTCGTTAACTCAGTAAATCCCTATCGCTTGCAGGGGCAAAAGACGGCCGCTTTTGAAATCGTGGACGCGCTCGGCGACGCACCAGATATCCATGTGTTGCCAGTAGGCAATGCAGGCAATATTTCCGCATATTGGATGGGATATAACGAGTATGCAGGCAAATTAACGGCGGCTTCAATTGAGGAGTCGGCACTTTCGCTCGATCCGGTAGCTACGAAAGTTCCGCAGATGTGGGGAATCCAGGCATGGGGTGCGGCACCATTTGTGCTGGGGCATCCAGTGGCACAGCCTGAGACGATTGCGACGGCGATTCGGATTGGCAATCCTGCTTCTTGGGATTACGCCCAAGCAGCGAAAACGGATTCGCACGGTTGGATTGATCGAGTTACTGACGACGAAATCTTGCACGCGCAGTCTGTATTGGCTGCACAGGTGGGAATTTTCGTAGAACCAGCGTCGGCAGCATCGGTGGCTGGTCTTATTAAGGCAGCTCAGGCAGGGAAAGTTCCAAAAGGCGCGCGCATTGTGTGTACGGTGACTGGAAATGGTTTGAAAGATACCGCTACCGCGCTTGGAAATGCCGAGCTCACGTTCGAACCGATTGAGCCTCACGTACAAGCTGCCGTGAGTGCTCTAGAATTGTGAGTGCTCCGACGTCGTCAGGGCGTAGACGCCGTGTGCGAGCGGTTAACGACATCGGTACGTGGAAACTTTACACCGCGATGGTGTGGCGATACTGGGAAAGGTTCAGAGCTTTATGCGATTGATCAATAGCCATGCGCGGGTGCGTGTGCCTGCTACCTCGGGAAATCTAGGTCCAGGCTTTGATTCGATGGGAATGGCTCACGATCTGTGGGACGAAGTCGCAGTAACGCTTACCACCGGAGCATCGCGTGTGGTGATTCTTGGCGAGGGATCGCAAACACTTCCGCGCGATGAAAGCCACCTTATCGTGCAGACTATCAAGACGACGCTCGAACGCCTCGGGGCTCCAAGCTCAGGCATTGATCTTGTATGTAGAAATAAAATTCCGCACGGTCGTGGATTGGGTTCCTCAGCTGCGGCGATTGTGGCGGCAATAATGCTGGTTAAAGGGCTAATTGACCGCCCGGACGCCCTCGATGAAGCCGCGATGTTGAAACTTGCCACTGAGTTTGAGGGACATCCAGACAATGCTGCTCCCGCGATCTACGGTGGAGCTACCCTCTCGTGGGGTGAAGGCGACGGGCTTGAAACGGCTCGATTGAATGTGTCGCCTAACGTCAAGACGGCGTTGCTCGTTCCCAACGAAGTGCTTCCCACCTCGCAAGCTCGATCAGTATTGCCCAGTGCCGTTCCGCATCGCGATGCCGTATTTAACTCCGCTCGATCTGCTTTGCTGGTACATGCGCTTGAACATCAACCTGAACTGCTCTTTGCCGCCACTGCCGACAAACTCCACCAGGATTATCGGGCAGATTCGATGCCAAAGAGCGCCGCGATGTTAGAGGCGTTGCGAGCGGCAAATTGGCCGGCTGTGATTTCGGGAGCGGGTCCAACGATTCTCGTATTTGCCCATATTGATGCACCCATGGCAAAAATTCTTGGCGAGCAGGGCTTTAGAGTTATCAATTCGACTCAAGTGCGCGGTGCACATTTTGTTGATGATAACGGTAACGTACAAAGCTGAAACAGTAAGGCTTAGTGCGGTTGTTGTGTTACACGGTCGCGCGGCTGCATAACCTAGTGATGCAAGGTGTACAGCGCTGTGCTGCGAGCTATACTTCCGATGCATATTTGAGGTGCGACATCAAGAATCATAGAGGTAGAACACAATTAAGAGCTTAAGATTTCGAAAGTGTTTTACTTGCGTGTAGTATTGCAACTAGACAGCAGTTGTTTGGTTAAACCAATCGATCACATGCTGTGCCGCTCGATAAGGTCAAAGAGTCGGCGGCTCGGTTTCAAGCATTCCAATTGTGTTATGCATGAACTATTTTTCTGTCTAAATTTATTATCCTCGTGACTTTCCGAGGACGAATCATCACAAGAACAACGTACCGAAGTGGTACCCGGGGAAGGAACCTCGTGAGCGAAACCTCCACCAAGACCAGCGGTTCACTGGCAAGCAAACTTTTGCCGGAGCTGAAGCAAATTGCAGCTTCGATGGGTATTAAAATGCCCCCTAAATCGCGTAAAGCAGACTACGTTGCAGCCATTTCACAAGCAGGATCTGCGGCGAAGTCTACGTCTTCTCAGGAAGCTGCTGCGCCTTCGCGCGAGCGCAGGTCAAAGGCTCAAACCTCTGCCAAATCGAGCGATAAGATCTCAACCCAGAACGACGAGCAAGCCACTCCTGCAGCTGAAGGAACCGAAAATATCTTCGGTGACTTGCCACGTCGCAGTCGTAACCGGAACCGCAGCGCCGATCGCGACGGCGTAGAACGCCGTCCTCGTGTGCGCCGCGAAGCAGAAGAACTCTCGGCGCAAGACAAGCAAGCTGCATTAGAAGCGCTGGGCGAGGCTGCCGAACGCCGTGCCGCTGAGCAGCAGCGCGATGGGGAAGGCGACGACGAAAACCCACGTCGTAACCGCAATCGTCGCGAACGCAACCGCAACAACCGCCGCGAAAATCCACGCAACCGCAACAACCGCCGCGATGGAGCGCCTAATAATGCGCGCGCTGATATTGTGGACGTCGAAGACGAGGCTACCGACGAAGAAGTACTCATTCCAGTAGCCGGAATCCTCGATATTTCTGGAACCAATGCCTACTTGCGCACGGGTGGTTATCTGCCTGGCAAGAACGATGCTTACGTTTCACAGCAGATTATCAAGAAGTTTGGTTTGCGTCGTGGCGACGCCGTGGCAGGTGCGGTGCGTTCGGTAACCGAAGCTAGCGTGCGTCGCGGTCAGCGCCAGCACAAATACAATCCGCTGGTAGAAGTCACCGCTATTAATGGCCTATCGCCAGAAGAAAGTGCCAAGCGTCCAGAGTTCAATAAACTGACGCCACTTTATCCGCAGGATATGTTGCGTATGGAAACCACGCAAAATGCGCTCACTACCCGCATTGTTGATTTGGTAGCGCCAATTGGCAAGGGGCAGCGCGGTTTGATTGTGTCTCCGCCAAAAGCGGGCAAAACTGTCGTGATGCAGCAGTTGGCGATGGCCATTGCAAAGAATGATCCAAATGTTCATCTCATGGTGGTACTCGTCGACGAACGCCCTGAGGAAGTCACCGACATGCAGCGTTTGGTCAAGGGTGAGGTCATTGCTTCAACGTTTGACCGTCCGGCTACCGATCACACCATCGTTGCAGAGCTCGCCGTTGAGCGTGCCAAGCGTTTGGTAGAACTCGGGCAAGACGTCGTCATCCTCCTCGATTCACTCACTCGCCTTTCGCGTGCCTACAACTTGGCAGCTCCGGCTTCTGGACGCATTCTCTCTGGTGGCGTGGACGCTGCTGCGCTTTACCCGCCAAAGAAGTTCTTTGGTGCTGCGCGCAATATTGAAAATGGCGGTTCGCTCACGATCATCGCTTCGGCGCTTGTGGAAACTGGATCGAAGATGGACGAAGTGATCTTCGAAGAGTTCAAGGGCACCGGAAATATGGAATTGCGTCTGTCTCGTCAATTGGCGGATCGCCGTATTTTCCCTGCTGTTGACATTAATGCCTCGGGTACTCGCCGCGAAGAACAACTGTTCAGCAACGAAGAATTGCAGATCGTATGGCATCTTCGTCGCGCATTGGGCACTCTCGATGTGCAGGAAGCTTCGGATTACCTGCTTAATCGTCTGCGTAAGACTGAGTCCAACAAGGAATTCTTGGTCTCGATCGTGCGTGGTATGCAGAACAACGCTGAATAAAACTGAGCTAATTGGCTGTAGCGCCACGCGAATGAGCACTTGCTCACGTCGGTGGCGCTACTGTGCCGAAAAGTGATTTAATATAGCGTCGGCTTCTGGTTCACCACTTCGCAGCTTCGGCAAGCTTAGGCCAGTTCATACTGTTCAAGTGCGCTGTGGACCCAGGGCGTTAAACGATCCAAGGAGAAAAAATGAAGCAGGGAATCCACCCTACATACGAAACCATTCGTGTTAGCTGCACCTGCGGCAACGAATTCGAAACCCGTTCCACTGTTGACGGCGGGGAGCTGCGCGTAGATGTATGCTCAGCATGCCATCCGTTCTACACCGGTAAGCAGAAGATTCTGGACACCGGCGGACGTGTTGCACGCTTCGAAGCACGTTTCGGCAAGCGCGCCAAGTAGCTAGTCTTTCGAACGCCGGTACTGGATGGTACCGGCGTTCGCGCTATTTTGGAACGGCAAAATCTGGTGTGTGCCCAGTTAAGCACAGTAATGATTGAGGGATGAGAATTATTATGGAGAGATTTCCGGCAGCAGTTGCAATGGTTGCGGAGCACAAAGACATCGAAGCACAGATGTCCTCACCGGAGGTTTTGGCCAACCCAGATAAACTGCGTTCTCTTGGTCGGCGCTATGCGGAGCTTGGGCGAGTAGTAACCCGCTTCAATAAATGGGAACAGGCCGAGCAGGACCTGAGCGAGACGCGTGAGATCGTTGAGATGGGCGGCGAAGATGGTGAATTGTTCGCTGCAGAATTGCCGCGTCTTGAAGAAGCTGCGCAACAAGCAGCCGATGAACTACGTGATGCCCTCATTCCACGCGATCCCGATGATCTACGTGATGCAATTTTGGAAGTGAAAGCAGGTGAAGGCGGCGAAGAATCAGCACTATTTGCTGGAGATTTGCTGCGTATGTACCTGCGTTATGCCGAGTCAAAGGGATGGACTACTCAGATTCTTTCGGCAACAACCACTGATCTCGGTGGTTACAAAGACGTGCAAGTTGCTGTGAAAGCGAAAGTCGTTCCAGAAGATCCGGCCGACGGCGTATGGTCGCATCTCAAATTTGAAGCCGGTGTTCACCGAGTCCAGCGTGTGCCCGTGACGGAAACTCAAGGGCGTATTCACACCTCAGCAGCGGGTGTGCTGGTATTCGCCGAAGTAGATGATCCAGGCGAAATTGAAATCAACGATAATGACCTGCGTATCGACGTATTCCGTTCTTCTGGTCCGGGTGGACAGTCGGTGAATACTACCGATTCGGCAGTGCGCATCACCCACCTTCCCACTGGGATTACTGTTTCGATGCAAGACGAGAAATCGCAGATCAAGAACCGTGAATCTGCAATGCGTGTGCTGCGTGCACGACTGCGCCAAAAGCAACTCGACGAGCAGGCCGCAGCAGAAGCAGACGCGCGTCGTTCCCAAGTTCGTACAGTTGACCGTTCAGAACGTGTGCGCACCTATAACTTCCCAGAAAACCGCATATCTGATCACCGCACCGGCTATAAAGCCCATAACTTGGACGCTGTTCTCAATGGCGATCTCCAAGCAGTGATTAATTCTTTGCGTGATATGGACGAAGCGGACCGTCTTCAAAACGCCACTGAGCAGTGATTTTATGGTCACAACCAGCTGGCAAGTTCCACTTTCGCAAGCGATACAACAGTTGTGTGACGCCGGTGTACCAAGCCCCAAATATGACGCACGATCTCTAGCCGAGCACTGTTTCGGACGTGTGCCAGTGGCATCGGAACCGATTTCTGCGCAAATGCAGGCTTCGTTCGAAGCTTTGGTCCGACGTCGGGCTGAACGTGAGCCTTTGCAACACATCCTTGGAACTATGTGGTTTCGCTACCTCGAACTCGAATCTCGCCCCGGCGTCTTTATCACTCGCCCCGAAACAGAACTTGTAGCGCAAGCGGCAATAGACGAGGCAAATCGGCTGATAAAAGATGGTATTGAGAATCCAAGAATTCTCGATCTATGCACTGGATCGGGCGCGATTGCCATTTCAATTGCCACGGAAGTTCCGCAGTGCCAGGTCACGGCCGTGGAACTAAGCGAGGTGGCTTTCGAATCTGCGCAGCGCAATAATGCGGCGTATGGCAATAGAGTTGAGCTGGTCCAGGCAGATGCGCTCCAATTTGGGATTGAAGTGAAGCCAAGTGCAGTAGCAACGGTCGATACTCGCGCAGCGTCGCCGGTGGAAAAGAACACATCCTCGCCTAGCAGCGAAGAATGTGTCAACGAATATTTTGACGTTGTGGTGTCTAATCCGCCTTACGTGCCGCGTTACCACGATCTTGCACCTGAGGTACTTTCCGATCCGCACATGGCGCTGTTTGGGGGAGGAGACGATGGCTTGGAGTTTCCCACCGCTTTGATCGCCCACGCAGCGAAAATTCTCAAGCCAGGAGCGCTATTGGTGATGGAACATGCAGATGAGCAGGGAAAAGCGTTGAGGGAGACGGCAGGGCAGTATTTTTCGCAGGTGCGCACTGGCACAGATTACTCTGGGGCAGATCGCTGGCTGTGGGCGCGAAAATGAGGTATTTTGGCGAAACCGTAGCGCGCGTCGATAACCAGTGCTGATTTCTGGCTAGAATATTGGTGGGAAAACGCGGAGGCTATAGCGATATGGAAATCTTTGACTGTACTGGCTTGCAGGCTCGCCACGCGGCCATTGAGGCGGCAGTGAGCGTCGTTCGGGCTGGGCATGTGGTGTGTCTGCCCACAGATACCGTTTACGGCATCGGCGCTGATCCGTTTAATGACGACGCCGTAACCGAACTTCTCGCCGCAAAATCTCGTACGCGACAGATGCCTCCGCCCGTCTTAGTACATGACGCCGAGCAAGCGAGCACACTAACGGCTTGGATCAATGATGAAGCCATGGCGCTGATGGAAAACTTGTGGCCTGGAGCTTTAACAATTATTTTGCCTGCGCGCGAGAATATCGGTTGGGATCTTGGCGAAACACAGGGCACAGTGGCTTTGCGTATGCCCGATAACTCAATTGCACTTGAGTTGCTCGAGCACACCGGTCCATTGGCTGTTACCAGCGCAAACAAGACGGGTCGGTCTCCAGCCACTAACATCACACAAGCTTATGAGCAGTTGGGAGACGCCGTCGGCGTATATCTCGACGGCGGTGAAGCAGGCGGAGGCGTGCCATCAACCATTATTAAGTTCTCGCCTGAGTCTCCACGCAAAGTGCAATTGATTCGAGCTGGTGCTATCAGTGCCGAGATTATTGAATCTACTGCGAATGTGCAGGTGATTCAGTGAGAGTTTATCTCCTCATTATGGTGATGGCGGCAGTGGTAACCTACCTACTGGTGCCATTGGTGCTGCATACTGCACTTGCTACTGGAGCGATTACGAAGATTCGTGGTCGAGATGTGCACGAAGTGCCTATCGCTCGCCTCGGCGGTGTGGCGATGTATTTAGGCTTGGTATTTTCTTTTGTACTCGCAGCGCAGATCCCGTATCTGAAGAATGTTTTTAGTGCTAGTTCAGGTGCTTGGGGTATTTTGCTCGGTGCTGGCACGATGTGTGTTATCGGCGTGATTGACGATATTTGGGAATTGCGTTGGTATGCGAAGCTAGCAGGAGAGATCCTCGCAGCGGGTGCAATGGCGTGGTTTGGTGTGCAGCTCATTTCGGTTCCTTTCCTTGGGTTGACGATCGGCTCGCAAAAGCTGACGCTTTTCGTCACGATAATTGTGGTGGTGATGGTGTCCAATGCGGTGAACTTTATCGACGGCTTGGACGGTCTAGCTGCAGGCGTTGTGGGTATTGCCGCTCTGGCTTTCTTTGGTTACGCATACTTCCTTACGCGCGCGGCGTCGCCGGGGGACTACACCTCAGTTGCGACCGCTGTTGTAGCAGGTCTTGTGGGCATTTGTATCGGCTTCTTGCCGCATAACTTTCACCAGGCTCGCATCTTTATGGGCGATTCGGGCGCACTCATGCTTGGAGCAGTCATTGCGGGGGCGAGCATCTTGGTGACTGGCCAGATTGACCCGATGCACGTCAATAGCCGCACGGCAGTTCCTGCTTATATGCCAATTTTGGTGCCTGCGTTGGTTTTGGTTATCCCCTTGGTTGATATGGTGTGGGCAGTATTGCGGCGCGTTCGCCAAGGTAAATCGCCGTTTGAAGCCGACGCTGGTCATTTGCACCATCGTTTGTTGCGGCGTGGTCACTCCCATCGCGCAGCTGTATTGGTGCTGTATATGTGGACGGCGGTGGCCTCATTCTCCGCTGTTGCTTACGTGATCTACCCGCATCCGATCCTGTTCCCGATTTCTTTAGTTGCCGCGGTAGTTGCATTGATCGTCACCGCTCGTCAACTTACGACGCCGCAGCGCCCGCGTCGCGTGTTATCGCGCAAATTGCGTCGACGTCGGGTTGTTAAAGATACGCACGAGCAGCAAAATCTTGGCGTGGCGGGGGATGACGTCGTCGTCGCCATTGAGAGCGAAAAACGCCACTCGATACGTGTGGAGATGGAATGAACGCCGGATTTCGGCGTCGGACGCCTTTGCATACTGCTGGTGAACGGAAAAACGCCGACCAGATTATTGCGGCAGCAATGAAATGGAACTTGCTGTGCTTGGGCGGAATAGCGATACTCCTGGGACTTTCGCCCCTCGCCGGAGTTTCGAGTTTGTCTGCTTGGAGCCTTGTGTGTGGAGTGCTGGCAGTTGCTGTTTCGAATATGTTGTCGTGGATTTTCTATCGGCATTTGGCTCGCCATGGATCTCGATTTCAAGGCGCTGCTAGTGCACTGATGTTTGTAACTAAACTGTTCTTGTTGATTTTGCTGGTTTTTGTGGCGAAAAGTCTGGAAATCATCGCCTTTCGTGAAATGCTCTGTGGATTCGCAGGCGCTATCGTTGTGTCCTTATTGGTGAGTTCAGTGGTGGTCATGAGCCAGCCGGGGCCACCGCTGGAGATCGAGTCAGACGGTGCGAACGATAGCTTCGTCACGAATTGCTAAAACATGGGACTATTTTCCGTGCAGCCTTGGAAGAAAATTGAAAACTGCGGTAAAGTATTATCGCAAGTTGTTTCGTGCGAAATAACGATTTTCTGCAACTTGTATGCACTAATTTTGTCAAGATAGGAATACCTGGATAGTGAATTTGCTATTAAGTCTTGCCACATCACCGGTATTTATTGCTTCCAATGACGGTGGCTTTGAACCTCCAACGCTCGACCACGAATTCAATCCGGCGCCTTTCCTATTTGCAGGTACCCCTTTTGAGCTGAACAGAATCCTCATGGTGCGACTCATCGCAGTGGCGGTACTCGCTTTGTGCCTCATCATCTACGCGCGCCGTGCCAAGCTTGTACCAGGGCGTGCTCAAGGCGCGATGGAAACTCTGCTCGATTTTTCGCGAGTTCAGATTGGCCACGAAATCTTGGGCGAAGCTGATGCAAAACGCTTCCAGCCACTCTTGGCCACGCTGTTCTTGGGGATTCTTTTTATGAACCTCACTGGCGTGATTCCAGGTTTGCAGATCGCTGGTACTTCACTTGTGGGCATGCCATTAATTTTTGCTTTGGTGGCTTATATCGGGTTTATTGTTGCAGGTGTTCGGGTGCAAGGAGCTAAGTTCTTTAAGAATCAGCTCATTCCGCCAGGTGTGCCTAAGCCGCTCTACGTCCTGATGGTGCCGCTTGAGTTCCTCTCAACGTTTATTCTGCGTCCGGTCACGCTAACTGTTCGTTTGCTGGCCAATATGATCGCAGGTCACTTCATTTTGGTGTTGTGTTTCTTGGGAACGCACTACCTGTACTTCACTCTGTCGGGTTCAATGGGAATCGGACTCGGTACTCTCACGCTTCTCGGTGGCGTCATTTTCGTCGTCTTCGAGCTGTTTGTCGGCGCGCTACAGGCATACATCTTTGCCATGCTAGCTGCCGTCTACATTTCACTATCGATCTCAGAACACTGAGATTCTGAACAAAAAGGAAAGAACCACATGATTGGTAACATCGCCACCATCGGTTATGGTCTTGCAGCGCTAGGCCCAGGAATTGGTATTGGACTCATTGGTGCAAAGAACCAAGAAGCAACGGCACGTCAGCCAGAGCTCAAGGGGTACTTGCGCGTTAATATGTTCCTTTCGATCGCATTTGCAGAAGCACTCGGTCTGCTTGGCTTCGTTGCTGGATTCGTTTTTGCTGCGTGATATTTATGCTTGAATCGACGATTATCGCATCTGGGGGAGGCAATCCGCTTGTACCCGCATTGCCAGACTTGGTCTGGGGAACTTTAGCTTTCGTCGTCGTTGCTCTTGCCGTTTACAAATTCGCGTGGCCTTCATTCATCGCTACGCTCGACGAGCGTACTGAAAAGATTGAAAAAGGTCTTCAAGCTGCTGAAATCGCACGTGAAGAAATTGCTGCTGAACGTGTTGGACTTCAGAATGAGGTTGCACAGGCGCATCGTGAAGCTGCCGAAATTCGGGAGCGGGCGCAAGACAACGCCAAATCGATCGTCACGGAAGCACAGGCGAAAGCCAAGCATGAAGCAGCAACGCTGGTGGATTCTGCCCAACAGCGTATTGCTGCAGACGCACAGGCGGCATCGCGCGAATTGCAGTCAAATGTAGGCGCTCTTGCTACTGAATTGGCAGGTCGTATCATTGGCGAAGCAGTGACAGATTCAGCATTGGCATCGCGAGTAGTGGATCGTTTCCTTGACGATTTGGAAAACTCACTGCTGGCAAAGCAGCCAACTACCTCACGGGAGGCCTAATGCGGTCGAAAAGTGAAGCAGCTCTTGCGTGGATTGTAGATACTTGGGACGCTCTGTTACGAGAGCGGCAGACGAATGCTGTGGACTTCAGTGAGGAGATTTTCAGCCTCGCCGATGTCATTCAAGACAATCCGTCAGTGCTAGCCGCACTTGAGGACGCTTCGCGCGATACTGGTGATCGAGTTGAGCTTGCTACGAACCTTTTCCAAGGTAAAGTGTCTGGACAAGTACTCGAACTCCTCGAAGGTATCGTGCGGGAACGCTGGGCACAAAGCGGCGATCTACTCATTGCACTAGAGACAATCGGCGTTCAGACCGTGCTTGCGAGTGCGCAGTTAGATGATGCACTGAGCAAGACGGAAGAAGAGCTGTACCAGTGCCTGCGAATGCTGAAACGGGAGCGCGACTTGCGTCTGACGCTCAATTCTCAGCAGCACCCAGTAGCTGCGCGTGCGCAGCTGGTTCGCAAAGTCTTTGCGAATGTGAATCCGTACACGCAAGCCCTGCTAGTTCGATCAGTGTCACATACGAAGCAGTCCTCGTTGACCGCAGTGATTGCTCGGTACATTGACCAAGCTTCTGAACGTGGCAAGCACTTGGTAGCGTCGGTGACGGCGGCAATTCCGCTCAGCACTGAACAGGAAGAGCGATTGCGCTCGATCTTGTGCCGCTACTACAACCAAGACGTCAAGTTGCATATCGCACTTGATCCAACGATTGTTGGTGGGTTACGAATCCATATCGGAGACGACCTCATTGACGGTACTTTGGCAAGCCGCATTGCGGATGTCAAAGAAGTTTTCAGTAAATGACGTTTAATAATTCTTGCGGTGAAAACCGCTTCGAGCGAAGGAAGATGAATGGCTGAACTTACCATCCAGCCGGAGGAAATCCGGGCTGCGCTGGATTCCTTTGTGAGCTCATACGAGCCCGCCAAGGCTGCCAGTGAAGAGGTTGGTCATGTAACCCTCACGGCCGACGGCATTGCCCGTGTTGAAGGTCTGCCAGGAGCTATGGCAAACGAACTGTTGAAGTTCGAAGACGGAACCCTAGGTTTGGCGATGAACCTAGAAGAGCGCGAAATCGGCGTCGTGGTTTTGGGCGATTTCTCTCGTATTGAAGAGGGAATGGAAGTCCGCCGCACCGGTGAAGTGCTCTCGGTTCCAGTTGGCGAAGGCTATCTTGGACGCGTTGTCGATCCACTTGGCGAGCCAATCGACGGTCTCGGCGAGATCACTGGCATTGAAGAGCGTCGTGCGCTCGAACTGCAGGCACCCGGCGTCATGATGCGTAAGTCGGTGCACGAGCCGCTCCAAACGGGTATCAAGGCAATTGACGCCATGATCCCAGTGGGGCGCGGTCAGCGCCAGCTCATCATTGGCGATCGTAAGACCGGTAAGACGGCGCTCGCCATCGATACGATCCTCAACCAGAAGGCGAACTGGGAATCCGGCGACCCAAATAAGCAGGTTCGCTGTATTTATGTTGCGATTGGTCAAAAGGGCTCAACAATTGCATCCGTGCGCGCAACGCTCGAGCGTGCTGGAGCATTGGAGTACACCACCATCGTGGCATCCCCAGCTTCGGATTCAGCTGGTTATAAGTACCTTGCTCCTTACACCGGTTCGGCCATCGGCCAGCACTGGATGTACCAGGGCAAACATGTGCTCATCATCTTTGATGATCTGTCCAAGCAGGCAGAGGCCTACCGTGCAGTTTCGCTCTTGCTTCGTCGTCCGCCAGGGCGTGAGGCTTATCCAGGCGACGTGTTCTACTTACACTCTCGCTTGCTAGAGCGTTGTGCGAAACTTTCAGACGAATACGGTGCTGGCTCGATGACTGGCCTGCCTATCATCGAAACTAAAGCGAACGACGTCTCGGCATACATTCCTACCAACGTCATTTCGATTACCGACGGCCAGATCTTCTTGCAGTCTGATCTGTTCAACTCCAACCAGCGTCCAGCTGTGGACGTAGGTATTTCGGTGTCTCGCGTGGGTGGCGACGCACAGATCAAGGCAATGAAGAAGGTTGCCGGTACACTAAAGATCACTTTGGCGCAATATCGTGCCCAGGCGGCCTTTGCGATGTTCGCTTCCGATCTTGATGCTGCCACGCAGCGCCAGCTTGCACGTGGTGTGCGCTTGATGGAACTGCTCAAGCAGCCACAGTACACTCCGTACGCAGTGGAGGATCAAGTAGCTTCAGTGTGGGCAGGTACCAACGGTTATCTCGATGAGATTCCAGTGGAGAAAGTTCACGACTTTGAAGCAGGCATGCTGGACTATCTGCGCCGTAACACCACGGTTCTCAATACGATCGCGGAAACAGGCAAGCTCGAAGCAGATACTGAGGACGCGCTACGCACCGCAGTGTCCGATTTCCAAAAGTCGTTCCTTACCACGGTTGACGTTGAGACGCCGGCCGACCTCGAGGTGGACGTAGAGAAGTCCCAAGAGCAGATTGTTCGCGCAAAGCGAGGGTAATTGTGGCAGGTACACAGCGTATTTATAAGCAGAAGATCAAGGCTACGGCCACTCTTGAGAAGGTCTTCCGCGCAATGGAGCTTATTGCTGCGTCACGAATCGGTAAGGCTCGTGATCGCGCATTAGGTCTGGATCCATATACGCGTGCGCTCACGAAGTCTATTGCTACTGTTGCGGCTCACGCTCATGCAGATCATCCACTCGTTTCACAGCGCACCGACACTAATCGGGTGATGGTGTTCGTTGTGACTTCGGATCGCGGTATGGCCGGTGCGTATTCGTCGTCGGTGCTACGTGAGGCGGACAACCTCATGGCTGAGCTGCGCGCTGAAGGTAAAGAACCTGTGCTTTTTGTGTCTGGAAGGCGTGGCGAGTCCTACTACCGGTTCCGCGATGTGCCTGTGGTACGTGCCTGGACTGGAGAGTCTGATAAGCCGAGCGACGAGCTTTCTGCGGAAATCGCGCAGACGTTCCTCGATCTGTTCTTGGCACCTGCTGACGAGGGCGGCGTGAGCGAGTTACACCTCGTTTCGACTCAGTTCGTTTCGATGGTGTCCCAAGTGGTTCAGATTCGCCGTATGCTTCCGTTGGAGGTTGTTGATGCCGACGACGACGTGGCGGACGAGTCCGTGCCGCTGTACGAATTTGAGCCATCTGCACAGGAAGTGTTTGACGGTCTGTTGCCAATGTATGTGACGCAGCGAATCCACTCGGTGATGCTGATGTCTGCTGCTGCGGAACTTGCTGCACGTCAGCAGGCTATGCACTCGGCAACTGACAACGCTAAAGAACTCATCGAAAAGTACACCCGACTTGCTAATAACGCACGTCAGGCAGAAATTACAACAGAAATTACTGAGATTATTTCGGGCGCTGACGCGCTGGGTAAGTAGTCCCGTCAATCTAGCCCGGTTGCCGGGAAACAAAAAGGAAGTAACAATGACCGCTGTAGAAGAAACACAGAAAGCCTCCACCGGGCGCGTGGTACAGGTTGTTGGTGCCGTTGTGGATATCGAGTTTCCACCGGATGCATTACCTGAGATCAACAATGCTCTCACCACTGAAATCGACCTCACTGGCCAAGGGGAGTCCGAGTCGAAGTACTCGATGACTTTGGAAGTTGCTCAGCACTTGGGCAACAATATCATCCGCGCCATTGCGATGAAGCCAACCGACGGTTTGGTACGTGGTGCTACCGTCGTCGACACTGGTGCGCCAATCACGGTGCCGGTGGGTGACGTAACTAAAGGCCACGTGTTCAACGTGATCGGTGAGTGCCTGAACCTCGAAGACGGCGAGAAGCTCCAAGTGACCGAGCGCTGGCCGATCCATCGCAAGGCACCTCATTTTGACGAGCTTGAGCCAGAAACGAAGATGTTCGAGACGGGTATCAAGGTAATCGACCTGCTCACCCCATATGTTCAGGGTGGAAAGATCGGTCTGTTCGGTGGTGCGGGTGTTGGAAAAACTGTGCTGATCCAAGAGATGATTCAGCGTGTTGCTCAGGATCACGGCGGTGTGTCGGTGTTTGCTGGCGTAGGCGAGCGCACCCGTGAAGGTAACGATCTTATTCGCGAGATGGAAGATGCGGGCGTGCTCGAGAAAACTGCGCTCGTGTTCGGCCAGATGGACGAACCGCCAGGGGTGCGTTTGCGTATTGCCCTTTCGGGTCTGACGATGGCTGAGTACTTCCGCGACGTGCAGAATCAGGACGTATTGTTGTTCATCGACAACATCTTCCGATTCACGCAGGCTGGTTCTGAAGTATCGACGCTGCTTGGACGTATGCCATCTGCGGTGGGCTACCAGCCGACGCTTGCCGACGAGATGGGCGCCCTCCAAGAGCGCATTACCTCCACGCGCGGTCACTCCATTACCTCGCTACAAGCTATTTACGTGCCAGCCGACGATTACACCGATCCGGCACCAGCGACGACGTTCGCGCACTTGGATGCTACCACCGAACTTTCACGTGATATCGCTTCCCGTGGTCTGTACCCAGCTGTGGATCCGCTCGCATCGTCCTCCCGTATTCTCGATCCACAGTACGTTGGTAAGGATCATTACGAGACAGCAACGCGCGTGAAGCAGATTCTGCAGAAGAACAAGGAGCTTCAAGACATTATCTCGATTCTGGGTGTGGACGAGCTTTCGGAAGAGGACAAGGTTACTGTGGCGCGCGCACGTCGTATCGAGCAGTACCTCTCGCAGAATACCTACACGGCTGTAAAGTTCACCGGCGTGGAAGGATCTACTGTGCCGATTGCTGAAACTGTAGAAGCGTTCCGTCGTATTTGTGACGGCGAGTACGATCACGTTCCTGAGCAGGCATTCTTCAATATCGGCGGTATCGACGATATCGAAAAGGCATGGCACAAGATTCAGCAGGAAACCCGCTGATGAAACTGCAAGTTGTGGCAAAGTCCGGCGTTCTCTTTGAGGGCGAAGTAACGGACGTTGTGGTTCCAGCAGCGGACGGTGAGCTGGGAATTCTTCCTGGCCACACCCCGTTGCTGGCAGTACTTGAACCAGGTAGCGTGCGTTTTACGCTCGTCACAGGCGAGAAACGCGAAATCTTGACTAGCCGCGGATTCGTGACCGTTGATTCTGATGAAGTCATGGTTGTGGTAGAGTTTCAGCGCAATTCTGATAACTGAATCTACCAAAATTCTCTGAGGTGACATCGAGTGCGAGTTGTTATCGCCGACTGTTCTGTTGATTACTCTGGGCGCTTGGATGCGCATTTGGAGCCAGCCACGCGCCTGCTGATGATCAAGGCCGATGGTTCGGTGCTCGTTCATTCCGATGGCGGTTCGTATAAACCGCTGAACTGGATGAGCGCTCCATGTAATCTGACTGTTCGTGAGCCAGATTCTGAAGAATCCGAATTGGGTGTGGTGGAAGTTTGGGATGTTGAGCATCGCAAGACGAGCGACCGTTTGGTAGTGCGGCTGTTTGGCATTCACTCCGATCACGAGCAGAATTTCGGTGAAGAACCCGGTTTGGTCAAGGACGGCGTCGAAGCACATTTGCAAAAGCTATTGGCTGAGCAAGTTTCACTTATTGGCGCTGGTACCCGTCTGGTGCGTCGAGAGTATCCGACGCCGATTGGCCCAGTTGATCTCATGGTGGTGGATTCTCAGGGCACTTACGTTGCGGTTGAGGTTAAGCGTCGTGGCGAGATTGACGGCGTTGAGCAGCTGACTCGTTATCTCGAGTACTTAGGGCGCGATTCTACCTTGCAACCACTGCGAGGAATTTTTGCCGCTCAGGAAATCAAGCCGCAGGCGCGAGTATTGGCAGAGGATCGCGGTATTGAGTGCTTAGTGTTGGATTACGACGCTATGCGGGGTTTGGACAATCCTGAAGACCGGCTGTTCTGATGCGTCGGTCCCGAAAGTACCAGCGTGAAGTAACGCCGTTGAACACGCATCGTCTCATGGGGTACACGCGCTACGAAATTGGTGCTGACGGGCTCGAATACAAAGTTCACTCTATTCCCAGTGCCAAGAAACAGTACGTTTGCCCAGGTTGTAACGGCATTATTTCGGTCGGCGTTGCACATGTGGTGGCTTGGACGGAAGAGAGCCTTTTCGGACCGCTAGCGGGGGCGCGCGAGCGTCGTCATTGGCATACTGGCTGCTGGAATGCTCGTGGACGACGGCGTTAAGGTTGCGTACCGAAAGTGCGGGGCGTACTGCCAGCGCAGGTCACGTCGATAGTGTCACGGAAGGCGACGGCGTTAGGGCGGTTGGTTCGCATAGCCAGTTCGCTTTTGGGGAAACACCTTGGAAATTTCTAGCGCAATGGTAGCGTCGAAGTATGAATACTCTTGCATATAAGCGCACAGGAACACCGTCCGAACTACCATTGTTGTTGCTCCACGCTTTGCCACTTGATTCGTCAATGTGGGACGGCGTGCGGAGCTATCTGGGCGATCGCGATATTCTCACCGTTGATGCGCCAGGTTTTGGCGATTCGATAGCGGGTGAGCAGTTAGGAGACGGAACGCCGTCTCTGGGTGCGTATTCCCAGGCGATTGCCGATACTTTGGACGAATTAGGAATTGAGCGAGTGGCTCTTGGTGGTCTCTCCATGGGAGGCTCGGTAGCGGCAGATTTCGTGGCTCGTTTCCCTGCACGAGTTGCCGGTTTGGCATTAATGGACACGAATATTACTGCTGACGATGCCAAAAGAAAAGAGTTCCGTGAACAAGTAGCTCAGCGTGCTGAGGCTGGTCATGGCTATGAAACAGTTAAGCAGTGGACTACTACCATGCTTGCGAAAGAAACACCGCAGGCAGTACGTGATGATCTTGACGCGCGTTTCCGAGCTTTGCCAAATAAGTCCTTGGCGTGGATTCAGCGCGCGATGGGTGCGCGCGAGGATCGTCTTGATGCGGTTTCGCTGGTTGATGGGTGGGTGTATCTCATTCGCGGTTCGCAAGACGCCACGTGTTCTTTGGAATCGTTGATGAATATTGCTTTGCGAGCCAAGAAACCACGTATCGTGGAGATCGAAGAAGCTGGACATTTCACTGCCGACGAGAAGCCCGAGGAATTGGCTCAGGTGCTCGCGGAATTTCATGATTCGCTGAGCTAGCAGAGCTGCGCAGAAAGCGTAGAGGGAGCACCGGCAGGTGCTCCCTCCATAATTAGCGTCTTGCTCGGCGTAGATAGCAGTGAAATCTACCAGCTGCCGAGTAAATAGCTATCGAAGAGTATTTAGTTGGATTCTTCGTTGTGATCGTTCTCAGCAGCGCCCTCACCAGCATCTGTGTGAGTTTCTATCACGTTATCACCATGATTCTCACTCTCGTGCGCCGTTCCGGTTTCCTCGCCGAAGTGAATCTCAGCAGCCAGGGTATTTCCCGTATTACTGTGAGCACTATTGACGATTTCTCCTAGAGCAAGCGACGAAGTAGACCCTGTCAGCAGGGCGCGAATATCGTCGAGGTAGGAAGTGAGACTATTGCGCTGATCTTCCAAGGACTGCACGTGATCATCGGCAGATTTGCGCATTTGCTGGGTCTCGTCTTCAACTGCGCGGTGAATCCGCTCTGCCTCCTCTTTTGCAGCAGCGAGAATTGAGCGAGCTTCTTCCTCTGCCTGTGCCACAATTGTGGTTGCTTTTTGTGACGACGTTTCGTTGAGCTGATTTGCTCGCTGGGTAGCTTCCGCCACGCGCTGTTCGGCTTCGCGTGCCGAGAACTCGGCCGACTCCATCATCGTCTGAGCTGATTCGCGCAGCCGAGCTTCTTTTTCAGCGAGCTTTGTTGCCGATTCCTTAGCCTGCTGAGCGATAGCTTCTTCAGCTTCAGTGCGCATTTGGGAGACTTCATTTTGCACTTGCGTGCGAAGTTCAGAAATCTCGAGATCGACGGCGGAGCGAAGCGAAGCTGCCTCCGATTCCGCATTTGCTTTCACCTGGGCCGCGTAATTCTGTGCTTCGGTGCGCATCTGAGTGGTTTCCCGCTCTGCTTCTGCGCGCAAGCGAGCAACTTCGTCTTGTACCTCAGAGCGCAGTACTGTTGTTTCGTGTTCAGCTGCAGAGCGGGTATGAGCCGCCGAAGCTTCTGACTGCTCGCGCATACGCTCGGATTCGCGGTGTGCCGATGCGAGCATTTCTTCGCTCGCTTGCTCGGCATTTTCAGTGCGGGTGCGTGCTTCACTGGCAGCTAGATTACGAATATCCAT
This sequence comes from Arcanobacterium bovis, assembly GCF_004331995.1. GTDB lineage: Bacteria > Actinomycetota > Actinomycetes > Actinomycetales > Actinomycetaceae > Arcanobacterium_A > Arcanobacterium_A bovis. The sequence continues at coordinate 261,341 of NZ_SJDT01000004.1, forward strand.
AGCGTCTTTCTGAGCGGCAGCGAGGAGGGCTTGGCTTTCTTCTTCTGCAGCTAGGCGAAGTGATTCTGCCTTTTTATGGGCAGAATCGATGATGAACTTGGCATCGCGGCGAGCCTGCGTCATAACATCAAGTGCCTGTTCTTCTGTGGAACGTAGCAGGCGCTCGACTCGACTTCCCAAGCCAGCGTAAGACGGACGGTCGTTTTCTTTAAGATTCGCTTGTGCTTGAGAGAGTTCACCGGATAGTCGAAGGATTTGCGCATCTAGATTCGCTACATGCGAGCGAGAATGAGCCAATTTTTCGGTGAGTTGATTGACTTTCTCATCCACTTGAGCACGGTCGTATCCACGCATCACAATCGGGAACGAGGGTGTTTCTTCGTTCAACGGAACCTCCATAAGTATTGAGTTATGCCTCTAGCGTACCGCGAATTTCTCACTTAGGCGAAGGAATAATTAAGGAAAAGATTCGCTAAAATTGTGAGTAGTGCTAAACGATGCGGCATATTGTTGCCAAATCGTTATAATTAAAAGGAGCAGTTTTTGCTCATCTTGTTTCCTTGCGAATTGAGAATACATTGAAAGACATTTCCAAAAGACAACTTGCCGGCTTTGCGCTTGCCGTTATTGGTGTACTCATAGCCGCTGTTGCAAGTGTTTTTACCCTGTGGCAGGACACTGAGACTACCGTTTCATTGAATTCGGAATCTGTCTCAGATTCTACTTTCGTGTTCACATCCACGGGAGTGCTGAACCTCGTGAACGAAAAGGTCACGATCAACATCGAAGCGCCAGACGACACTGTGGTGTGGGGTATTGGAAATAGCGACGACGTAAAAGCTTATGTTGGTGATTCTGCTGCGGTAGAAATCGCAGGTTTCGAGAACTGGGATACTGCGAAAATCAAAGAGCATGAAGGAAAACAAGAAACAATCGCCAGCGATAAAGCGCTCGGTTCCAAAGGTGCGTTTGATATTTCTCCATCTGACCTTTGGATAAAATCTGGTAAAGGAAAAGACAAAGCACAGGTAGAATACAGTTCCGCCCAAGGCCCGAACAGGTCGCTGATTGTGAGCACTTTGAATGGGAAAGCCCCCGAAGTAACGCTCACGTGGGAAAAACCGCAGACGGTGAACGGCGCAATACCGTGGATTTTCATCGGAATATTGCTCGCCTTGATTGGTGGATTCCTTCTGATTGGCGATAGCCAAGACCGGGCGCAACTAAAAGCGATTCGCGAAGGGCAGATCCGGCGTCGTGAACAAAAAACTCGGTTTGCTGAAGCTCAAACCTCAGTTCTTCCTGCCTTTAAGGGAGACATCGCCAGCCCAGAAACGGATCGAGAAATCCAAGTTCGGCACACAGATCGCGCGCTTGGTGCGATTATCGTGCCTGGTACCTTGCGGGCAGATAAGTGGCGCTCGCGTCAGTTACAGCCACAAGATCGGGTGGTACTGCCAACGGAAGATTCTGACGACGCCGCGACGTCCAGTATCGTTGCAGGTCAACAAGAAGATGCCAACTCGGCGTCTAGCTCTGCCTACGAAATGGCTGATCAGAACCCCAACCACAAGGATTCCGAAGAGAAGCAAGTAAAGAACGAGTATTGGAAATCCTTGTGGACTTTTGCCAATGGTTCGGAGCATGATTCCGCCGGTGAATCGGTCAACGGAACCAACAGCAAATCGGCTAGCGGACCAGGCAATGGTTCAGAAAATATCGATGGTTCAAATTCAGAGAAGGGCGGTGCGAACAATGGCTAAGAAACGCGCTGTTTCCCTAGCGTTTGCAAGTGCGCTGATGCTGTCGGCATGCGCTTCACAAACTGAGCCACCTGCACCGGCATCAGCGAAAGTCGCTGAGGCTGTGGTTGCCAAAGAGACTTTTAGCAAGATCGCAGCTGAGGTAAATAAGAATATTGCTGAAGCAGATGCCGCAGCAGATGCCAATAAGCTCGGTGCTCGCATCGGTGATCGTCTGCGACGTGATCGTGATGCCCGCTATCGACTCAAGCGAGTGTTGGGTAACTCCTACAATATTCCGCCCGTCGTCGTTGATGAAAAAGCTGTGCCAGTGTCATCGGGTGCAGCTTTCCCACGCACAATTATGGCCGTTGCCGCGCCGAACAATCAGCAGAATCTGCCGTCATTGACGATTTGGAATCAGTTAAATGCGCGCGATCAATATCATTTATGGGGTCAGGTGCAGATCTTCCCGGGCGTTCAGGCACCGAAGTTGAAAGCCAGTTTGACTAATCAAACTGGCAAACTTACCGATGATCCAAAGAAATATGCGGTAGATCCCAATGCGGTTATTAACGCATACGTGGAATACAACAAATCTCGACAGCTTACTACCGTGCCATTTTCTGCGGGTGATCCATTATTTACCCAGATCTCAAAGCAACAAGATAACTTGGCGCAAACTATTGGCGATAACGGCACTGTGCAAACACATTTTGCCGCTGGACCTGAGCCTGTACAAGCTGTGGCAACTGAAGACGGCGGAATTCTGATTGTGAATGAGCTGGCATACAGTGTGTATGTTGCCAAAACTAAAGAGGGTGCAACACTCAAATTGCGTGGTGATATTGGTGCAATGTTTAGCCAAGATGCTAATAACGCCATTGTGGACGTAGATAAACCAGTCGTGGCGCAATATTCTGCGTTAATAGCTTTCTACGTGCCGCCACAAAATGCACAAGACAAGACGGTCAAAGTACTCGGTGCATCTGTTCCGACCCTGCTAAGTGTCTCGAAAGAAGGCTGATGGACGTGAATGACGGAATTTCGCCTAGTGCGTTGCGTGGAGCTATTGATTTAGCGGCATTGCGGACAAATCCAGCCCAGGGGAGCGCGCCGACTGCGGGAACGGCTCCTACTTCGCATCAGGGACCACAAGGAGCTGCCGGCACTGGTGCGCAGGTTGTTCCAGGACCATTCACCTTGGATGTAAGCACCGCCAATCTGGAGCAGGTACTCAAGAATTCCATGAGTTTGCCCGTGGTGATGGTATTCCACTCCACTCATTCGGAAAATTCTGCCAAGTTGCGTGACATCATGGTGGAAATTGCCAATGCGCAACAAGGCAAGATTCAGGTTGCTTTGGTTTCTACCGATTCAGAGCGCGAAATAACGTCGATGTTTGGAATCACGGGAGTGCCTGCTGTGGCAGCAGTTTTGCAAGGTCAGCCGGTACCGCTTTTCCAGGGACTGCCGGAACGAGCAGATATTGAGAATACGATCGCCAAGTTGATTGAGGCCGCTGCTGGCTATGGGATCACCGGCGTTTTGAATGGCGACGCCGAAGCGGTTGCAGCCGAACCAGAGCTTCCGCCGCTGCACAAGGAGGGACAAGAGGCACTTCAGCGCGGCGATCTTGAGGCCGCTCACCTCGCATACACGAAGGCATTGAAGGAAAATCCGGGCGACGCCGAAGCGCTTACGTCCTTGCGTCATGTTGAGTTATTGCAGCGGGTAGCTATATTGAATCCGCAAGGCACATCTGAAGGTGCTCAGCAAATCCTTGTTGCTGCTCAGCAGGCTCCATTTGAAGACATCAAGAAGCATTTGGACGCTGCCGATGTGGAGACGGCATACGGCCGACCTGACGCAGCTTTTGGGCGTCTTATCGATGTGATCCGCGTAGTTAGTGGCGATGATCGCGAAGAAGTGCGCAAACGTGTGATCGAACTTTTTGATGTGGTTGGCAACGGCACCGAGCTAGTGAAAACTGCTCGTAAGGCCTTGACAAACGCGCTATTTTAATCAGTTGTTACTGGATGTGGCACTGCTATGTAGCAGTGCCACATTACTGTGCAGGGCCAGTTGAGTTTCGAACGATCAACTCAGGTGCGAAACGGACGGAGCTAATAGAACCGCTGCCGTTATTGATCCGTGTGATAAGCGTCGATACTGCTGCCTCAGCCATTTCTTTTACTGGTTGGCGCAAGGTGGTAAGTGGTGGATTCGTAAAGGCGACGAACGGTGAATCGTCGTATCCAATGACGGATACGTCGTTCGGAACATCGAGTCCGTGCGCGTGACAGTAGCGGATCACACCCAGTGCCATCACGTCTGATGCGCAAATAATTGCACTACAACCTTGGGATACCAGCTGCTCAGCTGCAGCGTAACCGCCTTCTACGGTAAACAAAGTATTGGCCTCGTAGATGGGAGAATCGGGCAAAAGCGAATGCATTGCAGCGCTAAATGCTTGGGATTTTTCGTGCGCAGGAAGAAATCTCAACTGACCAGTGGCGAGACCAATATTTCGATGACCTTGGGAAATCACATACCGCAGTGCTTGGTTCACTGCTGAGGCGTCGTCGGTCGAAATATCGGGCGCATTGAGCTGAGGATTTCGCCCGTTGATCGTCACGAAAGGAATATTGTGCGATATTAGTCGATGGTAGTGATCCAGATCGGCATCTCTATCAGCGTGCAAGGCAGACACAAAGATGATGCCTGCAACGTGCTGATCGACCATCGCGTCAACGTAGCGTTCTTCAAGAGGATCGCTCGCGGCATACGCTCCCAACAGAGTAGTAAAGCCATGCACGGACATTGCCATCTGAAGTTGCTGTGCAAACAGCGGAAATATGGGATTCGTCAGCTCAGGAAGAATCAGTCCGATAGAGCCATCTTTGCGCTCACGCAAGAAAGGCGGCGCCTCATAACCCAATTCCTCCAGCGCTGCTAACACCGACAAGCGAGTGCTCGAGGCAACCGTATTCTTCCCATTGAGCACGCGAGACACCGTTGCTGGTGATACGCTAGCTCGTTCGGCGACGTCTGAAAGGCGAATCCGATTTCCAGTCATCTAGTTGAGATCCTCAGGTTCGAGATAAATCACGCCATAAGGTGGTAGCTGGACAGTTGCCGAATATGGGCGACCATTCCAACCGATTTCCTCTGCTTCCACACGTCCCATATTTCCGACGCCGGAGCCACCAAATTCTTTGGCATCGGAGTTGAAAATTTCTTTCCAACCGCCGGCTTGGGGGAGACCAACGCGGTAGTCGTTGTGTGGAACGCCGGCAAAATTGCAGATCACTGCCACAACTTGCGAACCGTCAGCAGACTTGCGCAGGTAGGAGAGAACGTTGTGATCGCCGTCGGAAACATCGATCCACTCAAAACCGGAGTTCTTGAAATCATCTGACCACAGCGCAGGATGCGAAACATAGACTTCGTTGAGAGCTTTAACGCACTGCATCACGCCGTCATGCGCTGGATTATCGGTGAGCCACCAATCGAGCCCGTGGCCGTCACTCCACTCGTCAATTTGCGCAAATTCTTGACCCATGAAAAGCAGTTGTTTGCCTGGGTGTGACCACTGATACCCGAAGAGCAAACGCACACCGGCGAGCTTTTGCCAATGATCGCCAGGCATCTTGGAATAGAGCGATCCCTTGCCGTGAACGACTTCGTCGTGGGAAATAGGTAAGAGGAATTGCTCCGAGAACGCATATACCAGTGAGAACGTCAATTCACCATGATGCCAGCGGCGGTTGATGGGATTTTCCTGCAAATAGTGCAAGGTGTCGTTCATCCATCCCATATTCCACTTCAAGCCGTAGCCCAAGCCGCCGTTTTCGGTTAGACCAGTGACGCCGCCCCACGAAGTGGATTCTTCTGCGATCATCATGATGCCAGGATGGTTGCGGTATGCAGTGGCATTGGCTTCTTGGATGAAAGAAATAGCTTCAAGATTTTCGCGCCCACCGTAGATATTCGGCTGCCACTTGCCAGCTTCGCGCGAGTAGTCCAGGTAGAGCATCGAGGCTACAGCGTCAACGCGAATACCATCGATGTGGAATTCTTCCAGCCAGTAGAGTGCATTTGCTACGAGGAAGTTGCGCACTTCATTGCGGCCGAAGTTGAATACGTATGTGCCCCAATCTGGGTGTTCTCCACGCAGGGGGTTGGGGTCTTCATAAAGTGGTGTGCCATCGAAACGTGCCAGTGCCCAGGCGTCTTTCGGGAAGTGCGCTGGTACCCAGTCCATGATTACCCCAATGCCCGCTTTATGGAGTTCGTTGACGAGATAACGGAAGTCATCTGGCGAACCAAAACGAGAGGTTGGAGCATAGTAGGAAGTTACCTGGTAGCCCCACGACGGGCCAAAAGGATGCTCAGCTACTGGCATGAACTCCACATGGGTGAAGCCCAGATACTTAACGTGCCCAATGAGCTGCTTGGCAAGTTCGCGGTAACTGAGTCCAGCGCGCCACGAGCCGAGGTGTACTTCGTAAACTGACACGGGGCCGCTATGGGCATCTGTGGCACTGCGCTGGTCAAGCCAGTGCGAATCTTCCCACGTGAAAGAGCTTTCCGTAATGATCGACGCTGTTGACGGCGGAACTTCGGTTTGGCGCGCCATCGGATCTGCCTTCTGATGCCACGAGCCGTCCTGATACTGAATTTCGAACTTGTAATGAGCACCAGCGCTTGCACCAGGAATAAAGATTTCCCAAACGCCGGTTGAACCTAGGGTGCGCATTGCCGCGCCCACGCCATTCCAACCGTTGAAATCTCCTACAACGCGAACCGCGCGTGCGTTAGGTGCCCAGACGCTGAAGCTTGTGCCACGCACGGTACCCATCGTCGTCTCGTACTCGCGCAAGTGCGAACCGAGCATCTCCCACAAGCGCTCGTGGCGACCTTCCATGAAAAGGTACTCGTCCATATCCCCGATAGTGGGGAGGAAACGGTACGCATCGTCAGAGAGCTGTGCTTCCTCGCCATAGGTTGCCTGCACACGGTAGTCTGGAACATCAGCCCCAGGAGTTACAGCCGTCCAGATCCCATTATGTTCGTGGGCTGCTTCGAACTCTCCGGCGCTAGTAACGATGCTTACGGCGTCTGCGAGCTGGCGAATCACTCGTACAGTGACGTTTTCGCCATCCGAATGTGGTCCGAGCACATCGTGTGGAGCATGGTAGCTGCCGTGCGAGACGGCATCGAGGATATCAGGTGCGACGATGATTGCGTTCGAATTCATAATGTAAGTCTCCCACTTTTTCATGGCTAACGTGGTCAATTTTCGCTGGTGGATTTATGGAAGTTTAGAATTTCGTTGACTGCGCCTACCGGAATTTGCAACCAACGCGGCCGGTAGCTGGCTTCATAGGCGACTTCGTAGAGTGCTTTGTCGAGCGTCAAAGCGGCCAAGAGTATTTCTTCCTCGGCCGAAATCGCGCCGTATCCTTGCATGAAGAGTGCTTTTGCTTCCTGAGCCCACTGCTGAGTGAACGACGCCGGTTTCCCGGCAAGTTGCGCCGCACCAGCTACGTAGTCAAAGGACCGCAACATTCCAGCCACATCGCGTAGCGCCAGATCAGGTTGAGTTCGCTCCGATAATGGGCGCATTGGTTCGCCCTCAAAATCGAGAGCTTTCCAGCCTTGACCTGGCACCTGCAAAACTTGGCCGAGGTGGTAGTCGCCGTGAATGCGCTGTAAATCAGGCCATTGGGCAGCCTTTGCTTTTTCGAATACCGATTCAATGTCGCCCAAATGATCACGAAGCTCAGGAGCGCACTCCACTGCGCGTTCCGCGCGCTCCTTCCACCCGGCAACGATTGCTTCTTTTCGATCTTCTGTTACCGCGGAAGCCGGAAATAGATCCCGCAGCTGCGAATGAAAGTCTGCCGTGAGCATTCCTAAAGCTCGAATATCATCTGGCCTGCTCGGAGCGGAAGTCACGGCGTCAAGCTCGTCAAGAAATACCTGCCAAGCATCAACCGAGCCACCGAGAAATTCCTGCGCTACCAGCAAATCTGCATATCCGGCGTCGGCACTACGCACGAAAGCGGTGGCGGAATTCGCTATCCGTCCCAGCGCAACGCGCGCGGACGCATACTGTTTCGGAACCGTGCGCGGCTCGCGCGAGTCAAGTGCGGTTTGCAATTCTACGTCTGGATTCTTGCCAATTTGCACGATACGCAGCAGTTTGACGATCAATCCAGCAGTGTTGAAAGAATCAGGTTGCGCAAAACGGTACACGATTGAGGTATTTGACTGCTCAGCGCGCATCTTCTCCACTGAACTGATTGCTGGTAGTTCCTCCACGCTTGCCCGCAAAACAGATGCCTCGAGGAAGGATTCAGTGTATGCTCGAGTCTGTGAGCTGCCGAAACAGCAGTTCAGCAAGGTGAGCTGTCCGAGTTCGTCGTCCGTCGCATCCACAACGTCTACCAAAGTTTCGGGGCACTCAGGATTTTCTACGACGCCGATGTGCCAGCTCGCCTCGTTGCCATCACCGTTGCCGTTGCCGGCAACGACACCCTGGTTGCGTTCGTGCCCCACACCGTCACTGCCATCAGCGGCGTTATCTGCGGCAATGCCGTCGGTTGCGATTGCGGACGACGTGCGCCCTCGTAGCACAATCGGCACGAAGTAATCTTGGTTGGCACTAGCCACAATGAGCAGTTTCACTGCCGCAATGCGGTTCGCGAACAAGAGGAACTCATCTTTGATATATGCCGGCGATTGCGATGTTTTATCGGCATACCAGCGCATACCAGCGAGCCAGGAGTTGAGCTGCGTTTGAAAGGAAACACTTTCGTTCAGCGAAATATTGGCATAATCGTGAGCAGTCATTCAATTCAGCTCCTCAGCGGGAGGGGTAGAACTTGCTGCAGAAGGCAGCGCAGAGCTCACTGAAGATTCCGTATGAGCTGCGTGACCCGTGTGGTCAATTGTTGAACGGCTAGCGCGATCGATGCTTAGCCAGTAGAACGAGCGACCGGCGATCGTGAGCGGGTATGCGCCGTCCTCACCAATCGGAGGGAAACTGTTGCCACCGAATACCTCGCGCACTGCGCCTGCCGCATACTGGGGGAGCGAAAGCGTGCACGACACAGGCGTCTGCGCGAGGTTCATCACGCACAAAACGGTCTGCTGATCGTCCGCACGCACAAAACTGAGCACTGATTCGGTATCACACTCGCATAATTCAAAGCTGCCTTGACCCAAAACCGGATAGGATTTGCGCACTTCTAGCAAGTTCTTAATCCAGTGCAGGAGTGAAGTTGGCTGAGCCAATTGGGATTCGACGTTCACTGCCTGCGCGTTAAACACCAGCGACTGGACCACCGGCAAGGTGAGTCTGCCCGGATCGGCAATGGAAAATCCGCCATTGCGATCAGGAGTCCACTGCATAGGAGTGCGAACCGAGTCGCGGTCGTTGAGCCAGATGTTGTCGCCCATACCGATTTCATCGCCGTAGTACAGGCACGGTGAACCAGGAAGAGAGAGCAAGAGCGCGTGGGCGAGTTCGATTTCGGAGCGCGAATTTCCCAACAGGGGAGCAAGCCGACGCCGGATGCCGACGTTTGCTCTCATGCGTGGATCTTCTGCGTACCAGCTGTACATGCGCTCGCGTTCTTCGGTGGACACCATTTCGAGCGTCAATTCATCGTGATTACGCAAGAAGGTTCCCCACTGAGTACCCGCCGGAATTGCAGGTGTTTCAGTCAGAATATCGCGAATAGCCGTGGCACGCTGATCGCGCAAGGCATAGAAAATACGCGGCATCACTGGGAAGTGAAAACACATATGGCATTCAGGCTGCTCAGTCGAACCATAGTATTCCACCACGTCCTGTGGCCACTGATTGGCTTCAGCCAGCAGGATACGCCCAGGGAATTCGGCGTCAATCATCGCGCGCAATTCGGCCAAGAAAGCGTGAGTTTGCGGCAAATTTTCACAGTTTGTGCCCTCTTCTTCAAAGAGATATGGCACTGCGTCAAGGCGGAAACCGTCAATTCCGAATTTGCACCAGAAACGCACAACGTCTTTGATCGCTTCGCGCACGGCTGGATTCTCGTAATTGAGATCGGGCTGGTGTGAGAAGAAGCGATGCCAGAAGTATTGACGCCGTTGCGCGTCCAGGGTCCAGTTTGATTCTTCGGTATCCACAAAAATTACGCGCGCATCGGGATAGCCCTCGTTGGTATCGCGCCATACGTAGAAGTCCCCATAGGGTCCATCTGGATTTTCGCGGGACTCTTTGAACCAAGGATGCTGATCAGAGGTGTGATTGACCACGAGGTCAATAATGATGCGGATACCGCGCTGATGAGCTTTGGTTACCAGCTCAGAAAAGTCCGCGAGCGAACCGTATTTGGGGTCGACGTCGGTGTAATCGGAAATATCGTAGCCGCCGTCGCGCATAGGCGAGGGGTAGAACGGCGGAATCCACAAGCAATCCACACCGAGCCATTGGAGATAGTCCAAACGATCCACTAGCCCACGCATATCGCCTGTTCCAGAGCCTGTGGAATCATTGAAAGAGCGGAGCAGAACTTCGTAGAATACGGCAGTGCGGAACCAATCTGGATCGTTACTCAAGCCGCCGCCGTCGTTACCGAGGCGAAGAACGAGGTTATTAGGTGGGAAAGTATTGGGATTAGCTGCAGAAATAGTCATATACTACAAAACCTTTACGTTGAGGATATGTGCTACGCGTCCATGTGGATCAAGACGAACATAAGGGCGATGATTCCACTCGTACGTTTCGCCACTCAGCTCATCAGTCACTTCGAGAATCGCGCCGGCGTCCCAGCGAGCTTGTGCGCCGAGAGCTTCCACATCCAAATCGATAACTGCCTCGCGAGACGCATACGGATCGAGGTTGAGCACCACAATCACAGAATCGGTGTTGCCGTTGTTTTCTTCGAGGCGCACCGTTTTGCTAAAGCACAGGATCTTGTCGTTTGAGGTGGGATGGATTGTCAGGTTACGCAGGCGCTGTAGGGCAGGGTGGTTCGCTCTAATGGCGTTGAGTTCACGCAGTAGTTTGGCGATGCCATTGTGCTCAGCTGCCGCGAAGTTTCTCTCCTTGAACTCGTACTTCTCGTTATCGATTTGTTCTTCGGCACCTTGGCGCGCGATGTTTTCTGCCAGTTCGTAGCCTGAGTAAATTCCCCAGGTAGGAGAACTTGTTGCGGCTAGTATCGCGCGGATATGGAAAGCAGGAGTGCCGCCACGCTGCATATACGGCGTCAAAATATCGTGCGTCGTGGGCCAGAATGCAGGGCGAATACGCGCATCGGACTCGCGCGAAACTTCTTGGAGATATTCTTCAATCTCTTCTTTATCGTTTCGCCACGTGAAGTAGGTGTAGGACTGGTGGAATCCAATCATTCCCAGCGTCTGCATCATCGGAGGCTGTGTAAATGCCTCAGCGAGGAAAATGACCTGCGGATGCTTGATCCTAAATTCATGCAACAGCCGCTGCCAGAAATTCAGTGGCTTGGTATGCGGATTATCCACGCGGAAAATCGTTACACCATGCGAAACCCACAGTTCTAAGACTCGTTTAATCTCTTGGTAGATGCCCTCAGGATCGTTATCGAAATTCAGAGGGTAGATGTCTTGATATTTTTTGGGTGGATTTTCTGCATACGCAATCGTTCCATCAGCGCGGGTGGTGAACCATTCGGGATGTTCTTTCACCCAAGGGTGGTCTGGCGAGCACTGCAAAGCAATATCGAGCGCCACTTCCATACCAAGTTGGCGAGCTCGGGCAACAAAAGCGTCAAAGTCCGCAAAAGTTCCCAGTTCGGGATTGATGGCATCATGGCCGCCGAGCTCTGAACCGATGGCATAAGGTGAGCCTGGATCGTCGATTTCGGCAGTGAGAGTGTTGTTTCTGCCCTTGCGATTCGTAGTTCCAATCGGGTGGATTGGAGTGAGGTAGACGACGTCGAAGCCCATGCCCGCAATTCGGTCCAGTTCCAAGGCGGCAGTTTTGAGCGTTCCCGACACCCACTTCTTCGAACGGCGGTCAAAGAAGCATCCTGTAGTGCGCACAAAGATTTCATACCAAGATCCGATGAGTGCGCGTTGCCGATCAACAAAAACGGGATAACGTGCAGATTCGGTCACAAAGTCTCGCACCGGATACTTGCTGAGCGCATCATTAACTTCAACTGATGTGGCTGCTGCGAGTCGCTCTGCTGGAGTGAGCTTTGAATTTTTTACTTTGACCAGCGTATTGGTAAAGATCTGCTGAGCTTTAGAATCTGCCTTCGCGCCGGTGATAGCACGATTTAACCATTGCTCAGCTTCAAGGAAAACTAACTCAATATCAACACCGGCATCAATCTTGATTTTGGCGTTGTGAACCCAGGTCGCTACTGGATCAGACCACGCCCGCACGAAGAAAGAATGGGCACCGCCGTCGCGCGCAGTGAGCCAGCCTTCGTAACGACGCAGACCAGGAGCGATGTCGCGCATTGGAGCAACCTGAACCACGGCGTCGTTCGAATCGAGAAGAACACATTCGGCACCGAAAAGATCGTGCCCCTCCCTGAAAACGGTTGCCTGTACTGGAAAAGACTCGTTAATACACGCTTTTGCAGCCCAGAGACCATTTTCAAGGGAGGGCGACACGTCGACTATCGGAATGCGCCCAATAAGCGCCTTCTTAGGAATCGTCACAGCTTTGCTTGCAGGTGCTTTACTCTTAGTACTTTTCACAATATCTAGCTTAATTGAATTGTGTTGAACGCGTCGCAGTTACTCCACAAGCAAACGAATTTGAAGTTGTGCCAGTTCCTCAGATAGCTACCGGTTCAATCTTCCACACTTCTTGAGCGTAGTCATTGATCGTGCGGTCGGAGGAGAAGCGCCCAGATTCGACGATGTTTCGCCAGCACTTTGCCGCCCATTGCCGGCGATCTGCGTAGTAATCAGCTGCAATTGCGTCGCGAGTTTCGCGATAAGAAGCGAAATCGCCAAGCACATAGTAGACATCAGCCGGTTCCCAACCATTGGAATCAAGCAAAGAACCGAGCAGATCGTGGAAAGCTCCCGAGGCATCGTCGTTCAGTGTTCCGTCAACGAAGGCATCAAGGGTGCGTTTCAAACCAGGCGTATTCTCTGCTACTGCACGCGGATCATACGAAGCGCGCAATTGCGGCAGCTCCTCCTCCAAGGCGCCGAAAATGTAGGCATTGTCGTTGCCAACAGCGTCCACGATTTCGACGTTTGCGCCGTCCATCGTGCCAAGGGTGAGGGCTCCGTTCATCATGAACTTCATATTCGATGTACCGGAGGCTTCTTTACCCGCCGTCGAAATCTGCTCGGAGACATCCGCAGCTGGAATAATGTGCTCAGCAGGCGAAACGTTGTAGTTTTCAACGAACACTACCTTGATGATCTTCGAAACATCTGGATCGTTATTGACGAGATTTCCGATTTCATTGATGAGCTTGATAATGGCCTTGGCACGCACGTATCCAGGGGCTGCCTTGGCTCCAAAAATGAAGACGCGCGGTGGCACGGTGAGCTCTGGATTGTCTTTAATTCGGAAGTAAAGATCCAGAATATAGAGGGCATTCATGAGCTGGCGTTTGTATTCGTGCAGACGTTTGATTTGCACGTCGAAAATGGCCTCAGGATCGATGTCAATGCCTTGGCGCTCTTTGATCCAGCGGGCAAAATCAACCTTGTTCTGGTACTTGATCTCATTGAGTTCGTCAAGAACTTCTGGAATATCGGCCAGCGAACCGATTTTCTTGAGTTCGTCAAGATCGCGCACCCAAGCATCACTACCTAGCGCACGGGTCAAAAGCGCAGCTAGACGCGGGTTACACTGGTTGAGCCAGCGCCGCGGCGTCACGCCATTCGTCTTGTTATTGAACTTGTGCGGCCACACGTCGTACCAGTCGTGAAGGGTGTCTTTCTTGATGATTTCAGTGTGAAGAGCGGCCACTCCATTGATGGAATAGGCTGCATAGCAAGCAATCCATGCCATACGCACGCGGTTTCCATCGATAGGTGCCATATAATCGATTTTTCCAGGGTGGAAGCCTGCTTCGCTCAGCTCGAGGCGGAAGCGGCGATCAATTTCTCGGATGATTTCAAGAATCCGCGGGAAAAGACGCTCAAAAATAGCGATTTCCCAGGTCTCAAGAGCTTCGGCCAGAACCGTGTGGTTCGTGTAGGCAAAGGTTTGCGAAACAATTGCCCATGCGTCGTCCCACTCCATATCGTGCTCATCGAGCAAAATGCGCATGAGTTCAGGGATCGCCAAAACAGGGTGGGTGTCGTTGAGCTGGATCGAATTGAACTTGCCGAAATTGTTTATACCGCCGCGCTCAGCTAGTTCATTTTCAACAATGGCCTGCAAAGATGCCGAGCAGAAGAAGTACTGCTGGCGCACGCGAAGGACTTTACCCTCGAACGTTGTGTCGTTCGGGTAGAGCACACGGCAAATGTCATTGACGCGCTCGCGTTCGACGATAGCGTCCGTAAATCGCTGGGAATTAAAGGCGTTGTAGTCAAAATCCTCCATCGGTTCGGATTTCCACAAGCGCAACGTATTCACATTATTGGTGCCGTATCCAGTGATAGGCATATCGTAGGGGATTGCCCGCACGGTGAGGTCGTTGTAATGAACGAGCTTTTGTTCTTCTTCGCGGCGGATGACGAACGGGTAGCCCTCTTCCATCCAAGCGTCAGGCTTCTCGCCTTGGTAGCCATTTTCGAAGAACTGTTTGAAAAGTCCGTAACGGTAGAGGATTCCATATCCGCGCACTGGCAAATTTAAGGTGGCGCAGGAGTCGAGGAAACATGCGGCGAGGCGTCCCAATCCGCCGTTACCGAGCGCGGCGTCGTTTTCTGCTTCGAGCACATCGGTGAGGTTTTGCCCAAAGGAATCAAGAGCCGCTTTTGCCTGCTGTTCTAAACCGAGATTGTTGAGATTGTTAAGGAGCGCTCGTCCCATGAGGAATTCTGCAGAAAAATAATGCTGCATACGCCGTGCATTGTACGTATTTTCGCTGCTCTCCCAGTTATCGGCGAGCATTGACATCACCGTATTCGAAAGCGCTGCCCAATACTCCATTGATGTTGCTGTGCTGGGGGTTCGCCCGGAAACGGTGCGAACTTGCTGCCCAAGGGACGTAGTGAAATCGACGTCTGTCATGAATCTCCCTATATGTGGTAAAGCGACTAAATCGCTATCGGACACACAACAAGCGTATAACACAATGGCGGAGTCCAAAATTTTAACGGTTGTGGTGCGAGGATTTCTGTTGCGAATCCCCGCACCACAACCGTTTATTGTTTGCGCTATATGCGCGCGTAAAACTCAGGTCTATCTACGATAGGCTGTGTATTTACTGCTGAACCTTAGCTTCACGTGCTGCTTGTGCTGCAACCTTTTCCTGCTCTTTCAGCTCATTGATGAAAGCGGTATGTGCCGTGGCTGGCTCCCAACCAGTATCAACGCGCTTCTTCTGCCATACGGCCGCCAGTGCAACAAGGGCGATTGCCATCACAAGCACGATCACGATGCCGATCACGCCGCCTGCCTTCACGCCGTTGCCGATCAGGATTCCGTACCAGCCGAAGTCAGCATCGCCGAAGGTGGTGTTTGCGAAGCCGAGCGAGCCAAGAACCTTGAGCAGCAGTGCTGGCAAGAAGGTGATGAGGACGCCGTTTGCGAACGAACCGAGGATCGCGCCACGTCGTCCACCGGTTGCGTTTCCGAATACGCCCGCTGCACCACCAGTGAAGAAGTGAGGAACCATGCCTGGAAGGATCAGCGCAAGGCCGAATGCTGGACCAAAGACGGTTGCCAAGAGCAGCAGCGATGCAATTCCACCAACGAAGGAGAACACGAAGCCGACGAGAACTGCATTAGGAGCGTATGGGAATACGATTGGGCAGTCCAGGGCAGGAACAGCGCCAGGAACGAACTTCTTTGCGATGCCTTGGAATGCTGGAACGATTTCGCCCAAGATGATGCGTACGCCGTAGAGAATGATCGCCACACCAATTCCGAACTGCAAACCGTTGGTGAGTGCCTTCATGATGTATGCGCCGGTATCAGCCGCTGGGCTCTTAGGATCAAAGACGGCAAATGCGGTCTCGTTACCAACCTTGAGTAGGTACCACACCGAGAACACTGCATAGAACAGCACCATCGAGAGGGCGGTGGCCACCATTGAGTCGCGGAGGAAGTTGAGTCCCTGTGGAAGCTTGAGATCCTCGGTGGACTTGGACTTCTTGCCGACGGCAGAACCTACAGCGCCTGCTGCGATGTAACCGAGCGTGCCGAAGTGACCGATTGCCACGTTGTTATTGCCGGTAACCTTCTTCATGTAAGGATGGGCGAATGCAGGCATGATAACCATGATGACGCCCAGGAGCACTGCGCCAACGATCACGACTATAGCCTCGTTGACCTTCGCCGTCGTGAGGACGACGGTGAGCATCGTCGCCATGAAGAATACGTGGTGACCAGTGAGGAAAACGTACTTCAATGGCGTGAATCGAGCCAAGATGAGCGAGATGATGAAGCCGAGGATCATCACGTAAGCGGTGGTGCCGCCAAACTGCTCTTGTGCGATGGAAACGATAGCTTCGTTTGTTGGCACTACGCCTTGTGCGTTGGTAGCGCCGAGAATCATCGTGCCCAGTGGTGTTAGCGCGGTAACTACAACGCCTGCACCAGCGGAAAGAATCAGGAAGCCCATGATGGCTTTGAGTGCTCCGCCGAGCACCTGACCGGAATTCTTCTTTAGCGCTGCAAGGCCAATTGCAACGATAATTCCCACCAGAAAAGCAGGAACCGAAAGAATTTGGTTCACCAGAAAGTTTGATATTCCGAGGAGAACGTTCATTTTGTTTTTCCTTCTTTGATTTATTTAAGCGTGCTAGAAGTGCCGTGAGATCGCGGATTTGATCTCTTCGATATCGGTGAAATCGTTGATTACTTCGATGGGTGTTCCAACTTCGCCGAGTTGTTCTACGAGCTCTTCTGAGGTGAGCACGAGGTCTGCGGTGGCAGCGGCGCCACGTGCAGCTGAGATGTCTGACGCTTCGGTGTCAGCATCTATGTTGAGCTCAGTGAGTGCTGAGTCAATGTTCATTTTCAGAATGATGGATGTGCCAATTCCCATTCCGCAAACTGCCAAGATCTTCATTGGGCATTCCTTTCATAGGATTCGATAGCTTCTCGCACAGCCTCAACGCTGGGCAAGGAGCTTAATTGTGCGAATCGAGACTTGTCTGCGATTAAGCGTGCAAGCTGTGACATCGCAACGATATGTGCGTCGTGATCGAGTGCGGCGAGTCCTACAACTACCTTCACAGGATCATTGCGTTTCGAACCAAATTCCACCGGCTCGGCGAGGGTCACCCACGAAAGTCCTGTGGTCTGAACAGACGGAGACGGACGTGAGTGTGCCAAGGCAAAACCGGGGGAAATCACAATGTATGGGCCGAGGGTATTGACTGTTTGGATCATTTCGTCGATGTAATCACTGGTTGTGATTCCACCGGCAACTAAACCTTTACCAGCAGCTTCAATGGCTTCTTGCCAGGTGCTCGCCTGCACGCCGACAGCCATAGCTTCGGCTGGCATGAGTTTTAGTAGGGACGTTGAATCAGGCATACTTACCTCGAGTCTCGACGTTGAGATGGAATATGACATGAGCAAAGTGTGTCTCTTCGCTCACAAGCCATACTTTTGTACAGTCCTTTACAAAAGTCAAGTTGATTGAATAGATGTTTCTGGCGTTAGAATAGACAAAAGTGGACGATGCGGTTCGGTTTATTCCGCTGCCGCGCAGAGAGCAGGTGAAACATGGCGGTTGAAGCAAAAACGTCTCCCGTAAGTGCCATCGTTTCTCTTTTGCGCCAAGGAGCTGCCACTCAGGCCGAATTGACCGAAAATACCGGAATGTCGCGTGTTACCGTGCACGATTGGCTCCGTAGTCTTGAAGACGTCGGGCTAGTGACGGTCGCGAACGAACAGCGCGAAACGGGTGGGCGGCCCGCGCGCCGTTATTGCCTAAATAATTCTTTTGGTCGGATTCTCGTAGCGGACGTGGGAACATCTTTCGTGCGCGCTGGAATCGTCAATATGCGCGGCGAGCTCGAAGACAACCTTGGAACTGAGCTCGCGGCCTTTGAATCGCCAACTGAGGCGTGCCGCGAGCTATTCGATATGTTCTCGCGCTTTCGATCCAGTTCAAAGACGCCTATCCGCTCGGTAGCAGTTGGTTTACCTGTGCCTTTGAATCCCAAAACTGACGAACCTTACGTATCACATCGGCACAGCCAATGGGAGGATTTCGACGTTCGCAAGGAACTAGGCGGGTTCACTACCGGTCCGTTTGTGGTTGGGCATGATGTCGATTTCATGGCGATGGCTGAGCAGCGTATTAAGCATCCCGACACTCGCATGATGATGTTTATCAAGGTGGGGATGGGAATAGGTTGCTCGGTGGTTTACGACGGCGATCCCCTGCGTGGCGAAGACGGCGGAGCTTTTGAAGTTGGGCACATACGACAGGTAGGTGCGCGCGCTCGCGGCGCAGAACGGCGTCCATGCGTACGCGGACACGACGACTGCCTCGAAGCAGTTGCAGGAGGCCGCGCAATAGCGTCGTCGCTGGTATGGCAGGGTATTGATGCCAGTTCTTCGGTCGAAATTATGGATCTTGCAGTGGCTGGAAATTCACTTGTGCGCGATGAACTCTACGCCTCGGGAGTGAAGATTGGATCGGCCATCGCACCGCTCATTACCATGCTCAATCCAGGGGTGGTGGTGGTTGGAGGCAACCTCACGGCGTATTCAGATTTGATCTACCAAGGAATTAGAGATAGTGCTGGGGAAGGGGTGCCGCGAATGATTCGAAAGTCGGTGACTATCACGCCTGCTCAGCTAGCGAATCGTGGTGGACTTATCGGAGCGGGAATGAGCGCACTTGACGCGCTGTTTTCTGCAGAGAACTTAGAAAAAATCCTTGCCGCGTGCAATAACTGCAATAACGATGCTGAAAAAGAACAGGCAGAAGTATCGGATAAGTCAGCTGTCGGGCGAGGGTAGTAGAAAGTAGGGGCTGTTTTCGCAACATCTCGATATATATTCAGATGTTGCGAAAACAGCCCCTAAAATCCTCAGTGCGTGACTGCATAGTCGTTTCCTCAGGCGATGCCTCGCCCGCTCAGTACACCATATTGATTGCTGCGTGCACTTCGCGAAGCGTCTCTTGTGCCTGCTCACGCGCACGAGCAATACCGGTGTGAAGCACATCGGCAAGGTAAGCCGGATCTTGTGCCAATTCGAGGCGCTTGGCACGAATCGGAGCGAGATGCTCATTTAGTGCCTCCGTGACGACGTTCTTCAAAGTGCCGCCACCGCCGTCGCCAATCTCAGCAGCGATTTCGTGCGGATCGCCATTCGTGGCGAGTGCAGCTAGAAGCAGCAGATTCGATACTTCTGGGCGGTTGATCGGATCGAAAGTGATATGGCGATCAGAATCAGTGACTGCTTTCTTAATGCGCTTGGTAGTTTCATCGGCAGTCATGCCTAATTCAATGGTATTACCACGTGATTTACTCATCTTGGTGCCGTCTAATCCCAGCACGCTTTCGGCTTCAGACAAAAGCGCTTGGGGCCGTGGAAACACGGACTTTCCAGAAGGAGCCAAGCCATAGCGAGCCTCGAAACGGTCGGCAATCACGCGGGCTTGTTCAAGATGAGGGAGCTGATCTTTGCCAACCGGCACAATATTTGCCTTGCAGAACAGAATATCCGCTGCTTGATGCACAGGGTAAGTGAGCAACAGGCCAGACATCGGCCGCCCGTTTGTGGCATCTAGTTCTGCCTTCACAGTTGGGTTACGGCGAAGCTCAGCATCGGTGACGAGCGAGAGGAAAGGCAGCATCAGCTCGTTGAGCTCAGGAATTTGGGAGTGCGCGAAGAATGTTGTGCGCTGCGGATCCATGCCGATTGCCAAATAATCAGTGAGCAAGGAATAAACGCGATCTTTGATCGGGCCAACTCCGTCGCGATCAGTAATCACTTGGTAATCAGCGATCAGCAACCAAGTGTCGACGCCTTTTTGTTGCAATTCGACGCGGTTGCGTAGTGAGCCAAAGTAGTGCCCAATATGCAGATTGCCAGTTGGGCGATCTCCGGTGAGTACACGAAACTCGCTTGGATCCTTAGCGATCGCTTCCTTGATCTTTGCGCTCACTTCACGTGCACGCGCTAACGAAGCGTCGGATGTGGCATTCTCTAGGGCATCTTGAACATTATGTGCAGTCATTTTTCTTCCTTTACTCTGCAAAATATCCTACCGGCTTTGAGTGCGCGTGCGAAAATCAGGGTCTGCGTATCTGTGATCAGCGGCTGAGTACTTGTCATCAGCGTGTACGTGCCTGCCATTTGAAGCGACGCCTCAATATTATCTCTATGAGCTCTGTGACGTGGAAAAATACAGCCGCATTGAAAGCCATGGCATGAGGGCGGTGGATTCAGCAGCAAACGACGCAGCGCAGTGCGCTTCATTTGGCGATTCCCACACGGAATCCCACACGAGCTCATAAGATTGCCCGCGGCCATGCGGCGAAGTCACGTGAACGTCGTCGATAGACCCGTTGATTACCATCAGTGCGTCAACGTCCTCGCCTTTGCCCGAGCGCAACATCTGCAACGTGCGAATATTGGTGTCGAACCATTTGTAGTCTGCCATCGACGTGCCAGTGGCATCGAACCACTCTAAATCGCGAATCGAGTCGTTTTCGCTAACCTCACCAGTGTAGAACGCGGTTGGACGCAGCACCTGATGCTCGCGACGCAAAGAATTGAGATAAGACACCGTTTCGTAGAGATTGCGTGAATCGCCAGTGATTTCCCAGTCCATCCAAGAAATATCTGAGTTTTGGCAATACGCATTGTTATTACCGCGCTGGGTGCGCAGCGATTCGTCGCCTGCGTTAATCATTGGCGTACCTGCGCTGAGCAGGAGAGTTCCGAGTAGGTTACGGATGGAACGACGACGGGCGACGGCGATCTCGGACGTTGCGCTTACGCCGTCGTCCCCCTCGGAACCGTGGTTCCACGAGAGGTTGTTCGTAGTTCCGTCGCGATTGTCTTCGAGGTTTGCTTCGTTGTGTTTTTCGTTGTAGGAGACGAGGTCACGTACAGTAAAACCGTCGTGGGCAGTGACGAAATTTATCGAAGAATGGATACCGCGCCCGCCTGGGATCCGGCCGTGGCCGAAGAGATCAGCGGAACCAGAGAGGCGAGTGGCGATATCGCGCAGGTCGCAGCCTTGCCCGCCGGCGTGAATAGCGGCCGGCTCACACAGCCAAAAAGATCGGAGGGAATCGCGGAATCGATCATTCCAATCAGCTGTTGGAGAGGGGAAATTGCCAGTCTGCCAGCCGTTGATGCCCAGATCCCACGGCTCGTTAATGAGCTTGACCGAACGTAAAACTGGATCGGTAGCCATCGCCACGTAAAGAGGATGGTTGCGGTTGAAAGTGTCGCCCTCGCGGCTGAGAGTAGGGGCGAGGTCGAAACGGAATCCGTCAACGCCAATACATTCCACCCAATAGCGCAAAGAATCGAGCGTGAGCTGCACGACTGCTTGCCGGCGGAAATCAAAAGAATTGCCACAGCCTGTGGTGTCTTTGAACCTGCCCGGCTGACGTGAATCATGACGGTAGTAGGCGGTGGAATCGATGCCTCGCCAGCTCAGCGTAGGTCCATCGACTCCGGCCTCACACGTGTGGTTGTAGACGACGTCAAGAATAACCTCGATGCCGGCGTCGTGCAGCAGGGAAACCATGCCTTTGACCTCGTCGATCACGCCTGAGGGGCCAGCATTGCGATTTGCCTCAGTGGCGTAGCTTGGCTCGGGCGCAAAATATGAGAGCGTATTGTAGCCCCAATAGTTTTCCAGACCTTTTCGGGTGAGGAATGGTTCGGAAAATTTTGCCTGGATTGGCAGCAATTCTATCGTGGTGATTCCAAGCCCTTTAAGGTATCGAATCGTTTCAGGATGGGCAACTCCTGCATAAGTGCCGCGCAGATGTGCCGGAATATCTGGCAAACAACGAGTTAGGCCTACCACATGAGCTTCATAGATCACTGTTTGATCCCATGGCACGTGCGGACGGCGAATGGGATGGTGTGCCTCGTGAGTGACCATTCCGAGGGCGCAATAGGGTGCAGAATCCAGAGTGCAGGCGAGATTGCCGGGCAACGGTGCGAAATTCTCATCCACCTGATGCGAAAAGATTGCTTGATGGAGCTGCGGATTTTGGGCAAAAGCTCGTGCGTACGGGTCAAGTAGAACCTTGGCGGGGTTGTGACGCATTCCGGCATCGGGATCCCAGCGGCCGTACACTCGGAAACCGTAGGCTTGACCAGCGTCAATTCCGGCTACATGTCCATGCCAATTCCCATGTAGAGCGCGGTGTAGTTGGAAACGGCGCTCGTGCCATTCGTTTCCGCGGCGGTCAAAAAAGCAAATATCCACGCGATTTGCATGCCCTGCATGCAGGCAAATATCCACGCCGTCGTCCACCCGCTGCACGCCGAAGCGCGGTGCAGGTGAGTGCGGCGTTTCACTCCACGGGGCGTCGTATTCAACGAACTGCGGCGCGGATGGCGGAAAAATCGGTGAAGTCACGCATAATATTGTGGCAGTTTTGGGCTATTTTCCGAAATTGTGAACGAATGTCGAGTGTCACGTTGTTCTTGCTGCTGTAATTGCCAGGGCAAGCCTTTACACTGTGAGGGTGAAGATTCTTGCAGCAATGTCTGGTGGTGTTGATTCGTCCGTGGCGACGGCGCGAATGGTGGAACAAGGGCACGACGTGACGGGCGTGTACCTCGCGTTACACGCAAACCTTGCGTCCGACGTCGTACCCGATGGTCCGATTGCGGGGTGCGGCAATCCACGCGACAGGCTCGATGCCCAAAAGGTGGCGGATAAACTCGGTATTGAATTCCAAACATGGGACTACGCCGAAGTGTTCTCCAAGCTGGTAATAGATTATTTTCTCGACGCTTACCAGCAGGGACACACTCCGAATCCCTGCGTGCATTGCAATGAGCACGTGAAATTTGCGGTTCTGCATCAATTCGCCGCTGAGCACGGTTTCGACGGTGTGATCAGCGGGCATTATGCCTCAGTGGTGCATGGCACTGAATCTGCCAGCGGTTTTACGCAGCTGCATCGGGCGCGTTTTCGAGCGAAGGATCAGTCTTATGTGCTTTCCGCAGTGGGGCTTGAGGCGCTTTCCAAATCGTATTTTCCGCTTGGCGATGTTGCTTCGAAAGAAGCGGTTCGAGAAGAAGCGATCCGGCGCAATTTGGGCACAGGGGAGAAACCGGATTCTTACGATATTTGTTTTATTCCAGACGGCGATACCCGCGGTTTCATTGAAGCGCGCCTAGGTAAACAAGCTGGAGAGATTCGCGACGAACATGGAAACGTGGTGGGGGAGCACTCTGGTATCTATGGTTATACAATCGGCCAGCGCAAAGGCCTAGGTCTTGATCGGTCAATGCAAGGTAAGGAACCCAAGTTCGTCATTGACGTGGACGCGCGTTCGAATACGGTTACTGTTGGGCCACAAGAGCTGCTAGCGGTACGTAAAATCACTGGTAATCAAGCTAATTGGCTCGCACCCGATATTTCCGACGACGTTGTGGAGGCTTTCGTGCAGGTGCGGGCACCTGGACGTGAGATTCCGGCGTCGATACGGCGTGAAGCCGATGTTATGCACATTGACCTGCACGAAGAAGTTCGCGGGCTACCACGCGGGCAATCAGTAGTGGTGTATCGCGATGACCGAGTACTGGGAAGGGCTTTGGTTGCGCAAACCGGTCGCTAGAGTTGAGCAATCAGTAATGCGCGGTAAGTAGGAAGCAAGTACTCGCCTTATCGGGATTATTGGATTACCTGTGTGCGGTAATTGCCTCAACTGCCAGAATACTCGCTGAGCTTGGATTCTACCTCTGCCGCACGCGGATTAGTAAGCGTGCTCGAATCCCAAAACTCCACAGTGGGAACGATGCGGTCGCCGCCATTTACCTCGGCAACTCTATCGGCTGCCTGTGGATCTGCTTCGATATCGACTTCGCGATATGCAATGCCTTTTGCATCGAGCTGCTTCTTGAGGTTCTTGCAGTAGCCACACCACGTGGTTGTGTATATCGTGAGAAGTTCTTGAGCCATACTTTTATCTTAAACGTCGTATAGGAGCGATGCCTTGCTCAGACGCTGGGAGCGAAATTCGTTTGGGTGTCGGACGATGAATAAAATTGCAGGTAAAAAAGGAAGATTTGGAGCGTGTATGACGACGGTTGGGAAGCGGCAACGAAAATAGGCAGGAGCCCTGTGCCACACTAGACTATAGGAAGAGCGCAGGAGCTATCTTGCAGTTTTCCATCTGACTTGAGCGATTTGCAGGCGGCTTGGGCGATGGGTTATTGGCAAGATAGCAGTTAGAGCTTTGGTAGATAGTGGAGAGCAGTGGCCGACGCAGTAATTGACATGCACGAGACAAGAGAGGAGCGCTGATAGTGGATTATAACGGTGAATTATTGCGCGATCTAGACCCTGAGCAACGCGCCGTCGCAACCTCACTTCATGGTCCGATGTGCGTACTCGCTGGTGCAGGTACTGGAAAAACGCGTGCCATTACCTACCGAATTGCTCATGGTGTACATTCGGGAGTTTATGATCCGCGCAATGTTTTGGCAGTTACCTTCACTAGCCGTGCTGCGGGAGAGATGCGAGCGCGGCTACGCGATTTGGGTGTGCCCGACGTCGAAGCACAGACTTTCCATGCTGCGGCTCTTTATCAACTGCGATTCTTTTGGCCGAATGCGATTGGCGGGCGTCTGCCGGAGATCAAGGAACACAAGCTTCCATTTGTATCCCAAGCTGCTGCGCAACTCGGTATGCCAACTGATCGTGGGAGTTTGAAAGATCTCACCGAGGAAATTGAGTGGTCAAAGGTATCGTTGATCGCTCCACAGGATTATGCAGCTCGTGCGGTAGAACAGGGGCGCATAAATATTGCTGACCAGTCGCCCGAGGATATTGCGCGGCTCATAAGTGCCTACGAAGAGGTCAAACAAGAACGAAATATTATTGATTTCGAAGATGCGATCTTGATCCTCATCGGTATTATGCGCGACCGTGGCGATATTACCAGTCGGATTCGTAATCGTTTTCGGCATTTTGTGGTGGACGAATATCAGGACGTATCGCCAATGCAGCATAGGCTGTTGCAGTTGTGGCTAGGGGATCGCAAAGATCTGTGTGTGGTTGGTGATGTATCGCAGACGATTTACTCTTTTACTGGAGCTCGATCTTCGTACTTGTCGGAATTCTCGAAAGAGTTTCCGCAGGCTACAACTGTTAAACTCAATCGCAATTATCGGTCCACGCCGCAAATCGTGGAGTTGGCAAATTCGACTATTTCCCACGATCAACTTGCTGGGGCAGTTTATCTCAACTCGATGTTGCCTTCTGGACGCCCGGTTGAGTTTTCAACATACGCTGATGATGCCGATGAAGCAGCGCAGATTGCTGGAAAAATATTGACCTTGCGCAGCGAAGGAAAAGATCTCAGCGATATTGCAGTTCTCTATCGAACCAACGCGCAATCTGCCCAGATCGAAAACGCGCTGTCGCAAGCTGGTATTTCGTATGCTCTCAAAGGGTCTGAGCGGTTCTTCAACCGGCGCGAGGTTCGAGAAGCAATGGTCGCCTTACGTGCTGCTGCGCGTGTTACAGAACGGAGCGCGCTTCCAGAAATTGTGGAAAGTACGTTGAAAGCCATGGGCTGGAGACCAACTGCACCGGAACAGATGGGCAGCGCTCGCGAACGTTGGGAATCGCTTCGGGCGTTACTCAACTTGGCAGAGGAAATGTGGGATGCGCGCAAGGCTACCGTTCGTGATTTTGTGCTAGAGCTTGAGGAAAGGTCACAGCTGCAAAATGTTCCAACCGTCAATTCTGTAACGTTGTCGTCTTTGCATGCGGCAAAGGGCTTGGAATGGCCGATTGTTTTCCTCATTGGTATGAGCGAGGGCCTTATGCCGATTTCCTTAGCAAATTCTGCCGAAAAAATCCGTGAAGAACGTCGATTGCTATACGTTGGTCTTACCCGTGCACAAGAAGAACTGCACATTTCCTATGCTCATGGCAATGGGAATCGTGGCAAGCGAAAGATATCGAGATTTCTCGACGAGGAATGGCCACAACCTTTATCTCTCTCGACTCAGAAGCGTAAGCAAGCCAAGCTTAGCCATGAGAATTTTGCTCATGAGCATCCCGACGATGTTCCACTTCTCGAAGAACTTAAACAGTGGCGGCAAATGGTAAGCGAAGAGGTAGGTAAACCAGCATTCGTGATTCTTCACGATGCAACGCTTATGCAGATCGCTGTGTGCAAGCCTCGCAGCCTCGAAGAACTAGGAAAAATTAAAGGGATTGGAAATACCAAGCTCATGAAGTATGGTTTGGCGATTTTGTCGATTGTTGATCCTGAGTCGGCTCGGCGTCGTGATCGGTATTAGGGCTAGCGCAATCACAACTCGGATGCACGTCTATGGCTGTGAGCTGTGGAGGTGCTGGTGAAGGTGGTATGAGCCAACGGGCGTGAGTGATTGAGCACTTAAATCCGTCGACAATATTCAAAATTTCCCGTACCGCTAAGCTCTGGGCAAGCAGGAACGTGCTCATTTCGGGAATAACGGGACGCCCCGCACAAGCTTGGGAAGCAAAATAAGACCAACGAGCATCGGCATCGAGCCGTTCAAGATATACACAGGTTCCGCACGGACTTCGATGTGGAATCGAAATTGGTCCTACATAAACATCCACTTCCTCGGTGACTGCCTGAAAAACAGGGATGCCGCGCGCCAAATACTTTCCAACTGCCAATGGGTCTACACAGTGTGAACCTGTCATAACAACAAGATGCGGTGGCTTCTGCGCACCCAGAGCGATATGCGGGCTGATCTCGCGGCCAACAGTAGTTAGCGCTTGGGCTCGTGGCAAACCAAGATATTCGCTGCGCACACTTGGTAAGTCAAACTCACCGACTCTCTGTGTATCGGCAGTCGTGATTGTTCCGATACCTGCGCGAACTAATTCAATAGCAATACCGAATCCGAGTGCATCAAGATTTGGTACGCATATCCGGATTGCTTTGCGGTGTTTTGGCAGTGCATGGCGCAGTCGCCACCAAGCATCACCGTCTGGCGTGTATGGTCGATCAGAATCTAGTAGGCCCGCGCGGTCAAGATTTGCAAGTATTTCGTGAGTGCGTTGCGCCGTCATTCCTTTGCTCACAGCGAGCTCTTTGAGATCGGAAGCGGTGTGTGGAACTGTCAGTGAATCTACGAATTCCATTTCTGGGGGCGTGAGATTTTTCAGTTCGACGCCTAGGCGTGGATCTAAACCGATTTGTGCTGACTTTGGTGACCACCAATATACGCCTAGTCCATTGTTAATGTGCATCGTCAACATCCTTGTTGGGTGAGGTGGGAGAGTGAATGCGTGGGTACGCTATTCGGATTCATTTGTGTTGCCATTTTCTGGGTTGGCTCTCACGTACCCTGCCAGATAACCAACCCTGGAAATCGCAATATGTGTTACTAACCAAGATATGCCGATTTGAAAATGCTTGGTGGTGGGTTTCCACAGCTGTGGAAACCCACCACCAAGCAGTCGCTGAATTTGGTATATTGGATTATTTATCGGTTGTTTTTCTTGATTAACAATACAAGCCGAAATATGAGTGGGGTGTTGCGAGACAGTCCTCGCAACACCCCACTTGGCTCCGTTTTAGCCCGAATTCCTTTATAGAACTCTTGCTCTTTGCTTATTCTTTGTCTGTGTCCTTTTCAGAATCGCCAAATTTTGGTTCGTGAGGGATATCCGATTGATCAGTAGAAGAATCATCTGAATCACTGAACAAATTAGCAAGGAAAGAATCAAGCTCTACCTCAATATCAGACGACGTTTGGGTAACGAAGAATTCCTCGGGATTGTTGAGCACCTCAGAGCTTGGGAGCAAATCTGGATGCGCCCACAAGGCATCGCGATCTTGGGCACCCAGCTTGTCTAATGCAAGTTGCCAGAACTTTGCAGCGTCGCGAATTTGCCGAGGCACAAGCTGCATTCCCAACTGTGTTTCCCACACGTGTTTTGCTGGATTATTGGTGGCAGACCGGCGCGTGAACATTTCACGCAATGGAACTGCATTGGGAAGGTGAGGTGCCACAGCGCGTGCCGAAATCTCCGAAATCCAACCCTCCACAAGTGAAATGAGGTGTTCAAGTCGAGCAAGTGCATCTGCCTGAGTTTCACTAAGATCAAGCGAGAAGACGCCACTGAGGTCGATCTCTTGCATTGAGGTAGGATCGTCCATCGGCAAATCACGCAGCTGTTCCTCAATAGCCTCGGTGTTGATCGTGATTCCTTGGGCGAATTCTGCCACGGTGTCGAGCACTCGCGCCCGCAACCACGGCACCCGGGTGTAGAGCCGCGCCGCCGCTGCTTCGCGCACTGCCACATAAGCCAGCACTTCAGAGTATTCAATGTCTAGCTCTTGCGCGAAACCGAGAATATTCGACGGTACCAAGGCAGCCGAGGAGCCTTCCATCAAAGGCAGACCAGTATCGGTAGTGCCGAAGGAAGCAGTGGCTAACTCGGCGAGAGCAGCACCGTACTGAACACCGAGCATTGACGCAAGTACCTTGCCCATTATTTGTGCCGGATCGCCAAAAATGCCCTGCATCTCCGGTGGCATGTGCTCAACCTGTACTTCAAAAGATTCCGAAACTGCCCGCGCAATATTCGCGCCCACTGGGTCAAAAAGTCGCTTGAAGGTAGGTAAGGAATGTGCCACCCAATCGAGACGCATCCATGCCATATTAGGACCGGTAGTTGGATCAAGTTCGCATGCGGCGTCGAGCCACAGAGAAGCGGTGCGTAGAGCGTTACGCGCGGCATCGCCGTCGGCAGCTGTGAGCTGATCGAGGTGCTTCGCCGCAATTGTTTCTCGCGCAACTTGCTCTGCAATGTTCCAGTTCACAGCGCCGTCTCCCGACGAACCAAGCAAATCTTGGATCTGCTGGCTGATAACCGTGAAATCCTGCCCGTTGAACACGTGGGCCATTTGGGCATTAGGATCGACACCCTCTTGCTCAAACGCACGCACAACTTCTTGAGCTGCTTCTTCGCCCAAGATAGCACGAAGCATTTGTTCGAAATTGTTCGGATCTGGGGTGCCGTTCGGTTCTTGACTCATGTATCCTCCTACATCTACACCAAGCGTAGCCGTATCGCGCCGCGAGTAACAAGAAATCACGATCAGCACATGGCGAACGTGATTGTAGCCATTTTGGCAGGCGTAACCCAGCAAATTCACAGAAAAACGTGACATCATATTGTGGTGCAGTTGAAACTACCTAAAACCTCAAACCAAAAAACGCGGATACAGTATTCGGGAACGTTGTTCGTGCTTCTGTTGCTTATTGCCAGCGCTGTGCCCTCTGGGTACGTGGTTGAGGGGACTGGGCCAGCGCTCGATGTTAACTCAAAAGTTGAAGGTCAGCCATTAGTTTCAGTCAGTGACGTCCAGACGTATCCCAGCGATACCAAACTTTTTATGACTACCGTGAGCGCCTACGGGAATGCCGACGCCGGAGCGCCAGTTGCGCAGGCAGTAACAGCGCTTTTCCGCAAAGATTTGCAGATATTACCGCTTCGCGTGATGTTTCCGGACAATCTCAGCTCTGAGGACGTCAAGAAACAAAACCAAATGGCGATGACGTCGTCGCAGGACACGGCGGCGCTTGTGGCTTTCGAGATGGCGGGATACCCCGTTTCGATGACCTTGAAAGTCGCTGGTGTGAGCAAGGACTTTCCCTCAGGGAAGAAATTGCAACCTGGAGACGTTATCAAAGCCATCAAATTAAGCAGCGAAAATGACTATCACAGCATTTCGAGCTTCAAACAACTGGCATCCTTTTTAGATGCTACGAAACCCAATACCGAAGTTACCATGCGCCTTGAGCGAAATGGAAAGCAAGTTGACGAAAGCTTCACCACCGTTGCACACCAAAAAGATGCCAATGGCTGGGTAGCTCCGGGGTCGATTCTGGGAGTGCTCATAGACGTGCAAGACGTTAAGATCCCCGGAAAAGTGAAGTATATCGTTGAAGGTATCGGTGGGCCGAGCGCCGGGATGATGTTCACGTTGGGGATTTATGACCAGCTCACTAAGGAATCGCTGGGCGGAAAAGCCGCAATAGCGGGTACTGGAACAATCGCGTGGAACGGCAACGTTGGGCCTATTGGTGGCATCGAACATAAACTTCAGGGCGCTGCAGAACACGGTGCCACTGATTTTATTGCTCCCGCAGAAAACTGCCGTGAGACCATTGGTTATGAGCCGCAGGGTATGAATGTGTGGGCGGTTCGCACTATTGACGAGGCGCGCACTGTTGTGGAGAGTGTGAAATCCGGCGACACAAGTAAGCTCACCTCATGCCGTGACCTGCTGGAACACAAGTAGCGTCACTGCATAACGGGTAATTATTGTGGCGAATTAGTGCGTTTGCGAGAAGATTGCGCGATTACTCGAAAGTCATTTTGAGCGCTTCGCTCAGCCCTTGTACGAGCTCGCTTCCGGATAGCACCATGTCGTCGGCGTCGTGGTCTTTCATACGGATCGCGCTCCACGTTTCACCAGAGCGTAAGACGGCGGCAACCATCCGTACGTCTTGACGATCGGGATGCGATTGGAGAACTTTTTGTGCCTCGACTTCATCTTCTGGGAGATTTACCTCCGCGGATGGAGGCAAGACGATGCGCTCAACCGAAATCGCTGCTCCATCAACTTCTTCAGGCCACATGATCTGGCCGAGAAGCTCGTTCAAAGAATCAGCTTTAGGTAGATCTTCTTGTTCAACTGAGAAGAGTGTGTCGGGATCAGAAATTGACTCTGCCTTAACATCAGCGGGCAGTTCTTCGGCGAGTGCAGGATTCAAGTCAAGGGCTGCACGGGCTTTCACAAGGGCAAAAAGTCGGATTGGGCCGTCCCAGCCGCCACCGGCAACATGTTTTTCAATTTCTAATGTGGCATTACGAAGAGCTTGCGATGCAGTCATAGGAAGTATTGTTCCATAAGTTTGCCGATACTGCTCCTTTAGGAGCCTGCGCGGGCAGGCGACGATGGGCGCGGACAGACGCGGGCATACGTGGGCAAGATGCGGGCGGGTGCGGATCAGCGTGAGTTGGCGTGGGTCAGCATAGATCAGCATGGGTCAGCACGGTGTAGGCAGGTGCAAGCCCTCAAGCTGTTGTTATGCCCGTGTAGTGTAGATTCGCCCAAAGCATGATGGACGGGAAGAGTTCACGTAAGGGGTGCTTTGCGGTGCCAAGTTCTGATACGGTTTTATGTGACTATATATGCCCAACATCGTGCAGAAACACCGGTGGGCAGAAGAACAATATTATGACGAGGTTTTGGATTGTCTACTTCACAAATGCCACCTAACAAGCCGGCAGATGGAAAGCCTAAAGCACACAAGCGTAAAGGCGGTGCCGGTGGCGCTTTCTTGCCGACGCTTGCAATTTTGGGCGTGATCCTTGCAGTCACCGTAGTGTTTGCATCATTTTGGACCGAACTCAAATGGTTTGAACAAATTGAGGCTGCTCGCGTGTTCTGGACGCAATACGGCGCTTGGCTCGTGTTGGCGGGAGTGGGAGCTGTTGTTTTCTCGCTGATTGTGGCGGTGAACTTCCGAATTGCGATGGGTGGAAAATTTGGGAAGGAAGCGGTTCCCTTTGTCGAGCCGTTGCTCGTTCCAGTCACGCCGCAAGTAAAAAT
Organism: Arcanobacterium bovis; assembly: GCF_004331995.1. Taxonomy (GTDB): domain Bacteria; phylum Actinomycetota; class Actinomycetes; order Actinomycetales; family Actinomycetaceae; genus Arcanobacterium_A; species Arcanobacterium_A bovis. The sequence goes on from NZ_SJDT01000004.1 coordinate 293,029, forward strand.
CAACCAAATCGCGCGCGGTAAACCGTGGTTATCGCTGGTAGTCGCTCCGCTCGTGGCAGGTATTCTAGCTGGCACAACGCTTGGGGCTGACTGGCGGTCGTTCTTGTTGTGGCTCAACGCTACGCCATTTAACCAAAAAGACCCAGAGTTTGGCTTGGACATCTCGTTCTACGTGTTCAGTTTGCCGGTATTGCACCTGTTATTGAGATACTACTTCATGCTCCTAGCGGTGTCTTTGCTCGCTGCAATGGTTGGTTACTGGATCAATTCTGATATTTCCAGTGTGAAAGGTAAGCTTCGTATTTCCAAGAAAGCGCAAGTTCATGCAGGTGTTCTAGCTGCTCTCGCTGCATTTGGCATCGCGGCGTCGTTCTGGCTATCGCGCTATGACCTGCTCCTTGGAAACAATGACCGCTTCTCAGGAGCGAACTTCACCGATATCAATGCTTCGAAACCAGGACTCACGATCCTTGCAATCTCGGTGTTGCTGGTCGGAGTGCTGTTTGCTGTGGCGGCCTTCCGACGTACCTGGAAGCTCGCCGTCGTCGGCGTTGTTTCAACAGTGACGGCAGGTTTGGTGTTGACGAGTTTGTACCCAGTGTTGCTCCAAAACTTCAAGGTTAATCCCAATGCTGCGGAGCTAGAGTCGGAATTTATCCAGCGAAATATTGATGCCACGCTCAAGGCATATGGGCTGGACGAGGTGGAAACTCAACAGTACGCGGCACGAACCGATGCCACGCCAGGACAGTTGCGCCAAGACTCGCAAACCGCGGCGCAGATCCGACTGCTTGATCCAAATATTGTGTCGCCGTCGTTCAACCAGCTACAACAAAACCGGCAGTACTATGAGTTTTTGCCGCAGCTTTCGGTAGATCGCTACCGGATCAACGGAGAAATGCGTGACACCGTGATCTCGGTGCGAGAACTCAACCTCGAAGGCCTGGACGATTCGCGTCGTTCCTGGGTGAACGATCATACCGTTTTCACGCACGGTTTCGGTGTAGCTGCTGCATACGGAAACACGGCGACGCCGAAGGGTGACCCTGCGTTCTGGGAGGCGGGTATTCCGTCGTCGGGAGAAATTGGGGAGTATGAATCGCGCGTTTATTTCGGGCAAAAATCACCTGATTACTCGATCGTTGGTGCACCTAAGGGTGCGACTCCGTGGGAGTTGGACTACCCAGACGATTCAGCGCCAAACGGGCAGGTAAATACCACGTACAAGGGCGACGGTGGTCCGCAGATTTCCAATGCTTTTGCGAAATTGATGTTCGCGATTCGATTCCGCTCAACGGAGTTGTTCTTCTCTGACCGCGTGACTTCGCAATCGCAGATTCTGTTCGACCGTGACCCGCGTAAACGCGTGGCAAAGGTGGCGCCGTATCTGACTCTTGATTCGAAGGTGATCCCCGCCGTCGTCGATATGGATAACGATCCAAAGACTCCAAAGGAACTCGTGTGGATCATTGACGGCTACACTACGTCGAATAATTATCCGTACTCGGCGCGTGAAACACTCAATGAGCTCACTGCTGATGCCCGCACCAAGCAAAATGTAGTTGGTCAGATTCCGTCTCAGATCAATTATATTCGCAATTCGGTGAAGGCCGTTGTGAATGCCTACGACGGAAAAGTGACGCTGTATCAATGGGATCAGAAGGATCCGATTATCAACGCTTGGAAGAATATTTTCCCTGGGCAGGTAACACCGCTTGAACAGATGCCGGGCGATCTGATTGCACACGTGCGTTATCCTGAGGATTTGTTTAAAGTGCAGCGTGGTTTGCTGGCGCGCTACCACGTAAAGGACGCGAAGTCGTTCTACTCCGGTGGTGATTTCTGGCAGGTTCCGCGCGAACCAACTGTGGATAACGAGGACAAAAAAGCGCCGAACCAGCCGCCATATTACTTGACCTTGCAAATGCCGGGTCAGCAGCAGGCTTCGTTCTCGCTGACCACGTCTTATATTCCAGGTGGTAACACAAACCGCAATGTGATGACGGGCTTCTTAGCAGCAGATTCGAATGCTGGGCATGAGACTGGCAAGATTGCTGATTCTTATGGCAAGTTGAGATTGCTTGAGGCGCCGCGTGATTTGACGGTTTCGGGACCAGGCCAGGCCGAGAATGCGATGCTGACGAGTCCAGATGTGTCGACGGCGTTGAACTTGTTGCGTCGTGGCGGTACAGAAGTGATGGAAGGCAATTTGCTTTCGCTGCCGATTGGTGGAGGCTTGCTGTACGTGCAGCCTATTTATGTGCAGGCGGCGACCGGTACGAAGTACCCCACATTGCAGTATGTATTGGCCATGTTCGGTGACAAGGTGGGCTTCGCGCCGACCCTCGACGCCGCGCTTGACAAGGTGTTTGGTGGCGATTCCGGTGTAAGTGCTGGCGACGCCGCAATCAAGGGCGCCAAGACGGCGCCGATTCCATCGGATGGTTCGCACGATAACGCCGCTGGAAATGCGGCTGGCGCTGCTGGAGCTGCGGGCGCGGACAAGGCTGGCGGAAGCGCTGGTGACAAGACTGGAGGAAGTGCGGCGACGCCGTCGCCTGCTCCCGGTGCAGCTGGCGGCTCAGGATCGGGCGGCTCAGGATCGGTCGGTACCCCGCAGGAGAAACTGGACGCTGCTTTGAAGAAGGCCGAGCAGGCTATTTCTGAGAGCGATACCGCTCGCAGAAATGGAGACTGGGGCGCGTATGGAACCGCTCAAAACAAGCTGGCTGATGCGATTAAGGAAGCGATGGAAGCACAGAAAGCAATGGGGAAGTAGTTGCTGATACGTGAGCAAAGGCACCCTCTCTCACCTTGATAGTTGTGGGGAGTGCCGTCTAAGGTAGAAGTACCGACGCGGGGTGGAGCAGTTCGGTAGCTCGCCGGGCTCATAACCCGGAGGTCGCAGGTTCAAATCCTGTCCCCGCAACTAAACCAGAATCCCTGGACTCGAAAGAGTCTGGGGATTTTGCTTTCTCCAGCTCAACGGTTTCGTTCGGCAATAGGTCTTCAATGTCTAAGTCGAGAAAAGCAGCAGTTCTCACTAAGTCAATGGCAGACCAAGCTACATGTCCTGAAATCTTTCGTGAAACAACTGGCTTTTTTAAGCCAAGATAGTTTGCAAGATCCATTTGCATAAGTCCACGTCGGCGCAGCCATATAGACACACGCTCGCCAATGATCTCATTGATACTCATGGTTGAAATATAGCTGTCATTCATCACTGTCATGAGTCAAATATACACAATCGGTTTGTTTTGGTGCAACTGATTTTAGTTGACAAACATGGTTTTGCGAAATATATTCGTCTCAGTAAGTTATTTAAAATAAACTGGCTTGAGGAAAAGAAATTGAAACATGATCTCTTATCTCCATCCGAAGTCGCGGAGATTCTAAACGTTACGCGCCAGACTGTGACGCGTTGGTGTTCAGTCGGGCGAGTATCTTATATCGTTTTGCCTTCTGGTCAGTTTCGTATTCCACGTGACGAGGTAGAGAAGATTCTTACCCCGGTGGTGCCGTCTGCTTCTTCTGCTGATGAAGCGTTTGAAGATGTTCCTTTGTTTCGAGAGAATGGGTGACCGATAATGTCGGTTAAGGCAATGTCGTGGGTATTTACCCTAGAAGAGCTTCCTGCTAGTGAAACGCTTGTTTTGCTAGCTTTGGCCGATGCTGCGAATGATGAGGGGCTTGCTTGGCCGTCCCAGGCAACACTTGCTCCTAAAGCACGCTGCAGTGAGCGTTCTTTGCGTCGCCATGTTCAGTTTCTAAAAGATCATGGATTGATTGATGTGCGGGTACGTAGTGGTCAGTCAGGGCGCAAATCGAATATTTACCAGCTGCATGTTGGTGTTGAGTTTTCGTTGCAAAATAACCAACCGGCCATTTTGTCCGGTTGCGAAACTCCTGTGGATAACTTTGAAGCAGCGTCTTGTCATGAAGTTGTGGATAACCCGAGTTTGTCTAGGGAAATAACCAATCGGCCAAAATGGCCGGTTGCGGACGGTGAAGGTTCGCAACCGGACACAGGTGGCCGGTCGCAACCGGACACTAGTGACCTCTTGGTTCCTTATATAGATTTAGAACCATCAATAGAACCACCAACCATACCAAGCCAGGCATCTGTGGATAACTTTTCTGGTGTGGGTGGTGTGGATGATCCTGCCCCACAGGTGACAGATGTTGATTGGAATTTGATCCAGTCGGCGTTACCGCAAACGTATGTTGCTCTGCTTGGGCGTGGTGGAGCTCGATCTGCTGCGCAGATCTTGTACGGCGCTCTTGCTCAAGGTTGGACGGTTGGCGCGATTCGACGAAAGCTGGATGCTAACGCGATTCCGGCGTCAGTGCGCAATGGGACTGGTTTAGTGCTTTTCCGGCTTCGTGAAGCGGTTGAGTGCCCTCCACCGCCGAAACCAGGGGATGAGAAGCGCGAACGAGTCAATCGGTATAGCCAGCGCCTACAGGCCATCATTGACGGTACTTCTGGACTTCCTGAACGGGAACAGTTTCTCGAAGCACACGCAATCGCTTCCTCGTTTGAAGGCCAAATCTTGTTGAGCGATCTTTGTTATCAAGCACTTGCGATTGTTGACGGGAGAAAACAGTGATGCATACTCATTATTCTTCACCGGCGCAAGGGGTATTCCTGCCTACCAACTTGGTCAAAGACGCAAAGCTATCTTATTTCGATCTCGGAATCTTATCGGTTCTTCTCGCAGCAACGCAACGAGAAAACGTTGGATACCGCGAGCTGGCTAAACGCGGAATGAATGAAAACATGATCCGTCAAAGCCTAACGCGGCTGACGAAGCAAGGTTTGTTTTTCCGGTTCGCATACATGCGTGAAGGAAAAGAATTCTATGTCTCGATGGCGTCAAATTTTCCAATCACCACCACAAAAGCAAAAGAAATCTTGGTAGCGAGAATTGCTTATGATGGCAACGGTTTTATACCGGAGCTATCTGATATTAATGATAGTGAACATAACAGTCTTCCGGTTGAGAAACCTTCCATCGACGGAAACTCTGCAATCATTCTCAACCGGATCCCACGTAAGAAAGTCGGTTAATCCCATGAACGCACTCAAAGAAAAAATCACAGCCCTTTCCACGAAAACCAAGATCATTATTATCGCTGGCATCGGCATCACGCTTACTCTATCCGGGATACTCATCAATTGGCAGACGAACCGTGCTGAATATGATCGAGCATGGAAGGCTTATTCGGATGCACGCGGTGAGAATAAAAAGCTCATGGATGCTGCAGCGAAACAGATCGAAGAATGCAAAGTAAACGCTTTGCCAGGTTATGACGACTGCCTACCTATCTCGTCAGCGATGAGGAAAGTTGAGAAACTTCCTATCCTTGACAACGGTGAGGAACTCGATGCTGTGAATGCTGGCACGGACGCTTTGACCGCGATGAATGCTGAGGTGAAAAAGGCAACCAGTGAAGCACACGCGGGCGTGAAAAATTCTGCGCTTTTATGGAAGAACAGCAATCTCAAACCAGAGATTAAATGGTCGAACGAGGCTGTGGAGCGTAACCGTAAACTCATCAGTGAGTCTGATGGGAAAGTTAGCGATCCGGGGCTGCGTAATAATCTTGCTGCGAAAACGGATGCGTTAGAGAAACTGACCAAAGAGATCGAAGCAAAGTATGACTCGATGCTTGCTGCGGAAGCCAAGGACGAATACGCGGCTTTACATCAAGCCTATAACGAGGCTAAAGCGGCTGAAGACGCACTCAAAGCCGCAATGACACCGCCAGTGAACCTTTTACAGCCAGCCGTGCAACCGACCGTATCAAAGCAGATAACTCCTTCTGTACCGAGTAAGTCGTCGGCTCCTGCCCGCAAAGCTGGTGGAACGAAAACTGGTGGAACAACGTCCACTGGTTCAGGAACGTCGTCTGGTGGAACCACGGCTCCTTCAGCACCAGCGACCGGCGGTGGAACATCGACCGGTGGTTCGACTGGTGGACAGAACGGCTGGGTGGAAACCGGAAGCGAAGACCAATGTTTGAAGTTTGATACTCAGGGAAATTCTTGGTCTGTTCCGTGTTGATAGTTGTCCGTTAGTGATAGCGGTTTGGCGTCAGGGAAACAGGAGAGGTTTTCGGCGCTACTTTCTCAATAACCAATTGATTGGAGAACAAAATTGAACTCTCATGTTAAACGAGGGGGACGCACGTTCGCGGTCTTCGCAGCGTGCCTCGCCTTGCTAGGCAGCTATGGGGCAACCCACGTGCCTACTGCTCATGCTGCTGTTTCTGCTACTGATCCGAAAGGATTAGGCCGTATCGGCTACGAAATCGGTAGCGGTTCCCAGCTTATCTGGCTCGGTACCCAAGTACCAGGAACACAAACCGGTGGACTAGTCGCTTATTGTATCCAAGGCGGTAAGCCTGCTCCGGCATCGGCAGATCAGGTAATCAGCGTGGCAACGCTGGATACATCGACGCCACGAGTATCAGGTTTGGAACTCACCACACCACAGATGGCATACTTGCTCGATAAATATAAGGATTCGAAAGATCCCGCCGTGCAGTCCGCACTTTCTTTGCTGGTACACGCAAACTTCGAAGAAGACTCAACCGGTTCAACGGTCTATTCTGATCCGTCTGCACAAAACGTCGTCAGCGATATCTTAAAGATTGTGCGTGCCAATGCTCCACAAATCGAGACCCAGGCACAAGCCTACGTGGCAGAAGCCAAAGCCAGTGCCGCAGTAGGCTACCAACCGGGTGGAGTCACCGGAGACACTTTACGTAAAGGCGACGTTCACGGAATTGGTGTAACAAACCAAGCCGGAACCTATATTTCTGGTATTCCAATGACTGTGACTCTGACAGGTCCGGCGAAGTTTGACGCAACCGGTTCACAAACATGGACAGGAAGCAGCCAATCAACCCCAATGACATTGAGCTGGAGCGCAACAGGCAACGGTACTGTTGACGGAATCATTAAGTACAAAGGTTCTCGTAAGACATTGACGAAGCTGGTTAATGGTACGGTTCAAGACACGCTTACGTATGGTAACCCAGGCGTTGGCGATCCAGAGGAAACTCTTGTTGCATTACCTTCGTGGACTGTGACTTATGATTTTCAGCCGATGGGTACGTCCCAGCTTGCGAAGATCAGTGACACTGGCTCGTTCACAGACACCTTCGATGCGGTTTCTGACCCTTCCTATGGTGGGGGCAAATGGCTCAACCTGGACGGAACTCAAACTCCCGTGCCAGTAATCTACACGGCTACCGCTTACTACGTTGGTGATACTCCGCCAGCACAGTCCGGTACTGTTCCTGCAGGTGCTACCAAGATCGGCAGTGTTGATGTGGTTGCGAAGGGCCCAGGAAAACTTACAGCTACTTTCAAAGCTGACAAGTCTGGGTTCGCAACCGTCGTATGGAGCGTTACTAAATCGGCGCAGCCGGCTGATGTGCAGCCCTATATTCACGCTGATTGGGCAGACGCTTACGGTATTCATGCTGAGACCACGTCCTACCGTCGCTCGGTTGAGATCGACTCAACAATGACGATTCGTGAAACCAAGTCGGGCACCTATCTCGTCGATGATCTGTTTGTTACAGGATTTCCGGCTGATCACCCAGATTTCGCGGGGGATGGCTACTTCGTAGCCGATCAAAAGGTAATGAAACAGTCGTTGTTGTTCTTCCCGGAAGGCCAGCCAGTTACTGAAGCTAACAAGGCTAATGCGGAAGTGATTGCGACTGTTGATGTTCCTGCGAAGAACGGGTTCTATGCAAGCGTTGGTGCAACCGATTTCAAGGTTAAACAAGACGCTGCAGGTAACATTCCAGGAACATACGTGTTCGTTACCTCGTTCGCTGGTGATGATCGTGTAAAGCCGTTCACGTCCAGTGTTGAGGATAAGCATGAGCAGTTTGCAATTACACGGACAATGCCGAAGCTGCAGACCACAGCTACCGACACAGTGGATGGTGATAAGCAGATCAAGGCTGAGCCTAACCAGTCGATTACTGACAAGGTGTGTGATGTGAACAAGACTCTTATTCCTGGCAAGGAATACGAGATTGTCACTACCTTGTACTTGCAAGACGGGACACCGTTGCTGGGAGAGGATGGTAAGCCCGTGACTGTCACAAGCAAGTTCACGCCGAAAACGGCTGATGAGTGTGCGAACGTGACGATCCGTTTTGACGCATCGAAGCTTGCGGGCAAGAGCGTCGTCGTCTTTGAGGACGTGAAACGCGACGGTCAAACTATCGCTACCCATCACGATGTGAATGATAAGGCTCAAACCGTGAGTGTTGTTGAAACACCAAAGCCAGTAGCACACGCTGCTTTGGCGATCACCGGTTCATCAATGCCATTTGTTGGTGCAGCATCCGGGTCACTTCTAGCCCTGGGCTTAGGTTTACTCAAGCTACGCCGCAAACAGCTGGCGTAAAGGTGAGCACCGACCAAAAACAATAAATCGGGAAATTTGATTGTTTAAGGTCGGTGCCCGCTGACGGGGGACACAGATAAAGTGTCCAATCTCGAACTGTGTTCCCCGTCTTTCTCTCCTCCTCCATATTGATTTTTTAGCCAGTCACAGGCTGGCCTTACCAACACGAAAGAAGATTCGCCATGAAACGTCGCTTCATGACATCCACTATTTTAACCACAGCGGTAACG
>NZ_SJDT01000005.1 GCF_004331995.1 Arcanobacterium bovis
AAATGCGGCTATAATTAGCCCAACTTCCAACATTAGTACCCTGACTTTTCCTTATAAAGACGCCAAGAAACCCAAGTTTAAAACCCACTTTCTGACGCTTAGCCCGACGCTTACCCCCTCCGAAATTTGTATGCCAATAAAGTCATACACAGTGAAACACCGCACGTGTTCTAGGACGTAATACGTAACATATTGCGTTCAGCATTACACTGCGAGTAGTCTAAGTCTTGAATGAATTTTGTTTGCAGAATGGAGCAGGAGGGTTGAGAATACAGATTCACCCTAATGCATTCAAACATGGGCTCACCCATGAGCAAATTTTGAGCGCATACGAGACAGGAAACGACGTCCTAGTAGGTCGTAAACGAGGCGAAAAAGCCTGTCCACCACGGTGGGCAATGATCGGTTTCGATAACGTCGGCAGGGCTATAGAACTTGTGTTCATACACACCGATACAGGGATTTTAATCTTCCACGCCAACTATTTAACTACGGGATTCAGGAAGGAATACAACGATGGATTACGTCGCAGCAAGCGGTGAAAAGTTCACTGACGCAGACATTCTTCAATGGGCACAAGACGCCGAAAACGGCTTCCCTGACTATGACTTTGAACCAGTTGACGGCCGCCCATGGGAAGTAAAAACTGAACCCATGGTAACCAAAACTATCCGTGTTCCAGTTTCACTATGGAATCGGATCGAACAGCAAGCCCGAGCACGTGGGGTTAGCGTTTCAGAAATGGCACGCGAAAAACTCCGCGCATAAAGGCCTTGATCTCGTTCGGCTGATACCTAAAGAATCGCCTAAGTTAGGGCAAGCCCGAGCACGCGAGCGCAAGTTCCAAATTTCGACATTTCACCCATTGGATAGCAATACCCCCAATTAGCTATTTCCCTTATCCTTTCACTAAGCAAACCTATGCTGAGCAGGAAAATTAAGGAGTACTATATGGATGCATTGCTGGAAAAGATCTATCGGGATTCACTTCATCGCAACGGCGCACAACCCGAATTCCAACAAGCAGTTTCCGAAGTTATCACCAGCATCGAACCACTGCTCACAACACGTCCAGAATATCGTGATGCCGCGATTCTCGAGCGAATGATCGAGCCGGAACGTCAGATCATGTTTCGAGTTGCATGGCAGGACGACGCCGGAAAAGTGCACGTCAACCGTGGTTACCGCATCGAATTCAACTCCGCACTTGGCCCTTACAAAGGCGGTCTGCGCTTCCATCCAACTGTGAATCTCTCGGTGATTAAGTTCCTCGGTTTCGAACAGATCTTTAAGAATGCCCTCACTGGCCAGCAAATTGGCGGTGCCAAAGGCGGCTCCGACTTCGATCCACACGGAAAGTCCAACGCCGAAATCATGCGTTTTTGCCAGGCATTCATGACCGAACTGTATCGCCACATCGGCCCTAATACCGACGTTCCCGCAGGCGACATTGGCGTAGGCGGACGAGAAATCGGCTATCTATACGGTCAATACAAGCGGATTACCAACCGTTTTGACGCCGGAGTACTCACCGGCAAAGGCACAAACTGGGGTGGATCCTTGGCTCGTACCGAAGCAACCGGATACGGCACCGTGCTCTTCGCCCAAAACATGCTCCAAACGCAAGGTCAAAGCCTAGACGGCAAAACCGTAGCTATCTCTGGTTCTGGCAATGTTGCCATTTATGCAGCTCAAAAGGCACAAAACCTCGGTGCGAACGTCGTCACCGTTTCCGATTCGGGCGGAAGCGTCTTTGATCCGGAAGGCATCGACGTCGCCCTCCTGCAGCAGATTAAGGAAGTGGAACGCGGTCGTATCAGTGAGTACGCGAGTCGACGTCGGAGTGCTGAGTATCGCGAAGGTGCAAAACCGTGGGGAGTTCCGGCACAAATCGCATTGCCATGCGCAACGCAAAACGAAGTCGATCTTGACGATTTTTCCCAGATGGTCGACGGCGGTGTGGAACTCATCGCCGAAGGTGCCAATATGCCTTTGACTCATGCAGCGATTGAAGCAGCTAAAGAGTCGCACGTGATGTACGCACCCGGAAAGGCAGCTAATGCGGGCGGAGTTGCCACGTCAGCTCTTGAAATGCAGCAAAATGCCGGAATGGCTCAATGGCCATTTGAGGTAGTTGAAGAAAAACTTGAAGCAATCATGGCCGATATTCACAACACATGTTTGGAAGCCGCCGAGGAAGTTGGCAAACCTGGCGACTACCAAGTTGGCGCAAATATCGCCGGCTTCAAGAAAGTTGCCCAGGCCATGCTCGATCAAGGAATTATGTGAGCGCAGATCAAACCAACTTATAGAACAAGCTCATAGCCTGTATCAATGCCTAAACTAAAGGGAGAGATTCTCGCTGAGAATCTCTCCCTTTAAAAACTAAGCCATTGCGCTGCGCATTCGCTCTACTGCTTCGAGTAGGCGATCGTCAGGAGTCGTCAACGAAATCCGGATATACCCCTCGCCGTCAGGACCATATCCGCTACCCGGCGTCACGATCACATGTGCTTTCTCCAGCAACTTCGTGGCAAAGGATTCCGACGTCTCCCCTTTTGGAACTCGCGCCCACACGTAAATCGTAGCTTTTGGCGCTTCTACCTGCATACCAATCGCACGCAAGGCGTCAACCACCAGATCGCGCCGGTGCTGATAAATGCTATTCATCTGCGCAACAAACTCGTCAGATTCAAGCAATGCTACGCATCCTGCCTCCTGAATCGCGGTGAACTGCCCCGAATCGAGGTTGTTCTTCACCGTTCCCAAGGCTTTAACTGCCTGCTCATTGCCACATGCAAAAGCGATACGCCAGCCCGTCATATTGTATGGCTTGGAGAGACTGAAAAATTCAATGCACACATCTTTCGCCCCTGGCCGCTCCAGTATCGACGGCGCCACATATCCCTCGAACGACAGATCCGCGTATGCGTTATCATGGGCGAGCAAAATGCCATGCTGCTTACAGAATGCGATTGCCTTGTCGAAGTATTCCACTGGCGCAATAGCTCCCGTGGGATTATTGGGGTATCCCAAGAACATAATTTTCGCCTTAGCAAGCACCTCAGCAGGCACATTATCGAAATCTGCCAAGAAACCATTCTCTGCCTTCATCGGCATGAAGTAGGTGTTGGCATTTTGTAGCGTGGCGCCAATCGAATACACCGGATAGCCGATTGACGGCGCAAGCACGTACTCATCTGGATTAACAAACGCGGTGTGCAGATGCGCGATTCCTTCTTTCGAGCCGATCAGCGCAAGAACTTCCGTCTTCGGATCGACTTCCACACCAAAACGGTTCTTCATATACGTTGCCGCTGCTGTGCGGAACTCAATCGACCCAGCATAATCGGGGTATTGATGATTCTGCGGCTTTTGAATCGCTTGCATCATCGCGTCGATCACGTGCTGCGGCGTTGGAAGATCTGGATCGCCAATACCTAGCGAAATCACGTCAATTCCCTGCTCACGCAAGGCATCACGCTTCCGGTCAATTTCCGCGAAGAGATAGGGTTTGATCTGGTTTAAGCATTGTGCCGTTTGCATAAGTTCTCCTTAAATTGTTCCTCTGAAAGACTCTGCGGCAGGGCCGGTCATATTCACCGCGCCACTTTCCGTCCACTCGATTTCTAACGTTCCCCCTGGTAGAACCACGTCCACGCGACGTCCGGTGCGTCCGGTCAAATATCCGGCGACGCCGGTGGCGCAAGCTCCCGTGCCGCACGCGAGAGTCTCCCCAACTCCGCGTTCGAATACGCGTGTGTGGAGTGCGCCGTCGTGCACACTAACGAATTCGATATTGGACTTCTCCGGGAAAATCGGATGCGCCTCAAGAAAAGCACCGATCTTATCAATATCCATCGTGGTCAAATTCTTGCCCGATTCATGGTTGCCACTATCAAAGAGCGTATCGGGCAGATCGTCGAAAGAGTCAATAAACCAGATGGCGTGCGGATTTCCCATGGATATACAGGTGAAAGTCACATCTCCCCACGGGGTTTGTACCTGAAGATTTCGCACAAATTCGACGCCGGTTTCCGGATTTTTCGCTAAGCTCTCGCGTGGCGCACGAACAGGTATTTGCGCAGGTTCAAAGATTGGCTGCCCCATATTCACCGTGGCTGTGGTCAATTTTCCGGATTCGGCCGTGAAACTCAGCGACCGTGGCCCAGCGAGAGTATCAACGGTTAAGTTCCCACAGGTAGCGTCCACGTATCCTTCGTCAACCAAGAATTTCGCCGTGCAGCGCACCCCATTCCCGCACATCTGAGCCAGCGATCCATCGGCATTAATGTAATGCATATACCCAGCTGATCCCGTATTTTTTGGCGGTTGTACTACGATCACTCCATCTGCACCTACACCAAAATGCCGATCACAAAGCTCACGTACCTGATCAGCACTGGGATCAAACGAGCTTTTCATGCCATCAATAACTACGAAATCATTTCCCAGCCCGTGGAGTTTTATGAAGTCAATCGCCATCACAGTTCCTTTGATTCACTACGTATTGGTTAATTCACTACGTATTGGTGCAATTCTTGCAGGAATTTCGTCAATAATCTTGCTGTGCCCAGTTCGTGGACTCACCGCTCATCTCTTGAGTAGCGCAATAGTTTCGCTGTGATCAGTGTGCGGGAACATGTCGAGCATCTGCGCTTGCTCCACCGAATAACTCGGCATTTTTTCAAGATCAGCAGCTAGACCGCGCGCATTGCACGAAGAATAAATTACTGTAGGCACCTCAGATTCTTCGAGCCACTGAGCCATCTTTGCGCCAATTCCACGCCGCGGCGGATTAACAACCACCACCTCCGGCGTCGTCTCTTGTGCTCGCACCCATTCATCAACATCGCTCGCCACGAACGAAACGACTCCCGGAAAACTCCGCGCGGCTTGTTCGTTACCTGCGGCAACGGCGTCGTCAGACACTTCCACGCCCACCACATTTTTCACACCAGCTTGGGCGAGCGCCAGCGCAAAACCGCCCACGCCACAGTAAAGATCCCATGCACTGTGGGCGCCCTGTGCCCATTGAGCTGCTCGCGCGTAGAGAACTTCCGCCATTTCTGTGTTGGTCTGAAAGAACGACTGCGGTCGAAGCTCGAGCTCCAGCCGCTGCACGCCTGCCGTCATTTCTTGCGCAGGGTCAGAGACGACGATCGGCATAGGTAGCGAACTTTGCTCGCTAATAAGAATTTCTTCTGTTCCCTCAATGATCGCTTTGCGTTCGGGCTGCACATTCAAGGTGCAGACGGCGAGCATCGGCACGAGTTCGCGCAACCGCTCGTATTTTTTGAATAGTATGCCTTGCACGCCGCGCCGCCGAGCTACGAATCGCACCATGAGCTCACCAGTTGTTGACTCTGTGATAATCACATATTTCAGCACGCCTGTGTCGGTCATGGGGTTGTAGGGCTGAATCACACATTCACGGATGAACTCAGCAATCGGCGCAATAGCCAGCCTAATTCCCGTGGTCGGGAGTGGACAGTTGCGCAGATCAGCGTCCGCAATGCCAAGTTTCGGTTGAGCGATACTGCCACTGACCACGAGTTTTACTTTGTTTCGAAAGGATTCCTGTTTCGAGGCGACGGCGGGAAGCCACACTTTTGCATCAATCAGCTCGCGCACAGTCGAAAATTTCGCAGCCAGTTGCTCGTTATAAGGCGTCTCCAAATGGGTACAGGAACGGCACACACCTGCCGAAAAATACTCGCAGTCAATTATTGGCTCGCCCATACGATCACCCATTTTTATCGTGCCACAAATTCTGCAACGGCCTTCTGAGCGCCGTCAATACCAAGGAAATGGTGACTGTTAATGCCGAGCTTTTCGGCAGTATCGATGTTTGCTTTAGTGTCGTCTAGGAACAGAATGCGATCAGGCGTTGTTTCAAGGACTTTCACTACGTAGGTGAATATCTTTTCTTCTGGCTTAGCTATGCCCAACCCACAGGAGAAGAACGCTGGCTCAAACTCGCGTAACCAAGGTTTCTCTTCCCGAATCTTTGCCAGTAAAGCTGCGGGGATATTCGACAACAATGCAATTCGGGCACTGTGCTCGCCGTTCTTTACGCCGTCTTTCAGCTCGTAAAGCCACTCAACCATAGCGTCGTCGTGAAAACGCCAAGATTCACAATCCGCCTCGAAAATCGCTTCCCAGCTCGGAAATGTTACACCAAGCTCCTCACCCATCGCCGATACGTACTGCGCAAAATTGATCCGACCGGCGTCAAGAGGAGCACGCAAATCACGATAGGATTGCCAAAATTTCACAGGCTCTACTGCCAAACTCTCAAGCTGAGCAGCTTTTTCGATCTCTTGTTTAGCGGCGTCGCTCTGATTGCGCATGAACAGGCCATACAGATCGAAGAGCACGGTTTTCTGAGGAAGGGTCATAAAGCAAAGTTTACGGGCATCACTATGCGAGCGCGAACGAGGAGTTGTTTTCAAGAGCGGAAGACGCCGGAATCACACCGTAGTGGCAGACTCACTCGATGCCGCAGCGAAAAGCCCCGAAATACCAGCCAAAACAGAACGCTTCACCTTTTCAAACGGCTCTCCGGCATCGAGGGACTTCATTCCTACATCGATTAACGCACGGTTAATTCGCGAATGGAGCGACGCCGTCTGTGGATCAACTTGGGTCCACAGCAAAGTAACGCGGCGCGCAAATTCGATGTGGAAATCTGCCACGCTTTCGGAGTGGTACTCAGAACGCACCTGTGGCACATCTTGTTCTTGGGACGGGCGAGCGCTACGTGCCGATTTCATAACAGAGATAAGCCATGAATGGCCTGTGCTCTGCGCGAGTTCCAAGCTCACAACCGCGAGCGCAAGAATTTGTTCTTGCGGCGGCGCATCACGATCAATGGCGTCGTCTACTGACTTTTGCCACTGTGGCAAATAGCGTTCCAGCACTAAAATGCGCAAATCGTCGATTGAAGTGACGTATCGATAGATTGAGTTTCGGGCAATTCCTGCTGCCTTTGCAACAGCACCAGCAGTAAGATCTTCTGGTCCGTGCGTGCGTAGGATTTCCTCAGCCGCATCCACGAGCTTGTCAAACATGATTCGATGATGCTCTTTGACCGTGGGTGCAGAAATGGATGGCATGTCCCGATCCTTTCTATCGATCTCGTAATTTTGACACATTCCAATTATTGTTCATACTACTCGAGATTTACCCCGAGAAATAACTGGCAGATCGATATCGTACTATGCAGCTACATATCCCCTTATCATATTCAATAAATCACGAATCAGAATGTGCCCAAATTTATTGAACGCTGGGAGTTATACGCCCGAATCGACTCCCAATTCGTCGCAAAACCTGCAAAAATAAGATCATGGATTTTATGACCTGGGCTCTCCAAACAGCTATTGCACACCCAGAACTCAAGGACGCGCTCGTCACCTCGGACGATTCCTCACTCGATATCCTTTTGCCGGACGGCCGCGCATTCCGTTTCCGCCCTGGTGCACTTCTCAATGAGAACGCCCCCGAGGAGCAGCGTACTGAAATCCTTAACAAACTTATTTCTATTGGCATTGCCCAAGCTGAGCATCCCACCGCCGAGGCTGACATACCCGCACAAACGCAAGAAAATCCACCACAAACGGCACCTTCGCCACAAAGTTCAGAAATTCATGATCTGGGGCTTGATCTTGGCAAATCCACGGACCTTCCCGATCTCGCTGCGCCTGATGTCGAAGCTCCCATCGTGCCAATTGTGCGCGCGGCCGATTACTATTTGCGCTCTCACCAAGAAGCGGACTCAATGGTGTACGTTCCGCTCACCGATTTTATTGCCGCAGGTATAGCCTTTGATCTGCCGCAAACGATCCAGCCTGTTTACTATTCACAGATTGAAGACGACGCGCGCGAAGTTGGTGAAATCCTCGCCGATTCCGTGCTCACTTTGCGTCACATGACTGGCTCGGTGCACCACACAGTAGAAATTGGCATGATCGACATTGTGGGCGCGCGGGTGCTCACCTTTTTACAGCCGGCAAATTACGAGCTCTCATGGTTTTGCGATCTCGACATGATGCAGCAGGTAGCCGAGCAGGTTTCCGCTCAGTTTTCTGATGATATTCCACTGTTCGTGCCAGCTTCACGCACGAAATTGTTCATCGTTTTTTCCGAAGATCCACATTTGGCCGATTTTTTCAAAGTTCTGCTCGCCCAACGCGATTCCAACGAAGCAGTCTATCCGCTGCCGCACACAGTAGCTGCGGACGGCTGGCGCGAATGGGTGCCATTCCCTGGGTCTGAACTGGCAGAAGTGCTGGGAACGCTACGCAACCAATTCCGCGAGTCTATCTATGCAGCTCAAATAAAAGAGATGAGCACATGGGGAGAATTTGGCGCACTCAAAGACTTTTCTTCTCGACGTCTGCGCAATAACGAGCGCGTTTCCACCACGGAATGGTCCAATATCGACCGGTTTGGTTCAATTCCCGACGCCGATTACATCATTTTCAAACGGGCACCCTCACCACACCCATGGGAAACAGATCAGGGTGTAAATCTGCCGATCAGGGCACATATCGCCCGCGAAGTGTGGCCCGAGGGCTTCGAACGTGACGAAAACGCCTGGCCACCGCGTTGGTTCGTCAAGGGCTTCCCCTCTGAGGAGCAACTAGATAAATTACGTGAATCTGCCGACCGTGAATTTTAGACACGGCCGGCAGATATCGCACGCCTTATTTAGTTATTGAGGCTCAGGGTGTGCCGTCAGTTCTTAAACTCAGGGATTCTGTTCAGCTCACTCAAACCCACCCACCGGCGTCTTGCCCGTCAGGCCGCCCGGACTTCGTTCGCTTTTAGCCCAACTCACGGCCCGCAGAAATCTCCTCTGCGGCAATTTGTGCGCTCTCTTTTTCAGCACCAAGTGTTCCCGTGGCAAGCTTATCGACGATAATTGCGATTGCGCCGTCACCCGTCACGTTCGTAGCCGTGCCGAAGGAATCCACAGCAACATACATCGCAACCATAATGGCGTACATCGGATCAGTGAATGCCAACATACTCTGCAAAACGCCTTGAGCTGCTGTAATAGCACCGCCCGGCACGCCTGGTGCCGCCACCATAATCACACCGAGCATTAAAATGAATCCCGCCATGCTTGATGGATTGGGCGTCATGCCCATCATATACTGCAAGGCCAACGCAAACGCCGTGATTTTGATGGTCGAGCCAGCCAAATGAATCGTGGCACACAACGGAATGACGAAGTCGGAGATTTCGTGGCTCACCCCATTTGCGCGGGTGCATCGCACGGTTACAGGGATAGTTGCAGCCGACGACGCCGTGCCCAGCGCCGTGAAGTAAGCGTCACGCATGCCCCACAAGGCTTTGAGTGGATTGCGTTTCGCCACAGCTCCCGCCACTAGATACTGGAGTAGCATCATCACTACAGTAAGTACGAAAGCAAAGACGATAACTTTTGCCATCGCCACGATTACATGCACAAACTGCCCTGATTTCGACATATTCAAGAAGATTCCAAAAATATGCAAAGGTAGCAGTGGCACGATAGCTTTCAAGATGAGACGCATCATCAAAGTGCGGAACTCAACGAAAATTTCCATCATGCGTTGCGCCTGGGTAGAAACCATGCCGATACCCAAAATAAAGGCGAGGATCAACGCCGTCATCACGCCAAAAACGGGTGGTAACGTGAAGGAAGGATCCATGAGTGACGCGACAGCGTTCTTCGGTTCGGCGAGGTCTGGAACTGCTTGGTTAGCGAGCAGGCTAGGGAATATAAGTGCAGCTAAACCCCACGTGCCAAATCCAGCCACCATTGTTGAACCATACGCAATGCCGACTGTAACCAGTAACCACTTACCACCAGATTTTCCAAGTTCGAAAATCGCTGGCGTTACGAGTCCTACGATGATCAGCGGAACGACGAAAGCGAGGAACTTTCCGAACAAATCGTTGAATGTTGCGAAAGGAACGATCATCCATGCTGGTAGGAACTGCCCAAGCAGTGCGCCCACCACAATCGCCAACACCACCCAAAAGAGGAGGGTCCTCAACATTCGCTTAAATAGGCCAGGCTCCGAAGAAGCGACGGCATTCATAAAAACTCCCAAAATCTCGGTGATATGATGCGTGGAAACATAACTACCGTATGAGAGGTGTTCATATTATGGTGGGTGCGTCCATTTTATGGACGCACCCACCAGCAAAAGTAAGCACTGCCACACATCTGTGGCTATCGCTGTAGTTGCCGAACAGTAGTGACTCAAGCGAGCATTGCCTGCATTAGACGTGTGGTTGCATGAGCCTGCGGCTTAGTTCTGTGAGTAGAACCTGCCTAGAGTTTCGGCTTTGAAAGCTTCG
The DNA here is from genome assembly GCF_004331995.1 of Arcanobacterium bovis. Lineage (GTDB taxonomy): Bacteria > Actinomycetota > Actinomycetes > Actinomycetales > Actinomycetaceae > Arcanobacterium_A > Arcanobacterium_A bovis. The sequence goes on from NZ_SJDT01000005.1 coordinate 10,360, forward strand.
TAATAGCCCTCATTAATCGCTTTGCGAATATCATCCACGAGCTTCACAGTGAAATATTCATTATGAATCGTTGCCAAAGTTGAGGAAATCATTTCTTTGGCTTTGAATGTGTGATGCAAATAAGCTTTCGAATAATGAGTGCAGGTATAACACTCACAGCCCTCCACAACCGGCGAAAAATCACGCTTGAACTGCGCACGAGTAATATTAAACCGGCCGTCCGGCGAGTAAATTGCGGCATTGCGCGCCACCCGAGAAGGATTCACGCAATCAAAAGTATCTGCTCCACTTTCAATCGCACGGAAGAAATCATCCGGCTCAGAAATACCCAAAAGATGGCGGGCACGGTTCTCTGGGAGTTCTTCACAAACCCAACCTACAATCGTGCCGAGGTTTTCTTTCTCCAAAGCACCACCGATACCAAAGCCGTCAAAACACTGCCCATCAATTTCCATAGCGCCAAGATCGCGCGCAGCTTTTCGACGCAAATCCTCGTACTGAGCTCCTTGAATTACTCCAAAGAGCTGCTGATACGCTTTTCCTTCACGCTCTTCGGTGAGCTGTTTGTGTGCACGCAAACAACGCTGTGCCCACAAACGCGTGCGCTCCAACGACTCCTCTTGATACGCGCGCGAATTCAACAAAGTTGTGAGCTCATCAAAAGCAAAAATAATATCTGCACCCAATTCATGCTGGATACGCATCGAAATCTCCGGCGTGAACCTATGTTTGGTGCCGTTCAGGTGCGAACGAAACCACACGCCGTCGTCGTCCACATTTGCCAAGCGCTCTCGCTTACCCGCCACAGCGTCGTCGGCAACTGTTTTTCCTGAAAACTCCTGCGAAAGCACCTTCTTGAAACCAGAACCCAAGCTCATCACCTGGAAACCACCCGAATCAGTGTAGGTAGGCCCACCCCAGTTCATGAAAGCTGCGAGGCCACCTGCCTCATCGAGCACGTCAGAACCAGGCTGGAGATACAGATGGTAAGCATTTGCGAGCACCGCCTGAGCCCCCAAAGCCTTCACCGAATCAGGCAAAACCGCTTTGACGGTCGCCTTCGTGCCAACCGGAATGAACGCCGGCGTTTGAATATCTCCGTGCGGAGTGTGGATGACGCCGGTGCGGCCGAGCGCTTTACCTGCTGAAGTCTCTAACCGCTGCTGAATTTCGAAGGTCATGCAATCTATCGTTTCTTGTTAATGCTTTTTAATGAGCTGGAAAGTCTCAGTGCTGAATTGCCATGCTTGACTCGTTTGCACTTGACGTTACGTCGCCTCGCGCGCCTGTTGCAGCGTGTGTACCTGCGGTTTGCGTGTCGGCAGCCTGTGTATCGAGCGCGTCTGGCGTGCCATGGTAAGTGATTTCATGGCGCTTCACCCATCCAACCACCGTGTAGGTAACTGGCAAAAGCACCACTTCAACTCCCACCTTATAAATATAGCCAACGAACATGAGGTTCAAAATAACACCCCAGTCCATCACGCCGATCCACGCAATCACGCAGAAAATCGCGGTGTCGGCAAACTCGCCCACCACTGTGGAACCGATCAAGCGGAACCACAGATTATTCTCACCTGAACGCGCCTTGATTTTCACCAACACCCAAGAATTCAACAGCTGGCCAACCAGATAACCAGCCAAAGAAGCGATCACAAAGCGAGGCACTACGCCCAGAACGGTTTGGAAAGCCTGCTGATCTTGATAGTCGGCGGCAGGTGGCGCCAAAATAATCAGCCAAAACACCACGGACGCCACAATTGACAGCACAAAACCCATCACAATCGCGCGGCGAGCCAAGCGGAAACCATATACTTCCGAAAGCACATCACCAATCACGTATGTGAGCGGGAACAGAATCGCACCGCCGTCGAAAATCAATGGTCCAGCTTCGATCAATTTCGTAGCGCCAATATTCGACAACAGCAAAAACGCGACAAAACAAACTGCGAAAATATCGAACATTGCGCGCTTTTTTACCGCGCCATTACCTGTGTGTGAAGCTATATTTGCCACAACTATCCCTCCGTGGAAGCTCTGTTTGAGCAGGGTGAACAAAGATTTATCCACGTCAGGCGCAAGACCGAGCAAGGCTTAGCAACTAAGGCTGAGCAAGATCTAGCGAAATTATGGGCGAAAACCAACACAAATCTTCGCTTGAACCCGCGCATACGGACATGCACCGCAAGTGGATATTCAACTGGTTCGCCTGGCACTGCCACCACCGAGGCGCAGAAGCGCGCTAACGCTACAACGAAGCTCCCGCAACAGTCTCGCTACTAGGGTTTTCGCCGTCATCTGGCGCTTCTGTGGAGCCGATCGCTCAAACTCCGAACGTAATCGTATCAAAAGTTCAGAGTTAGCTAATAAAATTAGCTAACAAACTTCAGTGATTTTGATTAGCGAACCACACATATTGCCCGAGTTAGCGGTTATGTCTACTAAGTTCACGGTTACACCTGCCCTAACTTTGGCGATTCCTTGCACATCGTACATATATAACCCGATGAATAAGCCGGAGCCTAAGTTAGTGCACATGAGTCGGCAGTCAGCAGATATTTAACCACATCTCAGCTGTACACCAACCTCATCAGCTATACATCACCCGAATAACGGGACTCTTATCAAAAGGCGAAAGATCTTGGGTGATGGCAATTTTCTCCCCATCTGAGCTGCCTAAAGTCTGCCCTGGAAGCAGATAAGTGTCGCCGGTGATGATGTAATTCGCGATACTGGCGAGCATGGCGTACACGTCGTCTTCTGATTTAACCGACTCGTGAATCTCAAGGTCAAGATGCCCAAAAAGAGGTAAACCAAGCGTGCGCCCCACCGTCAAATCTGGCTTCACCGTACGAATATTGATCCACAAAGGAAGTGGCGCTTCACCGCGTGTGAGCTGCTCCGCCATCGTCACCACCATCTGCGGCGGCTGTACGATACCCAACTCTGCACGGAAAACCCCCACTGCGGCGTCTTCACGCATTAAGGAATCGAGCACCTCAGTGAGCAAAATATGTGCCGACACCATCCGCTTACGACGCTTGAGCTCGACTGATTCTTGCTCACCCGAAGCATTCTCACCTGCGAGAACCCCCTCAGTAGCGCCCTGACTCGGCGCATACAACGTCACTGGCACGTGAAATACGTGTTGCGGGAGCGCTCCGCCGTCGAAATCTAGCGGATAATTCAACGGCGAGAGCATCACTTGCACGCCCTGGTTGGAAAAATGGACGAGGTCGCCTGGCACAAGATTTGGATTGCCTGGATCAGCTTCCACATGCTGCCACTGCGGGTCAATATCCAGCGACCACAACTCCTTGAGCCGCGCGAGCGCAGCATCCACGTCAATCGGCGCAGAAAAAAGTGCCACCGCCGAGAGAACTTCAGGAGCCGGTGGATGAATTGCTGATACTCCAAGATTTTCCATGGTTTTAGCTTAGCGCACGGCACCTGAGTTCTCGTAGGCTACGTGTCTTCTCGCGAACTACGTAATTTCTCGCAAGAGATTGATATTAGTGCACCATAATAGGACTTTTCAGACACATTTTCGAAAAATTTGGGTGTAGCCTTAGAGAATGAACATACCTTTTATTATCGGAGCGTATGCCGCTAAGCCACAGGAACGCTCAGCACAAGAAGAGTTTTACCAGTTACTGAACAAGGCACCTTGGGTGAACGGTCTTGAAATCCCGTTTACCGCCACTGGGCTACAAGATGATCCGCAATGGTTCGCCGAGCAGCTCGGGTCAACATTCACGACGAACGTGCTCACGCCTATTCCAGGCACCATGAGTTTCGTAGGCGATTCGTCGTGGGGAATTTCGTCTACGGATGACGACGGGCGCGCCGCTGCGCTGTCGTTCCTCAAAGGCGCCACCGAGACAATGAAAGACCTCAACGATAGGCTTGGTCGGCAGTTTTTCACCCACCTAGCTCTGCACACAGCGCCACGCGGTGGTGGCGACGTGCATAGCCTCATTCGTTCGCTTGAAGAGCTGCTTGAATGGGAAATCGACGGCGCAAAACTCACGATTGAGCATTGTGATTCTTTCTCCACCGAACGCGTGATTAGCAAGGGTTTCTTGGAATTGTGCGATGAAATCGCTGCTGCACGAGAGTTTGACGGCCGAGTTGGCGTGTCGATCAACTGGGGTCGCTCTGCTATTGAAGGTCAAGGCGCAGAACTCCCGCTTGAGCACGTCGATATGGCTGGCCGTGCTGGAATTTTGGAAGGTTTGATCTTCTCCGGAGCCCATAACAGCGAAAATGCTTGGGGTCCAGCTTGGGAAGATGCTCATGTTGGCTTGCAAGAGTTCGTTCCACAATCTCTTCTTACTCGTGAGATCGTGGCTGAAGCCGGCAGCAAAGCTGTGCAACACAACGTCAGCTACCTTGGCGCAAAGGTCACCATTCTTCCTGGTCCGAGCAATGAAGAGCGCTTGCACATGCTCGAGCAGATTGCGGCATCGCTGTAGTTCTCAGTGTTACTTGTGCAAATTACACGAACAGTTAGGTGAGGCTTGCTCAAACAGTTCAGTCGGGCTTGATCAAGCAGTCCGCTGCATTGTTTGCTACTTGCTTAAGTAGTCCGCAAGATTGCGACTTAGCTAGTTCTCCAGATTGCGGCATGGGTTGATTTACAGGGGTGGTTTGGGGCAACGCTTGTGCGTTGTTGCCCCAAACCGCCCCTGCTTTCGCATAATGCCCTACTGCGAGCTACTCTGTGTATTTTTTCGTGATCGGCGGGGCCGAGTATGCCGCTTGAGCTTAGCTAGCTCTTCTTTCTCGCGATGGATTCTCCGAGCGATAGCAAGTTCTCTGCTGAATCGTTCTTGTTCACGCTGGTCAAGATAGATAACGTCGTTACGTAAGTCTTTGACGAGTGCAAACATCAGCGCAAATACGATGAAGAGGAATGGTGTAGCGGCAACGATGGTAACGCTCTGAATATTATTCAACGCCGAATCTCCACCGGAGATGAGTAACGTAAGTCCGATTAACGCCGTCACCAAACCCCAAATCCCTGAGAGCCACGGCGAAGCGTTTACGCGCCCACCTTGGGAAAGAGAACCCATCACTGTGGACGCCGAATCGGCCGATGTAATAAAGAAGGTACTGAGCAGCAAAACTGCCACAATTCCAAAGAAGAATCCTCCCGGCAAGTTATGGAGCAGATTGAAAAGCTGCCCCTGCGCATTTCCGTCGCTATATATCGATTGCCCAGTTTGTTCCATATGGATGGCACTGCCACCAAATATTGCAAACCAGATCGTTGATAGGCCAGTCGGAACAAGCAAAACTCCCATGCAGAACTCGCGGATTGTGCGTCCACGCGAAATACGGGCGATGAACATTCCTACAAATGGCGACCACGAAATCCACCACGCCCAATAGAAGATAGTCCATGAAGATAGCCAGCTACCAGCAGTTCCATCGGCTGCAGCCGCAGTTCTACCAGCCATCTCGAAGAAGTTTGAAATATAGGCTCCGATTGAACCGGGAAGCAGATTGAGCTGCACGATGGTTGGGCCGAACACGAATACGAATATCGCAAGAATCGCCGCCAACACCATGTTGATATTCGAAAGAGTACGAATGCCAGCACCAACACCACTCATCGCTGAAAGGAGAAAGGCGAGCGTAAGAACTGCCACAATAGAAATAACAAGTCCAGTGCCTGCGTTCTTCACAAATCCGGCTACTTCCAATCCTGCCTTGATTTGTAGCGCTCCGAGACCGAGCGAGCACGCAGTGCCAAATATGGTTGCAAAAATTGCCAAGATATCAATGGATTTTCCAAGCACGCCATTGACGTTCTTTTCGCCAATTAACGGGGTAAACGCCGAGGAAATGAGCTGTTTTCTTCCAAGTCGGTAAGTAGAGTATGCAATCGCTAAACCAACAATCGCATACATAGCCCACGGATGAAGAGTCCAGTGGAACATAGCCGTGGCCATCGCTGTTCCAACCTCGTTAGGCTTGTGACCTGGAACGCCGTCGCGATAAAAAGCGAGCGGCTCAGAAGCTCCGTAGAACATCAATCCGATCCCCATACCCGCTGCGAACATCATCGCGATCCACGAGCCATTCGAAAATTCGGGCTGTTCGGTAGCGGCACCTAGGCGAATCGTACCGAACCGACTTCCGGCAATCACCAAAACAAAAATCACGAAGACGGTGGAGGCCAAGACGAACGCCCACCCGAGATTTTCAAGCACCCAGCTAAATGCGCCCGATGCTACGTTACCGAAGCTTAGTGGGGCGCTCAGACCCCAAACCACCACCGCGAGCGCAAGGGCGACGGCGGGAATCACGACTGACCACGTAATGCGCGCATCGTCGTTTTCAGAGGCAAGTTCGATTGGTTTTTCGGCGAGATCAGCTTCTCTAATTTCACGCTCAACCGACATTAACGCTTCCATTGCCGACGCCGGTTCTTGAACTAGTTTCGTATCTGTCTGTCTATCACTATCGATATTGTCCATACTTTCATTCTTTTAGAAAGCATTTCCCTTAACAACTTTTTACTGAAAATTGAGCAAAATTGAGGATTTATGTCACAAATCTTTGAAAGACAAGTTGAAGCATGGTACAAAAAGGACAATTTTGGCGCCAAGCCATCAATAGTGCGGAAAACTTGGGGAATTTGACGCAACATCTCGATATATATGCAGATGTTGCGAAAATCGCACCAACTTTCCACAAAAGTCCACGGACACACGAGCCCACAAGTCCACCCATCCACACACTAGCCCACGAATCCGAGCGCGAAAAAGAAACTGGCTGGTGCAGAACACAGCAAAATTCCGCACCAGCCAGATAAAAACGAAGGATTCTGCAGACCTCCCGCTCACCTCAGTTGGAAAGAGAATATCCTTCGCCTGCGCTCACATTACTGCGGCGCAAAGCTTTCTATAGCACAACGCTATCATGAAATTTCGACAAATGCCTAGATTTTCTTACATTTCGAAATTTCTCACTTTTTCAGGAGAAACACCCCCATATGTACCTATTTTTCACTTCCGAAGTTTAAGAAGTACGGCCCCCTCGCAGCGAGCTCTGTTCTATATATCGTATCCCACTGCGTCCACGGTTCTTTCGAAAGAGAATCGTTTGTAAAACGTGGATCACCCGTCACCTCAGTCACGCAAAACTGAGGAATCTCAAGATTCACCACCGGAGTGAGTCGCTCACATTCCGCCACAATCAAACCTTGGTTTTGACCAGCAAAAAGATCGAATTCCCACCCGTCTTCACCATACCAAATCGAGTAGCGTCTTTTAAGTATCAAATTCGCAGAATGTTGCAAAATCTGCACTGCAACATCGAGTGCAATTTCCGTCTCCAGTTCATAACGTTCCCCGTTGATCGACGGCGACTTGACGCCCATCGTAGCAGAAGCGTGGGATTCAATGTCCTCGTGCATCATCAAAGCCGCCAGCACTCGCCGCTCATAGCTACCCACATAATCAGTGCGATCATCGAATTTCGGAAACTCAATCTCGACGCCACGGAACGTGATTCGCACTCGAATGGCATAGCCTGCCTCGGCAAATACGTATGCTTGCACGATAATCTGCTCAGAACCATGATCAAGTGCATCTTGCGGAATTTCGTCTACGAAAAACTTCCGCTCGAATTCAAAAGGGAAATCACGATCGTCTGCCTGCGAAAATGGAATGCTCATGCTCAAATCATAGTTGAAAGCTAGCATTACTTGTATGAGTAACCGCAACCCGTATCGCGAGCCAGTCCCCGAGCCAGTCCCCGAGCCAGTCCCCGAGCCAGCCACAGACCCAGCTGCCCCGGCAACGAACCTCAGCGCCAGCCTGGCCCCTGATCCCATCACCAACTCAACCACCGACCTTGCCGATACCCCACAGCTTCCTACGGGCACCGACGTCGTCCTCGCAGCTCAAACCTTGGGAAATACGATCCGCCGCACGCCGCTGGAAATCTCCCCGCGGCTGAGCGCTCTCGCCCAACGTACGATCTACCTCAAGCGTGAAGATATTCAAGTGGGGCGCTCCTACAAAGTGCGTGGTGCTTTCAATTTTATTTCGTCGCTCGATAAGGCCGACGCCGCGCGCGGCGTTGTGTGCGCATCGGCAGGTAATCATGCCCAGGGAGTCGCTTTTGCCTGCAATACGCTCCACATTCGCGGCACGATTTTTATCCCGACCACCACGCCCCGCCAGAAACGTCACCGGATTCGAGACATCGGCGGTGATTGGATTGAGCTTATCGAATACGGCACTACTTTCGACGAATGTGCTCGCCGAGCCACAGAATTTGCTGTTGAACACGGCGGAGTTTACGTTCATCCTTTCGACGACGTGCGCACAATCGCAGGTCAGGGTACAGTCGTGAAAGAAATTTTTGAGCAGGCGCAAGAGACTCCGACGTGCGTTGTGGTGCCAATCGGTGGTGGTGGATTGCTTGCCGGCACCCTCGCGTGGGTCAAGCAATTTCACCCTAGTGTAAAGGTGATCGGGGTAGAACCGAGCGGAGCAGCCTCGATGCAAGCGGCTCTAGCAGCAGGTGAGCCGGTTACGCTGAGCGAAGTCGATTCTTTTGCAGACGGAACTGCGGTAGCTCGTGCCGGAAATATCACCTTTGAAATGGCGCGTCAGTTTTGCGACGCCGTCGTAACAGTTCCCGAGGGAGCCATCAGTTCCGAGATGCTTGATTTATACCAAGTTGAGGGGATTATTACCGAGCCATCTGGCGCGCTCTCCGTAGCTGCGCTCCGCGGATACCTTGACCTCGACCAACTTCCGCCTGGTCCAATCGCTTTCATCATTAGCGGAGGCAATAACGACGTTTCGCGCTACGACGACATCGTGGAACGCTCAATGATCCACGAAGGTTTGCGCCACTATTTTCTGGTCACTTTCCCGCAGCAACCAGGCGCGTTGCGTCTCTTCCTCGACGAAGTCCTTTCCGACGGCGAAGACATCATCTTGTTTGAATACACCAAAAAGAACAATAGGGAAACAGGGCCAGCACTCGTGGGAATCGAAATTGACGATCCAAATAACCTAGATTCCCTGCTAAAACGCATGGATGCTTCGGCAATTCACACCGAAAAACTCGAGCCGAACTCCCCAAGTTTCGGTTTCCTGCTTTAGGCTAGAGGTAGCTTTAGCCGCAGTTTCTGTTTCTCGATGAGGATGTTATGAGTAATCTTGACGATCTAAATACGCCGCACAACGCTGATTCAACCGACTATGAGCAGCCGAAAGAGTTGGGCGTAACGCAAGTTCCGCGCAAGCAGGGCGTTAATAAGGCGCTAGTGATCGCCGTCGTCGCGCTTCTCGCTGTGATCGGAGTGCTCGTGGCATTGCTCGTCACCCGCCATACGCCCGACGACGCCGCGAAGACGTCCGCTCAGACCAGCAACTCCGCACAGGCACCCGATTCCGCCCATCCAGATCGCCAAGGCGCTGGACGGTCAGGGCAAAACGGACAGTCAGGGCAAGGCGGTAGCGGGGACTCGGCAGGTGCAGCACCCAAAGAAGTCCCGGACAATATTCGCAAAATCATTGATTCTCAGCACCGCCTCAAGGCCGACGATCCACGCGCGAAAGGCAAGGTCAATGCGCGCCTAGTAGTCGAGATTTACGCGGATTTCCGCTGCGGACACTGTGCAAACTTCTCCTTGAACGTGGAGCCGAAGTTGAAGAAGATGATTGACGACGGCACAATTCGGTACGAATTTAACAGCCTCCCAGTGCTCGGCGAAGAGTCTGTATTAGCAGCTCAGGCTGCACAAGCAGCAGCAAACCAAGGAATGTTTTGGCAGTACCACGACGCCCTTTATGAAGGCCTTGCCACAAAATCCGTCACGTACACTGCCGATGGTCTTACTGACCTCGCAAAAACCGTGGGGATCAAAGACGTCGAGAAGTTCCGGGCTGATCTGACATCGCCGCAAACAGTTGAAGCAGTGCGCAAAGAGCTAGAAAACGGACGCCAACTGGGGATCAACGGCACTCCGGCCTTCCTCATTGGCTACCAATACGTGCCAGGCGGCATTCCTTTTGAAACCTTCAACCAAATTGTAAATTCAGAACTCAAACGCGAAAAGGCTGCGTAACCCCATGTCAGTTACTACATTCATCTCTCATACCTTCCAAAAATTCTCCCGTCTCAAGCTCGATTATCAGCCACTTCCCAAGAAAGCGATTGTTATTGGAGCTCCACACACTTCGTACTGGGACGGCATTCTCATGGCTGTGGCCTTTTGGGACGCCAAGCGCGCATTTAAGTTCCTCGTCAAAGATTCGGCAATGAAATCGCCATTTGGCCCTATCATTCGCAAAGTGGGCGGAATTTCAGTAGACCGCAGCTCCGCTCATGGCCTAGTGGAACAAATTGCACAGCAAGCGGTGGAGTCAGATGAATTTTTGCTGGTTATCGCACCAAAAGGCACGCGCTCACCGCGCGAATTTTGGAAGTCTGGCTTCTACCATATTGCACGCCAAGCCAATATCCCCGTTGTACTTGGATATATCGACACAAATACCAAAACCTACGGCTGGGCACATGCTCTTGACCTCACCGGTGACGTGGGCGCCGATATGGATGCAATTCGCGCTTTCTATGCCGATAAAGAGGGAATTAACCCACAGTGGAAGAGCACGCCTCGCTTACGGATGGAAGATGAGCCCGCAGAACCTGAAACAACGAGCAACTGATCTCAGTTTCGCCAGCACCTCACATCTCCAGCACCACAGAGGAGTCCGCCTTGGAAACCACTCCGGCAACTACGCTCAACACGCGTGAAGTTTTTTATCCTGGTCACCGCACCTTTGAACACCGTTTACAGGTGCCGCTCGACCACAGTGGCCACCTGCTCACCCGTTCTGAACAGGAAAAATTACCGCAGAGTATCGAGATTTTCGCTCGAGAGTTTGTGCGCGCCGGTGGCGAGGAGCTTCCGCGACTCGTCTACTTCCAAGGTGGACCAGGCTTTGCCGCGCCGCGTCCTACCTCGGTGAATGGCTGGATGGAGAAGCTACTCAAGGATTACCGCATCGTACTCTTGGACGAGCGTGGCAACGGGCTGTCTCATGCGCTTGACGCGACTCGCGTTACCGCCGTCGGTGATGCTTCACTGCAAGCGGCCTACCTTTCGTGTTTCCGGGCCGATTCGATTGTGGACGACTCCGAAGCCCTGCGTATCGCCTTGCAAGGCGCTGAACCGTGGAGCGTGTTGGGACAGTCGTTTGGCGGATTTTGCGTCACAACGTATCTTTCGCGAGCGCCGCACGGCTTACGTGAAGCCATGATTACTGCCGGTCTGCCCTCGCTTTACAGACCAGCAACCGATGTTTATGAACGCACCTGGCAACGCACTGAGGAGCGCAATCGCGAGTTTTTCGAACGTTATCCACAAGATGAAGAAATGTGTTGGCGAATCGTGCGTCACCTTGCAGATGTGGACGAGTACTTGCCCACAGGTGAGCGGCTAACCCCAGCACGGTTTAGAACGCTGGGAATTTCTTTGGGCGTATCGGATGGGCTCGAAACAATACACTTCCTTCTCGAAGATCCTTTTGTGGAGATCGACGACGTACAAAGGCTCAGTGAGCGCTTCTTGGCAGCAATGAGTAGCCAGCTCAGCTATACGGGTATGCCTTTGTACTGGGCTTTGCACGAGTCGATTTACGCACAAGAAAGTTCGGGTGCCACAGCTTGGGCCGCCGATCGAGTACGCCAGACTCTTCCACAGTTCAGCGTTCCTCAGCTCTCGGAAGGCTCACAAGGCGAGCGTGAACTGGAAGAACGCATGCGCGCTGCCGGTTTTGGCTTCCGTTTTTCGGGGGAGCATGTGTTCGCGTGGCAAGGACGCGAAGATCCTGCATTACGAGCGCTCGCACCCGCCGTCGAAATCCTTGCACAGCGCGAAGATTTCCCACCTCTGCACGATGCGGACGTGCTAGCGCGCAATACTGTTAAAACGGCAGCGTGGATCTACCGCCCGGATATGTTCGTGCCCTTTGATATCTCAATGGAAACTGCGAACGCTATCAAAGGTCTAGTGCCGATCATTTCCGACGAATTCCATCATGATGCTTTGCGCACGTCGTCTGATCAGATTGTGGATGGGCTTCTCGCGGCTATTCGTAGCTGACGTCTATTCGTAGCTAACGGCCATTTACAGCTGAGCGCTCGCGGCTATCAACCATAGCTCAGTCGGTTAGCCTCACCGTTTGGCGTTCTTTACCGCTTAGCGCATCTCGCCGCCTAGCCAAGCGCTCCTTCAAATTCCAGCAGCGCGTATTTGAGATCCGAGCCGATGGCGTAGTTTCCTACATCGAGACGCCCAAGACCTGCAAGTTCGCTATTTTCAGCGCTATTTTTTGCGCCACTCCTAACGCCCTTCCCACCAACAGCCACGCCACTCCTAACGTCTTTCGCTCCGCCGTTCTTCGCGCGAAGCTCGTCACGCTGGCGCATTGCGTCAACCGTGTGTTGCGGCACCACGCGATGACAAGGCACGATGAGCGGAATTGGGTTTTGTGCACAGGCAGTCCCAATGGCACGGCTCGCGCGAGGATTGCCAATTTCCGCAGCTAGATCGCCGTATGTTGCCATGCTTCCGAACGGAATCGCACACATCGCTTCCCGCGCATGAGCGGAAAAATCCGTGCGCGCCGGAGCGAGCTGTAGGTGATCGAAAGCCGTGGCATCACGTCGTCCCCAGGCTGCAATAGCAGCCTCAACGCGCTCTACAGCGACGGCGACGACGTGCGGTTGCTTATCCGGCGTCGTCACGTGCAACAGACTTTCGGCTGGCATAATCCACGCGTGACTGATGGCAACGGTGTGGTCCAAAACGTAGACGAAATGGAAGGAATCTAGGTACTCGTGCCCAGTGTTAAGTGGGATGTTAAGCACAACGCCGCTCAGGCCCGAAAGTATGTTGTTCCAATTTTCGTTCACGCCTAACACCTTAGTAGAAAAATTGGGCACAATAGGTTCATGACGCAAATTTCAGCAGTGAAGCTCAATACCGGAAAGCTCATGCCACAGCTTGGCTTTGGCACGTACAAGCTCACCCCAGACAACGCCACCGAAGTAGTGCTTGAAGCCCTGAAAATCGGATACCGTCATATCGATACTGCTCAGATGTATGGCAACGAGCGTGAAGTCGGTTTGGCGATCAAGGAGTCAGGAATTCCGCGCGAGGAAATCTTCCTCACCACCAAGCTCAACAATGGAAATCATCTTCCTGACGACGCTCGGCGCACTTTCGATGAGTCGCTCGAAAAACTCGGCACGGATTACGTCGATATGTTCCTTATGCACTGGCCGCTGCCGAAGCTCTACGATGGCGATTTCGTCACAACCTACAAGGTGATGGAAGAGTTCGCAATCGACAAGCGCGCACGTGCCATCGGTGTGTCGAATTTCGAACCCCATCACTTAGTTCCAATCTTGCGTGAAGCCACTATTGTGCCGGCCACTAACCAGATTGAGCTGCACCCTTATCTCCTAAATAAGGCCACATGGGAGTTTTGCCGGAATCAAGGAATTGCGGTGACCGCGTGGTCTCCGCTAGGTCGTGGACGCCAATTTGAAGATCCCACAATCGTGGAGATCGCCACCCGCATCGGCGCCTCGCCCGCACAGGTAATTCTCGCTTGGCACCTCCAACACGGTAATATAGCGATTCCGAAGGCAAGTTCAGTGGAACGGCAGCGCGAGAACTTCGAATCTGCGAACATTTCACTGAGTGAAGCCGATATGGAAGCTATCGACGCGTTAGATAAAGGTGAAGCTGGCCGAACGGGTAAACACCCCGACGAGATGAACCTGATTCCTAACTGAGAGAGGAGTGGCGGAATTATGGTCACGTTCGCATACACAATCGCGGGCTCTGAAGCCACCGGCGGTGCCGGTTTTCAGGTTGACCTCAAGACCTTCCACGAGCTCGGAACCTACGGAATGGGTGCTCTAACCTGCATCGTTTCCTTCGATCCGAAGAATAATTGGGCGCACCGTTTTGTGCCTGTCGATCCGCAGGTGATTCGTGATCAGATCGAGGCAGCCACTAAAGCGCAGGATCTCGATACGGTAAAGATCGGCATGCTCGGACACCCCGAGACGATCAAGGCAGTTGCCGAGAGCTTGCGCCAGCAAGAGTGGCGCAATATCGTGCTCGATCCAGTGCTGATCTGCAAGGGTCAGGAACCGGGTCACGCACTGGACACCGACAACGCCTTGCGCGAGCTCATTCTTCCGCTTGCCACTGTGGCGACTCCTAACTATTTTGAGGCATGCACACTTGCCGGCATGGATTCTCTTAACACTGTTGAGGATCTTGAAGAAGCCGCACGTCGTATTTCCGCACTTGGCCCACGGTACGTTGTGGTTAAGGGCGGTATTGATTTCCCAGGCGACGACGCCGTTGACGTTCTGTGGGACGGTGAGCAAGCAACTGCTTACCGCACGCCAAAGATCGGCAATGAGCGAGTTTCTGGAGCGGGTTGCACGCTCGCAGCTGCAATTACTGCTGAACTCGCCAAAGGCACAGATATTCACGATGCAGTTCGCATTGCAAAAGAAATGGTGACGAAAGGTATTGATGCACGTGTGAGCGCACATACTCCATTCGACACTGTATGGCAAGGAGCCTATTCCGCCTGATGGATACTTACGGAAAATTTGATACTTTCGCTGAGCTGCGTGCGTTTTTGCACGAAGCGCTAGTTTCGCATCTTCTTCAAGCAAAACTCCCTACTGAGCGAGCCAAAAGATACCGCATTGAGCACTGTGAACGCGTTGCGAAAATTGGACGTTTAGTTGCTGAAGTTGAGGGCATGGATGCTGAGCTTTTGGAGCTGGGTTGCCTCATTCACGACATCGGCAAATGGGATGCTGAGGATCCCGTCGACCACGGTAGAGCTGGGGCATTGCTTGCTTTTGATCTGCTGTGTGAGGCTGAATTGCCGAGTGAGATTTGCGCCGATCTCGCCCAGGGTATTGCCATGCACACTGATGGCTACTGGAATGCCCGCACTGACGCCGAAGGCACTGGCACAAATGCCGAGGGCAAACCCTATCTTGTGTTTGCGCATGAGCCAAGCGTGCTCGCGCAGTCTATCGGGGACTGCGATAATATCGACCGCTATTCCACATATCGCATTTGCGATACGTTGCATTACGTCGATTTCTTGGGCATGGACAAAGATTCGCAGCGTGAGTGGATTATGAATTATGTAGACACGCTGCACACCTGCCGTGACCAAAAATGCGCTACGGAAATGGCTCAGAAAATGTGGATCGAAAACCTCAACTACCAGGCGATGTTCTTTAAGCGGCTCATGAACGAGATTGGTGTATAACCCCAGCACTGAGTTGGTAGCAAATATTTTAACCATTTTGGCTTGAAAATAGGGCATTTACATGCAGGTTTATGCTTGCTAGTGTGAAAATCATGGTTAGCAATACAGGTAGGCGTACGCCTAAAAAGTTGATTCTTGCAATTATTACAACGGCCCTCATCGCACTCTCACCGTTCTTGCACATTTCTTCTTCCTATGCGGCCGATTCCAAAGGAACCACGTCGCATATTAGTTACCACGCGCCATATCCATACTTACAAGTCACCGATCACATCACCTCACTCGGAAATGCCACAAATACTCTCACACCAGGCTTTAACGGCGTGAAAGTCAAAATTGTTCAACAAAAACTAGGCATTTGGTATGAACAGCAGCTCGCTTCGATGGATGATGCGACTATCGCTGCCGTGCGCTCCTTCCAGCGCAGAGTAGGTCTCCCTGCTACCGGAGTAGTTGACGAAACCACTTGGAAATACATGAACACCGGCTGGATGTGGCGGATCGATACTTACCAAGCCACCCCAGTTCCGCTGTGGGAAAACCGTGAACAGCGAATCAACGCTATGATCCGCTTTGCGTCTCAACAAATCGGCTCTAGCTACACATGGGGCGGTGCGGGATTCTATGCCCTAGGTTTTGACTGCTCAGGGTTAATGTTGCAAACGCTTTACCGCGGAGGGCTCGATCCTCAGCCAATTAATGTGCTCCTTCACGCTTATCCTGATTATCGCACCTCGCAAGAGCTGTATAAGTATCCGCACTTCAAGCATGTGCCCGTGGAAAAGCGAGAGCGTGGCGACATCGTCTTTTACACAGACCGCAACGGACAAGTCATTCATACCGCCTTGTATATTGGCAACGATCAGATTATCCACACCGACTGGATGGGCAGACCTGCCCGCATTGATACGGTATTCAAACCCAGGATTGCGCCGACTGCAATTCGGCCCTTCCCGCGCGAAGCTTCGTGATTCGCTAGGCGAAGAGAATGCCTCAACACAAAACACACAAGTTATGCGCTACGGTAGCAATCCTAGTCATCTTGGGTAGTGGTGTAGCTGGGTGCGCACAGAAGCCTACACACGCTGGTAATATTGACGGCCAGCAAAGTACGTCTGTTGCGCAACCGGCTATACCGAATCAAACCGATGCCAATAACCCAAGTTCCACAGAAAACAAGAATTCTGGGCAAGAGCCAAACGCTTCACTTCCTAAAGTTTCGGCTCCTTCTGACCACTGCGCTGAAATGAACAAGATACTCGTAAGTAGCTTTTCAAGTAGTGCCCTTGGTAGAAAATTCGTCGCAGCGCAGAAAAAACGTGCAAACGTGAATGATCCGTCAGAGCTTCTTGCGCGCAATAAGATTGTGACGGATGCGTGGGTTGCTTTCGTTGTCGATTTTTGGGGAACTCAACACGAAGCCCTAGCTAAAGCAACAGCAGACGACGAACACGCCCGCCAAGCCCTAAGCGCACTATCCGATTACGCAGAGCTCGCACCGGACATGCTTAACGGCAAAGTCCCACAATTTCTAGACGAAAAACAAGCCCAAATCGACCTAGCATCAGGCAAGAAACCCCAAATAAACCCCGAATTCACCATCAGATCCAACAAAATAGCCACCGCCATAGACCACCTAAGCCTCTGCATGCCAAGCTGGCCCGTACTATTTTAAGAACCGCTGATTGCCAGTTAGCTGATCTTAGAACCTGTAAAGAGTGCGATTTACCGCGCCGTTGGCTAGGAACTGAATTTGCCCGGTGCGCTGGAAGGAAAACAGCGCACCGGGCAAATAAAAATCTACTTGCACAGGCTTAGGGAACCTGTAGTTAACGAGTTATTCGTTAGGCGTTATCGAATAAGTAGATACTTCTATTATGTATGGTGAACCTAAGTTCGGGCATCATACTCAGGTATGATTTTTTAGTTGATATTTTAATAATCTCCGCTGCCGCCAAAGTTTGAGAAGCGGGCGCGGTTACCTTGGAACATCAGTTCCACCGATCCCGTTGGACCGGCACGGTGCTTGCCGATGATGATTTCCGACGGCGGCATGTCTGGTGAACCGTCGTCGTCCTTCCGATGGATCAAGAGGATGACGTCGGCATCCTGCTCGAGCGAACCAGACTCACGAAGGTCCGCTACTTGCGGTTTCTTGTCGGCACGTTGTTCTGGATTTCGGTTGAGCTGCGCCACCGCGATGATAGGAATATCGAGCTCCTTGGCAAGCAGCTTAATAGATCGCGAAAACTCCGAAACTTCCTGCTGGCGCGATTCGGGCGTGCGACCACCAGAGGTAAGAAGCTGAAGGTAGTCAATAACGATTAGCTCGATCTGATGCTGCTGACGCAGTCGGCGCGCTTTGGCTCGAATCTCGGTCATTGTAAGGTTTGGCGAGTCGTCCACAATGAGCGGTGCCTTGTCGAGCCGTTCGCAGGTTTCAAGAATCCGCTGCCACTGGTCTTGCTTGAGATCGCCTTTAATAAGATTGTTGAGGAAAATATCCGATTCGGCTGCTAACGCACGCATCACCAATTCGGTTCGGTTCATTTCCAACGAGAAAAACGCTACCGGACGCCCATTCTTGATCGCGGCATTGCGGCAAAAATCCATCGCCAAGGTGGACTTACCCATACCTGGTCGAGCTGCCACAATAATCATCTGTCCAGGCCGCAGACCAGACAAAACATTATCAAGATCAGTGAATCCAGTTTCAAGTCCGGCTAGTTTGCCGTCGCGGGCAGCATTCTTTTCGATCTCTTCAAGCACCGAAGGTACGATCTCATGCAAATCGGCATAGTCATTTTTTACATGGGATTCCGTGATAGCAAACATCTCCGCCTGTGCCATGTCGAGTAGGCCCTGCACGTCCCCGCCGTCGGTATTGTAACCAAGTTGCACGATACGGGTGCCGGCCTCTACCAAGGCGCGCAGTTTCGCTTGGTCTTTTACGATATTTGCGTAGTACGCCGCATTGGCTGCCGTAGGAACTGAAAGAACCAGCGTATGCAAGAATGCAAAGCCGCCAATTCGATCCAGATCTCCAGAACGTTGTAATTCGTTTCCAACCGTAATCGCGTCCGCAGGCTCACCACGAGCAAAGAGATCAAGGATCACTTCGTATATGCGGGCGTGTTGAGGTTTGTAAAAGTCCTGCACCTTAAGAATTTCAAGCACGTCTGCAATCGCATCTTTGCTGAGCAGCATTCCACCAAGCACCGATTCTTCGGCGGCGATATTCTGGGGCGGCACACGGTCAAAACCATGCGTGGAAACATTAGACATACATTCCTCCTCGACGTATCAAGTATGCCTTACTTGCTGAGGAATCGCACCGTGCCTGCATACTATGTGCGCTGTTCCCTATGCGTCATATCAACACAAATTTTCTACAAATTCGTTCATATCAAATGACGATTTCTCGGTGCATAGCGACTGCATATTGACACATATTTATAGACTCAGCTGGTAGTGGAAAAAGTAGGTTATTTTCGACTTTGTCAAATCAACTTTTTATCCACCTGTGGATTCTTTAAGAAATTTTGTGGATACACGCCGGGAGAATCGTGGATAAACCGTGGACGACACACCCACTTTCTCCACAATTACTATTTCAACTATCCACACCTGTGGAATATTTATGGAAAACGGCTTGTTTTCGTCCCCAATTTTCTCCACAACAGTGGATATCTTTTTCTGTCTAATTACTTTTCGTAGTTTTGAAACTCCGAGAAAACTTAAAGTAACCATCAGCCATACCCACCCCAACAAAATGATGAATTGCTCAATATTTCACACCCACAAATTTGATACTGTATAGAACAGAAGTGGGGAATTTTCACTCGAGGAGCATAGCTATGAGTCCGGCATTTTATTCTGATAACACATCGGGTTCTGCATGGTTAGGAACACGGCGTTACCGCAGCGCAGCGCGCCGCACCGGAGATCTTAGCTCGCCTTTTCTAGCAGGCGAGCTAAGTAAACAACAGAATAAATACGCTCACAAATCAGCGAAATCAGAATCCCGTTCACAAGCTCGCAGCTCATACGATCAAGACTCCCGTATCCCACAGCATGAATCGCGCTCCGCTCAGAATGAATCACAAAAAGTTACGGTTGCCGATATCCGTGCCCAGCTCAGCAAAGGAAGCTATTTCTCCAGCAGCTTTACCAACTTAATTCAAGAGATCGATAAGAAAAAGCAGCAGGCTCCCGCGAAGAATCCCAAGAAAAAGTCCGGCCAAAATTCAAAAAATAAGGGTAAAAAAGACGAAGGTTCCGGCTGCTTCAACGTAGTCTTCTGGATAGTTGTATTCGTAATTTTTGCTTACTTTAAGTTCCTTTAATCCGCACGTACCCTGAATCCGAAAACCACTGACTATAAGTTCTCAATGCCATTCTCAAAAGACAACCACGCCATCGATTCAGCAATCTTCAAACTGGCTCTACCTTCTCTCGCAACTCTACTTGCCGAACCTTTATTGATCGCCGCTGATTCCACAATGGTCGGTTGGCTCGGCACTCATCAACTAGCAGGCCTTTCACTTGCTTCTACCGTACTCACCGCAATAGTTGGTCTGTGTATATTTCTCGCCTACGCAACCACGGCAACCACTGCACGGATGGTAGGCGCGGATCGCCCCGCCGTCGGCCTACAACACGGAATAAACGGCATTTGGCTTGCAGCCATTCTCGGAGTCACCCTCGGTGTAGTGCTCTTTTCCTTTGCTCCAGCTATCCTCGCCCTCTTTAACCCGAGCGACGCCGTATTGCTTGACGCTGTGCGCTACACCAGATTCAGTTCACTTGGTCTGCCTGCAATGTTGCTCGTTTTAGCAGCCACCGGCACCTTACGAGGTTTCGCCGACGCACAAACTCCACTCCGCGCCACAATCGCCGGCGCGCTACTCAATATCCCACTGAATTACCTGCTCATTTATGTAGTTGATCTTGGCGTGGGCGGTGCTGGCTTAGGCACCGCGATAGCGCAGAGCCTGATGGCAAGCTATTTATGCTTCTCGGTGTATCGACGCGCGGTACAGCTTGAGGTACGACTCCTACCCACCGGCGTCGGCGTACTGCGCTCCCTACGTGAGGCCTTGCCGCTCATCGTGCGCACAGCGTCGTTACGTGGCGCGATACTGCTCCAAATCGCAGCGGCCACCACGCTGGGAACTGTGGCTCTCGCCTCGAACCAAATCGTCATGATGGTGTGGAATTTTTCTGCTTACGGACTCGACGCGCTTGCAACGGCAGCGCAGATCTTGGTGGGTCAGAGTCTCGGCTCGAAGAACCGCGAGCGCGTTCATGCCGTCTTCCGGCGTTGTTTAACGTGGGGTTTACGCACGGGCGCAGTGCTTGGCGCGGTGCTCGCGATCCTTTCCGTCGTCATTCCACAGTTTATTTCGGGCGACGACGCCGTACGCTGGCTTTCGACGCAAACCTTGTGGGTCACGTCTGCCGCGCTACCGATAGCCTCAATTGCGTATATGCTTGACGGCGTGCTTATTGGCGCGGGTGACACACGCAAACTCGCGAAGTACATGCTGCTCGCTCTGGCTGCTTTCTCTCCATTTGCCCTTGCCATAGTGATCTGGGGTGCACAGTGGGGCACCGCGGGAATGCTACTTCTTTGGGGCGCCTATGCGGTGCTTTTTATGGCGGTGCGTGGATTGACGATGCTTTATAGGGTGCGCACCACATTTTAGCGACACAGTGTCGCCATCTTGACAATATACCGTTCGGGGAGCAGTATATATTCTGTAAGCGACACAGTGTCGCTAAATCATATTTTCTTATCTTGTTAGGCAAATTTATATGAACGAAAAGACTTCTACCTCAACACCTGCGCCAACGAGCCGCAAAGACTGGTTTGGCCTGGCGATTCTCGCCGTCGGACTCGGAATGATCGTGCTTGACGGCACCATCGTCGGCGTAGCACTCCCCTCAATCATCCAAGATCTCCACCTCAACCTCACCGACGCACAGTGGGTCAATTCGCTCTACTCCGTCGTGTTCGCCGCCCTACTTCTCGCCGTCGGAAGAATTGCCGACGCCGGTGGGCGCCAGCGCGTTTTCCTCGTCGGTATCGTCATCTTCGCAGCTAGCTCGCTACTTGCAGCACTTGCCAGCGGAACCGGAACTCTTATTGCGGCTCGCGCCATTCAAGGAATCGGCGGCGCAATGGTTCTGCCCAGTTCGTTATCCACTGTAAATGCAATCTTCCGCGGAAAGGATCGCGCTACCGCTTTCGGCATTTGGGGTGCAGTTATGTCTGGCGCCGCTGCTATCGGCCCACTTCTTGGCGGCTGGCTTACAACATCGTATTCATGGCGATGGATCTTCATTGTTAATATCCCGATCAGCATATTTGTGGTGGGATTTGGACTATTCTTCATCCGCAACACTCGCGGCGAAGTACACAACAGCTTCGACATTTTTGGTTTTGCTACCAGCGCTGTGGGATTCGGGCTCACGATTTTTGGCTTAATCGAAGGAAACTCACTCGGCTGGTGGGATGTTAAACAGCCACTCAAAATCGGATCATTCACATGGCCTTGGAACATCTCCGCTGCTCCTATCGCTCTTGCGGTCGGGATTGTGAGCATCGCTGTGTTCTTACTGTGGGAAACTCGGCAAACACGCTTGGATCGCAGCGCACTTCTCAATGTTTCTCTTTTCAAATTTACGAGCTTCAGCACTGGAAATATTGCCGCAGCGATGATTTCAATAGGCGAGTTTGTGCTGGTGTTCGTGATTCCTCTCTTCCTTGTTTCGGTGCTCCACCTCGACGCATTGGAGTCAGGCTGGGTGCTTGCGGCAATGGCTGGAGGAGCTTTCCTAGCTGGTGGAATGGCACGCCAATTAGCCGTGAAGTTCAGCGCTATCAAAGTGGTCATTCTCGGATTATTGCTAGAGGTTGCAGGCGTTGGGCTTACAGTTGTTCTTCTTGAAAACTCTCCGTCTGCTCAAGCTATCGCGGTCACATTGGCAATCTACGGTTTTGGATTAGGTTTAGCATCTGCGCAACTAACGTCCACAGTGCTCGGCGACGTCCCCAACACACTTGCCGGATCGGCGTCGGCAACCCAAAGCACCGTGCGCCAACTCGGAAATGCAACTGGAAGCGCACTCGCCGGATCGATCTTGGCTCACTCCATCGGCGTGGACTTCTCCCACACAACTGCACAGCTATTCACCGATGGAACAATCAATGCACTTATCGCTTCGTTGGTGTTCCTCGCATTGGGTCTGGCAGCCGCAGTTTTCCTCAGTTTTCGAGTAAAAGCAAAGCTCAGCACCAAGAATTAAAATACCTAATACTCAAATTCACAGTTTTTGCCCACGAGTGGTCTAAAACACGCTAGCATAATGCTATGAACGCATATACCGCTCCAAGCAAAGATGCTTATGATGTTGTAGTGGTGGGTTCCGGTGCTGCCGGACTCTCCGCCGCGCTCACTGCCGCACGTCGCGGTCTGAGCGTGCTCCTCGTGGAAAAATCCTCACAATGGGGAGGTTCCACCTCTAAATCCGCCGGGATGGTGTGGGTACCGGGAAATAATGTTCTTCCTCAAGTTGGAAAACACGATTCTATCGACCTTGGTCGGCAGTACCTGAAAGCCACCGTTGGCGACTGCACATCCGACGAGATGATCGATACCTTCCTTATCGAGGGGCAAAAGGCGATGGACTTCATCTCCGCCTCTTGTCCTGAGCTGGAATGGCGCAATATGGAAGGCTATCCAGATTACTGGTTAAATGCCCCCGGCGCCGCCAAAACGGGTCGTGGTGTGGAAGCCGGTGCTTTTGATACGCGCTTGCTGGGCGAGTGGGAGAGTACGCATGTAAAGTCGTACTTCCGCACGCCAATCAACGTGGATCTCAGCTCTTTCGATTCTGCTGATTTGTTGCTTTTCGCTACTAACCCTAAGCCACTGATCCGTGGCGCGAAGCTCACAGCACGCAATATCAAGCAGAAACTGCGTGGCGAGAAGATCGTCACCATGGGCGCTGCTCTCACCGGCGCAATGATGTATAACGTGCTCAAATGCGGCGTCGAGGTGAAGCTCGAGACGGCGATTGTGGATCTCACCTTCAATAAAGATCGTGTTTCAGGCGTTGTACTTGGTCAACGCGGCCGAGAGATTGAAGTCAAGGCAAACCACGGCGTCATCCTCGCCTGTGGCGGCTTTGAGCGCAACGCCGAAATGCGCCAGAAGTATCAGCGCCACCCCATCAATGGCGAGTGGACTGTTGGCGTAGAGGGCAATACCGGCGACGGCATCGAAATCGGCGTCGAGCATGGCGCTGCGATCGACAATATGGCGGACGCGATTTGGTCGCCTGTGATTCAGTTGCCGCAGGTTAAGTCCTTCACTCCGATTGTGATTGACGACGTCGAGCGCTTTATTGTTCCTGACCGCTCGCTTCCACACACCCTGATTGTCAATGGCAGCGGCAAGCGTTTCATGAACGAAGCACTTCCTTATTGCGCCGCTGGCCAGGGACTCTACGGCGGTAAGTTTGGAAAGGGTGAAGGCGAGGCTGAAAATCTTCCGGCATGGCTCATCTTTGACCAGCAATTCCGCAATAAGTACATGTTCGCCTACGGATACATGCCGATTGTTGATCTTCCACAAGAGTTCTACGACTCTGGTGCTGTGGTGCGCCGCGATACCCTTGAGGAACTTGCACGGGCTATTAACGTGCCAGCGAAAGAACTCGCAGAGACGATTGAACGATTCAACGGCTTTGCACGCACGGGTATCGATGAAGATTTCCATCGTGGCGAAGATGAGCACGACCGCTTCTACGGCAACCGCTACCACAAGCCAAATCCATCGCTTGGTGAAGTGAAGAAGGGTCCGTTCTACGCCACCCGAGTGTATCCAGGTGATATCGGCACTTCTGGCGGCTTGGTAATCGATACCAAGGCGCGGGTGACCCGTGAAGACGGCTCGGTTATCGAAGGTCTGTACGCAGCAGGAAATACCACGAAGTCTATCATTGGTCACACTTACACCGCTGGTGGAACTTCGATTGGTGCTGCGCTGGTATTTGGCCATATTGCAGCTAACGAGATCGCAGATCAATTGCCACAAGAGGTGGTTGCCCATTAATCAGCCTGGCTATACCGGTGGTTGATAAAACAAGGGTGGTGGGTGAGAATCTTCCGATTCTCACCCACCACCCTTTAGTAGGCACTGTTCACAATAACGTGATCGTTATCGTGTGGCTGTGCGTGAGCTTTTAATTAGCTCAGGCTGCAACAACCTTTACCTTGATGTTTGCCACGATATCATCGTGAATCTTCACAACACCGGTGTAGTCTCCAACCGACTTTACAGTGGTGTGGAGGTTTACCGAGCGGCGATCTACCGACTTGCCGGTGAGCTCAGAAGCTGCAACAGCTACATCCGCAGTGGTTACCGCACCGAAGAGACGGCCGTTTTCGCCAGCCTTCTTGGTGATAACAACGGTATCTGCCTCAAGAGCATCGCGCAGTGCGCGTGCTGCTTCGATGTCTTCCGTTGCGCGCTTGCGGCGCGATTCAGCAATCTGATCGATCTGCTTCTGTGCACCCTTGGTCCACACAGTGGCGTAGCCACGTGGAACGAGGAAGTTGCGAGCGTAGCCATCTTTAACGATGACGACGTCGCCTGCTGATCCGAGACCCTTTACTTCGTGAGTGAGGATGATCTTCATATCTATCTTCCTCTCTTATCAGCGAGCAGAGCTCGAGTAGGGCAGAAGTGCCATCTCGCGTGCATTCTTAACTGCACGAGCAATCTGGCGCTGTTCCTGCACAGAAACACCGGTCACGCGGCGAGCACGGATCTTGCCACGATCGGAAATGAACTTACGCAAAGTTGCGGTATCTTTGTAGTCGATCAACTCGACCTTGGCCGACTTTAATGGGTTGGCCTTCTTCTTTGGCTTGCGCAATACTGGCTTTGCCATTTTGAATCCTCTTTCAATCACAACGCGTGAAACACGTTTTGCCACATCAATGAGCACTATGTGTTTGCCAATGCTGGCAAACACGCTCCGCGTTAGCGAAACAATCTTTCACACATCAAAAGTCTGATGATGCTTAGAACGGTGGGGCGTCGTCGAACGACGATCCTTGTGGAGCTTTCATCCACGGATCATATGCCGATCCACCGGCAGGAGCATCGTAGGAAGCGCGTGCCGGTTGGCCGCCTCCCTGGATAAAGTCACCTCGGGGAGCACCGTTACCCGCACCTTGGGCGCGAGTAATTTTTGCCGTGGCATAGCGAAGAGATGGACCAACTTCGTCTACTTGCATCTCGATTGAGGTGCCTTGTGAACCATCGTTTCGCTGGTAGTTGCGGACTTGAAGTTTGCCCGTCACAACCACACGCATTCCCTTAGAAAGAGATTCCGTCACGTTTTCAGCGTATTCGCGCCACACGGTACAACGAATAAACATCGCTTCGCCGTCTTCCCATTCATTGGTTTGGCGGTTCAACGTACGTGGAGTCGATGCCACTGTAAATGAAGCCACTGGCGTGCCTGATCCAACATATTTCAAATCTGGATCAGCCGTAAGATTGCCAACTACGGTGATAATCGGTTCGCCTGCCATGAGTAATCTCCCTTGGTTACTTTGTAACTCAGTCTTCTACTGGAGCTGGCTCGTAACGGAGCAGCTTGGTGCGCAAAACGGCTTCATTGAGGCCGAGCTGGCGATCGAGTTCCTGAGCGGTTGCTGGCGTTGCAGTCATGTAAACAACAACGTAGATACCTTCGGACTTCTTCTTGATTTCATAGGCCAGACGACGCTTACCCATCACATCAACCTGGTCAAGGATTCCACCTTCGGCCGGGACGACTGCGAGTAGCTTGTCTAGGTATGGCTGTAGATTACGCTCATCTACCTCTGGGTCGAGAATGATCATCATCTCATACTTACGCAATTTACCCACCTCCTTTGGTCTTTACGGTCACGGTCTTTCCGTGACAGGAGGGTCATGCATATGCGCTGTTTTCGCGAGGGTTCGCCAAAACTATACGCAAGAGCCAACTCTACACGAAAACTCGCGGCAAAGTCCTGCGTATTCCGCCACACTTAAAGCGTTTTAACCGTTTGGATTACCGTTCTTCCCTTGGCCATTGTTTCCACCAGCACCGTTGTTATTGCCATTGCCTGCACCATTTCCACCCGTTCCATTTCCAGGTTGGCTCGGTGCCGGCGCAGGTGCCGGTGTTGGTGCAGGCACGGGAGCTGGAGTGTTATTTCCTGGTTGTTGATTCGGATCAACAGTCGGCACGGTTGGCTGACTTGGATCTGTCGGGGTAGTAGGCGTTGTCGGAGTTTTTTCCTTCTTCACCTTTGGACGCTGAGATTTGAGTAGCTTCGTGGCATCTGGGAAATCTTGAATCTCCATGCTATCGGTAGCCACCTTCATATAGTCTTCCCACACCTGAGCAGGATACGTTGATCCGAACACCGTCTTAACCCGCCCAAACGGCGTCAAAACTTCCTCTTGACCATTCGCACCAGACTGGAACATATTCACCGCCGTCACTACCTGCGGCGTGTAGCCAACGAACCAAGCAGAAACTGGACCGGTGGACGTACCCGTCTTACCAGCGATAGGGCGCTTACCCAAGCTAACATCTTCAGCTGTACCCGCAGGCGAGAACACTGATTCAAGAGCATACGTTGCTAGTGTTGCCTGGTCAGTAGTGATAACTTGCGTGCCATCTGTGATCCCACGATAAAGCACTTCGCCCTTGTTATTCGTCACTTGCCTAACAACATGTGGATCAACGAGTTTTCCACCGCTGGCAGATACGCCATACGCCCGTGCCATCTCTTTCGCCGTCACCGATGCCGAGCCGAGCACATTGGCAAAATTAGCGTCAAGACCAGGCGTATCTTCGGCAAGGCCAAGTTTATGTGCCATCTTGAGCGTGTTTTCCGGCCCAACTTTTTCATTGATATTCACGTAGGCGGTATTGGAAGAATATTTTGTTGCCTCAATAATATCTAGGTAACCGTAGCCCACATTTCCCGAGTTCGTAATATTAATTTGGAGCTTTGGAATCCATTGCTTGGCAGGAGCCGCGAACGTTTCCGTAAGCGGAATCTTCTTCTCGATAGCCGCAAGCAGACCAAAATACTTGAAGGTAGATCCTGCCTGCGCCCGATCTTGCGTAGCCGTATTACGTTGGCGTTTCATATAGTCCGAGCCGCCATATATCGCCAGCACTTCACCATTGTTGGGATCCATCGAGTACAAGCCAACATAGTTATTTACTGGCCTATCTTTCGGAAGGCTGGCGACGGCGTCCACCGCACCTTGCTGCATATCCTTATTTATGGTGGTCACAATCTTGTAGCCATTGGTTTCAATTTCATCTTCCTTGAAACCACCCTTGGCAATAAGCTCTTTTCGCACTTCAGCAAGCAAATATCCATTTGTTCCATTAAAGCTATTGCGTGTTGAGGGATCCAACGTAGCTGGGAACGCCGCTGCCTTCGCTTCTTCAGCAGTAATCCATTCGTCTTCAAGCATGAGTTTAATGACTCGATTAAAACGCTCTTTCGCCCGCTCCGGATTCTTCGCCGGATCCCATGCCGACGGAGCTGGGATAATGCCCACCAACATCGCTGATTGCGAAAGCGTCATTTGTGAGGCAGGAATGCCGAAATACGCCTGCGAGGCTGCTTCAACACCATAAGCACCACGGCCAAAGTAAATGGTGTTGAGGTAGTTTTCAAGGATTTCTTCTTTAGTTTGGGAACGGTCAATCTTGATCGCCAAAATTGCCTCTTTGGCCTTCCCGAAAATCGACTTTGTTGTGCCCGTGTAGTAGCGCTCTACATACTGTTGGGTGAGTGTAGAACCTCCTTGCGTGGAACCACCGCGCAAGTTGTTGATAAGCGCACGCAAAATTGCTTTAGGTGACACACCGTTATTCTCATAAAACGTGCGATCCTCAGAAGCGACGACGGCGTTCTGCATCGTTTTTGGGATGTCTTTCATTTTCACCGTGGTACGGTTTACCTGCTCAAACCTACCAAGCTGAGTCTGTCCATCGGAGTAGTACACAGTGGTGGACTGCGCAAGAGCAAAATCATCAGGCTCTGGAACAGCTGTGGTTACATAGAGCCCTACGAATAACCCCACGCCTACAGCCATACCAGTAAGAATTGTTCCTACCACAACTCTCCACGATGGAAGCCAGCGCTGAACACGCCCTTTACCTGCTCGTGGATAATTCCAGCGACGTTTCTTTACGCCTTTTTTGCCAGCCATTGCCTCCGATTCTGGAGCTATGCGCTTGGTCATAAAGGTTCACCTCGATTACTTTGTTCCTGCGTCTGGCCGCTCGTTACCACCAGATTCTACAGATTGTTGCGAAGTACGTGCTTCGCGTTTTAATTGACGCGACAAACTAGAAAGTTTAAGTTTTCCTGATGCAATTGGATGAATGCGGCGTTCAGAGAGCGGGTTACGCAATTCCGTCAGCGGATCTTCCACAGATTGATCCACGTCGTAGAGTCCGAACGCATTTCGTTTCTTCGTGTCGCCTTCAGAAACCAAGAAAACATCCAACCATTGTGTACGTGGATCTGAATCTACCAGTATTGCCTTGAAGAACAAGGTGAGCGGAACGGCAAGGATTGAACCAAGCACGCCAACGATTGACGTCCACAAAATCAATGAGAAGAATGTGACGGTAGGCGAGAGGCCAACTAAATCTCCAACAAACTTTGGCTGCAAGAAAGTCTGAATGACCACGTTAATCACGGAGTAGACTACCATCACAATGAGCATCGCTTCCCAGCCCTGATCGAGGGCTGCCATGAGCATTGGTGGCAAGACGCCGAGCACAAAGCCCACGTTTGGAATGTAGTTTGTAATGAACGCCCACATACCCCACGTCCACGCGAGTGGGATTCCCATGTATTCCAAGGCAAATACGTCGATAACTGCCACAATCAAGCCAAAGACGGTGGAAATAATCCAGTAGTGACGAACGCGCTTTTCGAATCCGGCTAAGGCATTGGCGAGATTCTTGTGCGACTTGCGGATAACGTGCGAACGCGCCGCCGTCGTCGTTGTATCTAACGTGATGAAGAACAAGGCGATGATCGCAATTGTAATCAAACCACTGATCGAGCTGAGCGAATCGAGCAAGCCGAGCACCCAGCTAATCAAAGAATTGAAGTTCAGATCTTTGAGGTATTTGCTGAGGTCGTCAGTTTGAATATGGTATGTGTCGAGCAGACTTGTAATTTGCCCAACCATCTTCTCAAAGTTGCCGGTGTAGCGCATCAAAGTTTCAGGCACTGGCGTGAGCGACCATACCGTAACCGCAACCGTTCCGGTAAACACAATGATCAAAGCAATGAACGTGGTGAGGATGGCAAACCAACTCGGCAGTCCTCGTTTAATAAGGGTGCGACCAATCGGACGGAAAGCCAACACCAATGTGAGCGCCAAAAATATTGGGGTGAACACTGAGTTGATGTAATTCAGCCCCGCCATCGTAATTGTGAAAAGCGCGCCAACTCCAAGGATCATTAAGCCGGTGACTGGCCTGCCATTGATTTCGTCGACGTCTACCGGCAAATGATCAGGGTCAGAGTCGTCCGAGTTTTTGCTGGGGTTCGCTTTTTCAAACGGCTTAGATTCCTCGGCACCAGCACTTGCATCGGTGCGTGCATCGATACTCGCATTAACGCCCGAACCAGCGCCCGATCCTGCAGCCACGCCAGTACCCGAACCAGCAATCTCACCGACGCCGGAATCAACCTTTGCGCCGTCTTCACCAGTTGAGCTGCGGTTATTTCCTAAAAGCTCGTCTTGGGTAGCTTCACCAGTGGATACGGTTGATCCAGCGGATCCCTTATCCGAATACTTCGTACTAGCCACAGCCTTACCCTTCTCGAGAAACTACCTACAACCACAGTCAGGCTGTAGATTACGTCGTCAGCCCAGAATACAGTTCATGAACAGTCTATTAGGACGCACCCTACTTTTGTGTCATTCCAGGGTCGTAATTTTCCCTAATTTTTCCCTGATACCACGCGATCAGCAGCAGATTAATCACTACCAAAACTCCAAAATACATTGGTGACCACCCACTATCAGGGATCGTCAATGCCGCCACTGCACCCGCACTCACAAAAGCTGAGTTGAAAAGCATATCGTATAAAGAAAACGCTCTACCGCGATATTCGTCTGCAGTATCTCGTTGCACAATTGTGTCTACTGAAATCTTCGCACCTTGCACAGAAAATCCCAGCAAAAGCGCACTGGCGGAGATCCAGAATTGCGTATATCCCAATACCAACATCACCTGCGACACCGCCGAAACACCCAGACAGCACATAATGAGTGTCCTGGGCTGATATTTTTCGTTGAGCAGTGGAATTGCCACAATTGCCAGCACGTTTCCGACAATCGATACGGAAGCAATCGCCGCAAATACCGCCAAACCCGCAAGCGGATCACGTGGATCGGCAAGCAAATTTCTCGACATCAGCACCAAAGCGATGAAGTTCATTCCATAAATGAATCTGTGCACGGCCATGATCGCGAGCGCAGCGGTAGGCGTTCGTACCGTTATCAGATACTTCGCCGCTTCAATCAAACTCGCTATCACAGAGCCAATCTCGCTGCTAATTGGCTTGATTGACTCCGCTGCCTGTTTTGAAATCGCTCCACCGTGTGGGCCAAGTGCATTAGGAGAAAAACGGCTCGCCAAAAGCGATGCAGTGATAAACATAAGCGCAGCAATAACGAGCAGAAGCACGTTACGAAACTCGCCTTGCCCCGTCATCAGGGCGACGACGGCACCCAGCGCCGCCCCGCAACCAGCAGCGATCCCGCCCAGCGTAGGAATGATTGAATTTGCCAAGAGCAGCAAATGACCTGGCAAAGTGTGTGGCAAGGCAGCTGATAGCGCTGAGAGTAGGAACCTGTTCACGCCCAACACAATGAGAGCGCCGACATACACGCCCCACGATCCAGGAAAATTCATCACTAGCAGGGCGGTCACTAAAGTGCATACGGCACGTATCGCACTGGCACCAACCAACACATTTCGGCGGCGCCATCTGTCGATAAACACGCCGGCGAATGGTCCAACCAGCGTGAATGGCAACAAGAGCACCGCAAAGGCCACAGCCACATCAGTGGCAGACGCGAGTTTCTGCGGATTAAAGAAGAATAGACTTGCTAGGCCCGCCTGGAAAATTCCATCGCCGATCTGCGAAGCTAGCCGCACGGCAAGAAGTTTGCGTAGTTCTCGATGCTTCACGCACGCGAGGAAGTCCTGCGCAACACTCAACGGGCATTCCACCATTCAAGTAGGCGACGCCGTGCTTCGTCCTCACCGAGTGGTCCTTCTTCCATGCGCAGTTCAAGCAAGAAATTGCGGGCGATTCCTACTTCGCGACCTGGTTTGAGGTCAAGAATCTCCATAATCTGCTGGCCGTCCAAATCAGGGCGGATAGCATCTATTTCTTCTTGTTCTTTTAGCTGTTGAATGCGCTGCTCAAGATCGTCCATTCCTGCTTGTAGCCAGCGAGCTTTGCGCCGATTGCGAGTGGTGCAGTCGGCACGAGTGAGGCGATTTAAGCGCGTAAGCAGATGCCCGGCGTCGGTCACGTACCGACGCACAGCAGAATCAGACCACGCTTGCTCGCCGTAACCATGAAAACGAAGATGCAGCTCAACGAGGCGCGCCACGTCTTTCGTGGTTTGCTTATCGAAGCGAAGGTGCTTGAGGCGCTTCGTCGTCATTCGCGCACCAATGACGTCGTGAGCGTGGAAGGAAACGCTGCCATCCGCCTCAAACCGGCGGGTAGCGGGCTTGCCGACGTCATGCATGAGCGCAGCCATGCGCAGCACAAAGTCTGGGCGTGGCACAGCGCCGTCAGCATCGGTTTCGAGTTCCATCGCTTGTTCCAAAACCGTAAGTGTGTGTTCGTAAACGTCCTTATGGCGGCCATGCTCATCAACAGTCTCACGCAAATTGGCAAGCTCAGGAAGCACACGCATCGCAACATCTGTGTGAACCATCAGCTCAATTCCGCGGCGAGGGTAAGGCGAAATAATTAGGCGCGTGAGCTCTGCTTGAATACGTTCAACCGATACGATCTCGAGCCGTGGGGCGAGTTCAATCATCGCGTTCATAACGTCTTCGGCGACGTCGAAGCCGAGCTGTGCGGCGAAACGCGCGGCTCGCATAATACGCAAGGGATCGTCGTCGAAAGATTGAGTTGCCGGCGCTGGGGTGCGCAACACGCCCGCCACCAGATCGTCAAGACCGCCGCATGGATCCACAAGTTCAAGGTTGGGTAGGCGCACTGCCATTGCATTTACAGTGAAATCGCGGCGGGTGAGATCGCCTTCCAGCGAATCTCCATACTGTACTTCTGGCTTGCGCGAAGCAGCCACATACTCCTCAGTGCGGTAGGTTGTGACTTCTACCACAATTCCATTTTTTGCGGCGCCGATCGTGCCAAATTCTCGACCGATTTCCCACGTGTTTCCACCCCATTCTGTAAGCAGACGTAGGGTTTCTTCCGGCTTAGCGGACGTGGTGAAATCGAAGTCGTGAATAGGCATTCCAAGGAAGGCATCGCGAACTGGTCCACCCACGAGTGCCAATTCCACCCCATTACGTGAGAAAATAGATCCTAGTTCAAGAATTGCCGTCGGAAGTGAGCTCAAGGTTTGGTGACCTTGAGTGAGCATCCGGGCACGCTGGTTAGCGCCAGTGTTTACGTCCGTCTCTGAAATAAATGAATCTGGATTATTTTTCGTCACTCTCCAAGAGTGCCACGAATTGCACCTCCAGGTCATATATTGAAGAACCTAACTCACTACAGTAGAAGCTATGTCGAATAATCCGCAGGCTACACCTAACTCAACAGGTGGACCACGCCGTATGAAGCGTATTGCTGCCGCTTCATACACTTCGACGCGCCGAAATGCGCTGCCAATCGTGCATGAAACTTCCGCAGGTGGAATCATTGTTTCGGTGCAAGATCACACCGCTTTCGTGGCGGTGATCGCACGTCGTAATCGCGGTGGTCGGCTCGAGTGGTGTCTGCCCAAAGGCCATCTTGAAGGCGATGAAACCGCCGAGCAAGCAGCGGTGCGCGAAATCAGTGAAGAAACAGGTATTCATGGCCGCGTACTGCGCCATCTTGCCTCAATTGACTACTGGTTCTCCGGTACTGACCGCCGCGTTCACAAAGTGGTGCACCACTTCTTGCTTGAGGCTCTCTCAGGAACACTCACGACCGAAAATGACCCAGACCACGAGGCTGAAAAAGTAGAGTGGGTACAGATCGATAAAGTTGCATCTCGTTTGGCATACCCCAACGAGCGGCGAATTGTTGCCGCAGCCCGCGAATTACTTGAAGGAGGACGTCGGTGAGCAAACGTTCTCGTATTGCAAAAATCGCGTCCATCATCTTTTCCACCACTATGCTTTCGTCCCTGGCTGGGATGCCAATGTGCGGTGCCAGTTCTTTTGACTCTTTTGCCGACGACGCAGCGCACTTTTCCGCCTCACAAACCAATCTCGCCGCGGGTATTTCTACAAGCGCAATGCACGTGTACACAGGTAAAAGCCAAGAAACAGCCAAACAAAACAAATCGCTGGACATAAAAATCGTCGATATTGCTGAATCGGTGCTCATGGCGGGGCAGGATCTGCACGTCACCGCCGTCGTCAAAAACAATAGCGATCACAACGCGACGGTAAGCAACATCGAGCTTGTGGCGCAGACGCAAAACAATATTCGTTCCACGCAAATATACGATTGGCTCGACGGCACCTCGTATAAAACGAAGCTGTTAACCACAAATCCGGAGGTCAACGTTCCAGCAGGCTCACAACAACGAGTATCCTTGACCGTTCCGGCAGCTAACCTACCTTGGGGGCGCAACGATACGTGGGGTGTGCACGGTATCGAAGCCCATGCGATTGCCAAGCTAGATAGCAAAGAAGTCGATATTTCCGACCGTTCACTGGTCGTAACCTCGAACGGACAAGCCACCTCTCCTATGCCCGTCAATGTGGTGGTTCCGCTAACGGATTCAGTTGATGCGCTTTCTCAAACCCCGAGCTTATTTGACGAGCTCACTGGCAATGTTCCCGAAGCAGAGACTCAACGGCATGCGGAGGCTAATCCTGAGGCTAATTCTGAAAAAAATTCCGAGCCAGATTCTAAGCCAAACTCCGAGCCAGCTGATGTAGAGGATCGAGGCGAGCTCACTCAAAAGATCCATGACTACGACGTCGATGGCGTGCATTTTTTGGTAGATCCAATAGCGCTAAAATCGCCGATGATCCGCACCGCTTTGGCAACGAAACAACACGCCACTGCTGATCTCCTTCCCATGTACGACGCCGATTACGCAGCTCTCGCCCACACCCATCAGTACGAAATCGCCCGCAATATTGTGAGTTCAAGCATCGCGGCTGGTCAAAATGCCATTAATCAACCCGGAATCGGATACGCCTATCTTGAGGGAAACGTGGATCAGAGCGTCCTCGATCTCGTACGCACGTCAGGAATCCCAGGTGCCATTGTTCCAAGTGATGCGTTAAGCCAGCGTAATAGCTCCTATTACACTCCTTCAGCTCATACCAAACTTCCAGCTGCTAACTCTGAGTTGGACGTACTTGTTACTGACTCAGAGGTAAATGCAGCTATTTCTGGAAAACTGCCAGCTCCCAAGGACGGGAAACCTCTGGACCTCGATCCAGTTGATGCGCGCCAAGCCTCTTTGGCACTCACCGCTATTCACACATTTCAAGCCCCAAATTTATCGCGTCCGATTCTGATTTCTGTGCCACGGCAAGCTGTGGAGTCGCCGCAAACACTAACAAATGTGCAAGCTGTATTGCATGCGCCATGGTTGAGCCCAGCGTCATTTGCCGCGATGCAAAAATCACCGCTCAGCGAAGCTAAATACCGCGCGCTCCCAGAAAACGCACCAAACGATGGTGAGTTTTCGCCGAAAGACATGGAAAATCTCAACCAATCCCAGGCACTCCTGAAACAGTTTTCCTCAAGCTGGGTAGATAAGAAGACTTTTGCCGATTTCGTTGAGCAGCACTCGAATCGACTCCTTTCAACGAATTTCCGCTCGCATACCGCAGCTCGATCCACCTTGCTTGCTGCGCTATCTGAAGATTCTGGCATCTTCCAAGAAATTCATTTCCAGCCATTATCAACAATCAATATGATCTCTGAATCGGCAGCGATCCCTGCGCGCATTACAAATCCTTTTATTTCTCCAGTGCAAGTAACAGTTCGACTCAAAGCGTCTGACTCGCGTCTTTTTGCACCTCAACCCGTTAAAATCGTGATTCCGGCAAAATCGACCACAAGCGTTTCGGTTCCGGTGGAGGCGCGTGGTTCAGGAAACTTGCGGGTTGTTTTGTCGATCACTGACGACGCCGGAATGGCAGTTGGCAAGCCAATGAACGTTGACGTGCGTGTGCGGGCTACATGGGAATCGACCGGTACTGTTATCGCTGTGGTTCTGGTTGCCGGCATCTTGGTATTCGGCCTAGTGAAGTCAATTCGCAAAGGACGACGTTCGGCACCAGTTGATCCAGAAGAATTCACTTCGAAACTGGAAGCCGCTAAACTTGCCGAGGAAGAATCGCTCAAAGCCGATATTGATTTGCCGAAACTCGACTAGCTGCACATTCGAGTAGGAGCGAATCAACAAAGGGTCAATTGAGCAGTATTGAAGAAAATCGTATTGGTCAAGCTTGCGAATATCTAAAAAGCCCTCAACAGAGTAAACTTGTGTCAGATATATACACATTTGCGTTTGGGGGATCAATTGTCCGAGGAGCTTGCTTTCGCCGGTAAACGAATAGCGGATCGGTTTGAACTTACTGCGCCTACACCATATTCTTTCGGTGCTGAGTCCACGGCCACGTGGTTTGCCAACGATACGGTACTTTCACGCCAAGTGCGAGCAATCGTCGTCGACATCCATCATCCGCACCGAGAAGCAGTCATCGACGCAGCCCGCCGCTCCTCACTGATCGACGATACGCACACCATCGCCGTCGTCTCGGTAGTAGATAACGCAACCGACGCAGTAATCCTTACCGAAATACCGCTCGGAACCCCACTCAGCGCCTTCCTCAACGACAAGCCGCTTCATCCGCAAGCTGTGACGGCGATTATGGGTCAGCTTGCCTCGACTATTCACAACGCAAGTCAGCGGGGTGTGCGCCATCTCCAGCTGGCGGCGAATAAGATTTACCTCACCGATTCGGGTGACATTCTCGTTGACGGTCTTGGCGTTAATGCTGCTCTTGCCGGTGTTGACACCAATAGGCTGAGTGCTGAATTGGATCGCGACGAAGCGCGTGGCCTGGTAGTGATGCTCGCTGCGCTCTTGCATGGTCAGGACTTCCCCACCGATCCGAGCACTCACGACTCTTTGATCGCGTCGGCGCGCGATATTCCTGAGCTGCCACAAGAATTGGTTGATCTATTCGCAAAAGAAAATTCCGACAAACCTATTCGGGCTGCTGGCGATTTTATGCGCATGATTATGCCGTGGGAAGAGATCGATTTTTCCATGCTTCCCACTCCACGCAATTCCGACGGCGATGGCTCACCTGTGGAGGCGCCGAACGATGAACTTACTGATACTTCCGTTTTCGCAGCACAGTTCGCACAAGAAAACGATTTGGTTGAGGAATCCCAACTGAGCTCGCAGCCTGTATGGCCAACCCTCGTCGCCGCCAATGCGGAATCTACCCACGCCAAAGAGGTGGAAAACGATGAGCTGGAAGATACCGAGGGTGAGCCAACGCAAGCACACGATGCTGTTTCGGCAGATCCAGATACTCCTGCTGATGTGACTGGTGAGTCAAATATAGAGCCAAGTCCAAAAGCAACTCTGGAACCAGCTCCGGCTGGTGATGACGATGAACATGACGTTAATGCCACTACCGCCGATGTTACCGACAATCCCCCAACCGAACAGATCACTCCTGTTCGCGCTGATAAAACTAGCGCACTTCCGCGGCTTGCGTGGCCAAAACTGCCAGAAACCACTGAATCACACACAAGCGATTTGTTCGAGAACAGCACTCCAGTAGTGATTCCAGAACGAACGAGTATCTTGGAGTCCTTGCGTGAGACTGTCGTACCGTCGTCGTACTCACGTGAGCAGCAAAAATCTGACCGCACCTCTGATTCAAGTTCCAAGAACCAGGCAGATACAGAGCGTGTGTCAAGCGTTCAAACTGGTGATAAATCTGGATTCGTTGATAAATCTGGAAAGAGTACATCGACGGCTACCAGCAACGAATCCACTGGTGAGCGCAATGATGTGCCAAGTGTTGTACTGAATAAGAAGTTCAGCGCGCCAAGGGCTGTGTTTATCATTTTTGGAATCCTTGCCGTTATTGGATTGATTTTTGCATTCTCGCAGCTCTTTAAGCCACTTGATCCTGTGTCAGTAACTAAACCTGATTCGGAGAAGCAAAGTTCACAAGGCAATGCTGGTAATAGCAACCAATCAGAAGACGCAGCTAAAAAGGACGCCGAGCCCACCGCCGTCGCTCCGAAAATTACGAAGATCACTGTGGTGGCACAAAACCCAAGTTTCCTCGCAGATCAAGACGATTCCACGAAACGCCTGGTAAGCACCACAAATCTCGCATTTGACGGAAATTCGGCAACCGCGTGGCAATCGTGGTGGTTTAAGAACGCTTCCACCTACAACAAAAATAAACTCGGCTTGCATATTGAGCTGGAGAAAGAAGCAGCTGTAAGCGAGATTGGCCTTAATATTGCAGGTGAAGGTGGCAATGTGCGCTGGATCAAGGCCACGGCTACAAATCCAGCTCAAGGCGATGCTGTTGCCAACAGCGCGATGAACGCCCAAACTTCGCTCAAAGCCAGTGCGCCAGTCACCACCAAAGAGCTCGTCATTTGGTTCGACTCACTCCCAGTCGATAAAGAAGGTAAGCTGCGCGTAGTAGTCAACGAAATTTCAATTAAATAGGCTTTTGATATTGTCGAATATACATCGGAGCATGATTTAGCTGCTGCTACGAGCATGGTTGTGTGCATCAGCGAGTCGCCCAA
Source organism: Arcanobacterium bovis (assembly GCF_004331995.1). Lineage (GTDB taxonomy): Bacteria > Actinomycetota > Actinomycetes > Actinomycetales > Actinomycetaceae > Arcanobacterium_A > Arcanobacterium_A bovis. Next base: position 48,853 of record NZ_SJDT01000005.1, read on the forward strand.
ATAGCTCAGATGTTGATCCGTTCAGGAAGGTTAAGAATGTCTACACAGTACGACGTTATCATCGTTGGTTCCGGACCTGCAGGTTGGACTGCAGCTATTTACACTGCGCGAGCGGGATTGAACCCGCTGGTGCTCGCCGGCACGCTCGATGCGGGCGGCGCGTTAATGACCACCACGGAAGTAGAGAACTTCCCTGGCTGGCCAGAAGGCATTCTCGGCCCTGAACTCATGGAAAAGATGCAGGCACAGGCGGAGCGATTCGGTGCGCAGGTTGAATACGAAGATGCAATCGAATTTGATTTGGCCGGTGATACCAAGATTATCAAGACCGATTCAGAAACTTACGAGGCCAAAGCGGTAATTTTGGCACTTGGATCGGCATACAAAAAGCTTGGATTGGACGCCGAAGCAGCATTTTCTGGAAAAGGTGTTTCCTACTGCGCTACCTGCGATGGTTTCTTCTTCAAAGGCCAGGAAATCGCCGTGGTTGGCGGGGGAGATTCTGCCGTCACTGAGGCATTGTTCCTTTCGCGCTTTGCGTCCAAAGTGCACGTGATTCACCGCCGCGATGAGCTGCGCGCTTCCAAAGTTATGGCTGATCGCCTGCTTGCCGACGAAAACGTGCAAATGCACTGGAATTCCCGCGTAACCGACATCCAGGGTGAGAATAAGCTCGAGGCTCTGACCTTGGAAGATACAGTTACCGGTGAGAAGTCGGAGCTTCCGGTTGGCGGCCTATTCGTGGCGATCGGTCACGAACCACGTTCCGCTGCTGTTTCGGAGCAGGTCACGGTGGACGACGCTGGATACATCGTCGTCGAAAGCCCCTCCGCACGCACAAACCTTCCGGGCGTTTTCGCGTGTGGCGACGTCGTCGATCACGAGTATCGCCAAGCGATTACGGCCGCCGGCACCGGCTGTGTTGCCGCACTTGATGCACAGAATTACCTAGCGTCACTCTGACTGCGAAAGGTGCCATCGTGAATCAACAATCCGAAGATCGGATTTCCCATGCCCTTTCAAGTGTTCAAGGCACTCGCCTTGATCCGTGGTTCGATCATTATGCCGACCGCGCGCTTGGAATGAAGCAGTCAGAAACTCGATCATTATTCGCCGTCGCCAACCGCCCAGAAGTGGTTTCACTAGCTGGCGGAATGCCTTTTATTCAAGGCCTCCCACTCGATTTCCTTGCAGACATGACCGCTAAGCTCATCCGCGAGCGCGGAGCCGCCGTCCTACAGTACGGCGGTGGACAGGGCGAAGAAGAGCTGCGTGAGATGATCGTCGAGGTCATGAAGCCTGAAGGTATCAACGCCCATCCGGACGACATCATGATCACCACCGGTTCCCAGCAGGCGCTCGATAACATCTGCAAGATCTTTATCAACCCCGGCGACGTCATCGTTGCGGAGGCTCCTTCGTACGTGGGCGCACTCGGCGTCTTCCGCTCCTACCAGGCAAACGTTGTTCATGTACCGATCGATGAAAACGGTCTGATCCCTGAGAGTCTCGAAGAAACTCTGAACCAGCTCGAGGCGGAGGGTCGCCCAGTTAAGTTCCTCTACACCGTCCCGAATTTCCATAACCCTGGTGGTGTGTGTATGTCTGACGAGCGCCGCCCTCAGGTGGTAGAAATCTGCCGGCGCCACCACGTTCTTGTGCTCGAAGATAACCCTTATGGAATGCTCGGCTTTGACGGTGAAACCATGACGTGTCTCCAGAGCCTTGATCCTGAAACTGTGCTCTACCTAGGATCTTTCTCGAAAACTTTCGCACCTGGTTACCGGGTAGGATGGACGCTCGCGCCTCACGCCGTCATCCAGCGCCTCACACTCGCGAATGAAGCCGCTGTTCTCTCCCCTACGAAGATGGGACAGCTGTCGATTTCCGAGTATCTGCGCACCTATGACTGGATGGCGCAGATCGGCGAGTATCGATCAATGTATCGTGAGCGTCGCGATGCCATGCTCGCTGCTCTGGATACCTATATGCCTCAGTGCTCATGGAACGTGCCTAATGGCGGCTTCTACACCTGGGTTAAGCTTCCTGACGGGCTCGATGCCAAGGCAATGCTTCCACGTGCAACCAGAAACTTGGTTGCATATGTGTCAGGTACGGCATTCTATGCTGATAACCAGGGCGAAGACCATATGCGACTGTCGTTTTGTTACCCCACGCCCGAGAACATCACCGAAGGAATTCGGCGTCTTTCTGAGGTTGTCAAGGCCGAAGCTGAACTTGTGGATATGTTTGGAGTACAAAATCGATTCCACGCCACTCAAGGTGGCGTTCATTCCGACGCCGCTCCCAACGTCACATCCCTTTAATCTTTTGTTTTCAATAAAGTCGCTGTTCACTGGATTCGTTTTCAACGGAAAAGAAAGTAGGTAGCCATGGATCGTCCGCTAACTGTAGCCATCCTTGCTGGAGGACTCACTCATGAGCGCGATATTTCTATGCATTCAGGACGTCGCGTTGCCGGCGCTCTAAGGAACCGCGGTGTTCAGGTCAAGGTTCTGGACGTCGATGCGCAGCTACTACAGCGTTTGGACGCGCTTGATCCCGATGTCGTCTGGCCACTCGTTCATGGATCCACAGGTGAAGACGGCGCTTTACAAGATCTTTTGCAGCTCGCTGGTTACCCTTATGTTGGCACTGAGCCTGCTGGTTGCCGGCTCGCATCCGACAAAGCCGTGGTGTCGTCCGTGCTTGAACGTGCAGGTGTTGCCGTTCCCACCGCCACGGCGCTCCCTCAACCACTTTTCCGTGAAGTTGGCGTAACCCCTGTTCTTGACCTCATCGAGTCCCAATATGGCTTCCCTGTGGTAATAAAGCCAGCTAAGGGCGGTTCATCGCTTGGATTAACGATTGTTGAAAACAAGGCACAGCTTCCCGGCGCAATGGTGGATTGTTTCGCGTACGACGACGTCGCCTTGGTGCAGTCTTTTGTGCGCGGACGTGAGTTTGGGGTTGCGGTTATTGATTTGGGCGACGGCGATGGCCCGCGTGTGCTTCCACCGGTAGAAGTACAGGCTAGCGGTCCGTATGACTTTGACGCCCGCTACTACCCAGGCAGAGTTGAGTATTTCGTGCCGGCACGGGTAAACGAGGCAGAATTACAGGCGATTACCGATCTTGCATTGACTGTGCACAAGGTACTTGACCTGCGGCACTACTCTCGCACCGACGTCATCTTGGACGAAGCTGGCAAAGCGTGGTTTATCGACGTCAACACCACCCCAGGAATGACGGAAACGTCGATATTCCCGCAAGCAGCAGCAGCGTATGCGCAAACGACTGACCGTAGCGTTGACGACGTTTACGTCGATATTTTGCGCGCTGCGCTGTGATGGGCAGCTATTTATATATACCTGTTATTACCACGGTAAAATTGCCGGCGATCTTTGAGATTTAGGCTCTTGGTCCGTGGTGGCGCGAGCATTGCTACAGTTTCGTTATGCTCGCGCCACCACAACTCAAAAATATTCATTTTTAGCCAGACTTTGCATAATATTCCCGATACTCTAAGTATCAACGAAACTATCAGAAACCTCGTTTTCCGAAATTTCGGCGAAGCTGTAGCAGGTTTGTTCAATAAACAGCACAAAATACATATTTCACAAGGGAGTGAGCCATGGCTAGAGAACGCACCATCACAAACCTCATTGAACATTACGATGCTTGGGCTGGTGAAACGCCAGAATCGAGCGAGAATTGGTATGGCCGCGAGGCGAGCATGACCAACGATCTCCATCCTTATACCGAATTGTTTTCACCGATCAAGATCAACAAGCTCACGATCAAAAACCGTATTGTGATGGCTCCGATGGGCAATATCAATATGGCCGAAGAGAACGGCCGCCCTGCCCCCATGATGCTTGAATATTTCTTTGAGCGGGCACGTGGCGGTGCTGGACTCATCACCACCGGCCTTGTGCCGGTGAGCCACGGACTCGATGCTTCTGTTACCGAACTTGGTAAGTTGAGCTACTTCCCTCGCATTGATCGAAGCCGCACTGTATTGGCTGGTTGGCGCGACCTCGCCAAAGGTATTCACGCTCACGGATCGCGGGTATTTATCCAGCTCACCTCCGGTTTAGGACGTGTTGGTAACCCAGAATGCCTCGTGCACCAAAAGAAGTTCCCCCAATCGGCGTCGCTCAATCCAAACTTCTACATTCCTTCCATTCCTTCCCTCCCAATGTCTGATGTGAAACTTGGAAAGATCATCAAAAACACTGGTCAAGCTGCGGCTACAGCGAAAGCTATGGAAATAGACGGCGTTTATCTCCATGGGCATGAGGGATATTTGCTCGACCAAATGACCAGCCCGGCATTCAACCGCCGTAAGCTCGGAAAATATACCGACTGGCAGCGCTTTGGTGTTGATACTGTCAAGGAAATTAGGCGTCGTGTTGGGCCAGATTATCCCATCATGTATCGAATCGATTTGTCCTTAGCGCTGGAAGAAACGTATTCCGATAAGGTGCTCGATTCTACTTACCTCGGCAAATTCCGTGGTGGTCGCACGGTGGCCGATACCTTGAATTATATGGAAAGCCTAGTGCGTGCCGGCGTCGATATTTTCGACGTTGATCTCGGCTGTTACGACAACTGGTGGCTTCCTCATCCTCCCGCTTCCATGCCTGCCGGTTGTTTCCTTGATGTTTCCAAAATCGCGAAGGAACATTTCGAGCGCCATAATATCCTCTCCAACGCTGGCGTGCCTGTGCCGATCGTTGCCGTTGGTAAACTTGGTTATCCTGATCTTGCTGAGCGAGCACTGCGGGAGAATATGTGCGATATGGTGATGCTTGGGCGTCCATTGCTTGCCGACCCACAGTGGCCTGCGAAAGCGCAAGCAGGAGCGGTAAAAAACATCATTCCATGTATCGGTTGCCAAGAGGGTTGCGTAAACGAATTTGTGGAAGGCGGGCACCCGCAGTGCGCCGTCAATCCACGCACATCCTTCGAGTTCAAGTTCCCTCCGGTGCCGCCACGTACGGACAAGCCAAAGAAAATCGCGGTGATCGGTGCCGGTCCGGCCGGCTTAACCTTCGCCCACACTGCTTTTGCCCGAGGTCACGAGGTACATCTTTTTGAGGCTAGCGATCGCATCGGCGGACGTATTAACGCAGGTAGCGTGCCACGCACGAAGTTCGATGTCGGAAACTACCTTCGTTTCTTACAGCGGCGGCTTGACGACGACGTCGCCAAGGGTTTGGTTTTCAAAAAGAACACCGCAGTTACCCATTCCGATCTGAAGGATTACGACGCCGTTGTAGTTGCGATTGGTACCAATAATGCACTTCCGCCAATTGACGGAATCGATACGGCTACATGTGTACAAGCTGTGGATTTGTTTGAAAATCCGGCTTTGCTTGAGGGTGTAAAATCGGTGACTATCATCGGTGGTGGATCGGTAGGTTGCGAGTTGGCGCATTGGCTAACTTACGAACATCATCGGGATGTAAAAGTGGTTGAAATGCGTAACCATTTCATGGACGGTACGTGCACAGCCAACCGTGGCCATCTCATCCACGCTCTCGAAGCAGCTGGCGTAGAGTTAATTAACGTTGCGAAAGTTGAGCGGATCGCAGGCGATAACGTTCAGATTGCACGAAATGTGCATAAGAACATACCGAATCCTTACAATACATGGACACCAATTTTGCCAGAGAATATCGAGAATCCGCTGGCACCTAAAGTAGGTATCGAGATTGAGCGGCGCACCATTAGTGCTGATCTTGTGGTATTTGCTACTGGCGGCTACGCGAATGACTCACTCTATTTCGATTTAGTTCACGCTGGCGAGCACGCAGAGGTACACAATATTGGTGACTCTTTCAAGGGCGGACGTATTTGGGAAGCTGTTAGTGCAGGGTATCGTCTTGCATTAACTGTGTGATGACAACTTAATTTAAGCTGGCAACACAAGGACGCTGGCGGTACAACAGCGATTCACAGCTGTTGTACCGCCAGCTTTTATATTCAGAATCTTCTATCAATCACGCTTGATAACGTCGAGGATTCTCTCAAGATCGTCCATCGAGGCGAAGTCAATCGTGATCTTGCCTTTACGTTGACCCATCGTAATTTTCACGCGGGTATCAAAGGTGTCGCCAAGTTGAGCTGCAATATCTGCGAGTTCTGGTGCCTGTGCGTGTGACGATGCCGTACGTTTAGTTTTTGGCTGTGTTTCATCGCCCATCGCAACAAGTTCTTCGACTGCACGTACTGATAAGCCCTCCGCCACGATCTTTTGCGCAACTCTTTCCATTGCGGCTGGATCAGGTAGGCCCAAGAGTGCACGCGCGTGACCTGCTGAAATAACTCCAGCGGCAACTCTACGTTGCACAAGTGCTGGCAATTTAAGCAAACGCAAGGTGTTGGAAATTTGTGGTCGAGAGCGCGCAATTCGCCGCGACAATTCTTCTTGAGTGCAACCAAAATCGTCAAGGAGTTGTTGGTAAGCGGCGGCTTCTTCCAAGGCGTTCAATTGTGCTCGATGTAGGTTTTCTAAGAGAGCGTCGCGAAGAAGATCGCCATCTTCGGTTCTACGTACAACCGCTGGAACAACCTCATTGCCTGCAAGTTGTGATGCTCGCCAGCGGCGCTCACCCATAATAAGTTCATATCGAGCGTTAGGATATTCGTTTATTGGAGCTGTTAGCGGCCGAACCACAATTGGTTGGAGAACGCCAACTTCTTTAATAGAATCTGCGAGTTCTTGTAGATCGTCTTCGTCAAACACTTGGCGTGGCTGCTTGGTGTTAGGGATGATCTGGCCTACAGGAATCTCACCAAACGTGGCACCAGGCACCGGAACTAATTCATCCGTTTCACGTGAAACGGTAGCCGGCTCATGTTTGGTTGGCGCACCATTAGCCACTCTATCTTTTACTTGCTTAGCTCCCACTGATACTTCTGCAACATTTTGATCTGCTTGACCCGCAGAACCATCCACTTGTTGCTCAATCTTTTTGACTGGCGCTTTACCAGTGGACTTCTTGGCTTTCTTGGTTGAGTCAGAGGCTGTAGCTCGCTTCGATTGTTGACCAGTGGCTACAGCATTGGTCTTAGTAGTTGCCGTTGTTGCACCGGTATCAGCACCAATGCCAACACCAGTCTCTTTACGAACTTCGCTACCAACAATTGCAGAACCTTCACTGTTAGCAGGAACGGCATCGTTTTGACGAGGATTATTAAAGAATACGTCAATCGGGCTGTATTTATTCTCTGTCTGACTTTCAGGAATCAGCGCACCAATTCCGCGTCCAAGGCCCCTACGTTTTTCAGCCATATTTCCTTTATCCTCTTCTCTTATTCTTTATATCGATGCCAATATTTTTTATTCTATGTAGTAACAGGCGATCGCGTAAATCTTCTCATGAAATCATTCTGTTCACATCTACTTCAGAATCCGAATTTCTATGAAGCCTGTATGAGCTATGAGCTTCTTGCGCTGACTTATCGTTTCCTTGTATACCCAAAATCCTGCGATGCTATGTTATGCGAAGCGTCCATATCTGAACCATCTTGAGCAAAGGCATACAGCACGAAATATGTTGTCTGTGGGTCTCTAAATAGCCTCGCTGCTGTAGTAAGTTCATGCTGTATAAAGTTTCATACCGTCGCCCGACTCGATTTTATTAAGCACGGGACGCAAGTTCTTTTGCAGCTGCCAAATAGGCCACCGCACCTGTGGAGCGCGGATCATAAGTGATCACCGTCTGTTGAAAACTAGGTGCTTCAGATATGCGGATATTTCTGGGAATTTCTACGCTAAGTGTCTCGTTCGGGAAATAGTTTCGAACTTCCTGGGCAACATCTTGAGAAAGATTTGTGCGCTTGTCAAACATCGTGAGCAGAATAGTGGAAATTGAAAGCTTAGGGTTCAACGAATTCTTTACGTTGTTGATCGTCTTCATCAACTGCGTCAAACCTTCAAGTGCGTAGTATTCAGCTTGAATCGGAATCATAATTTCCTGCGCAGCAACAAGAGCGTTCAAGGTAAGAAGACCTAATGACGGTGGACAATCAATAATCACATAATCCACATTCAATGTTTCACGTGAAACATTGATATATTCTTCCACCGCGCGCTTTAATCTATATTCACGATCATCTGCCATCACAAGTTCAATTTCCGCAGAAGAAAGATCTACCGTGGCCGGCGCAATATAAAGACCCTCTAGATCGGGGCACTTCGCCACAATCTCAGTTAGAGATTTTTCGCCAGTAATAACATCGTAGATAGAGGGAATACCCGACTTATGTTCAACACCAAGTGCAGTAGAAGCGTTCCCTTGCGGATCAAAGTCGATTACTAAAACAGTAAGGCCACCATCCGCTAAAGCTGCCGCCATATTTACCGCGGAGGTTGTTTTACCCACTCCACCTTTTTGATTGGCAACGGTAATAATACGGGTAACTTCAGGTTTTTTGAAGCGAGAAGCTTTTACTTCGCGCAATACTTCGTGATCGTGAGCTAGTTGGGCACCAAGTGGAGAGTCTTCAGAAAATGAAGCAGTAAATGACCGTGCCTGCGTATCGGTATTACTATTTTTTACTCCGCTTAAATCAGCTTCGAGCATTTTTCTTGGATCAGCCACAACTACTCCTTGGTCTACGTCTACATGTAGTCTACAGTGATTCGACAATATTCAATACTGCGATCTAACAAGTTGTGCAAAACCCAGCACACCATGTTTCACGTGAAACATCGCAGCAACGTCCCAAAATTAAACAAATAGGGTTGCCCGCATATCTACTTGCTATTACGCACCATTAGTCTAGCCATCCCATTACCCAATCAACATCAAGCATCGTGTTTGCGGAGCTCAACAACCCTTGTACCTTCGTCACATCCCCAAACATCAACATCGTAAATATCAGCCCATTTAACTTTGTACTTCTTAAGTTGTGGAACAGCCTCATCAATTTCTTGTTCTGCTTTTCCGCCTTTCAAGGCCAATAATGAGCCACCTAGTTTTGTCAGCGGTAGAGTCCACGGGATCAACTTCTTCAACGCCGCAACTGCACGCGCAGTCACATAATCAGTTGTATGTTTCCCCACCAAATCCTCGGCGCGTGCATGAAGGATTTCTACATTAGCTAAATCCAACTGCTCAGCCACATAGCGTAGCCATTCTACGCGCCGTTCCATCGTCTCAATCAAAAACACCTTTACGTCAGGGCGCACCACCGCGATAACCACGCCCGGGAAACCTGCGCCCGAACCAACATCGGATAATGACGCTCCTTGCGACACATATTCACAAATCGGCAAAGAATTGAGGATATGCCGATCCCATAGCCGTGCCATCTCACGTGGACCCACCAATCCACGAAGCTGACCTTCATCTTCCAAAAGCTTCGCAAACTTTAATAGTTTGCTCCACACGTCAGCTCCAAATTTCTCAGCTCCGCCTGCCGGGGGATCCTGCACTTCAATCTCGCCATTTTGATTCGTCATAATACAAGTTCACCATGAATCTTAGAAAAGGAAAACTCCCCAACTCAAAGCTGGAGAGTTTTCCAAACAGTAAATCATTCACCAATTACTGTGAGATCATTCCTCACCATCAGCAAATTCTTCTTCGTCTTCAAAACCTTCTTCGTCAAGCTCTTCAACATCCTCTTCGTCAGGAACCGAAATAACAACGTGCCTACCCGCACCAAAACCGGACGAATCCGAGAAAAGACCTGCAGCCGCTACGACGTCGTGAACCACCTTGCGCTCGAAAGGATTCATCGGACGCAGCGCGACGTCGTCGCCCGTTGCCAAAACTTTTGCAACCGCTTCCTGCGCAATCTCTTGAATCTCTTTGCGATGGCCTTCTCGATAACCAAGCACATCGAGCATCAGTCGCGAACGCATACCTGTCTGACTCTGCACAGCAAGGCGCGTGAGCTCCTGGAGTGCATCCAAAGACTCGCCGCGTTTACCGATCAATCGCTTAAGACGACGATCGCCGCCGTCTTCGTGCACAATGGCAACCGACGCGCGATCTGCCTCCACCGAAATCTCGATATCGCCGTCGAGATCAGCAATATCGAGCAGCTCTTCGAGGTAATCGGCAGCAAAATCGCCCTCTTCGTCGAGATTAGGAACCAAGACTTCGTCCATTTCAAGTTCTTCTTCAGTCATAATTTTCCTTACTTCATTGCCTTGGCGGCAGGATCAGAAATTTCGATCTTTTTTGTTGTTTTGCTGCTGCTTCTTGCGTGCGTTCTTCTTTTCTTGTGCACGACGGCGCTCAGCAAGGCGACGCTCGTAGCGCTTCTGTGCGCGTTCGGCGTCGGTTAATCCGTCAAGTCCACGTACTTCCGAACTCTCGTTCTTTTCTTCCGACGGCGTTGGCTCCTGTAGAACATTCTTAGCAGCGGCTTTCTTTGAGCGAGCTTTTCCTAGCGGTTGAACACGCTGACCACCTTGGTTTTCAGAATCATCCGCATCTTCCTCGGGGGAAAGACCTTTTGCAATTCGCTTTTGGCGGAGCTTCTCTTGACGCTGACGGTAGGCTTCCGAACCTGGAGTTGGGTTGTTGTTCAGCATCCATGTTTGCTGGCCAATGTTCCAAATGTTTCCGGTAAGCCAGTACACCAACACACCAATCTGGAAGGTAGTACCAGTGAAGATGTAAATGAGTGGCATGCCGTAGAGCATGTACTTTTGCATCTTGTATGCAGGGTTGGAAGGATCGAGAGCGGTGTCGGGCATATTCTTCGTCATCAGCTGTTTCTGAGTGAAGAACAGTGTAGCGATCATCAAAGCGATGAGTACAACTGCTACCACAATGACTGAGCGTGGCGAACTGAAGTTCGACGATGTTCCGATGGAGCTAGCTAGGGGAGCGCCAAAAACTTTTGATTCTGCAATATGTTTTGCAACTGTTTCATTGATCGGACCAATCGATGGACGCATATATTTACCCTCAGAGAGTGGTAAAACAGCGTAGAGAAGTCTGAACAGCGAAAAGAATATTGGCATTTGGATCAATACTGGCATACACGATGCAAATGGCGACGTACCGTGCTCGCGGTATAGTGCCATCATTTCTTCTTGCTGGCGCTGCTGAGAGAGTGGATCCTTGCGACCCTTGTACTTCTTTTGAATCTTCTGAATTTCTGGATTCAGCTGTTGCCCCAAGCGCGCCGCTTTGGTCTGCTTATTAAAGAGCGGAATCATCAGGGCACGAACGACGACGGTGAGACCGACGATGGATAGCACCCACGCTACTCCAGCGCCATCGCTCATACCTAGCGTGGTAAGAAGCGAATGTACGCCGGACATAATCCAGGCAATAATCCACATGATCGGATAAAGAATTGTATCCACTGTTCTACTTTCGGTTTGGTCTTTTTATTCTATAAATCCTATTCGAACTATTTGTTCGTTACGCCGCTTTTAATCTTGTTGATTAGACGTAGCATTAGGATCTAAAGCTTGTTTTTGTCGATATTCTATTAGTTCTGCATAACCGAGTGGCTTGTGTGGCCATTGACCGGGCTGAGGTACCCAATCCACGCCACCTTTGCTCCACGGATTGCAGCGGAGAATTCTCCAACTAGTCAAAAGTGTACCCTTGATTGGCCCATGAATCTGAATTGACTCAATTGCATATTGAGAGCACGTTGGTTGATAGCGGCATCTACGTGGGGTATAAGCCGAAATATTGCGCTGATACCACCTAATACAGGCCACAAATAGGCGAGAAAGAGGATTTCTCGAAAGCTGTTCTTCACCCTGCGCACCGGGATAAACATTTGGTTGATCATTGGGTTGAACATCTCGTTGTGCAGTTGTTTGAGCGCCAAACGGAGAAAAATCATCTTTGCCGCATGTATGCGATTGGTGATTTGTGTGCGATTGATTATTCATCGTGACTCCTGAAGAATATTGAGCCGACGAAATTCGCGCACAAGTGCCTTTTCTAATGTGTGAAAGTCGGCACCAGCTGCAGGGGAAAGCGCGCGAATTACAAGCGCATCGCATTCAAGATCATCAACATAATTCCTCAAAATATGCCGAAGTTTGCGTGTAACGCGATGCCGCACAACCGAGTTACCAACCGCCTTGCCAACCACAAAACCAATCTTTTTATCCACAACGAAGCCGACCTCATCGAGGCCGGCTTCGTTGACTTGCCCATCACACAATGTGTGGACAACTAGAAACTGATTTCCGCTGCGCTTACCATGACGAAAAACTTGTGAAAACTCGCCAGATTTTCGCATCCGGTTTGCTGCAGGCAGCATAATTACATCAGGCGGATAGCTTTGCGCGACCCTTGCGACGACGTGCAGCGAGAACTGCACGACCTGCGCGGGTGCTCATACGCTTACGGAAGCCGTGAACCTTCGCACGACGACGGTTGTTCGGCTGGAACGTACGCTTGGTAGACATGGGTTAACTCCCACTTATTGAACTTACTTCACCAAAATGTTCCTGAAATCGTCAATATCTCAATCATATTTTGGTGTGTGTACCTTCTATGCACACATGACCATATGACTCTACGCGACTTTTCGCCGCCAGGTCAATAAATATCCGGTTTCTCGTGACTGATATCTCAAGGCCTAAATATGAACAATTCCATTTTCTTTCGCTTTCCACACCTGTGGTTATTTTTCGGAAAAAGACTTTCTGCTGATTTTTAGCCGAGAAGCGATATAAATTACAAAGATGTAATATCCACAGCTGTGAATATCGCTGTGGATAACTGTGGACGTTTCCACAGTTTCTGTTTTATTATTAACGAGTTATCTGTTATGGGATGATTTATCAACGAATACCTGGAGCCAATATTATGACTGAAAGTTTTGCTGCTCGCGATGCTTGGACAGCAGCCACTGAGCTACTGAGATCAGCAGGAAAACTCTCAGATTCTCAAACAGCTTTTGTGCGTATGGCTCGACCTTTAGCTGCCGTTGATGATGTATTCGTTATTGGAGTTGGATCTGATTTTGTCAAGGAATGGATCCTCCAGCACGTAGCGTCGTCAATGACTGAACAGCTCAACGCAATATTGGGTCGCGAAGTAAAGCTAATGATTTCAGTTGATCCTTCCTTGAGCGAGCAACAAGCACCAGCAAATACTGCGCCTACACAGCCGAACTGGACTCCTACGCAGGTAGAAGAGCATCATATTTCGGAAACTGAGCAATTTTCTCAACCTAATTATCCCCATATTTCGCAGCTGCCGGCGCAGACCTCTGATTACTCTCACCAAGAATTTGCCGGATCGGATTATCACAACGAATATCAACAATCCGAATACCCAGCTCACGAGGACTATTCCTCACATCAGCAACCCAGCCACACGACGTCGTACGTTGATCATCGCCCTGAATATCAGTCACGCTTGGCAAAAAATCTGCCTCATATTCCTGACTCAAACTCAGTACAAACCCAAGCGCGATTGAATCCGCGATACACCTTTGAAACTTTTGTTACCGGCGAATCAAATCGCTTCGCTCACGCAACTGCATTGGCTGTGTCGGAGGCTCCTGGATCAACATACAATCCTCTGTTCCTCTATTCCGACTCCGGTATGGGCAAAACCCACTTGCTCCACGCGATTGGAAATTACACCGTTAAGCTCTATCCACATAAGAAAGTGCTCTATATTTCGTCGGAAGAGTTTACAAACGCTTTTATTAACGCGCTACGCGATCAAAAGATCCACACTTTCAAGGATCAGTTCCGTAACGTGGATATTTTGCTCATCGACGATATTCAATTTATTTCGAACCGAGATTCCACTCTCGAAGAGTTCTTCCATACCTTCAATGCGCTGTCCAATGCCAATAAGCAGATTGTGATTACGTCCGACGTCGCTCCAAAACTGCTCACCGGATTCGAAGATCGAATGATTTCTCGCTTCGCCTCAGGTATTACAGCCAGCATTGATTTGCCGAACCTCGAAACTCGAATCGCTATTTTGGAAAAGAAAGCTGCGGCAGAACAATTACACGTTCCACGTCCTGTTCTGGAATTTATTGCCTCGAAAATGACCACGAATGTGCGTGAAATGGAAGGTGCATTGCGTAGGATCACCGCCTATGCCGATCTTGCCCACAACCCAATTTCGCTTGATATGGCTGAACTTGTGCTCAAGGATATGATCTCTGATCCTGAGTCGGTACAAATCACCGCCGGGCTCGTGATGGCACAAACTGCAGCTTATTTTGATATTAGCCTTGATGAGCTTAAGTCTCAGACCCGCACCCGTTCATTAACTACTCCACGCCATATTGCCATGTATCTATGCCGTGAAATGACGGATCTTTCACTACCTAAAATTGCTGAGAGTTTTGACCGGCGTGATCACACCACAGTTCTCAACGCTTTACGAAAAATTGAAAAAATGATGGCGGAAAAGCAACACATCTTTAATCAAGTCTCCGAATTGACTGCCAGAGTCAAACAATCGGCTAAAGAGCAGGCACAACAACGAAAAGAGTAGTTATCCACAAAAGATGCGAATATCTCTTTGAAAAGAATTGAAATTCTGTGGATAAATTTAAGTCTCTTGTGTATATTTTCCACAACAAAATGGTTCATCCACATTTTGATTCGATATGACCTAAAGTTCTAAACAAAAATATTCACGCCCAAAAGTGCGACGTATCAATACAAAAGGTAGTTATCCACAGAATCCACAATAGCTACTACAACTACTACAAATAAGTAAATGACAAATTCCGGATGGCAGCCGACTGCGGTGGAGGTTCAATCATATCTTTTCGAATGAAAAATGTGATGCCTAGATCCTAGATTTGGAAAATATTTTTTCTAGATACAAAGTGTCGATAAGAAGTTATGAACAAATGCGAAAGCAAGTATTGAAGAACGCGCAAACTCAAGTAGAGTTACACAGTAGTAATGAAGAAAGTAGGTAAGCAGTGAAATTCCAAGTCGAACGCGAGACTTTCACAGAAGCTGTAACGTGGGTAGCAAGAACAATCCCTAATCGTCCAGCGATTCCTGTGTTAGCAGGTCTAAAAATTGTTGCCTCCGAAGAAGGAAAAATTTCACTCGGGTCACGTGATTCTGATATCACGTCGCACATCGATATCGAAGGTGATATTCAGATTCCTGGTGAAATTCTCGTCAACGGAAAGCTATTAGCTGATATTTGCCGATCGTTGCCGTCAAAGCCAATTCTTTTTTCACTTGAGGGAACCAAGCTTGAAATTGAGTGTGGTTCTGCCCGTTTTTCGATGAAAACGATGGCTATGGATGACTACTCCGAGTTGCCAGCGATGCCGCCCGTCGTCGGAACTGTTGACGGAGATCAGTGGCAAGAAGCGGTTTCGCAGGTAACAGTGGCAGCGTCAAACGACGATACGCTGCCTATGCTCGTGTCGGTTTGCATTGAAATTGAAGGCTCGTCGATTTCTTTGATGGCTACCGACCGTTACCGCTTGGCAGTGCGTCACATCACGTGGGAGCCTACAGATTCTTCAATTAACAAGCGGATTTTGGTGCGCGGCTCGCGTTTGCTTGATATTGCAAAGTCTCTTGGCACTGCTGGATCAGTGGAGATTTCTCTCGAGGAATCTGGTTCCTCAGCGCTGATTGGCTTTTCTGCTGGTGGCAAGCAAAACACGGTTCAACTTATCGAAGGTGAATATCCACAAGTACGTTCGCTTTTCCCTGCTGAAGTTGCCGGCTACGCCACAATTGATCGCGCCAATATGCTTGATGCGATTAAGCGTTCACGTTTGGTTGTGGAAAAGAATTCCGCAGTGAGATTGTCATTCACAGAGGGTGAACTGGTTGTTGAGGCTGGTCATGGCGATGCAGCTCAAGCATCGGAAGCTTTGGAAGCAAATCTTCACGGTGAAGATATTTCTTTGGCATTCAATCCGATCTTCCTTCAAGAGGGAATTAGTGTGATGAGCGAGCAAAATATTCGCCTTTCCTACACACATCCAACGAAGCCAGCTGTCATCACGCAGGAAAATGATGAGGGAGAGGCAGACGAAAGTTTCCGTATGCTTTTGATGCCAATCCGCACATTCGGATCCAACTAGTGTTGTTTAGGCGTGTACATCTCAGATCTCGCTCTCAATGATTTTCGGTCCTACCAAGAGGTAGTTTTACAGCTACAACCTGGAGTAACGACATTCATTGGGGAGAATGGACAAGGAAAAACCAATCTGATTGAAGCGATTGGTTATTTGGCAACGTTTTCTTCCCATCGAGTTGCCGCTGATGTCGCCCTCGTTCGCCAAAGTGCTTCAGCTGCGGTAATACGTGCCAAAGTGGTTCATGACGACTCCCCTACAGTGGTGGAGTTAGAGATTTTGGCTGGTAAAGCTAACAGGGCTCGGATCAATCGTGGCAATGTTAAAGTGCGTGATTTGCTCGGAATTGTTCGAACTGTTCTATTTGCGCCGGAAGATCTCGAGCTCGTGCGCGGAGATCCAAGTGCACGCCGGAATTTTCTTGATTCGCTCATGATTCAATTCAAGCCCAGCTCAGCGGGTATCAAGAGTGAATACGAAAAGGTTTTGAAGCAGCGCGCGGCTTTGTTAAAAAGTGCTGCAAAAATTAAGCGACGCGGCGGAATATTCGACGAAACCAGCCTCGATATTTGGGATGCCCAATTTGCGCGGCTAGGAGCGCAACTCATAGCGCAAAGAATCGCAATTATTCAGCTGTTACGCCAGCCAGTGCAGGATTTTTATCAAGAAGTCTCGGGCGGAAAAGGCATTGCGCGTATAGATTACGAAGCTAATCTCCTCAAGCGGCTCGAGTGGCAATTGCCCAGTCCAGAGCATACGCATACGGATCAGGCGCTCGCGGATATTGCTGCGCGCGAGAACGAGCTGCTCGACGTCGTCAAGAACGAAAAAATTATGCTGCAACTTTTGAAAAAGTGGCGGCCAATTGAAATCGAACGCGGAGTTAATCTTGTTGGCCCCCACCGCGACGATCTACGCCTCACATTGGGAACTTTACCTGCGAAAGGATTCGCTTCGCACGGCGAGTCATGGTCGTATGCTCTCGCTTTGCGCCTTGCTTCGTGGGTTGTGATGCGCGAGCAGAATAATGACATTTGGATGGAAGACGACGCCGAGCCGATTTTGATTCTCGACGACGTTTTCGCTGAGTTGGATTCGCGTCGTCGTGAACGTCTGGCGAAGATTATCTCCCAAGCGCAGCAAGTCTTTGTCACGGCTGCGGTTGGCGACGACGTTCCCAGCGAGCTCATTGGTGATCGTTTTTGGGTTGAGGCTGGTAGTGTGCGAATGGTGGAGCAACCATGAAGCGCAGTTCGGAAATTGCAGACACTGTAGTAGGCACAAGTAGTGCTAGGAACAGGGATATTGCTAGCAACAGAAAAATTGCTAGCAATATCGACTCTCTAGCTGACTCTGTAGCCAGCACAAATGATGCCCAAGCTGTGAATGATTCACCGGGCAAAATTGAAGCCGCTAAAATTGCGTCGGCAGAAAAATACGGAGATAAACTCCCATTGCAACGCCTCGAAGCGATGAGAAAACTGGCTTATGAGCGTGGGTGGGTGCGCGTGAAAATGCAATCCTCCCAAGATTCAGACTTATTTGCCCAGTCAGATATGAAGATTGGCGCGGATGTATTTGTTCCCTCACCAGGGCAAGAAGTTGGGTCCGGAGCTCGTGCTTCATGGCGTGATCCGAAACCTTTGAGCGTCATGTTGCGCGCTACTGTGAAAGAGCGCGGTTGGGGCAGTCAGCTTGATGTGGCTTCTGTGGCTACTCGGTGGCCACAACTTGTTGGTGAAACTGTGGCAGCAAATTGTGTGGTTGAATCTTTTGACCACGATGGTGTTTTGATTTTGCGGGCGAGAACAGTGTCTTGGGAAACGCAGATGAGAGCACTTGCAGCCACGCTTGATCAGCGACTAGCGCAGGAGCTTGGAGAAGGCGTGGTGAAAGAAATTATTATCAACGGCCCGCACGTGCGCAGTTGGAAGCACGGTCGGTTGTCGGTGAAAGGGCGCGGTCCGCGCGACACATACGACTAATACGCCCACATACACTAAAAATGAACATAAACAGGCGATACCGGCGCAGCTATGCGCTCGAAAATCGCCGTTAAACGCGCTATACTGAATTTGCCCTTGTGGAATGTAGGTCCCTACCTCATTGGGGCTAAAATGGATTAGAAAGCGATTCTAGTCTCATTTTGAGATATGGGCCACATTTATCGGTGTGGTTCGCGCAAATTATGCAACGAGGAGATCTCTAAGCGTGTCCAACGAAGAAGAGCAGCCAAAAAACGAGGCGCAAACAAGTTCCACCCAAGCGGAAAAATCCTCTTATGGAGCTTCAGATATTACCGTTCTCGAAGGTCTTGAAGCTGTACGTAAGCGCCCCGGAATGTATATCGGTTCCACTGGGGAGCGCGGACTTCACCACCTGGTATATGAAGTGGTGGATAACTCGGTCGACGAAGCTTTGGCTGGCTACGCTGATGAAATTACCGTAACGCTACTGGCAAATGGCGGCGTGAAAGTTGTTGATAATGGGCGTGGTATTCCGGTAGACATTCACCCAACTGAAGGTGTTTCCGCAGTTCAAGTTGTTATGACTGTGCTTCACGCAGGTGGAAAATTCGGTAATGGCTCTTACGCTGTCTCCGGTGGTCTTCACGGCGTCGGTATCTCCGTCGTCAATGCGCTATCTACGCGGATGGATACTGAAGTGCGTCGCGACGGACACGTGTGGAGGATTTCGTACGAAAACGGCGTCCCCGTAGCACCGCTTGAAAAAGGTGAGGCAACGGAAGAAACGGGCACCACCCAAACTTTCTGGCCAAACGGCGACATCTTCGAAACCACAGAATTTGACTACGAAACCCTGCGCAAGCGTTTCCACCAAATGTGTTTCCTCAACAAAGGCTTGCGTATCACGCTCATTGACGAGCGTCCACAAGCAGTGCAAGAGGGCGACGAGGTAACTGGCGATTCAGATAGCGTCGAGGATCTTCCTGCGTCGGGTTACCGTAAAATTTCGTACAAGTACGACGGCGGTTTGCACGATTACGTGAACTACCTCGTGCAAACGAAGAAGGTCGAGCGCGTTCATGCCGAGCCAATTTACTTCGAAGCCGAAGATAAAGAAAAGAAAATCTCGGTGGAGATTGCGATGCAGTGGACGAGTGCTTACTCCGAAGCTTTGCATACGTTTGCAAATACGATTAATACCACCGAGGGCGGCACGCACGAAGAAGGCTTCCGCACGGCTTTGACCTCGATCATCAATAAGTATGCGCGTGATAAAAACCTCTTGAAGGAAAAGGATCCAAACCTCTCAGGCGAGGATATTCGAGAAGGACTTACCGCCGTCATCTCGGTAAAACTCGGCGAACCACAGTTTGAGGGCCAAACGAAAACCAAGCTTGGCAATACCGAAGCGCGTACTTTCGTGCAGCAGCAAACTTACGCCTATTTGGCCGATTGGCTGGATATGCATCCGTCGGAGGGACGCGAAATTATTCGCAAGGCATCGCAAGCATATTCTGCGCGTCTCGCTGCTCGTAAAGCTAGGGAAGCTACTCGCCGTAAGTCGGTGCTCGAATCGGCAGCGATGCCAGGAAAACTCAAAGATTGCACATCACGCAACCCTGAAGAGTGCGAAATCTTTATCGTCGAGGGTGATTCCGCTGGTGGTTCGGCTGTGAATGGTCGTGATCCGAAGCATCAAGCAATCATGCCGATCCGTGGAAAGATCCTCAACGTAGAAAAGGCTCGGCTTGATCGAGCGCTTTCGTCCGACTCGATTCAAAGCCTTATCACTGCATTTGGCACTGGTGTGGGCGATGAATTCGATATTGCGAAGTTGCGTTACCACAAGATTGTTTTCATGGCCGACGCCGATGTGGACGGTCAGCATATTGCCACCTTGTTGCTGACTTTGGTTTATCGCTATATGCGGCCACTCATTGAGGGCGGATTCGTTTACCTGGCGATGCCGCCGTTGTATCGAATCAAGTGGACGAACGCTCCACACGATTATGTGTTCTCTGATAAAGAGCGTGACGAAGTGCTCGCTGCCGGTTTTGCTGCTGGTAAGAAGTTGCCGAAAGCAGAAGGCCAGGGAATCCAGCGCTACAAGGGTTTGGGCGAAATGAACGATTCAGAATTGTGGGAGACCACAATGGATCCGCAAACGCGCACACTCAAGCAAGTTTCCATTGGCGAAGCTGCAGCCACCGATGAAACATTCTCCATCCTCATGGGTGAAGATGTTGTATCACGTAGAAGCTTTATCCAGCGCAACGCACACGACGTTCGCTTCCTCGACATCTAAGGGTTACCGTGAGCAAAGAAAACGAAACTAACGAAGAAGTGTACAACCACGGAACGATTAAAGAGGTTGATCTCCAAAAAGAGATGGAGACTTCTTACCTCGACTACGCGATGTCGGTTATCGTGGGTCGAGCGCTCCCAGATGTTCGCGATGGTATGAAGCCAGTACACCGTCGCGTTATCTACGCGATGTGGGACGGCGGATACCGCCCTGATTCGTCATTCTCCAAGTCGGTGAAGATCGTTGGCGACGTAATGGGTCATTTCCACCCACATGGCGACGCCGCAATTTACGACACGATGGTACGCATGGTCCAGCCGTGGAACTTGCGCTACCCACTCGTTGCCGGACAGGGAAACTTCGGAACAGCAGGTGATCTTGGCGCAGCAGCTCCTCGATACACCGAGGCGCGCATGGCTCCGCTAGCAGTAGAAATGGTGCGCGATATTCACGAAGATACCGTGAATTTTGAGCCTAACTTCGACGGTTCGGTGCAAGAGCCAGTTGTGCTCACCTCGCGTTTTCCAAACCTGTTGGTTAATGGTTCTGAAGGTATTGCGGTTGGTATGGCAACGCGCATTCCGCCGCACAATCTACGCGAAGTTGCGGCAGGTGTGCAGTGGTACTTGGAGAATCCCGAGGCTTCACGTGACGAACTTCTAGCTCAGCTTCTGCTTCGTATTAAAGGTCCTGATTTCCCAACAGGTGCGATGATCCTTGGCACTCGCGGTATTGAAGAAATGTACCGCACTGGCCACGGTTCGATTACCCAGCGTGCAGTGGTAGAAGTTGATGAAATCAACGGTCGCCAGTGCTTAGTGGTGACCGATCTTCCTTACCAGGTCAATCCAGATCGCTTGCTCGACAAGATGGTTGAAGGCATCAAAGATGGCCGTTTGCCTGGTATTGCAGATATCCGTGACGAGTCCTCAGGACGTGCTGGCCAACGTATCGTGATTGTGCTCAAGCGCGACGCCGTTGCCAAAGTTGTGTTGAACAACCTGTACAAGCACACCCAGCTCCAAAACAACTTCCCAGCCAATATGCTTGCGCTGGTAGACGGCGTGCCGCGTACGCTTTCGCTTGATGGCTTCGTGTTCCATTGGGTACAGCACCAGATGGAAATCATCCAGCGCCGCACCGCTTTCCGTTTGAAGAAAGCCGAAGAACGTTTGATGATTTTGGAGGGTCTGGCAAAGGCTCTCGACCAGCTCGATGCTGTTATCGCTTTGATTCGCGCATCTCAGACACCTGATGAGGCACGTCAAGGCTTGATGGAGTTACTCGATATCAACGAAATTCAAGCCGATCACATTCTTTCGATGCAGTTGCGCCGCTTGGCAGCTCTGGAACGTCAAAAGATTCTTGACGAAAAAGCCGAGAAAGAAGCTTTGTGTGAAGAGTACCGAGATATTCTCGCCAAGCCTGAGCGCCAGCGTCAGATCGTGTCGAGTGAATTGCAAGAAATCGTGGATCGCTACGGCGATGATCGTCGTACGACGATTCTTCCTTTCGACGGCGAAATGACCGTTGAGGATCTTATTCCAGAAGAAGACGTGGTGGTTACGATCACCCGATCGGGCTTCGTTAAGCGCACGAAAGTTAGTGAATATCGAGCTCAGCATCGTGGCGGTAAAGGTATCAAGGGCACGACGCTCCGGGGCGACGACGTCGTCGAACATTTCGGTATCGCCTCGACTCACGACTGGCACCTGTTCTTCACAAATATGGGGCGCGTATACCGCATTAAAGGATATGAGCTGCCCGAAGGCTCACGCGAGTCCAAAGGTCAGCATATTGCCAACCTTTTGGCGTTCCAACCAGGTGAAACTATTGCCTCGGCAATTACGCTGCGCAACTACGATCAAGCAGATTACTTGATTCTCGCCACCGAAGATGGCTTGGTTAAGAAAACAAAGCTCACCGACTATGACTCGACGCGTACTGGTGGATTGATCGCTATCAAGCTGCGCGAACACGAGGATGGAACTACGGATCAGGTAGTTTCTGCGCGACTGATCAACGAAGGCGATGACCTTCTGCTTGTGTCACGCAACGGCCAGTCCTTGCGTTTCACGGCGACAGACGAGGCGTTGCGACCAACTGGCAGATCGACGTCGGGCGTAACGGGAATGAAGTTCCGCACCGGCGACAAGCTGCTCACGATGGACGTCGTGCGCGACGACGCCGAAGTATTTATCGTTACCGAAGGCGGATTTGCTAAGCGGACCAGCGTTGATGAATATCGTACGCAGAGTAGGTCGGGAATCGGTATTAAGGTGGCTAACCTTGTTGAGGCGCGTGGCGAGTTGGTGGGTGCGTTGATTACACAGCCTGGCGACGAAGTCATGGTTATTATGCAGTCAGGCAAGGTTGTAAGGTCGTCAGTCGACGAGGTGAACCTGACGGGGCGTAATACGCAAGGTGTGAAGTTCGCGCGTCCGGACAAGAACGATTCGATTATCGCAGTTGCTCTTAACTTGGAGAGTGCCGGTGAAGAGGAGATCGAAGAATCGGAGGGTGTAGTTACTGAGGATGTGGGCTCTGTGGCGGGCGACGAAAGTTCGACAGCGTACTCCGCAACGGGCGAAGCAGATACTGCGGCGCAAGAATCGGACTCCGTAACGGAAGAAAATACTACAGACGTACAAAATGACGCTGAAAATGCGCCAGCGAGCGATATTATTAGCGAGTAGAACAACTTATCAACCAGAGCTGAAATGACGGGCCTATGCTCTTCACGAGGCGTGATGGAGAAATATTATGACAGCTTCGACTACTGAGACTCCTAAGAAACCTGCTGTGAAGTCGGATGGGGCAGAGAAAAAGGCGAAGAAAACGGTTGGCATCCGCAAGGTGCACATGACGATTTCGCATATTGATCCATGGTCGGCATTGAAGATTTCCTTCTTGGTGTCGGTTGCAATCGGGATCATGCTCATCGTGGCGTCAATCGTGTTGTGGCTGGTCTTTGATGCTATGCACGTGTGGGCAGGCATTGATGATCTTCTCAAGACGCTAAACTCCGAGCAACTCATGAAGCTTGGGCAGTTCTTACAGTTCGGGCGATTGATCCCGTTCTCGGTAGTTGTGGCGGTGATTGAAGTTGTGCTCTTGACTGCGCTTGGCACATTGATGGCAGTGATTTTCAACGTGATTGCCGTGCTTGTGGGCGGATTACACATCACCGTGACGGACGAATAATCTCAGCGAATTGGCGGCATGCCGATCAGTTGATGTTCCGACAGTTCAGTGAGCTGGTGATACGAAATTCAACTGCTTTGTGGTTGATTTAGGCTGGTCGGCAGCCAAAATGTGAGGTGCATTGCTAAGTGGGTATTCAGATTTGGATATTTGGCACGAAGTGAGTTAATCTTATTCGGCACCGTTAATGGTGCAGCACCTCAGAGAGGGCCTATAGCTCAGTCGGTTAGAGCGCCACACTGATAATGTGGAGGTCGATGGTTCGAGTCCATCTAGGCCCACTGCTTCGGGAAACGAAGGTAGAGGAGAAGCAATGAAGAAAGTAATCGTTTGGATTGCTCTTGGTGTTGTGGGATACGCCCTCTTCCTGAAAGGCTCAGAAGCTGCTCAACGTCAAGGAACTTGGCATCAAGCAGCAAATAGGGTAGAGTCCTAGAAGCAAGATGCCTCAGGTATCAAAGGGGCTTTGGCGCAATTGGTAGCGCACCTGCTTTGCAAGCAGGGGGTTACGGGTTCGAGTCCCGTAAGCTCCACAATTGAGAAGCGAGCGACGAAAGTCGCTCGCTTCTTTGTTTTTCAGGTTTGCGGTGTGGTTGCCTGAGTTTTAACCCGCTGTCAGCTCGAGTTTTGATCGTCTTTTCATCTTTGCCCTAATTTAGGTGATCCCTTTAACATCGCCCTATATAGCGCCCATTCCTAAAGAATCGCATAAGTTAGGGCACGGGTGTAGGGTACCACCATGGGTTTGATAAAAACTCAATAAGCTCGGATCGATAGTGGTATAGACGCTCAACTCTATAGCAGTGTGGGTGGGACTCGCATAACGGGAGTCCCACCCACACAGGTGCGTTAAGAAGGATTTACCATCTTGGCATAGTCACTTCTTGTCTGGAGCGCTGATTGCCTTTGCGTAAGCTGCATTGAGGGCAGTTACTTCATCATGTACTTGCTGTACGGTTGCGCCTGGGTCAAGCGATACGCCCACTGCGTGGGTGATTGCCATGTTCAGCTCGTTGTAAACCGAAAAATCCTTCTTACCGAGGATGTTTGCATCGCGGTTGATGCGAGTCTGCCAAATATCCTTGCGCAGTTCGTGCTTCACGTAAACGGTAGCGATGTCACCAGGGGTGAGATCTGGGTAGGTGCTTACGCGAGCAAGGGTATCAATCAGATCCTGCTTGGAAGCCTTCAACTGATCTTCGGTTGCGGTGAAGTTGATGATTCGGAGAATCGCCTTGGTTACGGAGAATCCGATTTCAACGTGTGCAGCCTGAACCTTGTTCTGAAGGGTGTGCACAGCGGTGTCGATGGTGATGCCAACCTGGGTTACCAACTCAGCGCGAGCGAAGATGGTGCTTGGATCGAAAGCAATGATGTCACCCGAGATGATTGCCTCAATCTCCTTGCGAAGCTCAGCGGCAGTCTGGAAAAGTTCCATGAATTCCTTGCCCCAGTTAGGCTGTGGAACTCCCTCGTTAGCTTTCTTGATCTTGTTGATGGCTGCATCAACATCAGCCAAGGCCTTCTTAGCCTTTTCTTGATCAGCGCTGCTGTAGGTGAAGACAGCTGAGGTGGCAGCTGCATCCAGATTGGAATCCTGCTGTGCGAGGCTTACGCCTGCGCCCGGCACAATCAGAGAGGTGGCCAATGCCAACGAAACGATTGGATTCTTCATCTTAGTCTCCTCGAATATTCGATTATTGTCGGGACGGTCGTCCTAACAATTTTGAGTTTATGACCTGAATGTCCAATTCGGAAGAACGAAGAAAGATGTCCAAAATGTGATACAATTTATAATTCAACTATAAGACAAATCTCCCATAAACTGACATCCACTATTCCGCACGAGATAAAGAAAAGGTTGTGGGTTCGAATTTTCATCCAAACCCACAACCAAAAGTAATTCTTGCAATTGAGTTTTTAGATGGAGTAGCCTGGTTAAGTTAGCCTATCTAAAATTGAGTAATTTTCAACTACTTTTCTCTATTGCTTTCACTCAGTATTTGAGGCTGATATTTTCAGTTTTCTGCCGACTCTTCTTTGTCAGAGCTATCAGAACCCAACTTGCTAGCAGCTTCCTTAACAGCATCCGCAGCGTCACGAGCAGCATGCTTTGCCTTCGTGCCAGCCTCAGAAGCCTTCTGCTTCAAATCCTCGGCAGTGTCTGCAACTGAATCGCGCAAGGTTGGCTCATCTGTAGATGCGGCAACATCTTCCCAGTAAGCCTCGGCCCATGGATCTTCAACCGGCTGGCTACGCTTCCAGAAGTAGTATCCAACAGATGCCACTGAACCAACAATGAGTGTGGATACGAAGCACTTCTTACGACGTGCCTTACGCTTTTCCTTCTTCTGAGCTTTCATCATTTCCTTTTGCTTCTTGAGAGCTTCTTTCTTAGCGGCATCAGCTGCGGCTTTTGCCTTCTTCTTCAGCTCTTTGGAACTCGACTTTACGTCGTCGAGAGTAGCAGTAGCTGCACCCACCATCATCGGGATATAGTCCGAGCGAACTTTCTCCGACGCATCTTCAACGTATGGACGAATCTTGTCTGCGGCGTCTTCCACATAAGGGCGAGCCTTAGTTGCAGCATCGTGAGCTACCTCGTTCACGCGTTGTGCAGTCTCTTGAGCAACTGGAGCAATACGCTTTCCTGCATCTTCGAGGCGTGGACCAGCCCATGCGCGGAACTTGCGGCCAGCTTCCTTTGCTTCGTCAAGCAGATCAGAAACAACTTCCTGGGTTGTTTCCTTTACGTCAAGCGCTTCTGCCTTAACCTTCTTCTTATTCTTGCAATGGATAATCGACATAGTGCCACCTCCAGGCGTCTTGGACGGCTCCGGGAGGAGACGTCACGTCGAAAGATCGAACCAATGATTAGATCGAGCAATGATCGAAAGTCAAAGATTCACTGATCTATACAGTCAATCATTACATTTAATAGCCATTCTTTCAGCAAACCATGCAAATTGTGGATAAATTAAGCTGATAGCAAGGACTTTCCACAGAAAGTGATCGAAATTCTCGCCTCGCCTTGCGAGTATGGGAAAATAGAGCCATGAAAGCAACATTGCATACAAATATGGGCGACATCGCCGTTGAACTCTACCCACAATATGCGCCGGAAACGGTTGCAAACTTCACCGAACTTGCCACCGGCAAGCGCGAATGGGCCGACCCTGGCACTGGTGAGCGCGTATCGCGACCGCTTTATGACGGCGTTATCTTCCACCGCGTGATCGACGGTTTCATGATCCAAGGTGGCGATCCACTGGGCACTGGCACTGGTGGACCAGGCTACACCTTTGACGACGAAATCTCCCCAGAAGTGAACTTCAACGAGCCTTATATGCTCGCTATGGCAAATGCTGGCACCCGCATGGGTCGTGGAACGAACGGTTCGCAGTTCTTCATCACTGTAGCTCCTACAACGTGGCTCCATGGCAAGCACACCATTTTCGGCAAGGTTGTGGATGAAGATTCACGCGCAGTGGTAGACAAGATTGCCACCACTCCAACTGGTGCGATGGATCGCCCAGTGAACGACATCGTCATCAATAGCATCACTGTAACGGAGTAACGCACTCAATGACGTACTATTCGGACGCCACATCAGGTAGTTTTCCACCTGACCGCAATAATGGTTGGGAAAAGGGACGCCGGATGTGGCGTTCGTCGTCGATTCCGGTGACGATGGTGTTTATCGGAATTTGTGTAGCGATTGCGTTGGTAGAACTGGTAATTCCTCAGCTAGAAGTCGAGTTGCTCTTTTTCCCACCCTTGGCGATTGATCAGCCATATCGCTTCATTACCTCGGCATTTTTGCATGGTGGCGTGGCGCATTTGCTATTCAATATGTATGCCTTGTGGATGCTGGGGATGGCCTTAGAACCTGCCTTAGGTGTTTGGCGTTACGTTGGACTGCTCGTCGTCAGCGCTGTATCTGGGAATCTTGCTGTTTATTCCTATGCATGGCTCACTGGCTACTGGGGAGTTGCGGCAGTTGGAGCGTCAGGTGCCGTGTTTGGACTGTTCGGTGCAATGTTGCTACTAGCTCGGGGTTCATCGAATTTCCGAAGTATTTTGGTGCTGCTGGCTGTGAACTTGATGATGAGTTTTATGATTCCGCAGATTTCGTGGGAGTCGCATGTGGGCGGCCTGCTCGGCGGGCTCGTTTTCACAGCATTGTTTTGCAGCAGAAAGTATCGTTCGAGGTATTGATGGCTAGTACCTTTAGCACCTCGCGTTAGGTACTAGTTGATACGTACTGGCTGCGAATTGTTGCCGCCGATTTATTGCTGTGGCGGGCGTATTAACACCGTTTGTTTATGACGACGTTCGCTTACGTATTCGTAATTTCTCGCTTATGTCGCATAGTTTCTCTTATGTTCACCAGGTTCATCACTATCCGCATTTCACCACACTTTGTGTGAAGAATGGCAAAGCGAATTGTTGTGGACTTTACCCACAAAATTGCCACAACCTGTGGAAATACATCAATGTAATTCTCCACAGCTGTGTGTAACTTGTGGATAATTACATCAATGTAATTTAGAAAATAGGAACAGAAATACAAGAAGTTACCGAAACTGAAAAGCAAAAATGGGGTAAGGACAAAAATTGTGGGGGAGAGCATCTGCTCTCCCCCACAACCGAGTCGTAATTTTCAAATTTTCATTGCCTGCAAAACGTAACTATGAACGGCTATGAGCTAGGCAATGATTATCAACGAGCATCACGTCATGAGCAGCAACGAACAAGCTATGAGCTAGTTGATCTCTAGCAACAGCGATGTGGTTACTTCCACCCCATCGTCATCAAGAATCCAACGAGCATCAAGCCAATTCCCACAAAAAGGTTGTAGTTGCCGTTACTGAAGAAGGGGAATGGGTATCCGCCATTCGTCACATACGCGGTAACCACAACGAGAAGACCAAGAATGGCGAGAGTTACCATCAGTGGTGCATACCAACGCGGAGAATGCTGATCGATTTTCTCAACCTTCTTGCTGGCAGAACGTGCCTTCGCAGTTTCGCGCTCAACTACCTTGCGACGCTTTTTTGATTCAGGCATAGCAATCCTTATCTACAATGATGTTTTCCACACTAAGACTATTCTACATGGGCAAGAAAACGAAATATCTTCTGCATCTATCCCGAAAACCTTCATCCCAAAATGTTCCTGAAATAAGCTAGATTCCGAATATTCTGAAACAATCCCAAGTGCGCTGCTTCCCGTATATGCACTTCAAATACGCTATTCCAAATAACTTGCGCAGTGATCACAGATAACTGTGGACTGTTGCCACTATCGAACATATGCAGATTAGAATAATAAGTAGAAATAGCATGAAGAAAGAGGATACGTGGGCAAACACTCGGCACCTCAGCAAGATCGCCTTGAAGATCTCTTGGCAGATCCACAAAATCAAAGCATAGACGAAGAATCTATCCCTAAATCAGCTCAGGCCGATCAGGGAAGCTTTTCGCATGCCGATGTGGACGATGAGAAGCAGAAAAAGAAGCGAGGCGGCTGGTTCAGCTGGCTTCTCGGAATTTTCGGTGAGTTACTCATTACCGCAGGTCTTGTTATTGGATTATTTATTGTCTGGCAGCTGTGGTGGACGAACGTTGAGGCTACGGCGTCGATCAAATCTGAAGTGAGCCAGATTCACGAAGATTTTGGTGAAGTTCCGGAAAAAATTGGACAACCACAAACAGGTGAACCTCCCATTATTTCGCCTGATAAAACTGAAGGTGCTGCGCTCGCGGTTATGCACATCCCCGCTTTTGGATACGATCACTCCACCCCAATAAAAGAAGGCGTATCGAAGAAGGTACTCGACACCGGCGCATTTGGGCATTATCCGAAAACGGCTCTACCTGGCGAAGTAGGAAACTTCTCCACTGCCGTGCACAGGGAAGTCTACGGTGCTCGCATGCTCCATGTGGACACGCTCGAAACTGGCACGCCTATCGTCGTCGAAACTCCAGACGCTTGGCTCGTGTACAAGATGATCAGCTACGAGATTGTTGACCCTACTGACGGACACGTGATCCTGCCCGATCCTTTCGTGGCTGGGGAAGCCGTCAAAAACGGACGTAACATACCAACTACCGCTCCTTCCCGGCGTCTGCTGACAATCACCACCTGCCACCCGCCGATGGTCTCCAACAAACGCTGGATTGTTCATGCCGAGTTTGATCATTGGGTCAAACGCTCCGACGGAATGCCACAAGAACTCGTGGATCCCGACAAGTAACAAACAGACCTATCCAGTAAACATTTGGCAAGCTAGCAGCATAACGAGGAAAAAGATGTATTCGGCAATTTGGCGTAAACTTCCTGGGCCAACCTGGCTCAAGCTGATCGAAGCACTTGTGCTTATTTTTGCGGTGGTGGCATTCTTGTTCACCTACGGATTTCCATGGGTAGTGGAGCACACAAATATTATCGACAACACGGTGGGATAATGGCTCGGATACTCGTTGTTGATAACTACGATTCGTTCGTTTATACGATCGTTGACTATCTGTGCCAGCTTGGTGCGTCTGTAGACGTCGTTCGAAACGACCACGTCGATTTATCAACGCTTACGCAGTACGACGGCGTGCTTATCTCGCCTGGTCCTGGCGCGCCTGCCGACGCCGGTCTCTCACCTACAGTCATCGAAAAATGTGCCGAACACGAGATTTCAATGCTTGGAGTGTGCCTAGGGCATCAGGCGCTCGCGGAAGTTTTTGGCGGCGTCGTTTCCCATGCTCCTGAGCTTATGCATGGCAAAACCTCGGAAATAGTCCACCACGATTCAGTGATTATGGATGGCTTGCCCAATCCACTTACTGTAACGCGCTATCATTCATTGGCGGTGCAGCCTGAGAGCCTCCCAAGCGAGCTCATTACAACAGCGCATGTAAACGGCATCATTATGGCGCTCAAACACCGCACGAAACCGCTGTTCGGTGTGCAGTTTCATCCTGAGTCGGTGCTCACGCAAAGCGGACTGAAAATGCTACAAAATTGGCTCGAGTCATTCTAAATAAATTCTAAATAACCCGAACCAATTCTGATAACGCTAACCAATTCTGATAACGCTAACCAGTCAACTACTTTCCGTTGTTGTTTGTTGGCGGATTTGGTGTTGGATTCGGTGTAGGGTTCGGATTCGGATCCGGCTTTGGAGCCGGTGCCGGTGTTGGTGCAGGACCGTCAGAGATCTCAAGTTTGACGGTTGTTGACACGTCAATAGGCCCAGCAAGCGGCTCTTGCTTAATTACCGTGTTCTTCGGCAAATCGCTTGCTACTGATTTAACGCTGCTATTGAGGCGAAGTGCCGAGAGTGTGTTGAGAGCGTCCTCTTGAGTCTTGCCAACCAAATTTGGCAACTCAATTTTTCCAGAGGCCACGTACAGGTGGATGGCAGTTCCTTTAGCGACGCTACTTCCAGCACTCGGTTCGGTGTCCACCACAATGCCCTTGGCTTTGCCAGCTTGATTTGTGGTTTCCACACTTCCAACTACCAGTCCGAGTTTTTCAAGCTCAGCACGAGCCTGCTCTTCGGTAACGCTTCCAGTGTTCAAAGTAGGTACCGTTACCGATCCTGGACCTGCCGAAAAATGCACAGTGACCTTTGTATCTTTGTCTACCGAAGTGCCGGCAGCAGGATCAGAGGAGACGAACCGCCCAACTGGAATCTTATCGTCATTGACTGGATCGCCAAGAACGAACTTCAAACCAGCTTTTTCAAGCGTCTTTCGTGCTTCGGCTTGGTCTGCATTCGCAAGATCAGGTACATCAACCTTCACCACAGCCGGAGTGGGCGTAGTTTCGGTATTATTATCGCGCGTCAGCGCATACGTGATGCCTGCAGCTGCGAGCAAAAAGAGGAAGACCGCCAAAACGATAATCCATGCCTTGCTCTTTTTAGCTGGTTCATTTTCCGTAGCCACTGGTGTCATACCAGTTTGGGTGTGAGCAGCTGCTACTGCTGTTGGTGGAACGTACGCCGGTGCCACCGTCGTTGCGTCGGAAGGGCGGGGAGGCGTAGGCACAACGCGCGTTTGCCAGGTATCGACGTCGGGCGCCAATACTGCTCCACCACGTGCCGCGCGTAGCAGCTCAAGGCGCATCTCGGC
Source organism: Arcanobacterium bovis (assembly GCF_004331995.1). Taxonomy (GTDB): domain Bacteria; phylum Actinomycetota; class Actinomycetes; order Actinomycetales; family Actinomycetaceae; genus Arcanobacterium_A; species Arcanobacterium_A bovis. Next base: position 80,502 of record NZ_SJDT01000005.1, read on the forward strand.
GGCATTCTGGTAGCGATCTTCACGCTTCTTTGCCAGCGATTTCATCACAACACGGTCGATAGCATCAGGAATGTCTGGAGCGATTTGCGATGCGGGCTTGGGCATTTCCGATACGTGCTGGTATGCCACGGCTACAGCGGAATCGCCTTGGAACGGCGGCTTTCCAGTCAAAAGTTCGTACAGCAAGCAGCCGGTGGAGTACAGATCGGAGCGAGTATCTACCACTTCGCCGCGGGCTTGCTCAGGTGAGAGGTATTGTGCCGTGCCAACTACTGAATTAGTAGAGGTCATGGTGGCCGCAGAATCGGCAATTGCACGTGCGATACCAAAGTCCATCACTTTGACCTTGCCATCTTGGGTCATCATGATATTGCCGGGCTTGATGTCGCGGTGGATGATGCCTTCTTGATGCGAGTATTCGAGTGCTGAGAGCACACCCGCTACTACTTGCACAGCTTCGTCAATCGGCAATGCCTGACCGTTCGACAGTAGCTTCGAAACGGTGCTACCACGCACATACTCCATCACGATATAAGGCAGCGCGAGTGAGCGGCCAGCAGCGGTGGTTACATGCTCTTCAGAGGTGTCATATACCGCCACAATCGCTGGGTGGTTGAGAGCTGCCGCTGATTGTGCCTCGCGGCGGAATCGCGCGAGGAATGTTGGGTCAGCTGCAAGATCGGCGCGTAGCACCTTGATGGCCACGGTACGCGACAAGCGAGTGTCATATCCAATATGCACCTGCGCCATGCCACCGCGACCGATGAGGTCGCCAACTTCGTATCGTCCACCGAGGATGCGTGGAATGTCCGTCATTGTTTCGCGCTCCTGTATGCGTCTAGGTAACTATCTTTGTTAATACTGCTCGTTGAAAACGAAAAAGTGTAGCTAGGAATGGTTGCAATTCCATTACAAAATGCGTTTGTACTGGTCATTTGCCTACCACCGCCTTGATGACGTTTCGTGCAATCGGTGCTGCTGCGTCGTTGCCATAGCCACCATTTTCCACAAAAACAGCCACTGCTACTCGAGAATTATCGGTGGCCTCGAAGCCAATAAACCAAGAATGAGCATCGCGGCCGCCACCAACTTGGGCAGTTCCAGTTTTTCCTGCTACCGGAACACCAGAAAGACGAGCCGAAGTTCCGGTGCCTTTCTCAACCACATCAATCATCATCGAACGTAAATGCGCTGCGGTTCCTTGAGAAATTGGCTTCGCAAACTCTTCTGGCTTTGTTTCAGAAATCGTCTCAAGGTCCGGTGAAAGCACCTGATCAACTAAATAAGGCTTCATTTCGACGCCGCGATTTGCAACAGTTGCCGCAATCATTGCCATTTGAAGCGGGCTTGCAAGCACATCACGTTGACCGAAAGAATCCATGGCCAACGTGGGTTTATCACTCGGCATCGGGAAAGTTGAAGGACGCACGAAAAGCGGAATCGAAAGATCTTTCTGGAAGCCAAAGGCCTGCGCCATCTTCACCATTTTTTCTGCGCCGAGATTGACGCCGGAAATAGCGAACGTAGTATTGCACGATTCAACGAAAGTGGTGCGAAGTGGGCTCTTTCCACTTCCGTCACCACATTTACCTTCATCGTTGCCAATCTGTGCAGAAGTGCCAGGAGGTGACCACGTCGTTGGCGAATCAACGATGGTATCCGGCGTCATGCCGTTTTCTAGCATCGCAGCGGCAGTAACAACCTTAAATACGGAACCCGGCGAGTAAAGATCGCCACCGAGTGCCCGGTTGAGAAGCGGCTTGTTATCAGCTTCATTGAGAGCAGACCAAGCACTTTTCGCCTGGGTACGGTCGTGAGTCGCGATCAAGTTTGGATCGAACGACGGTTTAGAAACAAGAGCAAGAATCTTTCCGGTGCTAGGCTCAATTGCCACCACGCCACCACGACGATTGCCTAATCCGTCAAATGCAGCCTTCTGAGCAGCGGGATTGATTGTCAAAGCGACGCCGCCACCTTGAGGTGCCTGACCAGTAAACAAATCTTGAATTCGTGATGCTACTAGTGAAGAATCTGAGCCACCAAGCACCGAGTTTTCGGTGCGTTCAATACCTGTCATTGAGTTGTGCGCCACCGAGAAGAAGCCAGTGATATGGGCGTAGTACTCGCCACCAGGGTATTTGCGCAAAAATTGGTAGGCATCGTCAATTGGCTCGGATTGGGCAATCGGCTGACCAGCAACAACAATCGGCCCTCGGTTTGTGCCGTATTCACGGTAAAGCGTGCGAACATTGCGCGAGTCGGCATTCAACGATGGTGCGGCGAAGAACTGAATATACGTCACTGCCAGCATAAGCGTGACAAACATGAGGGCAACTACAGTTGAAAGTTTTCTCAAGGGCGGATTCATAGGCGGACCACCTCGGTAAGCTGGGAGTTTCCGTCGTCTTCGTCGTCGATCTGCGCGTTGGAGCCGTTGCGTGTTTCGGATGACGCCGGCGCATCAGTGTCGGTGGCACCCGAACGCGAGTCGGTGCTCGAGTTTGATTCGCCGCTCGGGGTGAGGGCGTCGTCGCCAATCAACTCGCGCAGGTTAGCCGTGTCGATGGCGGAAAGTGGGGTGGATACAGGGGTGACGGGACGCCGTGCGTCGTCGGACATACGGATAAGCACGCCGATAATTATCCAGTTGGCGAGCAAAGCGGAACCGCCGAGCGCCAAGAACGGCATTGCTAGACCCGTGAGCGGGATAACGCGCGTGACGCCTCCAACCACTACGAAACACTGTAGCGCAATGGCGAAACCGAAGCCGGCAGCAAGGAGTTTGCCGAAGCCGTCACGTAAATGGATACCGGTGCTAAAGGCGCGGAACACGAGGATTAAGTAGAGACCGAGAATGGCAAGCAAGCCAATCATTCCGAGTTCTTCGCCAAAAGAGGGAATAATGAAGTCGGAGTTTGAGGCGTAGGATTTGGTTGGGTAGCCATTGCCCCAGCCAGTGCCGAAAAGACCACCTGATGCCATGCCGAATAGACCTTGTACCAGTTGGTAGGAACCGTAGGCTTGGTCGTACACCTCGCCATCAAGCGCGTGCAGCCACACTGTGAAACGAGCTTGGATATGTGGCATGAGCTGAACAATCACATAAATTCCGGCAGTTGACAGTATGCCGCCGATAATCAACCATGACACTCGTTCAGTGGCTACGTAGAGTACAGCCACGAATAGACCGAAGAAGAGCAGTGCAGTTCCGAAGTCTTTTTCGAGCGCGAGAATTGCTAGGCTCGCAGCCCACGCCACCAAAATCGGGGCGAAGTGCCGCAGCTGTGGAAGCTGGATTCCAAAAATTTTCTTCCCTGCGAGGGCGAGGTTGTCGCGTTGGGAAATGAGGTATCCTGCGAAGAATATAACGAACGCGATCTTTGCGAGTTCGGCAGGCTGAAAAGAAAATCCTGCCACGCGAATCCATAGTCGCGCACCATTGATCTGTTTTCCGATTACGGGAAGCATCGGTAAAAGGAGGAGTGTGATTCCAGCAAGTAAGGATATATAAGTGTATTTCCGCAGCTTACGATGGTCGCGAATAATCATAATCGCGCCGAGCATCAGCGCCACACCCACGATGCTCAAAATGAGCTGGCTTCCCACTTCCGTTCTACCGCTTGTTTTCACCAATGTGGTGTCGATCCGGTGAATCATCACCAGCCCAAGGCCATTGAGGGCGACGGCGGTGGGAAACAGTACCGGATCAGCCCACGGTGCGGTTTTTCTGATGAGGAAGTGTGCGCCAAAAACAACAGCGCCGAGCAGCACGGCAACGAAAACGAAATTGTCTGGGATTGCTTGGATATTCGCTGACGGCGACACGCCAATCGTCACCAAAATCCACGCTATTAGCCCAAGCGAAAAGGCAAGCACAAGTAGGCCAAACTCTTGGATTCGGCCGGTTCTAGCAGGACGTTGGCTAATAACGCTCATCTAGTGTTCATCACTTTCCACCTGTTCCACCTGTGGAGGGCGACGCAGGACTTTGAGTGGTGCCAGAAGTGCTCGGTGAAGTGCCTGGCGCCGTACTTTGCGTGCCAGGTGCCGGTTGGTTCGTGCTAGGCGCGGAAGGATTCACCGAGGTCAAACCAGGTTGAGTCGGTGTTACTTGAGAAGTTCCGTTAGGGTTCAAAGGATTTGCTGGAGTGATTGGCGTGAGTTCTGTAGTAGCACGCTGTTCACTCAATGTGGCAACGAGTTCGCGAGCTTCGCTTAGGGAGGAGCGAGTAATCGGAGTTTCGAGGCGATGTTGCACCACTTCAGTGAGGTCTTTGATTCGTACGTCAGTGCGCTCTTCAAGCGAATGGAGCGAAATTGGGCCGATATCTTGGGGAATTCCCTTGTAGATGCCAATATTTTCGCCAGCGGGCGCCACGTAATATTGGCTTTGAGTCCAGGCGTATGCGGCCGTCAAAGCAATTCCAATAACCGCGAAGATTCCCATAACCACTGCGAGTCTCGCCAGTGGCGTGCGGCGTCGAGACGGTTCTTCGATAGGATCTTCTGCATCCTCAGCTGGAGGAATGAGCTGTGCAGCTTGCTCGGCTGCTGACATTTTCCCATCTGCTCGGGTGGGATGCGTCATTAGTTTGTTGGTAGTGGCTGGCTTGTTAGCAGCCGCACCCACGACGATCGCCCCGCGATCGCACTCACGCAGATCTTCGACGTCGGCAGTGGCATAAACGTCAGCGAGCACAACCGTGACGTTATCAGGCGCTCCACCTGCCAGGGCAAGTTCCACAAGCTGCTGGCCACATTCGTCGATGTTCGCACATTCGATCAAGGTCTGTGTAATCGTTTCCTTAGACACGACGCCGAAAAGGCCGTCCGAGCATAACAGCCACCGATCTCCTGGCACAGCTTCGCGCACTGATTCGTCGAATTCGAGATCGCCTGGGTTATCACCCAAAGCACGCATAATAACATTGCGCTTTGGATGGTTTTCTGCCTGTTCAGGAGTGATTTCCCCATGATCGACAAGGTATTGAACCAAGGTGTGATCGCGCGTGACCTGCGTGAGGACGCCGTCACGCAAAAGATAGGCGCGCGAATCGCCAATGTGCACCATCGCGAGCTTGTTGTTTGAGCGCAGCAAGCTGATGCAAGTAGTGCCAAGGCCAGCAAGTTGTGGATCCTCGGTTGCGCGCTGAATGAGTTCGTCATGTGCCCCAGCGAGGGCGCGACGCAAGGTTGGTAGCAGATCGTCAATGGGGTGAACGTCGTCGATCTGAGCCAAGTGCGCTACCGTAACGGAAGATGCCACGTCGCCGGCAGCCGCTCCGCCCATTCCATCGGCAAGCACCAGCAAATTTGGTGATGCGTAACCAGAATCTTGATTGTTTTTACGAACCAAACCGGTATCGGAGAAGGCGCTATAGCGCAGCTGAATCGTCATGAGCGAAGCTCCATCACAGTTTTGCCGATCGTGATTGGTGTGCCGATATTCAAGGGGATCGGCTGGTGAATGCGTTCTTGGCCAACCCACGTTCCGTTTGTGGAGTTGAGGTCCTCGACGTAGTAGTACCCGGCGTCGTAATATACGCGAGCGTGGCGCGACGAGGCGTAACCGTCGTCGAGCACAAGAGCGGAGTCGGGCGACCTACCGATGAGAAGCGTTTGTGTGCCGAGTGGAAGCGCAGTTCCGGCGAGCGGACCTTGCGTGACGACCAGTTTGAGCTGGGGGGCTGCGGCGTCTTTGGGAGGGGTTGTGCCCTTACCCTGAGTAGCCGACGACGCTTGCGCGCGTTGGTTGTTCTTTTTCTTCTGACGACGATCCGTCACCGTGGTTCCAAATACGTCATTACGTATCGTAATGAGCATAAATAGGATGAAAAGCCACAGAAGGAGAAGGAAACCGAAACGCAAAAGCGTGATAAATAACGTGCTCATTGAACCTCCGGCGAGGTCCAGAACATTATTTTTGTGCGCCCGATAGTGATTGTGTTGCCGTCGAGCAAAGTGGCGGCGCTGATTCGGTGGCCTTCGACGAAAGAGCCATTTGTGGTGTCGAGGTCTTTGGCGATTACACCGCCAGGCGTTATGCGGATTTCAAGATGTTTGCGTGAGACACCGGAGTCGTCCACAGTGATATCGCAGCTCGATCCGCGCCCGATAGTGGTTACTGCGCCGGTCAGCACGTATCTATCGGCACCAATTTCCAGAATTGGGTTTTGTGCTGAAGCGTCTGAGGTGGTGGCTGGGGCTACCGCGCCACGCTTTGATGTGCCACGAACGGAGATCTTCCCGCGGGTGAGATTTGGATCTTTGCTAAAACGAATGGTGATTGGGCCAAGGAAGGTGTAGCGCTGTTCTTGGGCGTGTTGCTTGGCGACGTCAATGAGTTCACTGATGAGTTCATCTTCGCCCCATTCAGCGATTTTCGAAAAATCGCTTGATGAGAGGCTTATGAGGAAGTCATTCGGCACGACGGTGCGGTCGCGAGTGATTGACGCGGCGCGATCGTCCATTGACTTTTTGATGCCCGAAGCGAGTTCAACTGGCTTGAGGTCTGAGTGAAAGGCGCGTGAAAACATATTATCTACTGCGTTCTCGACGCTGCGTTCGATCTTGTCGAAAGCACCCATCCGTAGCTCCAATCTATTTTTGCGCTTTGGTGTAGCAAGAAAATTGCGATACATAAAAGCATAGTCACTCAAAGGTTACTTTGTTTTTGGCTGTTGTGGTATCTAATTCCCCGCTTGGCGTGCATTCTGGTGTGGAGAATCACCTTGTAGGTTCGCTTTGTCTGCTTGGACATAGCATTGGTAGGAGTGTAAGCTGATCGTTGCTATATTGATTTGTTTAGCTTGATCTAGCTTGGTCTCGTTCGATCTTGTTTGACCGGGACGGCGAGACGTGCTGCGGATTGCAAGCAGATAGTGGCAAATCGGTCGGTACAAGCTCAAGTGGCGGAATAGGCAGACGCGCACGGTTCAGGTCCGTGTGCCCGCAAGGGCGTGGGGGTTCAACTCCCCCCTTGAGCACCACAGGTTAAGGAATCCCTGCATTGCAGGTGGGGTTATAGCCATTTTCCCAAACTTAAACTACTTTCCCGAACTTAGGCGATCTCTTATCCATCGCCTTATATGAGTTCGATGTTCAAAAAATCGCATGTGTTAGGGAAAGTTCTTCACGATGCTTGTTGAATTTGGGGTTTTTATAGCGGTTTATAACCTCGACCAAAGTCCCAGAATATTCTTGTGTTAGTGTCGATATTTTTGCATCCGTGATTTTTAGCTGGGGTTTTATCTTATTAAGAGAAGGTATCATGAAGATAAAAACCCCTCTGAGGTTGGCTGTTGAAGTTGTAGATCAATAGTGTAAAAAGTACAAAGTTTATGTTTCAACTACTTTGGGTGGTGTGTGGAACATTTGCAACGTAGCAATCGGGGAGTCTCGGGCTGGTCACACAAGATGATGCAGAGAGATTTAAGAGGACTGTTCTCGATGCGATTTGTTCACAACCACATCAGAAAATTAACACTCGGTTAGGAATAGCTATGACGGCAAAAATCTACAAAACACTCGCCACGATCGTTGGAATTGCCCTGATTTTGATTGGATCAGGTGCTGCATTTGGCGGAAAATTTGCACACTCTTTCGTGGCCGACCAGCTCGGTGCACAGAAAATTGAGATGCCACAAAAAGATGCTCTTGATGGGCAAGTTAAAGGTGGGCGCATTGCGCAGGAAGACGCCGATGCCCTCTATCCTTTTGCTGGTGAAATGATGACTACCGGCCCACAAGCACGCGCCTTTTCCGATCATTACATCGCTGCACACATGACGGCCGCTGCAAAAGCAGCCAAGATTCCAGACGACAAAGCCACATTTGAAGGAATTGGCGAAGTAGTCAATGAAGAAAAAGCAAAGCTTGGTAAAGAACTCAAGGCTGCGAACCCTGCTCTTGACGATAAAGCCCTCGATGCTGCTGTAGCAAAGGAAATTGCTAATAAAGCGACCACCAATGAAACAGCACAGAAGATTGCTAAGCTCAGCGATCTTCGTACCAACACTTTCTTGAATGGAAACTCGCTACGTGGAATGTTGCTCAATGCTTACGGCTGGTATTTGGTTGGCACAATTGCTCTCTATGCAGGAATTGTGTTGATCGTACTTGGTGCAGCGCTTGTTATTGGCGGTGTTGTGATCAAGCCTAAGAAGTAGTGCCTAATGTTGATCCGTCTAGCGCTGTCTTAGTGCTAGACGGATCAATGCACATGCTCAATACCAAAAGCGGTCAATGGCTACAAGTAGGCACATAACCACTAATACATGAGCTAAACAAGGTGGCGGGTGAAGCGTCTTTGCTTCACCCGCCACCGCATTGCTAGCGATGCCTAACTAAGCTTTACTTCGCAGAACCGAGATCGTCGTTGCTCTCGATTGGGGCTTGAGCATTGTTGTTCTTTACGGCTGAACCCTCCGAATTGCGGAATACAACGTACTTCCACCAGGTAAATTCGCCAACAAAGTTAATGAGCATCGTGATTACCTTGACCAAGTACTCGTGCCAGCCTGCATTCGTCAGTGCTTCAACCCACCATGCCGAAGCTGGAATGAACACTGCGTAGAACGCGGCTACTTTCAACATCGCGATGGGAATGTTGTTTGCAGACTTAAAGGTAAATTTACGGTTGATGGTGAAGTTGTACACCACGGATAAAATCAGGGAAAGAGCTTGCGCCCAACCAGCGCTCATCGGGGTGAATTCGATGAATATTGCGTAGCTGATTGCTTCAACAGCACCCGCGGTGAGAGATAGTAGTGTGAAGAGTACGGCCTGTTTGCCAGTCGAGTTCATTTTTTGCCTCCATTGAGCATTGCGAACGTCTTTTTGTTGTTTTTGTAAAGTGAGATAAAAGCTGCGAAATTGTGATCGTACACAGCGCGGTTATCAGGATTGGGAGTGTAGCGATGGGTGGGTTTAATGAGCTGTGCAGCTGCGTTCACACTGTTGTAAGCGCCAAGACCGCACGCGGTAACGATTGCAGCACCGACCGAGCCCACGTTTTGAGGATCGTCAACGATTTCGACGGTTCGCCCAAGCACGTCCGCCAAGATCTGACAGGTTGTTGGCGATAAAGCTCCGCCTCCAACGAAACGAACCGCCTTCGACGTCTTCACCTTCTTTTCCTGTGTTTCGACGAACCAACGCAAGTGGTAACACACGCCTTCAATAACCGCGCGGATCATGTCACGCTTGCCGGTTTCAATGCCGAGGTTGAAGAACATGCCGCGCGCATTTGGATCCTCAAATGGGCAGCGATTCCCGTGCAGCCATGGCGTGAAAATTACTCCGTTACTTCCCGGTGGTGAAGTTTCAATCACCTTGGACATGTACTCGTATAGTGAGGTGTTTTGAGCTTCTGGATCGGAGGTGATGTCCTTTTTCTCCAGATAGATATTAATTTCGTCCAAGGCTAGATGATCGCGGACCCATTGGAAACACTTTCCGGCGGTTTCCAGTTCCGCGAAATAGTTGTAATAACCGTGCTGAGCTCCGGTCACTGATGCGATCATTGCACTGAGATCCACCTTCTGTTTGTTGGTCACAGTGCCCACCCATCCGGAAGTTCCCCAGTAGATATGGGTGTCGTTCAAGTTCGCGGCACCAGCACCAACTGGAATCAGCGAGGAATCGCCGCCGCCCGCGATCACTTTGACGCCTTCGCGCAGGCCAAGTTCTTCCGCTTGTTTCGCGCGCAAGGGGCCGACGACGGTGGTGGAAGCCACGATTTCAGGCAAGTGATCCATGTTTACGTTGAACAGCTTGCAAACTGGTTTGGACCACTGTGGGGTTTTGGCGTGGACATCGAGGAGCAGAGCAGCGAACGCAGAGTCCTCGCTCATAATGAAACGCCCGGTCATGCGTCCAATAAGGTATTCTTTGACGTCAACCCAGCGGTGAACTTTGGCAAATATTTCTGGCTCATTGTCGCGCACCCAGTGGTACTTCCAAACAGGATCTTTAACCGAGGCGGACACTGCGCCAGTGTGCCGCAGGCTAACGAGGAGTTTGCGGGCATTGAGGCCGGCAATCTGAACACCATGAGCAATACCTTCTCGGCGCTGCTTCTCGGCACGCTGATCCATATAGCTCATTGATGGGCGCAGGGCGTTTCCGTCTTCGTCTACCAAAACCACCGATTGCATTTGGGAGCAGAAGCTGATTCCTTCTACTTGATCGAGTTGATCTGGGTAGGTTTTTCGAAGCTCTTGGGTGGACTCGCACAGCGCTTCCCACCACTGCTCAGGATCTTGTTCGGCACCGCCGTCGGGATAGATATGAAGATCGTATTCGCGTAGAGAACTTCCTACTGTGGTGAGACTTTGGTCTTCGAGCAGGTAAAGGCAAGTTTTTACTCCACTCGTGCCAATATCATAAGAAAGTATGTACATAGTGCTCCTCAACATCTTTGTTAAGTGATAGATATTTTCCAAAATCTATCTAGGATTTAGAGTATCGTTAAAACTGTGTTCGCGGTAACATAAAAGAGGAAGTTACCCAAACAACTCGATGAGGAGTCACCAATGTCGATGAACGAACCAAGCGTGCGCAGTATCGTACAGCAACTCGACAACCTGATTCAGCAGCCGATTTATTCGATCAGCCCATCAGCATTAAAGAACTATGAAGAAGAGTATTTCGGAAAGAAATGCAAAAAGAGCAAAGAAATGATTGATGCTGCCCGCGAAGTCATTCCTGGCGGAGTACAGCACAACTTGGCTTTCAACCACCCATTCCCACTCGCTTTCGATAAAGCCTCTGGTGCAATCTTGCGCGACGTGGACGGAAACGAGTACTTCGACTTCCTGCAAGCAGGTGGTCCAACAGTGTTGGGATCCAATCCGGAAAGTATTCGCACGAAGGTGATTGACCTTCTCAACACCTGTGGCCCATCAACAGGTCTGTTCCACGAGTACGAAGCCAAACTGGCTGGCCTTATCTGCGAGCTCATCCCAAATGTGGATATGTTCCGTATGCTCGGATCAGGCACCGAAGCTGATATGGCCGCGATCCGTGTAGCCCGCCTAGCCACTGGAAACAAGCACGTTCTAAAGATGGGTGGCGCATACCATGGCTGGTCAGACTCCCTTGCCTACGGTATTCGTATCCCAGGTTCGAAGTTCACCCAGGCACACGGCGTCCCGCTCACCTACTTCCGTTACACTGACGAATTCTTCCCAGGCTCACTTGAAGATTTGGAGCGCAAGCTTAAGGCGAAGAAGTTCCGTGGTGGCACAGCAGCCGTGCTCATCGAACCAATCGGACCGGAATCAGGAACTCGCCCAATCGACAAAGAATTCTTGCTCGGCGCGCAGGAACTCGCTCACCGTTACGGCGCTTTGTTGATTTTCGACGAAGTGGTTACTGCATTCCGTATTTCCGAGCATGGCGCACAAGGGTACTTCGGAGTTGAGCCAGACCTGACCGTATTTGGAAAGGTCATCGCAGGTGGATATCCAGGTGCCGGCGGCCTTGGCGGCAAGAAGGAGTACATGAAGTACCTAGCTGCCGGTATCCAAACTGGCGACAAGGTCAAGAAAGCACTCATTGGTGGAACGATGGCTGCTACGCCGCTGTCTTCGCTCGCTGGCTACTACACTTTGAAAGAAATCGCAGAGACAGGTGCTTGCCAAAAGGCCGCAGCAATGGGTGATCGTCTCACGCTTGGTTTGCAAGAATTGATTCGCAAGCACAACCTGCCATTTGTTGCTTTCAACCAAGAATCGGTGTGCCACCTCGAAACGGTTGGAACGATGCATTTCGCGATCAACTGGAAGAAGCCATGGACGATTCCAAACGTTTTGAAAGAAACTGGAAAGCGCAAGAAGGAAATGGAGCACATGGGTGCTGCATACATGGCCGAAGGATTGGTGACGCTCGCTGGGTCGCGTTTGTACACCTCAGCGGCATACACCGAAGAGATGATTGACGAAGCTCTGCGTCGTTTTGATCGGGTCTTTGCGCATGTTGAGGTTCTGCCATGAGCTACGATATCCAAAACAATATCATCGCTACCTCGCAGAAGCTGCTTGAAAAGCGGCTAGTGGCGCGTACGTGGGGCAACTTGTCGCAGCGTATTGACGGGGGAACGTTTTACTGCACCCCGTCTGGGCGTAATTACACGGATCTTGTTCCAGAGGAAATGATTAAGGTGCGTTTGGACGGTAGTTACGACGGCGATCTCAAACCAACCACCGAACGCTCACTTCACGCTCTGATCTATTCCGAGCGTCCAGATGCTCAGTTTATTATTCACACTCATCAGCCCTATGCTTCGGCGATGTCGTTGGGTAATAAGCCGTACCCACTTCCTGCCGACTTGGCACAGAAGATTGGTAGCGACTCATTGCCGATTGCTAACTATGGTCTTCCTGGGCAGAAGAAACTTCATAACGCCATTATGGAAGTGCTTCGCAATACGGGAGCTCATGCGATTTTGATGAAAGCGCATGGAATGATCGTATTTGGCCGCAGTGCAGACGAAGCTCTACAGCTTGCGCTGGACGTGGAAGAGTTTTGCCGGGCGGAGTTTGCCAAGCGCACATCGTTAGTTCCTGACGAAACGCTTGTTCCAAAGATGTGGAAGCGTAACGATTCGGGTATTCCAGCAGAAGCTGCGCATATTTTCGCCAAGCGCGACGACGTTGAGGTGATCTACGCCGATGAGGATCCGGTTGCTCTCAACTTCAAAGACAAGCTCGTGCCGTACTTGGATGATTTCGCGCAGCTCGTTGGATTGCGTATGACTGACACCCCGTTCGCCAATGCGGTATTTGGGGCAGGAACTGTTTACTACCTCGGCAAAGATGCTTCTGACGCTGAGGCTGTGCGCATGGTTGTACACAAGAATGCGCTCGCGGCAACGATGGCTCGCAGCTTTGCGGCAAAGCCGATTGCTTTCTTTGATCGAATCTTGATGAATGCGGTTTATCGACTCAAATATTCGAAACTGAAGGATAAGAAGTCGGCATAACGTGAGTTAAATAAGGCTTACACGATATGGAATCGTGTTAAGGCACTGGATTTTCATTGGGATACACATAGGTTCGGGTGGGAATGATATCATTCCCACCCGAACCTTCTAGTTGTTACCGCACAATTAGCTGTGCAGTTTTAGCAGTGCACACCCGCTGATTGGGTTTTATACCGTGAAACCGTAGTAGCGCTGTTCGATGAGTTCCCCGCCGGAGGTGAATACGTCGAAACGAACGGTGTAGTTTCCTGGTTTCAAGTACCATTTTTGCCACTGAACCGTGGACGATGAGATCCATTGTCCTGTGCTGTGGTCATATATGGAAGTCTTGAAGGTAGCCTTCGGGTTGTATGACGACACTCCGGTGAGTGTATAGCCGCTTTGTGTAGCAACGTAGGTGCCACTGATGTCCAACAAGTGTGGATATGCAAACGCGATGGTTTTGTCGCCAATATAGGCTTTCGTCACCTTATTTCGCGCTTCAACTCGGAGCCAGTAGGAACCGCTTGCTGCTCTCCAGCTTGCCCAGTTGCTGACATTCCAATCTTGTAGAACTTTCCAAGTGCCTGTTTGAGTGTTGTAGCTCAAGAACTTGTACTCAATCTGATCGGTGCTAACTGATGGAGCAGCACCAACGGCCATATCCTCTTCACGTTGAATCCATAACAGCGAGAACGTTGTGCCGGACAAATCACCTTTGAGCTTTGGATAAGCGAAGGCAATCGTCTTATCGCTTACGCTCGCCTTGGTCACCTTGTGTCGTGCCTCAACATGTAACCAATACGTACCGCTATCGGCGGTCCATCCTGCCCAGTTTGCCGTGCTCCAGTCTTGGAACACCGTCCATTTGTTGGTGGACAGGTTGTAAGAGAGGAACCGGTATTCAAGCTGATCAGTACTTGGCGATGGTGAGACGCCCACAGCCATATCGTAGGTGCGCTCCATCCACAACAGCGAAAGTGTGGTGGGTGGAAGCGGCGGAGTGGTTGCATTCAAAGTCAAGGTGATCGACTTCGTCGTTTGCACTCCGAACTGGTTCGTCGTCGTGATGACGACGGTTTGTGTTCCGTTCGTGAGCGACGAGAGTGATGTCGCCGTAACCTTAGCATTTGGATCGATACCTGAGGTGTCCGTCGTCAACGAGGCCTTGTAGTTCGACGCAATTGTGGCGTAGAGCTTAGCTTGATCGGCGAGCTGATCAGTGGTGATATCCATCGTCAGCGTATCAGGCCCGAGCAAGGTATAGCCGAGGTTGACGGCGTAAGGGAAGTCCTGCGAAACAGTATTGCCCGCGACGTCGGTTCCCGTCACCGTTATCTTGTGGTAGCCGGCCGTTTGTGCTGACGCTACCACTGCCTGTTGAAGAGTGGTCTCGGTTGAAGTCGCGGCGGTATTTACTGGCGCACTACTTCCTTGTACCAAAATTGATTCAACAGGATTGGTGGTTTGTGAGAACTGAGTGGATTGTGTTCCGATTTGTGCTCCATCAAGGTAAACCTTGATATTGGCCAAATATGGGTCGTTGACGGTTGCCGTCACCGGCGTATCCTTATTGATTTGTGATCCTGCGGTCAAGCCGGTCAAGCTCAAACCCGGTGCAGTTTTATCCACCACTACTGGAATGAGTCCCGACAGAGCATTGCCCATCTGATCTGCGAAAGCAACAAGAAGTTGATCGCCTTGCTGTACCGGCAAGGTCTGATCAAAGGTACGCTGGTTCGATGCAGGTCCGATTCCGCCGTACTCAAATACTTCCTTGGCGGAAATATCGTTAAGCAGCAGCTTGTAGCCCCAACCATCATCGGACGCTGATCCGCGCATGACTACCGAATCTTGATTCGTAATCAAGGTGCCGTGGTAAAGCTTAGGATCAGAGAATTTCACGCTTGGCGGCGTTACGTCGAATAGGAACGACGACGCAAAATCGCTGTGTACAGCGCCGGTGGAATCGTAAACCTTCACTCGGAAATCGTTAAAACCAGTGATTAAATTCAATTTGACAGTGAATGTTCCATCAGCAGCAGTGGTTACGTTGATCGGAGTGTTCGATGTATAGGCTCCGCTGCTGATAGCGCGATCTCCTGGTTGGAAGCTGATGCTCTTAGCATCGCCAAGTGTGCCACGAACCGTGAATCCTTGAGTAGTGGTATCTGACGATACAGGAGGAACCAAGCAGGTTATAAGCCCGTTACAGCTAGCATTTGTGACTGTTGGCTCCACGAATGTGGCTGTTGGGCTCACAGTTGGCACTGCCAGCGTAGCAAGTGTGTTGTTCGCTTGATCGGAAGCGCTGATCGCCAAGGAATTGAGCGAGGTAGCGTCCTTGATCGTGAAGCTAAAGGTTCCGTCGTCGGCAACTGTTACGTTTTGACCGTTGATGTTCAGCGACAACTTTGCGCCGTTACGTGAATCAGTGACGGTACCTGTGAGCGTTGCCGAACCGTCGTCGGCAATCAGAAGCTTGCCATCGGAGGTAAGGGATTTCGAATCGAACTCAACCTTCGGTGCCGAAGAATCGTAGATTGGCGCCAAATTAATCGCGTCGCCAGCTTGGGCATCACCGACGTATGCGCGCACCGACAGCTCATTCACGCCTTCCGATAGTGGGACCATCACTGAGAAGGTGCCATTTTTCGGCGTCACTTCTTGGTCATTGACCATGACCTTGGAAATATCGTCATTCACAACACCGCGAATCTCAACGCTGCCGTCGTGCACCAACGGATTTGAAGGTCCGATGACCGACGATGTAAGCAAATCGGCACTTGCCACCAGCACCGATGCGCCGGATATAAGTTTCGAGCTCACAGTCGAGTTGAGGGCTCGATCATAAGCATAGGCGAAAATTTGTGTTGAACCGTCAGTCGGTAGGGAAATCGAATAGGTATTCGTGCCGGTTGGTGTCACTGTCAAGCTAGCGCCATTGGACGACTTTGCAGTTGGTGCCTGCAAAATGCCAGAACCAGTATCGCCAACTGTCACACTCACTTGTCCGTTAACAACAGAGCCAAAGGAAATGGTGGGCTGAGTGGTATCGATGCCGAACGAGAAATCTTTGTTTTGCCAATCGAAATTTGTACCAACTCTCGCTTTAACACGGTAAGTGTAGCGACCGTCTGGAAGATTCTTGTAAGCTACTGCCTGCGGATCCCAAGTATTTCCATCGAAGTTACCTGAGGCGGCAGCGTAACGAGAAGACGTGCCCAGACGCGTCACTTGACTCAATATCTGACGTCGCAAAGAAACTTCTTCACCTACCGTGGTGATGAATTGAGATTTGGATGAATCCCAGATTTCGTAGCGTGCTTCCGTTGCATTTCGTAGCAAGAATAGAACCGGAGTGACGTAGTCGAAGTTTCCGTCGCCGTTCGGGGAAAGCCAGTACTCATAGGAGCGCGACGACGCCGCGACCGGTACATAGCTTCCCTGGTACTGGAGCCCGAGGAAGCTCTCGTAGCCGAGTTTGGAACCGTCGTCGATAATATTTTCTGCGTTCCAGTTTCCAACGAAACCGAGATATGGAACTGCGATATCTGGCGCGTCAGCCGTCGTAGACTTAAATTGTGCCCAGCCTTCAATGAAGTGCGACGAACCAGTATTTGGGGCCAACGTGAAGGTTACGCTCGCTGTGGAGCCTGGTTGTACGGTTACAGTTTGTGCGCTCGGCGTCAAGGTTTCAGACGAGAGCGTGGTTACTGTGTACTGCTGCGCTGCGTTCGTCTCATTGAGCACTTTTTGTGCTGGTAGTGAGTACGAAACAGCGTTACTTCCCTGATTGCTGAGTGTAACGGTAAAGGTACGCGATGAATTAACTTCGTGGAGCGACACGTATGGCAAACCGTTTACAGTGGCGAACACGTTGTTCTTCAACGCGAGGTCAATACGCGCAAGACCTGCACCAACTTGGCGTGGTGCGAATGGCTTTTGTTGTGCATCAACCGGGATTTGCGCAGTATTCATGAGCGCAACTTTGACGTTATCTACCTTCGCGGTGCCGGTGAGCGAAGGGAATCGCTGAGCGAAGTTCTGGAGGAGGAGCGCCGAAGTGCCAGCCACATTTGGGGTAGCCATCGACGTGCCAGATTTATAACCATAACGGTTGCCATTGAGGGTGGAGTTCACACCGCCACCGATGCCGGAAATCTGTGGTGCGAAGTCCAAATTTGGCGTCGGCCCCCATGAGCTGAACGACGACGGTTGAAGCGTGGTCGGAATGCTCTTGGTGGACTCCGAAGTGAATCGAATATTGACTGTCTTGCCAGCTTGGAGAGCTGTACGGATTGATAAGGCATCGGCACGATGAATCGAGGTGCCTGGAATTGTGAACGATTCAATGCCGGACATCGCCACGAAATCCTCGCCGTACGTTGCCGAGTTAAAGATAACAATGCCAGCTGCCTTGTGATCGATTGCAGCTTGATACTTCTCTGCAAAAGTCGTGGTGCCACGCTCAACGAGCGCGTATTTGCCAGTGAGATCAGTGATTCCGAGGGTGGTGTAGTCTTCGGTACGCCCAAGGTTCACATTAACTAGCTCGTGGTTAGCGCCGTCTGGCGTGCCCGTTGCCTGCACGTAAGATAGCGATTTATCAGTGCCGTCGTTCCAGTAGCCGGTGTAGGTAACAACTGGGGCGTTGTCGATTGATCCGACGGCGAAAGCATCGGTAAACACTGCCGGCGTTCCCGCTGTTGCGTCGTCGTAGTAGCCGATTTTATCGTCTGTTTGCCCAGTTGGAGAGAAGTTGAGACCTTCGTTTCCAGCAGCTACCAGCGTAATTACGCCAGCATTACGAGCTGCGGCGATAGCGCGGAATGTTCCGTCAGAGGTGTTATTTGCCCCGTTGGGTACGCCGAGCGACATATTAATGACATCTGCCTTGAGCTTCACCGAATCTTCGATGGCGGCAATAATATCCGAATCACTTGCTCCGCCACCGCGATTAGAAAAGACTTTCATGGCGAGTAGCTGCGCATTTGGTGCAATACCGTCGAGACGTCCTGGAGGAGCTGGAGCATCGCCAACTCCGCCGTTGGCACCAATGATTCCAGCTACGTGCTGCCCGTGCTCTGAGCCAGTGGTGTCTATGATCGTGTAGTTCTCGTCAGCGTAGTTATAACCTGCTGGAACTTTGCAGGTAAAACCCTTTGAGGTGTCGTAAGTTTGGATTTTTGAGGCGGCGCATTTGCCGTCGTCAAGACGAATATCTTGATGTTTGGTGTCGATTCCCGTGTCGATAACTGACACAACCATACCGGTACCATCCACGCCAGCGGCAGTGAAAGCTGCCGATGCGCCTTCCAGTTCGCGAGCGTTAGTCTCGGTTGGGTAGTAGACGCGCTCAATCTTGACTGATTCCACGCGCGAATCGGTTGCAAGGCGAGCAATATTGGCAGAAGGCATCGTTGCCGAGAATCCGTTGACCAAGTACCCAAACTGGCGATCAACGGTGATGCCATATTTGCTTTGCCAGTCGCTGAGCATAGTGTTTTGGGTATTGAGATTGTTTTTCTCAGCGGTAGACGACGGTGTGCTTGGTTGTTGCTTGAGGATAACCATCACCTTGACAGAGTCATGGGCGAGGTTCTCAATCCCGCCCAGCTCTTTAAGTGAGGGTGGTGTGGGACTAGGTGGTTCCACACTTTGTGGTGCAGTCGCGACCGTCTGTTGTTTTACTGTGGAAGGAGCTGCCGAGGCGT
This sequence comes from Arcanobacterium bovis, assembly GCF_004331995.1. Lineage (GTDB taxonomy): Bacteria > Actinomycetota > Actinomycetes > Actinomycetales > Actinomycetaceae > Arcanobacterium_A > Arcanobacterium_A bovis. The sequence goes on from NZ_SJDT01000005.1 coordinate 99,183, forward strand.
TGGTCGCCACCGCGGCTTGACCAGAAATAAATAATAAAGCCGCAGCAAGCGTAGCTGTGGATAGTTGAAGTCGGGAACGCATATTACCCCCAAAGTAGTTAAAAGTTAAATCATTACGTATGGGGAGATATTCCAAAACAATATTATGATGCGCCTTGGGGGTACCTCGTTATACGGGAGAAACTCTTAAATTCCCTAATTTTCGATAACTCTCTCAGTCTCGCACATTCTCAATAAGTCGTCTATGGACAATTGATGAATATGCTGTGAACATAATTACTTAAAACCGCTGGTGGTAGCTATGTCTTCTATTTTCCGTAACTAAGCTCTCAGAGTAGGCTACATACTATGCGAGAACTACAGCGAGAAATTATTGCCGAGCTTGGCGTGCAGCCAAGCATCGATCCTGCCTCTGAAGTGGAAAAACGTGTGGATTTCCTCGTCAATTACTGCCTGGCTACGAAAACAAAGGGATTTGTACTGGGCATTTCTGGGGGAGTCGATTCGAGCCTTGGTGGGCGTCTTGCCCAGCTCGCTGTGGAACGCTTACGCGAACAAGGGCACGAGGCTACGTTTGTGGCTGTCCGTCTTCCGTATCGGATTCAAGTAGACGAAGACGACGCTCAGGCAGCTTTGCGTTTCATTCAGCCTGATCGAGTGGTCACCTTCAATATTGGTGACGCAGTTGATGCCTTTGAACAGGAATACGATCGCTCCGTGGCCATGCAAATGAGTGATTTCACCAAGGGAAATACCAAAGCGCGCCTTCGAATGGTGGCGCAATATGCGATTGCTGGCGATGAGCACCTCTTGGTTATTGGCACTGATCATGCGGCGGAGGCTGTAACGGGTTTTTATACGAAGTATGGCGACGGCGGTGCAGATCTCACCCCCCTCTCTGGTTTGAACAAACGGCAGGTAAGATCGCTAGTTTCGTATCTCGGCGGAGAGGAATCAGTCGCGATGAAAGTTCCCACTGCCGATTTGCTCGACAAAAATCCGGGTCGAGCCGATGAGGATGAGCTCGGCCTTCGCTACGCAGATATTGACGACTATCTTGAAGGGCAAGACGTTAACGAATCCGCTGCTCAAAAGATCGAAACGATGTTTTTACGCACCCGCCACAAGCGCACAATGCCAGTGACGCCTTGGGAAACGTGGTGGAAGTAAAGCAACGCTGTTGCGCTTTATCGTTTGATCGTGGACACAAGATCACTACCACTAGCTAGAGTGCTGTGCTTCTGTGCCATTTTGCCGCACTGGCTTCAGATCGCTATGCCTTGTTTAGTTTGCTGCGTTCGATTTCCGCTGGTGAAGTGCCATAATTGGCATCGCAAACACTGATCCCCACAGGAAACCAAAGAGCATCGAGAGAACTGTGTTGGTGGTCCATGCCAAAAAGCCGCCGATACCGGCGATGCCGCTCAGTGCGTGCGAAACGTTGTGTACGGCGTCGTAAATTGGCGACCACCCCAGATCGGCGAGACCTTGAATGAAAAGGTGACCACCCACCCACATCATCGCCAGCGTACCCACTACCGAAATGAACTCCATGACTTTGGGCATCGCACGCACAAGACCAGCGCCGATGCGTTTCCCGACGGTGGTGGTGCGTTTTCGTGTCATGAGGCTGATGCCAACGTCGTCCATCTTCACAAGCACGGCTACTGCGCCGTAGACGCCAGCGGTGATCACAAAAGCGGTGATGATGAGCGCGCCGAGGATTAGCCCGAAAGATTTGTCTTTGACCTCGTTGAGCGCAATCACAATAATCTCAGCAGAGAGAATGAAATCGGTGCGCACTGCGCCGCGAATCACCGTTTTTTCGGCGTCTTTACCCTGGTCGACGGCAGGTTTTTCCTCATGGTTTCCGCGTGATGTGAAGTGCTCAATAACTTTCTCGGTGCCCTCGAAACAAAGGTAGGTGCCGCCGAGCATGAGCAGTGGGGTGAGTAGCCACGGAGTCCACTGATTCATAGCCAGTGCGAGGCAGATGATGATCAACTTATTGAGGATCGAGCCTTGGGAGATACGCCAAATGATTGGAAGTTCGCGTTTGGGCGACAATCCCCGCACGTACTGCGGGGTTACTGCGGCGTCGTCAACCACAACTCCCACCGCTTTGACTGAGGCTTTACCTGCGGCAGCAGCGACGTCGTCCACGCTCGCGGCAGCAAGTTTCGCAATTGCTGCGACGTCGTCGAGAAGAGCGGCGAGACCACCAGCCATGAGGAAACCTCCGAGAAATATAGCGCCGAAACGGTAATGCAGAGTTTAGTCTACCGGTTTCAACTCGATATTATCTCGGAGGTCTCAACTACCTTGGATTGAATCAGATAGTTGTAGCTTTACTCAGAGTCATCCATTGGATGAGTGGTGAGGTATGCGATGGAGGCAATCAGCCCGCCCCATACAGTGCCGATGGAGACCACCATCATGACGATTGCAGAAGTTCCCATGTCTTTTCCTTATCTGCTTGAAGTGAGTTGTATGTTCTATTGCTTCGTAGAGGCTGACGACGACGCCGAAGCTTCGGTTGCCGTGGCACCAACAGGAGAATCGTTGTAACCGCCTGCAGCTTCGATGCCATGGAAGGTCATCGGATCGAAATCGTCCACCGGCGTCTTCCAACGGAGCAAGCTGAAAATCACCGAGGCTGCAATAGTGCCCACAATCATTGCCCAGCCAAACGTGGCGTTGAACCACACTGGGTATCCGCCATAAGGCTCTTTGATGAGCTCAATGACGGTAGCCACCAAAATCACCGACAGCACAGCTGGCACGAGCACTGCAACCATCGCGTACCACCAAGGTCCAAGTTTCAACATCGAGTTGTAGTTCAGGTGCGCACGCAACAAAGGCAGACGACGAAGCACGAATGACACAACAACGCATGCAACGATAGCTGCGCCGATAATTCCCAGCTCATTGATGTATTTATCCACGACATCGAGGGCGTTGAGCCCATCGGTAGTAGAGAAGATAAATACCGAGGCGACGCCGGAAACGCCCGTGATCCACATGGTTGCGGAGCGCCGAGAGATACCGAACTTTTCCTGGAAGGCTGCCGAAGTTACCTGTAGCAAGGAAACGAGCGAGGTGAATCCAGCAATTGTGAGCGAAAGGAAGAATACGATTCCAAACAGTGGACCGCCCGGCATCATAGAGATCACGGCTGGGAAAGTCACGAAGGAGAGGATTGGTCCGCTCAAACCTTGGAGCTCATTTACTGGGACACCTTGCTGAGCAGCCATGAAACCTAGAGTGGCGAACACGCCGATTCCCGCGAGGATCTCGAACGAAGAATTGGCAAAGCCGGTGACCAGCGCAGTTGGCACGATATTGGATTTGGCTTTGAGATAGCTCGAATAGGTGAGCATAATTCCGAAGCCAACTGAGAGAGAGAAGAAGATTTGTGAATACGCGGCAATCCATACGCCAGGATCAGACAAAGCCGACCAATTCGGCGTAAAGAAAGCATTGAGTCCGTCAAGGGCGCCTTGCAAGAAGAGGGCGCGAATTACGAGAGCTGCGAAAATTACTACGAGGAAGGGAATGAAGAATCGGTTGATACGTTCGATTCCGCGCGTCACTCCCAGAGCCATGACGATGAACGCGGCGATCCATACGAGCGCGAGCGGAATGAAGATTCCCACCACGATATCGGCATTTACGCCAGGCTCTCCCACTTTGAGGAAGTCTTTGAGGAAGAAGGAGGTGGTGTCGTCGGCCCATGCGAGGTTGGTGGAGAACATAACGTAACGCACTGCCCAGGCGAGAATGACGGCGTAATACGACGTGATTACCACGCAAATCATCACGTGGAACCAACCTACCGATTCCCAAGCCTTGCCGAGACGTCGGAATACGGTAGGTGACGATCCGTGATAGCGGTGGCCGAGGGCGTAGTCGAGGAGGAGAATCGGAATGCCTGCGGTGAGAAGCGCTACGATGTACGGAACGAGAAATGCGCCTCCACCATTGGTGTAAGCCACACCTGGGAAGCGCCAAATATTGCCAAGACCGATTGCTGAACCGATTGCGGACATGATAAATCCGAATTGGCCCGACCATTCTTCACGATGACCGTGATGTTTTGAGTGTTGCTTTGCTGCAGCAGACATGATTCCTCCGTGAACTATTTTCCGGATTTACAAGCTACACGGGTGTATCACATTGAGGAATATGTGTCCATTATGTGGAGATGGGGTGATTTGACCTGCGGTTTTAAGGATTCAGTGAAAACACATTGAATGAAATCAGCCGTTGAAAACGATTGAGACGAGTCGTGTGGTGAAATTGGTTTGAAAGGATCAGGAACTTGGGTTGTTGTGCTGCTGCTCTTCATGCTGACGCCGCAAAAAACGCAAGTTTCTACGTCCAGCTTTCGCAGATGGTTGTTGGAGACGCCGTTTGCGCATTTTGCTGGTAGCTGTGCGAAGATCGTAGGCTTTGGGGAAAATCCATTGATAACGGCGCGCCAAGATCCCAAAAATCGTGCACAGCACGATAGCCAGCCCCATACCTAGCGCATATTGATGCCGGCTCTGGAAAAATACCATCTGAGCTGCTGCAAATACAGAGAAGGTGGCATACAGGGGATTGCCGCCAAAGATAGAGGGGATTTGATTGACGAGCACGTCACGGATCATTCCGCCGCATACGGCGGTAACAACCCCCAAAAATATCGAGGAAACAACGCCGAGACCAGCGGATAAACCTTTTGAAGCTCCGGTAGCTGACCAGCATCCCAAGGCTAAGACGTCGCCAAAGCTCAAGGCGCGTTGTGACCATTTACTTTCCAAAGGTACGAAGTAGGCAAAGGTGGCGGCGCCAAAGGCGCCGCCCAAGTACCAAGGATCTGTCAATGCCACTGGAAAACCAATTCCGAGCATCATATCACGCAACAAACCGCCGCCTAGAGCGGAGGCTGCGCCAAGAACTAAGAATCCGATCAGATCAAATCCATATTTACGTGCAAGAGCTGCACCAATTAATCCGTTGGCGATTACGCCAGTAACGTCAACAAGACGAAAAAGATCTTCTGGATTCACGAGACTCCTAGTCAGCTACCCAACGAGCCAAAATATCCATATAGACTTCGGCATCTTCATCAGAATGCACCGAAAAGACCACGAGATCCATCTCTGATGTTCGGTTCTTCATCCAGTCCTCAACGGCGCCCAAGGCAATCGTGGCGGCTTCGTGAACTGGGAATCCATTCCAACCAGTCGAGATTGCCGGGAATGCGATTGAGTGAATATCGCCCTTTTCCGCAGCAAGATCAAGCGCGTTCAGATAGCAGTTACGCAAGGCGAGGCGATCGGCGTCAGTCGCCTCACGATTCTTCACGTCTGGGCCAAGTGCGTGAATGATGTACTTGGTGGGCATACGATAGCCGCGGGTCATGGTCACATCGCCCGGCTCTTCGTTATGACCTTGGAGCTCAATGATCTTCGCACAATCGTTGCGTAGCCACGGGCCAGCTTGCGCGTGAATTTCGGAATCCAAGCAGCCGTGTAGCGGGATTGGGCAACCGGTGAGTTCAGGCAGGGCAGGATTGACGACGGCGTCCACCACAAGTTGGCGAATGTCGCCGCGGTAGAGAACTACCTGGTTTGCGTCGAGATAATCGCATTCAGGCAAAATTTCCGATACGCGTCGCAGGTGAGATGCCTCGACGCGCCCACGTTTTCCAGTCTCGCGATAGAGCAAGGTGTTGATGGCGCGGGAGGTGATTGGATCGATTGCTGCTGGCTCACGCAACGATAGCTCGGCTTGAAGCCAACGGAACAGACCGTCGTCGGTGGAAAGATGCGCCATAGACGACGTGCCGGTGAAGTGCTTGTTGCGGAGCCCGCCGAGCGCCGTCATGAGAAGATCGTAGTTTGATCGTTTGTCTTTTTTCGGATCCGGGAAGTCGCAATCGAGGTTGATAAGGTCGCGATATTCGGAAAGCTTCAGCATTGTGGCCCTTTCTCAGTTCTACTTACTAGATTAGCGAAGAATGCGAGCAACTGAAATACAGGGAACGTGCTTTTGGCGATAAAACTCGCTTTTCGCGATAAAATAGCAGGCGCTGTAGTGATCCTGTGTATCGTGTTGGTCGAGTCACTGTGAAAGAATCGCTCAGTAACACTGTCCCAGTAACACTGTGAAAGATTTCTCGAGTATTACTGTAAAAGATTTACGGAAATGAGGAATGATGCCAGTTCAGAAGCCGATTGGAAAACCGCGTCCGGGCTTTGATTTTGTGATTGCCACTGACGGTTCGTGTTCTGGCAATCCCGGACCGGGCGGCTGGGCCTGGGTCGAGCAGATTTCTGGGCGCTCTGAATCGGGCGGCTCGGCGCAAACCACCAATAATATTATGGAACTCACGGCAATGATTAAGGCGCTTGAGTTCGTTGGACCTGCTGGTAGCCTGCTTATTCGTGCTGATTCCTCCTACGTTATTAATTCGATGACGAAGTGGGCCAAAGGTTGGCGCGCGAAAGGTTGGCGCAAATCGGACGGTAAGCCAGTGCTTAACCAAGAATTGATTGAGCGGCTATTGAATCTCTACGAGTCGCGGACGGGCTACACCGAGGTGGAGTGGGTGCGTGGACACAGCGGCGACGAAGCAAATGAGTTTGTTGACCGAGCTGCGGTTGCACAGACCCAAGCTCACGCCAAGTAGTTCAAGCTGCGCGTTGTGTGTGGCTCACGGTGACTAACTCGTGTAGTTCGCGCGAGGTGGCGTGCCTAGATCGCGTTAGGTGCGGCGTGGAGCTCACGGTAGGTGTCGCGTGTAGCTCAAAGCGCTTGTGACAATGAGTTTACGCTGAGCTGTTCACATGGTTGATTATCAATATCCAATTTGACTCGGTTTTATAGACTTGTGTCATGAGTGAAGTTCAAACATACCCTATGCCTGAGCGGCAGCCAGTGGCTCGCGTCTTTCATGGCGATGAATTTTTCGACGACTACGAGTGGTTCCGTGACGAAACAAATCCGAAGGTCATGGAGCATATTACGCAAGAAAACGCCTACTATGAAGAGCGCACCAAGCATCTAGCGGGTCTGCGTAAGAATATCGTTGATGAGATCGCTCGCCACACCAAAGAAGATGACGTTTCACCAGCTATTCGGCAAGGTGACTACTGGTATTGGACTCGCACCTGGGAAGGTAAGAGTTATCCGGGACTTTTCCGCACCGCCGTCGTCGATCCGAACGTGCGCCCAGATCCGCTGAAGATTTCTAACCCAACCGTGGTGTACGACGGCAATGTCTTAGCAGATGGAAAAGAGTTTTTCTCGATCGGTTCGGCGGCGATTTCTCCTGATGGGAAGTTAGCTGCGCTCGCGATTGACGATTCGGGTGACGAAACATTTTCGCTGCGTATCCACGATATTGAATCGGGTGCAGTGGTCGATGATGCGCTCAGCGATGTAGCTTATGGACTGGTGTGGAGCGCCGATTCGCGTCATATTTTCTTCACACGCACCGACGAGGCGTGGCGCAACTACCAGGTGTGGCGCCATGAACTTGGCACTGATCCCTCGGCTGACCAGCTCATTTACCAAGAAGATGACGAGAAATTCAACGTGGGTATCATGCGTTCCTGCGACGGGAAGTGGATGTCCATACTCGCAGGCTCTACTACTCAGTCTGAGCAGCGGTTGCTTTCCTTGGACGACGTCGCTGCCGCACCAATATTGGTGTGCCCGCGTATGGAAAATCTCGAATACGCTGCGGAAGTGGCCGGCGATCATCTACTCATTACCCACAACGCCCACAACCCGGATTTCGAGATTTCTCGCGCGCCTATTGGAATTAGTACGCCCGAGCAGTGGAAACTGGTTATTTCTGCTGGTGATGGTGAACATATCAATGGTGTGGGTGCTTTCCGAGATTTCGCTGTTGTGCAGATGCGCTCGGGCGGTTCGCAACAACTTCGCGTGATGAAGCGCGATGGGGATAATTGGCTCGAGCCGCAGGTGATTCCAGGTGCGGAGCTTGCCACAATTGAGTTGAATGCCGAAGCCAATTGGGACGCGACATCGATCCTATTCTCGGTGGAGTCGTTGACCCGCCCTGTTACGCATCTGAATTACGACGTGCGGACGGGCGAGACGAGCACGGTGAAGGTTACGCATGTGCCTGGTTACGACGCTGAGGCATATGTTGAGTACCGCGAATGGGCGACGGCGCAGGACGGAACCAAAATCCCGCTGACTATTGCACATCGCGCTGATCTTGACTGTCAAGGGCATAATCCAGGGCTAATCTACGGCTATGGTTCGTATGAGATTTCGATGGATCCGTGGTTTAGTGCAGCTTATCTGCCGATGTTTGACCGTGGCATGGTGTATGTGGTTGCACATGTTCGTGGTGGCGGCGAGATGGGAAGAAAGTGGTACGAGCAGGGGAAGATGCTCCAGAAACGCAACACTTTCACCGATTTTATCGACGCCGCGCAGCACGTGGTGGACTTAGGGTTAGTGGCGAGTGAGCGAGTAGCTGCCGAAGGTGGTTCGGCAGGTGGCTTACTCATGGGCGCGATTGCCAACCTAGCGCCGTGGCGATTCCGCGTAATCCACGCTGCTGTGCCTTTTGTGGATGCCTTGACCACGATTTTGAAGCCTGAGCTTCCTTTGACGGTTGGTGAATGGGAAGAATGGGGCAATCCGATTGAATCGGAAGAAATCTACCGATACATGAAGTCGTATTCCCCGTATGAGAATATTCAGGCGGTGGAGTATCCGGCGATTTTGGCTTCTACGTCGATCAACGATATTCGAGTGAGTTTTGTTGAGCCTACTAAATGGGTTGCGAAATTGCGTGCCACGGTGGCTAATGATTTCGAAGCTCGGCCCATTTTGCAAAGAACTGAGCTTGTAGCAGGGCATGGCGGCGGATCGGGAAGATATAAGCGCTGGGAAGATCGCGCTCACCAGCTAGCTTTTATCTTCGATCAACTGGGCATTACTGAGTAAATTTACATGTAGTGACCTAAAACTACTGGCGGAAAGTAGCGTCTTGCTACTTTCCGCCAGTTCAGTTCGTCATTGCCAACAGTAACTCAGTTTTGCTGGTCGGCAACCGTGGCGAGCGCTGAGCGCCATGAGCCATAACGCTGGCGGATAGCTGCTCCAGATGGGTACTTGCGATTACCTGGCAAGGATTTCAGCCACTCAGAATAGCCAGCGAACGAGGTAGTTTTGTCGTTTTCTTGAGCGTAAACACGGTACTTGATCAGGGCGTTCGTGTAGTCGGTTTCAGTGAACTTGAGTCCACCACGAGCTCGGCCACGCTGTGGTTTCAAACCAATCGATTGCAAAGCGTCGTTCCAGTAGCCGTTAAAGCGCTTGATGAGGGTTTGCGACGTCGGTGGCCAGCTGTATTGACCGCGACTGCTCGACATTCCCAATTTTTCTTGGATAAGCGCTCGAGTTGAGTCGTAATCTTTTGCCGACAGTGCACATTGTGCACCGTTGCATTCTTTGATCTTTTCGCGGGCAGCGGCGATATAAGTGAGCACGGTATCAAGCTGCTCAGCAGGCACGAAATGTAGATGCTGACGCACCACTTCCACGTAGTCAACTGGGAGTTTGCTCAGGTCCGCTTCGGTGAGTTTGTTCTTCACACCAAACATAAGATAGAGCGATGCTTTAAGAGCGGTGTTGTCGAAGAACTGCTGAACATTGCTCGTTTCGAAATCAATGGCGAGCTGAGCAGCGCGGCGCAAAATCGAGAGCGTGGTGCATGCAGCGGCTTCTGCCACTTCAGACAGCTCAGCATGGAAGCTCACTGATTGCTCGTCTGGCTCGCCACAGAGGTCAGAAATTCCACGCACAGCGATGAATGGGATTCCCCATACGTTTGCTACCTGCGCAAATGCCTGCGACTCCATGTCGGCTGTGATCGCGTCTGGGAAAGCCTCGCGCATGTCTCCCACGTTGGATTCAGTCACGAAGAAATCTGAGGATAGCATTTGTCCGATACGTACTGTGGTATCAGCGTTAATGAGGTCTGCGGAATCCGTAGGCATCACGCCGTCGTGAATATCGTTAATGAGATCCCGAGCGGAGGAAAGAAGTATCTCTGAGCCAGGGAAGACGGCGGGCTGGCCTGGTACTTGGCCACGCATGTATCCGAATGCGGTACCGTCCGCACCACCATTGACGTACTGGTTACCAATCACTACCTGCCCTACGCGCGCGTCTGGACTCAAACCGCCTGCTGAGCCGATATTGATGATTCCTCTAGGAAGGTAGTGAGTGAGAGCCCAAGTGAGTTTGGAAGCTGCTGAAACCATTCCGATTCGGCTCACCAGCAATAAGAGCGAGATGGAGCCGCGTTTGGCGAGATAGCAGTCTCCACCAGGGGAAGGGACTGTGCTGATTGTGTAGCCATCGAGAAGTGACCGGAAAGTGGCCATTTCCTCAGGCATTGCCGCAACGATAAGGGCGTTTACGCCGTTCATATGTGTACATTCTCCAAATGGTATTGATGGGTAGATGAGGCGTTCTATGCAGTGATCCGTTCATCCGCTATTTTCTTCGTGTCTTGCCCACACAAAGATGCTCTAAATAAATTTAAGAGAACGGATTGTTCACTTTATAATGCTTCCCTGTTATTATAGCGCGAAATTAATGCTCTTCTGTAAACGAGTGTGTAAATGAAATATTGTGCGTGCGGTATTGATCGACGACGCGCGGTTTGGTCGCCTATTTGTGCAGGTTCTTTAAGCAGCGTGGGCAGAATCCCCAAAAGGTGACTTCGGCTTCATCAATCAGGAAACCGTGGGGATCTGGGATTTCTAAACAAGGAGGAACTCCAGTGACACAGGGAATATCGATCACTGTGAAACAATTGCGGCACACAAGATGATGGTGGTTGTCGTGAGTGGCAATTTCATAGAGTGGCACTGAACCTGCTGGTTCAATTTTTCGTAGCAATCCTTTGGCGGTTAGCGTGTGGAGCACGTCGTAAATTGCTTGTGTCGATACCGATCCAAGCTTGGATGTAACGCCATTTTTGATCGTTTCGGCGCTTGTGTGAGGCTTTCGGGATACTTCTTCAAGCACGGAAATGCGCGGCCGAGTTACGCGCAGGCCTGCTTGGCGGAGAGTGTCCGAAAACTTTGAATTCATAGGCTTTATTGTTCCCGCTTTTTCTCAATGGTTCAACATTTCACACATTTGGTTACTGTGGTTAAATGTCGGTTTTATTAGCTTTTGGTGAGATGTGCAGTGGGTGTGGTGGGTGCGTGGCAGGTAGGAAGGCAGTGTGCAGTCGCGAGCAAGTTCCCGCGCACCCGATAAGCCCACGAGCGCGACACTCCCATAAATACGACACGCCGATTTCTGGGGAGAAAAATCGGCTGGATTTGGCTGTGGAAAGAGGAAGATTTCAGCATCTGGTCCACAGTTGTGGATATTTTTGTGCACATAGTGGGGAAAGTGCATAAATTTTTGTCCACACTATGTGGATATGTGGATATTTTTAGGCTGAGAAATTTTCCGGCATGGATTCTTGGCACGCATTTTTGGCGGGAAGCGAATTTCACAATGGGAGTGTCCGGTTCAAATTTCTGTGCAGAGCTATATTTTCTCGGAGCGATCGTGGATATTGTTGCGAGTCAATAGTGGATTAGTTCGCGAGAGGATCGAAGGTGAGAAAAGTGTTCGCAGGGAATCCACATTCTACTCACATTTGCACCTCGAAAAACAGTGAGATAGAACGCGACGGCACGCCATCTAGTGGTATCGAAAAACTTCCACCACTAGGTGTAGTGTCTATATTCGTACCTCGCAGAAAGTTGTTAGACGGCTACTAAGCAGTTAATAACGGCCTGTGTGCGAATATGAAAAGTTGATTTATAGCAGATTTGGAAGGGGAGCCAATGAGCATCACCGTTTATACAAAGCCCTCCTGCGTTCAGTGCAATGCAACCAAGCGCGCTCTTGATAAGGGTGGTTTGGATTATGTTGAAGTTGATCTGACGCAGGACGAAGAAGCTCTTGCAACAGTCAAAGCCCTAGGCTATCAGCAGGCTCCAGTTGTATTTGCTGACGGCGATCACTGGGCAGGTTTCCGCCCAGACAAAATCAAGGCATTGGTAACGGTCTCCGAAAAGGTTGCAACTGCTTAATATGCTCAGTGCCGTTGCCGAAGTGGTTAAATGCTTTGGCAACGGCACTGTGGCAATTAAAAACTTCTAGGCAAATAAAACAGCAAGACGAATGCAGGGAAGGCATAAATCGATGGTTAACATCGTGTATTTCTCATCAGCAACGAATAACACCCAGCGCTTTGTTGAGAAATTAGGTTTTCCTGCCAAACGTATTCCCCTCTATCCGTATGAAGATTTTCTTGAAGTGGATGAGGAATATGTGCTCATCGTCCCTACCTATGGTGGTGGAAATGAGCGAGGGGCTGTGCCGAAGCAAGTCATTAAGTTCCTCAATAACGAAAAAAATCGCTCTTTTATCCGAGGTGTGATTTCGGGTGGGAATACAAATTTTGGTGAGGCATACTGTTTAGCTGGAGACATAATCTCTGCAAAAACTCACGTTCCTCATATGTACAAATTTGAGCTACTGGGCACGCCGCTTGACGTGCAAAAAGTTCGTAAAGGATTGGAAGAATTTTGGACACGACTTTGACCGACACTGGTGAAGAACTTACTGATCCGGCGCTTGATTACCATGCGCTTAATGCCCAGTTAAATCTTTACGACGCCGATGGCAAGATTCAGTTCGACGCCGATCGGCAAGCTGCGCGTCAGTACTTCCTGCAGCACGTCAACAAGAACACTGTTTACTTCCACGATTTGGAAGAAAAAATGGAGTACTTGGTGGAAGAGGGATACTACGAAAAGCGTGTGCTTGACCAGTACGATTTTGATTTCATCAAGCGTCTCTACAAGGCGTGTTACGCTCACAAATTCCGTTTCCCAACCTTCTTGGGCGCTTTCAAGTACTACACGTCTTATACGCTTAAAACCTTCGATGGTACCCGTTATTTGGAGCGGTTTGAAGATCGTGTGTGCATGGTTGCACTAACGCTTGCTGAGGGCAACGAGCAGCTAGCAATGGAACTCATGGAAGAAATCATTGAAGGTCGCTTCCAGCCAGCTACGCCAACATTTCTCAATGCGGGTAAAGCAGCACGTGGCGAGCTTGTTTCTTGCTTCTTGCTGCGCGTGGAGGACAACATGGAATCAATTGCTCGCGCAGTGAATTCCTCGTTGCAGCTTTCAAAGCGCGGTGGCGGAGTGGCGCTTAACCTCTCGAACCTTCGCGAGCTTGGTGCTCCGATCAAGAAGATTCAAAACCAATCTTCTGGCGTGAATCCAGTGATGAAGCTACTCGAGGACGCATTCTCTTATGCGAATCAGCTTGGTGCTCGCCAAGGAGCAGGTGCTGTTTACCTGCACGCTCATCACCCAGATATTTTGCGTTTCTTGGATACCAAGCGTGAAAACGCGGACGAAAAGATCCGAATTAAAACGCTCTCACTCGGCGTCGTAATTCCAGACATCACTTTTGACCTGGCGAAACGTAACGCGGATATGTATCTGTTCTCGCCGTACGATGTTGAACGCGTCTATGGCGTGCCGTTCACCGAGATTTCCGTGACGGAAAAATACGAGGAAATGGTTAATGACAAGCGCATTCGCAAGTCGAAGATCAATGCCCGTCACTTCTTCCAGACGCTCGCTGAAATCCAGTTTGAGTCGGGATATCCGTACATTCTTTTTGAAGACACAGTGAACAAGCTGAATCCGATCGAGGGCCGAATCACGATGTCGAACCTTTGCTCGGAGATTCTCCAGGTATCCGAGCCATCTGAATTTAATGCTGATTTGTCGTATGCCAAGGTTGGCAAGGATATCTCGTGCAATTTGGGCTCGCTCAATATTGCACGCACGATGGATTCCCCAGATTTCGGCAAGACGATTCGCACGGCAATTCGGGCGCTGACCGCCGTCTCTGATCAATCGGATATTTCCTCGGTTCCTTCCATTGAGCGAGGAAACCGGATGTCACATGCGATTGGTCTTGGGCAGATGAATCTGCATGGATATTTGGGACGTGAGCGGATTCATTACGGTTCCGAAGAAGCTCTGGATTTCACTAACATGTACTTCTATACGGTGGTGTTCCATGCGGTAAAGAGCTCAATGGAGATCGCCAAAGAGCGTGGCGAGCGTTTCGATAATTTTGAGAACTCTGATTACGCCGCGGGAGTCTTCTTCGATAAATACACTGATCAAGAGTGGATACCACAAACCGAACGTGTGGCTGAACTGTTTAAGAATGTGCACATCCCAACTCAAGAAGATTGGCGTGAACTAAAGGCTGACGTGCAGAAATACGGCATGTACAACCAGAATCTTCAGGCAGTTCCTCCAACTGGTTCGATTTCGTACATCAACAACTCGACGTCGTCGATCCACCCAATCGTGTCGCGGATCGAAATTCGAAAAGAAGGCAAGATTGGCCGTGTGTATTACCCGGCAGCTTACATGACGAACGACAACCTCGAGTATTACAAAGATGCTTATGAGATTGGCCCAGAAGCCATCATCGACACCTACGCTGTGGCTACGCAGCACGTGGATCAAGGACTCTCGCTCACGCTGTTCTACCCAGACACAGTGACCACCCGCGATGTGAACAAGAACTACATCTATGCGTGGCGTAAAGGCATCAAGACGCTCTACTACATGCGAATTCGTCAAGCAGCTTTGGATGGAACTGAAGTTGAAGGCTGTGTTTCCTGCATGCTCTAGCAGCGTGTGACTATTTCTTATATATACGTGAGCCAACTACTGTAAAGAAGGTATCGATGAATCCACCAAAGTTGAAGCTGGTAGATAGCGTTCAGGCTATCAACTGGAACAAGATCACCGACGAAAAAGACCAAGAAGTGTGGGATCGTCTCACTGGAAACTTCTGGTTGCCTGAGAAGATTCCGCTGTCGAACGATATTCAGTCGTGGAACACCCTCAAGCCGCACGAGCAGATGATGACGACGCGCGTCTTTACGGGCTTGACCTTGCTCGACACGGTGCAAGGCACGGTTGGTGCAGTTTCACTGATTCCTGATGCCATCACTCCTCACGAAGAAGCGGTTTACACCAATATCGCCTTCATGGAGTCGGTACACGCGAAGTCGTACTCCTCGATTTTTTCCACGCTCATTTCCTCCGAGGAAATTGAGGAGACTTTCCGCTGGTCGGAAGAAAATGAATACCTTCAGAAGAAGGCGAAGATCGTGCTCGATTACTACCGTGGCGACGATCCAGAGAAGCGCAAGGTTGCCTCAACCATGCTTGAGTCTTTCCTCTTCTACTCGGGTTTCTATGCGCCGATGTACTGGTCGGCTCACGCAAAGCTCACAAATACTGCTGATTTGATCCGCCTTATTATTCGTGACGAAGCTGTGCACGGCTACTACATTGGCTACAAGTACCAGCAGGCAGTGAAGAAGTCCTCACCAGAGCGTCAGCAAGAGCTCAAGGATTACACCTTTGAACTCCTTCTCGATCTCTACGATAACGAGGAAGGCTACACCGAATCGCTGTATGACGAAATGGGCTTGACCGAAGACGTCAAGATGTTCTTGCGCTATAACGCGAACAAGGCTT
The DNA here is from genome assembly GCF_004331995.1 of Arcanobacterium bovis. GTDB lineage: Bacteria > Actinomycetota > Actinomycetes > Actinomycetales > Actinomycetaceae > Arcanobacterium_A > Arcanobacterium_A bovis. Next base: position 114,827 of record NZ_SJDT01000005.1, read on the forward strand.
TGATGAATCTTGGATACGAGGCCTTATTTGGTCCAGATCAGACTGCGGTGAATCCAGCTATTTTGGCTGCTCTTTCCCCAAGTGCGGACGAGAATCACGACTTCTTCTCAGGGTCAGGTTCGTCGTATGTGATCGGCACAGCCGAAGCAACCACCGACGACGATTGGGATTTCTAGTCAGGTTCGTTATGACTTTTCGTGTGCTCGTCGTCTGTACAGGTAATATTTGCCGCTCGCCTATGGGTGAGATCGTTTTGCGGCAACGATTACGCGGTGCGGGACTTGGTGATGTTGACGTGCGATCGGCCGGCGTTTCTACGGAAGAATCAGGTAATCCAGTAGATTCGCGGGCGCGGTCGGTGTTAGCCGAGCATGGTTACGATACGTCCAAACCTCACCATGCGCATCGTGCTACTGACGACGAGCTGCGAAATTCCGATCTTATCCTCGCCATGACAGTGGGGCATGCGCGCTCGTTGCGGCGGATGGTCGAATCTGTAGGTGGCGATATTAGCCGCATCCATTTGTGGCGTGAGTTCGACGGCACGGTTTCTTTTGCTCAGGGAGGTGTGTTTTCCGACGCCGGTGCGCTGGGGAATCGCTCTGAGGTTTCCGGCGTCAATGGAAGTGGGAAGAGATCACGTTACAGTGATTTTTATTCTTCGGATGGCAGCCTTGACGTGGCCGACCCTTGGTACGGCGGAAAAGATGGTTTCTACGCCACGCTCGATACCGTTGAGCAGGGTGCGGACGGCGTCGTGGAATGGTTGCGAGGTAGTGCGGAACTCGCTTTGCGTAAGTGAGGTGACGACGACGGTGTCGTCGTGCGTTATGTGTGGATATAGTGCGAGAAACTTACAGCTGGTGGCCGCATATAATAAACAACAAGTAAACTTTTTGTGAACATTTCATGATGTGATCGGATATGTCTCGTATCGCAAGCAAATTGTTGAGAATGTTGATTTCTTAAATAAGTAAGTGGTACTTCTGGTATTGGGACTAATATCCCAAATTGAGTAATTCGACCAAATGGTTTATTACTCAACTATTTTATTGGATAGTTCTCCAGGAGGAACAGCATGAAAATTGCGAAGAAGATTACTGGGGTGGCAAGCGTTGCTTTGCTGGCCTCGGGTATCACAGCAATTCCAGCATTTTCAGCGACGTTCATTAACAGCACGCCGGAAACTGCACGCATTGATAGCCAACTGCCGATGGTTCACACCTTGCGTGGGTCGGATCATCTCAAGGCTAATATCTTGAATCCACGGCCGGTTTGTAACGCAGGTGAAGATTACCGCACCATCGTTTACAAGGTGAATGACCACTTCTTACCAGTCGGTACGATTTCAACTACCAACCAAACCCAAGCAGACATCCCGCTCACCCAGAACCTTTCCAAGACGCAATCCATCAGCATCACCATCAAGGGTGATCGTACTGAAACAGCAGGTGCGAACATTGGTGGAGATGTGTCTGGGAAAGGTGGAAAGGGAAGCTTCGGAATTTCCTACAGCCTGGCACAAAACCTTGGCTTCAACATCTCCTATTCGCTGTCGTGGCAGGTGGGTCAGCAGATTGGACCATACAAGGTGCCAGCGAACCACACTGGTGAAGCAACCTATGGTTTCCGCGCTATCACCATGACGGGAACTCAGCAGTTCTGTAAGGCGAATGGTACGTGGTCTGATGCGCTGCCTTGGATTTCGAGTGCGCCTGTGAAGAATGAAGTGCGAGTCAAGCTCTACGATCTGGCGTCTGGATCGATGAGCGAGACGTCGAACATTGGCGTACAGGCGACGTCGGCAGAATACCAGCAGGTTATCGAGCCAGAAGTGACCACTCCTAAGGGAGAAGCTCCTGCAGCTCCGCTCGCCAAGGATCTTTCCGTGCGGCTCACCACCGCTGCTGGCAAAGTTCCAGGATTTGCTGGGTTGGTGGCACTTCGCGTGAAGAACGTGGGCACTGAGCAGTACTACGGTGAATATCCGGCAGTGCAGTTCTTGGTGAAGGTTAAGACGGCTGAGGGGCCAAAGGGTGTTGATCGCCTGATCACTCCTGGATACTTCAACGGTGCTTACACCGAAGACCTCGGCTTTGATCGCAAGACCTCGACGCGTAGCTTCCTCGTGACTCTCTCGAACCCGATTGAGCCAGGGGAAGAGAAGCTGATTGCTAACTTGAACTTCGGTGATGGCAATACCAAGCTTGGCCGTTTGACTAACACCATTGAAGTGTCGCAGATCAAGCGTATTGAGGGAGATACCTCTACATACAACGATATTCGTATGACGTCTCCTGAAATTACTACCACTGATGGTGGCGCTAAACATAACGGCATTTTCTGATGAGGGATTTCTGAGCTGAGCGATATCGGTTTCGACATGATGTGAATTCGATATTGGTGACGCGAAAAGGCGGGGTGGCTGCCACTTCCTTTCACATGGTGAAAGTTCAATGTGGCAGCCACCCCGCCTCAGTTCAGCTATTGCCAGCTATGTTATTTCATTGCAGAGTTTCCGGCATTTTGGGCATCGGCCAAGCCCTGTTTAACCGGCACTGAACCCAAGAATAGATCCATGAGCTTTGGCATTGCCTTTTCGAGGCCAGCATTGACTTTCATGCCGCGTGGAGCGGGTGTCGTTTTACCAGCGGCGGTATCAACAAACACGGACACATCCACGTTCTTTTTTGCCCAGTAATCAACAAATGCTTGCTGAGCATCTTTCGCGCCGGGGAAAGCAACTCCTTCTTCTGCGAGTGGGCGTTGCCCATCAGCACTTCCGAGCCAAGCGAGTACCTTCTTTGTAGCTTCAGGATTCTTCGTCTTGGCATTTCCTACGGCAGCCACACCATGAACTACACCCACACGTCCTTGCGGACCTGCAACCATTGGTGCAACACCCCAGTTAATATTGGCAGACTCTGAGATCTTCTTTAATGAGTAAGGGCCAGACTGGAACAGCGCCAACTCGCCACGTGCGAACATGTCGCGGGTGAGATCGCCTTTTGTATTGGTTTCACTTGCTGGCGGCGCCACATGGTGCTTGTTAATCATGTCGACGACGTACTGGAACGCTGCTTCTCCTGCAGGCGATGCGAAAGCGAAGGTATCGTCGTCATTTTGAAGCTTTCCGCCATTTTGGGCAAGGAAATCGAGCCAGATTCCTTGTAAATCAGCCTGTGCATTGAAGCCAAATACTTTCGTTGCTGCTGGATTGAACTGCGGCGCGGTAGCGTTATGACCTTGAGCATCAACGGTGAGCTTCTTAGCTGCAGCTAGGAGAGTATCATTACCGCTTGCGTTCGGTGCCCAAGTGAGTTTGCTCGGATCTACGCCTGCTTTTGCCACGAGGTCTTTGTTGTAGAACAGCGCGATAGAGTCCCACAGCTGAGGGATTCCCCAAAGTTTGCCGCCCCGTGTGTAGAGATCGACGATCGATTCTTGCCAAGCGTCATGTTTCTCGCCGATGGTTTCAGAGATGTCCATAATATTGCCTGCATCGGCGAGCTGTGCAAAGTTCGAGGAATTTACCCAGTAGATGTCTGCCGCTTGACCTGAGGAAATGTCGAGTGGAAGTTGTTTCCAGTAGGAATCCCACGGCACAACATCAACTTTCACCGCGATATCGGGATTCTTCTTTTCAAAGTCTGCAAAGGACTTTTTATAAGCCGGAGCTGCGGAATCGTCCCACAGGCGGAATGTAACGGTTGTTTTACCGGCGTCGTCTTTCGAGGACTTAGCGTCGGTGGCAGGCGAACACGCAGCCAGGCCCAACGTGGCAATTGCTGCTATGGTAAAGGATTTTTTGAGTGACCGGATCACGATTACCTCTTTGGTTTTAACAATGGATGGTCTTATATATGAGTTTATACTCTGGTGATACCAATTGAGCGGATAATCTGCTTGTTGAATAACAGGAACAGCACGAGTAACGGAAGAACACATAGTGTGGTAGCTGCCATCACGATAGCCCAGTTAGCAGAATACTGAGTTTGGAGAGCGGCCGTGGCCACGGTAAGTACATGCCACTGCGGGTCGCGGGCGATAATATTGGGCCACATAAAGTTATTCCACTGCGAAACTACGGTAATGAGCAGCAATGTTGCAAGGATTGGCTTATTCGTAGGAAGGACGATGCTCCACAGCTGACGCCAAAATCCGGCACCGTCTAGGGTGGCTGCGTCTAAGAGTTCTTGGGGTACGGATCGGAAATTTTCACGTAATAAGAAAATCGCATAAGGCGATCCGAGCATAAACGGCACCACGATACCAGCAAAAGTATTGCGCAAGCCTGCTGTGCTCATAGCTCCAAAGAGCGGGATCATGGTAACCACCGCCGGAATCATGAGCGTACACACATAAGCCCAGAAAATAGCATCACGACCAGGAAAACGAAGTCTCGCAAAGGCGTATGCGGCGAGGATCGACGACGTCATTTGCCCAATCACCATCACCAAAACAACTTGAATTGTGATCGCCAAAGGAACAATAAAGGCGTGATCTGTAAATAAGCTGGTGTAGTTATCGAAAGTGACCGGCGCGGGAAGTGCTAAGGCGCCGTCTTGAACGAGCTGCTTCTCAGTCTTGAACGAGGTGAGAATCGAAAAGACGAACGGAATGAGCGTGAGCAAAGCACCCCCGATAAGCAGGAGATATGTGGCGAGATAACTCCAAAAACGAGCGTGCGAAAAACGAGCGTGCCAAAAACGCTGTGGCTTGCGGGTTTCCTTCATCGCTCATCACTCATTTCATAAGTGATTCGGCTGCGGAAGTAGCGTTGCTGAGCGACCGTTATGGCTACTACCACGATCGTTAAGATCACTGCCATGGTAGAAGCTTCACCTATGCTCGGCGAAGTGAAAGCGGCGGAATAAATGCGCGCTGCTATAATGTCGGTAGTACCACTAGGGTAGCCGGGATTCCCACCAGTGAGGCCAAACACGAGGTCATAAACCTGGAAGGAGCCAATCAGTGACGTCACCAACACGAAGAAAGTGGTGGGGCGAATGAGGGGCAGCGTGATGGAGAAAAGTCGGCGCACCGCACCAGCGCCGTCTAATACGGCAGCTTCGTAGATGGACGCCGGGATCGCTTGCAGGGCAGCAAGGAAAAACAGGGAAATATAGCCCACATTTTGCCAAATGTACACAAACGCAACTACTGGTAAAGCAGTAGATTCATTGCTCATCCATGCAGTTGTAGTGCCTAAAACGTTGTTTATCAATCCGGTGCGAGGGGCGAGAAGCCACGACCACACAATGCCAAGAGAAAGCGGCGCAGCAATCCACGGTAGTACGAAGCACAATTGCAAAAAGCGCGATCCAGGAAGTCTCCTATTCAAACCAAGGGCAATGAGCAGGCCACATACTATCGCGCCGGGGATAGCGAGAACTGAGAACACCGCCGTCGTAAAAATTGAACGCCAAAATTCTGGGTCACTAGAGATGGAGATGTAGTTATCAAAACCCACCCAGTGTGGAGGCGAGATCAGGTTCCATTCGGTAAAAGACAGCACAAGCACGGCAAATACTGGCACGATGAGAAATAATCCCACGCCAATAAAACTTGGCAGAAGCATTGTATAAGCGGTGCGGATTTCCGCTTTTCTTGCACTTGTGCGGGAGCGATTCTGAGCAGAAGCAGGAACAGAAGCAGGCGAATCGCTGGCGTCCTGTGGTGTGCCATTAAGTGAATGAACGTGCCAAGTGGAAGCTTGACCAGGTGACGTATGTGCCGGTTTAGTACGTGAGAAGTATTTTGCCATGAGGGCGTAGCACCTCCCCGTTTCGCTGATTCGTCCATACTAGAGCGAAATGAGGTGAAAATGATCGTGAGCAGCGTGCACATGACTGCACAGAGCGAGGGCGCCGGTGACGTTCCACCGTGTGCCCGTGGGGACATACACCAATCCAGAGCGGTTGAACAGCAGGAGCGTTGCGAATACGCGCTCGCGGCACTCCGCCGATTTGAGTGCAGATACGTGCCCAGTGTGCATCATGCCCATGATCAGGCCCGGCAAGCACGTGAGCGATCTCGTGCAAGATAACACTCCGCACTTCCTGCTCGGAATAAAGCTCCATTAGCGCTGACGAAAGAGAAATCTGCTTTTTCGTAAAATTCGCCATCCCAGCTCGCCGTTTCGCACGATCAAAAACGAGCGCCCAAGAACCTAGCCCGTGGCGATGCATCAAGCCACGTGCCAGAGTTTCTACGCTCGTCAGATCCATAAGTTAAGAATAAACGTAACTTCCCGCTAATTTCCGTTGCCAACCGAGCATGTTCTTCAATGTGGGCAAATGCTCGTTGTGATGTACCGTTGAGATATGCACGATAGCGCGAATTATCACGACTTTACGCCCTCAGCACACAAAAACGAACACTACGCTGACGTGGTAGTGATTGGTGGTGGGCAAGCGGGTCTATGCTCCGCCTATGAACTGTTGCGACGTGGCTTTGTGGGCTACGCGGGCGACCGGCGTCGCCCTGAAAATGCTGATAATGGAGCTGCTTATGTGTGCGGCGATCAAGGTGACTCGGAGAATCTTGCGGGTAAAAATGGGCCAGGAGCAGGTACTTTTGTGGTACTTGACGGTGAAGTTGGACCTGGCGGCGCGTGGCGGCACCGGTGGCGCAGCTTGACGATGTCAACTATCAACCATATTGCCGATTTGCCTGGTATGCCGGTGGGAGAGATTGATCCGGCAGCGCCGTCGTCGCTCTTTGTGTCGCAATATTTTGCGGACTATGAACACGAGTTTGACCTGCCGATTTTACATCTGGTGAGGGTTGTAGCCGTGGAGGACGTGCCGGAAACTGGGCTGCTACGGGTGAGGACGACGGCGGGCACGTGGTATGCGCGGCGCGTCATTAACTGCACGGGCACGTGGACGCGGCCTTTCGTACCGCATTATGAAGGCGCGGAACTGTTTCGTGGCCAGCAATTTCACACCCAGAATTACCCAAGGGCAGATCGGTTCTGGGGTAAACGGGTGATGATTGTTGGTGGTGGAATTTCGGCGTTGACGCACCTAGATGAGGTGTCGCGGGAAGCGAAAAAGACGATTTGGGTTACTCGCACTCCGCCGCGTTGGCGTGAGGACGATTTTTCACCGATGAACTCGTTGAGTATTGAGGCTGGTCGTGCGGTTGAGCAGCGCGTACGTGAACGGGTGGAGGTTGGGTTGATGCCTTTGCCGGTGGTTGCGGAGACTGGGCTGCCGGAGAATGACATGGTGCGCGACATGCGTGCGCGCGGCGTGCTGAAAAGGCGCGAGATGTTCGATCGGCTCGATAAGCACGGTGCGTGGTGGGGCGAAAAGTTTGTGCAGGTTGACGCGATTATTTGGGCAACTGGTTTTCGTGCGGAATTGCGACATTTGGCGCCGTTGAAGTTACGTTCTGAGCGTGGCGGCGTGCAGATGCGTGGCACGCGGGCAGTGCGCGACGAGCGGGTGCACCTGTTGGGATACGGTCCGAGTGCTTCGACTATTGGGGCGCGTCGCGATGCGCGCGTGGCTGTGCGAGAGATTGCGCAGGAGTTATCGGAGAGTGGGAGCTAGGGGCTTGATAACTCAGAAGTTATCAAGCAATGCGGATTCGAGCATCTCCTCGCTCAAATTCGAGTGATAAAGTGCCGCCAATTGCGTTGAGATATCCACGAATTGTGCTAAGCTTTGCGTTTTCGATATCACCCTGTTCGATTTTGGAAACTTGGCGTTGAGATACGCCGATTCGTTGTGCGAGCTGTTGTTGGGTAATACCTAGGCTCTCGCGTAATTCACGAAGTCGATATGCGCGGACTTCTGTGAGCATTTGTTCTTTGTATTTATCGACTTCGGTTCGGTCGACTGGGTGGACTTCGAGGAATTGTTCGAGTGTCATTGCCATGGTGTTATCCTTTTTGTTTTTCTAGGTATTGATCGTAAAGCTTATCTGCAATAGGAATGTTCTTTCTATACCATCTGTTCCATTGGTTAGATTTGTCCCCACCAATCAACATAATTGCCCTGCGCTTAGGATCAAATGCGAATAATCGTAGTTCTGTTCTTCCTGAAGATCCTGGTCTTAACTCTTTCATATTTTTGTGACGTGATGCCGTCACGCTATCAACTAATGGACGACCTAAGGTGGGGCCGTGTTCTTGTAAAAGTTCTAACGCCGCAATGACTTGTTGTTGCGACTTTTTATCTAGCGAAATAATCCATTCAGTGATGAGCTCGACATCCAGATCCCACATAAATATATTTTAGAACTTGTAAGTTCTAAAATCAAGAGGGGGAACAAGCTTTGTAGGGCTAGTGCTTGTTCTAATGCGACAGCATTATTGGCACGCTTGTTCAGCAGTTTTGTGTGGTTGTTGTCGCCTATCGAATCTAGTTTTATAAACATTTATAGAGTTTGGGCAGCAGCGATTGAGTGACTGAGCCGATAGGAAGTGCCATCGTTGAGCCTTTCCAGAAGTCCGGCATCGATAAGGTAGCGCCTAAGGGTGGCGAAGTCGTCGGTCACTACTTTCAGCCGCTCGTTAACTTGTGACTCTTGCAGATTGTCACTTTGAGAAAACAGGCGTAGTGCGAGATATTCGAGGTGACTAACAACGACTGTTCCAGCTGGAAGAAAGTAATTTATCAAAACCATTTGGGCTATGACGAGGTAGTTTTTCTTGCTGAAAGTAAGTATTTTGAGTTGCAAGAAATGCCGTCTTTCTACGAAAATCTCGCTGGTGGTGTGCCTGAATATACGAGAGCGTTTTGCGAAGCGTTTCCGACCAAGACCTGGTTTCAGAAAGACGACGGAGCCTCTAAGTAGCGTTATAAGTTGCGCTAGTTACTTTGGTTGACTTTGGTGCGAAGCCTAAGCGTTTGAAAGCTTGGTTGAATTTCCGGTGAGTTCCCGTTCTCGCCTGCCAGTTACCCCAAGACTTACAAACACTTCATGGTCTAGTTAAAGCGCTTCGGTAAAATGAATGTTTTTGTATTCCATAGGTTCGGGGATAGTCAATAATTCTCCGCTGTGGATAGATGTCGTCTCTATCAAAGAAAGTGGTCTGCTGACATGTAGCTTACATGTCAGCAGACCACTTTCGGGCGTTAGGTTTATCTTTTAACGCTCACTTGTAGTTTTGTTTTGTTTTTTGCGTTGGAGGTAGATATAGCACCCGATAATCCAAATTAATGTTGCCACGGCAATTAACGTAATGATGATTTTCGTTTGCGTATGGATCCCCCCAAAGAAGAATGGGAGCGCCCATAAGAATATGATTGAAAAGCTTTGAAAAAGAGCGGCTTTTATATCATCCATGATTCTCCTTTCTCTCGCTAATATCCTGAGCAGCCTAATAATGTTATACCTAGGCTTCCCAGCGTCATGCCTACTGCGATGCGCCCACCGTCAACAAAGACTCCACCTGGTACAACAAGCGATATGACAGTGAATGCAAGACCCGCTACACACGAGGCGGTAACGTCTGGCTTTCCTGCCATACCAGTGTTTACGTGAGCAACGTTTTTACCGCCGATATACACGTCAAGCCAGCCAGGACATTTATTAGGATCGGCAGGATGGTTCCACGGGTATTGTTGTCCCATATTTGTGCACATGTAGTAATACTGGCCAGCTTCTTCTTTTGGAGTGATCTGGTCATTATGTGGGTTCGATGGATCAATGCCTGTTGCTATGGGTATTTGGATTGATCCGGCGTGATCGTTTTGGGTTGCCGACGCTTGTGGTGAACCAACGAAAGTGGCTCCCAATGCTGTTGCTATGGTAATTAACGCGACTACTATTCTCTTCATGATGTGTGCCTTTCCTCAGAGTGAATCGGCGTGGTGGATTCCTTTCACATCCATACATGCTTTTGTGATCGCAGTTACATTCTAAAAGGTTGTTGTGTTGTGGTCAATGAAACGTAAATATTCTCATTAGCTATTCATGTGCGCCCAGTTGGGCTATTTTGCTGCCATCATTAAAAATGCAAGATGTTTCTATTAAATTCCGATCTAATGCAGGTGAATTAGCTCTTTATTAGCTGGTCAGATCATGCGAAGCCAAATACGCGACAAAATCTGACACCGCCGTGTAGGATAAAGCAATCTATAGCGATAAATATTCGCACTGTGTGATGGAAAGTGGGTTTCGCATGTCTTGGTGGGAAATAGTTGGATGGACTGGTTCCGTGCTCGTCGTCGTAAGCTTGATGGTGCCTAGCGTGCGTAGATTCCGCATTCTTAATCTCACAGGCTCGTTGATCGCAACGATTTATAACGTGTTCTTTGAGATCTGGCCGTATGCGGCGATGAATGGTGCGATCGTGCTCATCAACATTTACTGGTTATGGCGATTGAGTCAACAAGGCGAAAGTGAAGAACGCGGATATTCCGTGGTGGCGGTGAATGATGATGATTCAATAGTGCAACGTTTTCTCTCACGCAACGGTGCCTCTATATCCGCTGCTTACCCACAGTTCGCCAAAGATGCGTTGATTGGAACGCGATCTTTCTTGATAATGCATGACGAGGAAATTATCGGACTATTTGCGGTACGGCTTGGTGAGGATGAGAAAGCTAACGTCGTTGTTGACTATGTAACAGAGCGTTTTCGAAATTTTACTCCAGGCAAATTTATTTACACTAACCACAAGCTTTTTGCAGATTTGGGTGTGCGCACGCTCTTGCTTCCTGCCAATGCGACGTCGGACGTGGCTTACTTCAGAAAACAAGGCTTTGATGGCGATATTGTTCTGACGAAGAGTTTCTAGATTGCGCTGGGGTTATATTTGGTGTTTTAGACTTGTTTCGATTTCGACGATGGGCGTGCCGAAGTGTAGCCTTGTTGAATTTCCGGCAAGTTCTCGCTCCCTCCCGCCAGTTACGAGAAGCCTTAGGGTCGATTTAGTTGCATGACGACGACGTTACCTCAGCCGTGATATGTGTGTTCTGTCGCGGAGTTTCACGCATGTCCAGTTGAGCTATTTTGCTGCCACCGTTAATTCCAATCTTGAAACCATGAAGCGCTATCTTGATTGGGATGTCTGGGCTACATAAAGGAAAGTTCGTAGCACGACTTGAGGTATTTTTGCCTGAAAAGAAAGTTGTATTTTGGGCTCAACGTATTGTTCTTCAGTATGTAGTTTTAAGGAAATTCTTTCTGAAGCGATGAAGTGAAGGGAACGGTGTGTAGAAATGAATCTCACCGATGAATGGCTAAAAGAGCTTCACAGCAAAACATGTACGGTGCTGCGCGTTTTGCATCATGGTAAATCACTCGTAGTTGTTTTTACGAAGCCTTTTCCTGCCCATGCGCTTGACGGAGAACAGTTCCTTGTTTTTACGCTTACCTTTTCGGGTGTGCAGCATTACCAGCAGAATTACCAATCGAAAAATACTCTGCACCACAGTTCAGCGGTGAAATCAGATCCCCTTGATCGTCAAACTTCTCCCTCTGATTCAATGTTTTTGCTCAATGCGCTCGAAATTTCTGGGTTGGATGCTACTTCCACCATTGAAAATTCCGACTTGGTTTCGTGTGCTTTTCCCTGCGATGTAAAGCTTGTTATTGGAAGTAAAGAGTTTTCCTTCACCTGCGACGACATTGCCTTAGACACCTATGCTCAGGACGGTAAAGAATGAAAGTTCAGCTCATATCGACAGGTGTGGAATACGACGTCGTACTGATCCAAAAGACCTGGAAGAATACCTATTTTTATCTCGCAAGCTATTCCGACGACGCTCGCCTCGTTCCTTATGGTTCTCGCGTGCTGCAAAGGCAAGTGAGGGTGCTGGATCCTGCGCAACCAAACTGGGTTTCTCCTCGAAAAATACGCGGTTACTTAGGAACTATCACCACTGATGAGCGTTTAATTTCTTACCTGGAGAGAGAACCATATTTTCTTCGCTCACTCAGGGAAGGAGTTCGCGGACCTGTTGAAATTATTAATCTAATTTTTGCGTCGGACGACACCGCTTTAAGTATTCTTAACGATAAGCGCGATGTCAGTGGTCTACTAGTTTCTCAACAACAAGTAGAGCGATATGTGCGCAGTGAAATGCGGGCTTTGATTTCACGCATGAGCGAGACGGACTGTAACTGCCGTTTTGTCGATGATGTAGTTCGGTTCTCCCAAGATAATTGGTGGCTATCCATCAGGAATGATTCGATTGTCGGTTATGAACTTATGGTTCACGTTCAAGAAGGCGACAAGAGTGTTGGACTTTGGGTTAACGAGGATACGGATGCCTATCCGCTTTTCGAAGCTGACGAAGCATGGCGAACCTTGATGTTCGTGGATGCTGCAAAAATCGTTGTAGACGCGCTGTTTAATGGTGAGATTTACAGCGGAGCGGTTGCCGGGAAAAGCTATCTTGCAGTTCCCGCTGGTGAGGACGATTTGTATATCGTTTGTGAAGGAGAACTAAAGCGCCGTCGTCAAACATTGACGATGACGAATACAACCAAGTGGACCCGTGACCAAGTGGTAGAAATGCTTGTTCCTATTCAAGTTAAGTAAGTAAATCGTGGTGACTGAAATTGAACGACCTTGACTTTCTCAAGCTTTGCAGCGATCTGCTAACTACTCCTGAATATTTTCTGTGTAGAGAACAATATACGATTCAATAGTCGAATATTAAAGTATATTTCCGCAGGTAAATCGGATAAAACTCTTCCAAACTTGCATGGTGAATAGTAGTCTAAATGTGTTGCGTATAAAGAATAGCTTTCATCGATAAGGCTGTTGAGAATACAACAGCGATTGCCGCATGGAACTGGGGCTTAGTAGCATCCACTATTGTGAGAGCTTTGGGACCAGCTTTTGTTACAAGTTTTGGAAAAGCTCTGGGTGGACCTGTTCTCGTAGCCTCAGCACTCGCCGTGGCTGCAGTCAGTTGCGCTTTTTCTTAAACACAAAATATGGGTATTAAGGTGGCACAATGAAAAATTTAGTAACGATTTATTCCGCCGGAGTTTTCATCTTTGAATTTGCCATTATGTGGTTGATCATTTCGTATGCACGAGATCAATGGCTTAATTTCAGGGATGGAAAAACTTGGTTATTTGCGCTGTTAGCGGCTGTGGTTTTTACCGCAGTGTCTACCTATGCGTACGCGAAGGACTCAGATAGCCCCAGAGGTCCTGAGAAACCAACAAAGTAAAAAAGGATAACGCGTCAATCGGCTGGAAAACCACTACCTCCCGAGTAGCTTTTTAATCCTCTGAGGTGAGACTTTCACGCGCGTGCCTAGCTGCTGAGCAAATAGCGAAACCCGCAATTCTTCCACCAGCCATCGTGCTTGCACCAATACGGCTGCGCGCGCGGCGTCGTACTCCACCTGCTTAAACTCTTCGCGCTCGCGGTTTACCAGCTCTTCAATATCCGCCACCTGCCATGCGAGCGCATCGTCAGCCGCCGGATTATTAGCCGCTTTCGTGATACGCAAGCCCGCGGCCTTCAAGAAACGCGGCAAATCAGGCAAATACTCCTCGGGAGTGGCAAAAATGAAGCCATCAAAAATGAGTGCGGTAATCTGTTCACGCACGTCATGCACCGTATTGATCAGCGCCACCGACGTATTCTCCCGAATCAAAGCCTCAACATCTCCCCAGGCCTGCAATACCCGCACCACAATCTGCGCCAGCCGATACGTCTCGTCTTCAATACGGTCGCGCACATAAGCACGCAGCTGCTCAAACTCTGCCGCGCGTCGCACCCTGCCCAGCGGAGTTTTTTCTTGTTTCGCCCACTTCTGCGCAACGTTCCGCGCAGCTGTGAGCTGCAAATCTGCAACGAGCGCCGCAGTATTTTTATATGGCGACGCCGCAAGCGTGAGCGACTCTAACCCAGTCCAACGTGAGGTAATGCGTCCCTCGGGAAGCGCCGTCTGCCGATACACCAGGTAGACGACGCCGTTGCGGTGCTCGCGTACCTGTTCGGCAGGTTCAGCCAACACGCGCAACTGCACGGCACCGCCCGCAACGACGAACGCCGGATAGCCACGCACTACCATGCCATGCGGGCCCTCTGTTTCGATAACCGCAGGCAATTCGCCCTCTTTTATTTGAGCCCAATCGTGGATATCGTCCACCGAATCGCTGAGGATTCCGGCGCGGGACTTCGCCTCGGCAGCGATCTGCGCCTTGCGGGATTCCACTTCCCGCTGGCGTTGATCCTTGCGCGCACTTGCCTCCTGATCAGCCAAAATAGCGTCTCGCGCTTCGTCGAGAGCGCGAGCCACCGCTCCCTTGACCACTGATTCCACCGCGGAGCGTGTTTGTGGTGCTAAGGACCGCTGTAAAGCCACGAGTGACGTGCCCTCGTCAAGCACGGCGCCGCGCTCAGAGCGCACACAGAACGTGATCACAAGGTGAGGCGGCAACTCCACCTCAGCCCAAGCGTCGTCGTCGATATCGAAACCACGCAACGTGCGCACAGCCTGTGTGAACGCCTGCGCGAAACTTGGCGCACCCACCTGCCCGTGCGCAACAGAATCCCAAGGCGGTAACAGCGCCACGATCTTGCTCGCCACATCGGGCGCAGGCACCAGATTACGGCGGATCCGCTTTGGTAGCGCGCGAATCGTTGCGACCGTGAGCTCCTCAATCATGCCCGGCACGAGCCAGTCAAAGCCCGCATCCTCCAATTGCGGTAGGAGAGTAACTGGCACGTCAATCCGCAGGCCATCGGTGTGGCTACCTGGGCTAAAGCTATAAGTAATCGGGAGTGTTACGTCGCCTTGTACCCATTCCTCGGGGAAATCGGCATCATCCACACTCGTTTTGCCAAGTAAGAACTCTTGCGTGAAATTCAGCAGATCAGGGCGTTTATGCTGTGCTTTCTTCCACCACGAGTCGAAATGCCGGCCCGAAACGATGGAATCCGGTAACCGTTCATCAAAGAAAGTGAATTGGGCGTCGTCGTCGGCCACTAAACCGTGCTGACGAGTGCGCGCTTCTACCTCGCGTGCCTGCTCAAGAGCCTGTTTATTGTGCTTGGCGAAAGCGTGGTGAGTGCGCCACTGATTCTCCACCAGACCATGCCGGATAAACATCTCGCGGGCGAGCTCGCGCGCTTCAGGCGTTCCCACCTTCGCCAGCAGACTCTGCCGATCCGCCACGATGGTCATGCCATAAAGCGTAACTTTCTCGTGTACCATCGCCGCACCCTGGCGGTTTGCCCAGAACGGCTCGGAATATTGCGTCTTGACCAGGTGTTTCGCGGCGCGCTCGATCCACGCTGGATCAATCTGGCCCACCGTGCGGGCGAAGAGCCGCGAGGTTTCTACCAGCTCAGAGGCCATAACCCACGCTGGAGTGCGTCGGTGCAAGCCTGATCCTGGCCAGATTACGAAATGAGTGCCGCGCGCGCCGGCGTAGTCGCGCTTGCGTTCGTCCCAATTTCCCAGGTTGGAGAGGAGTCCGACCAGTAGCGCCCGGTGGATTGCGTCCGCAGCGGGAGCGTCCGACGACGCCGCCACAGCTTTCACCGCCTCGGTCACGTTGCGATTTTGAGCAACGTCCGCGCCTGCTTGAACGGCTTCTTCGATCTGCCGAACTGTGGGTATGGTGATCTGTTTGAGAGTTAGACCGAGCGGCTTGGCAAGTTGCCGAAGCTGCGTTACTACATCTTGCCACTCGCGGAAGCGTAGCCAGTTGAGGTATTCGCTGCGGCACATGCGGCGGAATGCGGATCCAGAAAGATCGCGTTGCTGGGTGCGCAGATACCGCCACAGATTGAGATAGGCGAGGAAGTCTGAGCGTGGATCGGTAAAGCGTGCGTGGAGTTGGTCTGCTTGCGCCTGAAATTCCGCAGGTCTTTCGCGCACGTCCTGCACAGACATCGCAGCTACCAACACCAATATTTCTGCAGCGCAGCCGTTATCGGCTCCGGCAAGCAAAATTCTTCCTAGGCGAGGATCGATAGGCAGACGTGCGAGTTGGCGGCCAATTTTTGTGAGCCGTGGCTTGCGGGCGCCGATACCTAATTCAACCGCACCGATTTCTTCGAGTAACTGTAATCCGGCTCGAATGGCGCGCATATCGGGTGGATCAATAAATGGGAAGTCTTCCACGGCACCCAAGCCCAATGAGGTCATTTGTAGGATTACCGCAGCTAAAGAAGTGCGTTGAATTTCTGGCTCGGTAAATTGCTCGCGGCTTGCAAAATCGTCCTCAGAGTAAAGGCGAATGGCGATACCGTCTGCCACACGCCCGCATCGCCCGGCGCGCTGATTGGCTGAGGCTTGCGAAATCGCCTCAATCGGGAGGCGTTGCACTTTGGTTTTATTGGAAAAGCGCGAGATGCGGGCTGTGCCTGGGTCGATCACGTACCGAATCCCTGGCACCGTGATGGACGTTTCGGCAATATTGGTGGCGAGAATGATTCGCCGATGCCGGTGAGGTGCAAAAATACGATGTTGCTCGCCGGCTGAAAGCCGCGCAAATAGTGGGAGTACTTCCACCGCTCCTGGAATATTGGAACTCCCACCAGGTTCGATATAGCGCACGCCCAGATCATCACGGAATGCTTTCTGTGTTTCGTGAATCTCGCCCTCACCGGAGAGAAACACCAGAATATCGCCAGGGCCTTCGGCGAAAAGTTCGGTGGCGGCGTCGATAATCCCGGTGATCTGATCGCGCGGATCGGCTGGTGCATCGGCGTATGGCTCGGCGTCTTGCCGCTCGTGACGTGAGTGATCTTCGTGCGCACCCAACTCGGCGTCGCCATCGAGCGGCCGGTAACGGATTTCAACTGGATAGGTTCGCCCTGAAACCTCGATGATCGGCGCTACTTTTCCAGCCCCGCCGCCGTACATATACGTGCCAAAATGCTCGGCAAAGCGCTGCGAATCGATGGTCGCCGACGTAATAATGAGCTTGAGATCAGGGCGTTTTGGCAGTAGCTGCGCGAGGTAGCCGAGTAAGAAATCAATATTGAGCGAGCGCTCATGGGCCTCGTCGATAATGATCGTATCGTATTTGCGCAGCTCAGGATCAGATTGGACTTCTGCAAGTAAAATGCCGTCGGTCATCAACTTCACCAGAGTGGAATCGGAAACTTCCTCAGTGAAGCGCACTTGGAAACCGATTGCCCCGCCCAGTTTCACGCCCAACTCAGAGCAAATACGCTCAGCCACTGAGCGCGCTGCGATGCGTCGTGGTTGAGTATGCCCGATCATTCCCTTGATTCCGCGCCCAATTTCCAAGCAGATTTTCGGAAGCTGGGTGGTTTTTCCCGAAC
Organism: Arcanobacterium bovis; assembly: GCF_004331995.1. GTDB lineage: Bacteria > Actinomycetota > Actinomycetes > Actinomycetales > Actinomycetaceae > Arcanobacterium_A > Arcanobacterium_A bovis. The sequence continues at coordinate 132,060 of NZ_SJDT01000005.1, forward strand.
CAGTTTCGCCCGAGATGATTACTAACTGATTGTTGCGGATCGCTTCGGCGATATCGTCTTTGCGCGCAGATACAGGGAGTTCAGCGGGGTATGTGATAGTGGGAACGGCTTTTTCTTTCACGGGGTAATTCTGCCATGTTCTGTGGCGTCGGGAAATTTACGGAATATACAAGGGGTGGATGTTGCGTTGGGTGTGGGCGCTGAGGGTGTGTAGTGCACCCACACCCTAGTGTGCCAGCACCTAGTACGCCGCGTGGTTCTTGACCTCCTCTGGAAGCACAGGCTGCGGCGTCGGAAGCAGGCGATCCGCTGGGTTGATCGGTTTCGGTGGACGCTTGAGGTTGTACTCAGTATCGTGTTCATCCACGCCAATTGCCGAATAATCGAACGGGTGCTCGCCGTGCAGCACTGCCTGCGCGCGCTCAAGGTCGAGCGCGTTCGTCCATTGCCCAATCACAAAGGTTGCGATGGCATTTCCTGAGAAGTTGGTGAGCGCACGCGCTTCAGACATAAATCGGTCGATTCCCACAATCACACCAACGCCGTCGAGCATATCGGGGCGGTATGCTTGCAAACCGCCTGCTAGCGTGGCTAGTCCAGCGCCGGTCACTCCGGCCGCACCTTTCGAGGCAATAATCATAAACACGAGCATGCCGATTTGCTCGCTCATCGACATCGGCTTGCCCATCGCGTGTGAAATAAACACCGCCGACATCGTCAAATAGATCGCGGTTCCGTCGAGGTTAAAAGAATAGCCCGTCGGCACCACGATGCCGACGGTAGGTTTCGCCACGCCCGCGTGCTCCATTTTCGCCATCAGGTTCGGGAGCGCAGATTCAGACGACGATGTTGCCACGATTAGCAGGTATTCACGCGCGAGGTACTTCATCAGGAGGAATACGTTGATCCTCGTTGTGGCATAGAGGATCGCTCCCAAAATCACCACGATAAACAAGAAGCAGGTGATATAGAACGCCACCATAACCAGACCGAGCTGTGCGATAGCTTTAGCTCCAGTTTTGCCTACCACCGCAGCTATTGCACCAAATGCGCCGATTGGGGCGATCCAAAGAATCATGATAAGGATTCGGAAAACAAGTTTTTGGAGGAGGCCGATGGCACGTAAAATTGGCTCGCCCTGCTTGCCGAGGCGTTGTACCGCAAAGCCCACCAAAAGGGATATAAACAGTGTTTGTAGCACCGAGCCAGAAGTGAGCGAGCTAAAGATCGTATTTGGAATGATGCTTTGGATGAAGCCGATAGTGCCGCCTGCACCTTCCGCTTTCTGTGCGAATTCGGCTCCGGCGCCTGGCTCGATCTTGAGGCCGTCTCCTGGGTGAATGAAGTTGCCAACTATCAGACCGATAGCTAGGGCGAAGGTGGACATCACGAGGAAGTAAACGAGCGCCAACAACCCGGTTTTTCCGACCGACGCCGCCGAGCGTACTGAGCCGATTCCCAGCACAATCGTGCAGAAAATTACTGGCGAGATCATCATTTTGATGAGACCTACGAACGACGTGCCCAGCCATGCGAGGCTTGTTGCAAAGCTTGGAGCAGTTAGACCAAGCGCAATACCTGCGATAACTGCCACTATCACCATGATGTAGAGCCAGTGTGTGCGGTCGCGCCGTGGCTTTTTCGGCTCAACGATTACGGGATCGTTTTCATGAATTGCCATCATAACCTCCGTTGGTTGATGTAGTGTGCGATAAACATCCTCAGGACTGTGAGTCTATCTGAGTCCAAAGTCCTATTCAATGACTTTTGGAATTTTGTGGGTGATTTCGGACGTGTTTGCGAATAAGATCAATCACCCGAGGAATCTTGCGTGAAATACTGGTATGTAGAGAGGGTCGATAATGTTTACAGTGCAGGATGTAGATTTCGCTACTTTTGAGCGAGAAGCCAAAGAAAACGGCGTCGAACTCCCCCTTGAGCAAACCGAAATCTGGGCGACGTTCCAAAGTGATGTGCCAGGGCGAACCCCGTGGAAGTACCTAGTGGTCAAGAACTCTGACGCCGCAAAGTCTACCTGCGCATTGGTGAGTTTCATTGAGTATGAAACCCACGGCTATCGCTATCTACGAGCAGTTCACGGCCCGATTTATGTGGGTGCTGCGTGTGTGGAGGCTGGGTCTGCGCAAAGTTCCGCTGATGACACTCCTTCTCTCAATCCTCCAACGTCTCCTAATTCCTCAACGTCGCTCAGTCCCGCAGCTTCCTCGCCATATAGCCCTGTTAATCCCGCTCAAGAGCGTGAAATACTTGGCGCTATCAGCGCTTTTGTGCAGAAAGCCCATCCCAAAGCGGTGTTTATGCGTCTTGCAGTGCAGCACTACTTTTCTGCGGAGTGTGCGTCGTTGTGTTATCCGGTGCTTTCTACCCGACCTTATGATGCAACGGTGATTATCGATCTTCGCGGCACTAAAGACGACGTTCTCTCCCGTATGAAACGGCGTGGACGGCGCGATGTGAACAAGGCGCTACGGGAGTCGCCGGCAGTCTGTGCGGACGAAACAGAGCAGGCCACGGCGTCGTTCGCCGAATATTATTCGGTCATGGAAGATACGGCGCAACGTGACGGCTTCGTGCCGGCACCACAAGGCGATTTCGAGCGTATGTTGACATTCCTTGGGCCTGAGCATTGCCGTGTGTATGCGGCGCGCATTGATGGACAATTGGTGGCATGGTCGATTGTGACGATTCAGAACGCTCGCGCCACCCGTTATTATGCTGCGATGCGCACTTCAGCAATGCGAGATTTCGTGAGTGATCTGCTCGTTTTCTACGAACTTTGTGAGCTTCCAAAGCGTGGCGTAGCTGATTATGACCTGATGGGAATTGGTAGCTCGTTTAATGAATCTCTTCTCGGGCTCAATCTGTTCAAGACGAAGTTTAGTCAGGTTGTAGCTTCAGTGGCGCCCGACGCCGATATCCCGCTTCGGCAGGTGTTTTATCGGTGTTTGCGCCTCGCCAAGTGGGCACGATCTTTCAAAGAATGACCTCACTGCGCCGCAAAATTTGCCGCAAAAATGACTCTTACATCACGCCCGATTTGGGACCTTTGAACTACTCCATTTCATTTCTCCAGCAATGGGAAATTTGGAAAAATTCGCAGCAAATAAAACAGGTGTGTTGGAACTAGATATGCGCACCTCGCGAGTTCTAAACTCAACATCTAGTGGTCGATAATGAAAGGAAGCACAAGATGTTGGTTGATTCAATTACCTCTGCCGGCACGATGGTTGTGAAGCGAGATGGGCGAAAAGTACGCTTTGATCCATCGAAGATTTACCGCGCCGTCTACCTTGCATTGAACAACCAGGGAATCGACGACCATCCTTTCGTTATGCAGGCGGTTCGCGGCGTCATCGCTGCACTTCCTGAGGGCGAACTGGACATCGCCACGATCCAGACGGCGATTGAAAACTTCCTGATGTCGTCCAAGTATCCAGACGTAGCGCGTGCTTACATCGAATATCGCCATGATCGCGACATTGCGCGTGAAGAAAACATGGACGTTACACACTCGGTTGGGAAACTTCTCAAGCGCGACAAAACTGTGGTTAACGAAAACGCCAATAAGGACTCCACCGTCTTTAATACACAGCGCGATCTCACCGCAGGCTCTGTTGCCAAGGCGTATGCCTTACGCTCAATGCTTCCGCGCGCCGTGGCAAACGCCCACATCAAAGGCGAAATTCATTTCCACGACCTCGACTACAACCCTTTCCAGCCAATGACCAATTGCTGCCTGATCGACATTGAAGGCATGCTCAAAGACGGTTTCCAGATCGGAAATGCGCGAGTCGAATCGCCACGCTCAATTAACACTGCCACTGCACAAATCGCCCAGATCATTGCCAACGTTGCGTCCTCGCAGTATGGAGGCGCGTCGGTTGATCGTACCGATGAAGTGCTCGCACCCTATGCCGAAATGAACTTCGCCAAGCATATGCAAGACGCCGAGCAGTGGGTGGCTCCTGACCTGCGCCAAGACTACGCATGGACGAAAACCCGCAAAGATATCTACGATGCTATGCAGTCGCTCGAATACGAAATCAACACGCTCTATTCGTCAAATGGGCAAACGCCGTTCGTCACTCTCGGCTTCGGCCTTGGTACCAGCGAATTTGAGCGCGAGATCCAACGAGCAATCTTGCAAGTGCGCATCAAAGGAATTGGCCGCGACCGCCACACTGCGATCTTCCCCAAGTTGGTATTTGGCTTGCGCCGCGGCGTGAATCTTGACGCAACCGATCCTAATTACGACATCAAACAGCTCGCGCTGGAATGCTCCACGAAACGTATGTATCCCGACGTGCTCTCGTACGACAAAATCACCGAGCTCGAAGGCGATTACAAAGCTCCGATGGGCTGCCGGTCTTTCCTACCAAAGTGGGTTGATCCAGAAACTGGCGAGGCGGTGAACGCAGGCCGTAACAACCTCGGCGTCGTCACCCTTAATATCCCGCGCATTGCGATTGAAGCCCACGGCGAGCAGGAGCGCTTCTGGCGAATCTTCGACGAACGAATGGAAGTGGTCAAGCAGGCGCTACTCTTCCGTATCAACCGTTGCGAAGATGCTACCCCTGCTAACGCGCCAATTCTGTACAAGTACGGAGCGTTCGGGAAGCGGGTGGACGACGCCGAAACGAGCGTTTCCGAGTTCTTCCAGAATCATCGCGCTACCGTGTCGATCGGATATATTGGCCTGTATGAGGCTGCTACCTGCTTCTATGGTCCAGACTGGGAGTCAAATCCGCAGGCAAAGGAATTTACGCTCGATATTGTGCGCCGGCTCAATGATTACGCAACTGAGTGGAAGCTTGAGTATCCGTACTGGTTCTCTGTTTATTCGACGCCGTCGGAGTCGCTAACTGATCGGTTCTGCCGCCTTGACCAGGCGAAATTTGGCAAGATTGCCGATATTACCGACAAAGACTACTACACGAATTCCTTCCATTACGACGTGCGCAAGAAGATCACGCCTTTTGAAAAGATCGACTTCGAAAAGGACTATGCACAGTACACCAAGGGTGGATTCATCCATTACTGTGAGTATCCGAAGCTCACGCACAATGTGGCAGCGCTCGAGGCAGTGTGGGACTACGCATACGATAAAGTGGCATATTTGGGTACAAACACCCCGATTGATCACTGCTATAACTGTGGTTTCCAAGGAGAATTTAACCCCACGGCTGAGGGCTTCAAGTGCCCTGATTGTGGCAATGAAGACCCTGCCACCTGCGATGTTGTGAAGCGTACCTGTGGATATTTGGGCAACCCTCAAAAGCGCCCGATGGTGCACGGTCGCCATGTGGAGATTTCTTCTCGAGTTAAGCACATGGACGGACCATTGCAGTGATGCTCAAACAGCGCGGCACCATCGAGGTGAGAATTGCCTGAAAAGGACAAACACGGAATTGTGCAGCCCAGCCCCTGTGAATGGAGCGGGGCTGCACTGTCACAGGGATACGTAGCGGATTACAAGCCGTTTAATTTTGTGGACGGCGAAGGCGTGCGCTGCTCGCTTTACGTATCAGGTTGCCCATTTCGCTGTCCTGGCTGTTACAACCGTGCAGCTCAGAGCTTCAAATACGGCACTCCCTACACTCAAGAACTCGAAGAGAAAATTCTTACCGATTTAGCTCAGCCTTATGTGGCAGGACTCTCGCTACTCGGCGGCGAGCCTTTTCTCAACACGCCCATACTTATCCCGCTGGCGAAGCGTGTGCGCGATACTTTCGGTGCGGACAAGACCATTTGGGTGTGGTCGGGATACACTCACGAACAGCTCTTAACCGATACTCCCGACAAGCGCGAACTGCTCGATTTATGCGATGTGCTCGTTGATGGACCTTTCATTGAGTCTTTGTATCATCACGATCTGGCATTTCGCGGATCGAAAAATCAGCGCATAATTCACCTGCGCGCCAAGTAATTCTCTAGTACGCTCAGGAAGCGTTCAGCTAGCATAAGGAAACTCCCAGCGAAAATCGGTAGGATCCAAACTGCGGTCAAGAGCTGTATGAATATTGAGCCTCGGAGGAATTAGGAAGTATATGGGCATCATTTTGGGAATTGCTTCGCTTCTATGCGCGCTGTTTGCAGCGATTACAGTAAAACCAGATTTTGTTCCGTTTCTTCCAGATCTCGCCTTGACCGAACCGTTCGCGCAGCTCTTGGCAATGCGAGGCGTGCTGGCGATAGTGTTTGTGGGTCTCGGCGTCTTATTGCTGCTGATCAGCGCTATTTTGCGGGGGTTCCTTCGCAGATTTTGGCTCACGCGAATTTCGGCAGTGGTTTTGATTATTGCGGGTCTTATTCACGCCGGCGTGGTGTACGACCGCGGCATTAACAATCCGGGCCACCTGCCCAAAGATCAAGGCATCTCGGGCGCGCAGCATGGCGATGGCTCGCTCACAGTGCTTTCATATAACACTTTGGGTGGGGCTACAAACACCGATCAGTTGGCCGATGTGATCGTCAATAACGGGGTAGACGTGGTTTCGCTTCCAGAAACCTCCACCAAACGTGGCCAAGAACTACTTGCTGAACTGCAAAAACACGGAATGAAATTCCAGATATTCACTACGGAAACACCGAAGTGGAACCCAGAATTTAGTTCTACTATCCTCCTTATCTCGGAGTCGCTGGGAAAGTACAAAAAGGTTTCGCTACCGATGCAGAATGTACCGGAACTCTCAATCGTCAGTGCTGAACCGGCGTCGGGAAATGGACCGAAAATGATCGCCGCACATCCAATCGCTCCGACGCATCGCAACATAGACCTGTGGAAACGGGAGATTTCGGCCGTGTATGGACTTTGTGAATCGCAGAAAAATTACATACTGGCAGGAGATTTCAACTCAACAGTGGATCACCAGAACGCACTAGGCGCCAATTGTGCCGACGCCGTCGCGGAAGCAGGATCTGCGGGTTTGGGTACCTGGCCAGCGAATATGCCGGCGTTGTTGAGCGCCCCGATTGATCGCGTCCTTCACGACGGCGCTACCTACCGAGGGCAAAAGGCGACGACGGTGCGCATAGGAAACTCTGATCACCGCGGCATTCTTGTTCGCTTAGGGCAACAGTAAATGAGTTATTTTCCAAGTTTACGTAGGATTGAAGAAACCCGTTGAAGGAGTGATTATGGGATTTTTGAGAACCTTGACAGTAGCTGGCATTGGATATGTGCTCGGTGCACGTGCGGGACGCGAGCGATACGAGCAAATTAAGACGCAGGCATCCAAGGTCTGGAATTCGGCGAGCGTACAGTCTGGCCGTGAAAAGGCAAAAGAAACCGCCTCACAGACTTTTCAGCAAGCCTCAGACGCAGCAGCCCAGAAGGCAAAGGGAGCAGTTCAGTTTGCCTCCGAAATGGTGAAGGAAAAGGCTGCGGAGCTAAAGGATCGTTCGTCTGATTCGAACGAGCAACCAGAGATCAAGGTTGAACCGATCAAGTAATTGCGTGTCTAGCTGTGGAAATGAACAGCTAACTCAGTTTCGTGGCTGAACGACTCGTTCAGCTATGCTACTGAACTGCTAGTTCAACCAAGTCAACTGTGCATAAGACGGTCATGAGTGGAGATTTCGGAACTTTCCGAGCAGCTCATGGCCGTCTTTTCCGCGTATAACGGGCACGCCATGACGCTCAATATCCGAATCTTCACGCACACTCTCCGCCGGATCGGGAGTTCCGTGCGAAAGAACTTGCTCAACTGGATTGAGCTCGCGCAATGCAATCACATCAACTCGTGACGGATGCTCGCGGGCTAACTCGTCGTAGATAAGCGGATCGTGCTGGCCGTCGTCGCCCACTAGAGTCCATGTGATATTGGGGAACATAATGAGGAGATTTCGCAGTTGCGTCTTTTTATGTTCCTGACCAGAACGGAAAAGACCAGTAGGCGTTGGTCCCCAGTCGGTCATGAGGAGAGGGCCAACCGGAAAACGGAACGTGCTAAGGAAGATTTCCAGCGTAGAGAACGTATTCCACGCGCCCGTCGAGAGATAAAATACCGGAGCGTCGGGATGTCCGCTCAAAATATTTCGGTAGAAATTCGACATTCCAGCTACAGTTTTCCGCGAATTTGTGTGGACCACAAAAGAGTTCCAAGCAGCTAAAGCAGCTCGTGGAAGCCAAGTGACCATAATGGTATCGTCGATGTCTGATACAAGGCCTTTAGTTGCTGTTGGGGAAACAATCATTACTGGCGCTTTTACCGGCTCGCCAGCAGCAGGGATAAGTTCCACTTCGTGCCAGCCGGGAGTGAGTCCGTGATTCTCCACAAGCAGATCTACGTAACCATTTCGGTCTGTTCGGGTTTCGATGCGCTTCTCTCCAACGGTAACCGTGACCGGCAAAAACCCAACCTGTGTGGTAAAAAATTGCCGCCAGCCCCGCTGTGCTTCGGCACCTGCTTCGATGGCCAGCTCGGCAATATCCCGAACAGTATTTATCGCAGGGCTTCGTAGTGAGGACATCTGCAGATTGCGTAAATCAAAGAGAGGCTGACGTTCGTTCGGCTCTGCCATCAGGGCGCGCGCCAAAATTTTCACTGCCGTGGTAGAGCCATAACCAGTGAATGGAATGATCTGTGGTAGCCAGCCGCGCTGGCGCCACTTAACTATTCCGCGTCGGTTAATATTTTCTTCGATTGATCGGGCAATATCTGCGATAGCCATATCAATATCCTACGTCGTGGGAATAACGCTGCGGTATTTGGCAGAGATTTTATGCGCTGAGCGCAGTAGCGACGTGGACGGTGGTTTATGATGCTGGTAGCTCGGAAAATACAGTGGACTCATATTGGTAACGGTCGCCCCGATAAGAGTGGTACCCCCACTCCACAATCTTCCCTTCGGCGTCGAAAGCAGTGCGCTCAATCGTAAGGATCGGATCGCGAGTGGTGATACCCAAGAGCCGCGCAACCGCGCGTTTGGGGCGTTGCGCGCCAACACTTTGCCGTGTGGACGCGATAGTGATTCCAAGCTGCTGTAAATGTTGATACAGACCCACGGTAAGCAGTTGATCTGGACTTGGCGCGAACTGGAACGGAAGCCAGTTGTAGAGAATCGCTACGGGTACGCCGTCTTTCAACCGTAAACGTTCGAGCTCAAGTACATCGGATCCAATCGGGCATTCCAAGCGTCGCGCGATTGTTTCATCAGCCTGCCATTTTTGGTAGCGCAAGATTTGCGTATCGGAAACGCTACCTGCACGTCGAATGTCGTTGAATAACGACGACGGCTCCTGGAGTCTGTGTCGAGGTTTAGGTGCCACAACGGTACCGAAGCCCCGGCGTCGTAATAAAAGACCCTGATCAACGAGAGTTTGTAAGGCATGGCGGGCGGTAGGACGAGACACTCGTAGCCGTGCGGCAAGGGAAAGCTCATTTTCGATCAAAGTACCCGGAGCGAGCTCACCGGCGATGATTGCCTGCTGGATTGGATAAGAAATTTGCTCATGGAGGGGCACGTCAAGGCTACGATCAAGCGAAATAGGAGGTTTCCACGCCTGTGCCATGTCTGTGCTCCGTCTTGTTTATGATGAATTGTGTGTGGCGGTTTTCGTCTCGCGTTTAGGTGAAGCTCACGCAGCGAATATTTGCTCGAGCTTCGCTAGACCGTGCTTTCTCAGGTCAGTTTCTTACAGCATACGTGATTTAAGGTGTTACAGCATACGCGATTCGAGTGGAACTTGCGCTCGCGGTCCGGTGCTTTGGCGCTGAACGAAATCTGTTGGTACTGTGATCACGCGCCGATCTCGCCGCGAACGGTTATCAGCTTGCCAAATTAACGAAAGAGCAGCTTGTTCACCAATCTCGTAGCTTCCCGAGGAGAGCGATGACAGTTCCGGCTCGGCAATCGTGCAGGTGATTGAATTGTCAATTCCTATCACGGATACGTCGCGCGGAATATTAAAGCCCTTATTGGCGGCAGCTTTCATGAAACCGCAGGCCATAAGGTCGTTATATGCTAAGACGGCGGAGGTTGGGTTTGTGAACCACTCGTCAGCTGCGCGTTGTCCGCCGTCGAAATCTGGAGTGTAGTTTTGGGTGCGGATCAGTGTGATGCCGGCTTCCACTGTCTTTGCCTGAGCTGCTCGCCAACGCATGGCATTTGCCCACGAAAGTTCGGGACCGCTTAGGTAGGTCAATTTTCGGTGGCCGAGGCTCGCCAAGTGCTCGCAGATTTGCCCGATGCCGTGGGAAGTATCGGGTACCACGCAAGTGTGGCCCTCAGAGTATCGGTGCAGCAGAACGAGAGGGCGCGTCTTTTCAATTTTCAAGATTGATGCAGGTGATAGCCGTGAAGCGGCAAGTGCAATTCCGTCTACTGTGTCGAGAATATGCATCACTGATCTACGTTCGAGCGCCTCATTTTCTTGGGAATTGAGGATAATCACCGAGTAATTATTCTTCGTGGCTGTGGACTGAAAGCCCGCAAGCATTGAGGCATACACAGGGTTAGAGAGATCGGCGAGCACGAATGCGAGCGTTCGATTCTCTTCGCGCTGGTCAGAGTAGGAAGCTCCCACCGTATGGAAGCCGAGCTTGCGCGCCACGTCAAAGATATGGGCGGAAGTATCGGCGCTCACGCGCCCCGGATTGGAAAAAGCGCGCGAAACTGTTGATGGAGAAACCTTAGCTTCTCGGGCAACATCGTAGATCGTTACTCGCTTAGGTTTCGACATATTTCGCACCGCCCTCCTGAGAATTCCTGAGTTTTGTGAGCGCCTGAAAATTCTGGGTGTGCGGGACGCCTAAGCTGTTGGCGTCCCGCACACCCTGGGATTGAGCCCCTGTGAAATCTACTTTACGTGCTTACAGGTCAATCGTGGTGACTAATGGCGTATTTTCGGACGAATTGCCTACATAAATCGAGTATTCGCCTGGCACAGTCACGAAGTCGTCTGCGTTACGATCCCAGACGCCGAATGGGTGCGACGACGCGCCAAGATCGAGCGTGATCGTCACCCGTTGCGTTTGACCAGCAGGTAAATAAACGCGCTGGAATCCAACGAGTCGCTTTGGCGGTTGCCCTGCCACTGGAATACCGAGGTAAACCTGTACGACTTCGGCGCCCGCGCGTCGTCCCGTATTCGTAACGTTCACCGTGACGCTAACCTTGCCACTAGCTGCGGCTCCGGTGCGAACGTCGTCGGTGGTGACGTCGAGATGCGAGATGTCGAACGTGGTGTAAGACAGACCGAATCCAAACTCAAACATTGGCTTGATGTGCTGGGATTGATGCCAGCGGTAGCCCATATTGAGACCTTCGGAGTAGCGCATGACTGGGTAACCAGCGCCTTCATCAACGCCTGGATAGCGCGAAGGATCTCCTGCCACGCAGGTATCGTTTTCAGAGGCTGGATAGCTAATCGGAAGTTTGGCAGACGGGTTCACCGAGCCAAAGAGCACGTCGGCTACTGCGTGTCCGTCCTCTTCACCCTGATTGAAGCACTCGAGGATGGAGCTCACTTTATCGCGCCATGGCATCATGATCGGATCGCCGTCTTTGAGCACGAGAACAGTGCGCGGATTAATTCCGAGAAGCGCATCGAGCATCTCATTTTGGCGCTTGGGAAGATTTGCGTCTTTTTGGTCTTTTCCTTCGGTGGTGATCAGACCTGCCATCACCACAACGGTGTCAGCGGCTGCAACGGCATCACGCGCTTCGTCGAGGTTGCTCATATCGTCGGCAACGGTGAATACTTCCACCTTATTTGCTGCACCGAGTTCTTCGAGCACGTCAATCATGCCTTCGCGTGGTGGTACTTCGTAAAGCGGGATCACCTGAGAGGAACCGCCGCCGCAGTTGGCAATATTATTCGCAAAATCGTCAATTCCAACAATGAGAATATTTCCGGCGCTAGCTGGGTCGAGCGGAAGCAAAGGCTCGTTCCCAAGTTCTGCAACGGCGTCGTTCTTCAACAAAACAATCACGCGAGCTGCGGCTTCACGGGCAAACGCTCCGCCTGCTTCGGCGTCAATTGGTGTCATCTCGTGCACGTTGTCAAACTGCCCAAACTTGAACATCTGGGTGTAACGGCGAATGAGGGCGCGATCGATCGTCTTTTCTTCCAAAATGCATTGATCGAGTGCATGCTGGATATTTTCCATGTTCATCCAGTTGTGATCTGGCATTTCGTGATCCAAGCCCGCATTGAGCGACTGCGCAGTGGAACGGACCGCCCAAAAATCAGACTGCACGTACCCAGTGAATCCCCAGTCCTCGCGCAGAACTTTGGTGAGCAGCCAGTAGTTTTCGCATCCGTATGTGCCATTGAGACGCTGGTAGGAGCCCATGAGGCAGCCCACTTCGCCGTCTTTTACGGTCATTTCAAAGGGAAGCAGGTAGAGCTCGCGCATCACGTTCTCATCGCACTGCACGTCGTAGCGGAAGCGCTGCTCTTCTTCATCGTTGAGCGCGAAGTGTTTGGCTTCGGCGATAATTCCCTGGTCTTGGATACCCCGAGTGACATTCACGCCCATAACACCTGAGAGATATGGATCTTCGGAGAAGTATTCGAAATTGCGCCCGCCGGTGATGATTCGGGCAAGGCACATGCCAGGGCCTTCGAGCAAGTGTTGGCCAAGCGCACGTGTTTCAGTGCCGGCGAGTTCGCCATATCGGTAGGCGAGTTCAGGATCGAAGGTTGCTGCTAATCCGAGTGTAGCAGGGAGCGCTGTTGCAGGTGGTGACGGTGTGCCGTCGCCCATTCCTACGCCAACCGGTCCATTCGTGATATTGAAGCGCGGAATCCCGAGTTCTTCAACTGGATCAGCGTGACGCCAAATACGCAGCTGGTTGATTTCTGGATCGTCAATATCCAGCTTGTACGGGTTGATGGTTTGCATCGCGCCACCAAGCTGATCAACCTTCTGCTCGAGCGTCATTTCAGACACCAAGAGGCGTGCGCGCTCAGCCGGTTCGAGTGAGGTATTTTCCCAAGGACGGGTCATGTGAACTCCTTTTGTGCATCCTTGCAGGGGAGGATTTCTGCCTTATTTTTCTAATCTAGGCAGAATTCCCTGCTTGTGTAGTTAATTGCCAAAAGTTGCCACGCCTCGTATTTTGCGGGGTTGTGGGGCTGGCTGTGCGGCGGGGTTGTGCCGCGCGTGAAAAACGCTGCCCTAACTTAAGCGCTGGTTTGGTTATCGCACATATATAGCGCGATAACTCAAGAATCGCCTAAGTTAGGGCGCGATTCCGCTAAGCACAATGCCGTCGGGCATGGTTTTCACCTGTCTCGCATGGAACTGTCGCTCGACACCAAGCTCACCCACCCAGCGCAGCGCTCACCACTTTCTTGGCCTCTTCTTGAACCTGCGCCAGATGCTCAGCGCCTTTGAAAGACTCAGCGTAGATCTTGTAAACATCCTCAGTTCCGGATGGACGTGCAGCAAACCAAGCATTTTCAGTGGTCACTTTCAATCCGCCCAGTGGTGCATCATTGCCAGGCGCCCGCACCAGCCGCGCAGTGATCGGCTCGCCAGCAAGCTCCGTAGCAGTCACATCATCTGGAGAGAGCGCGCCAAGCTTGGCTTTCTCTTCTTTCGTGGCCGCAGCATCAATACGCGCATAGGCCGACTCGCCGTACTTCTCGGTGAGTTCGCGGTGCAATACCGAAGGGGTCTTACCCGTCACCGCGAGAATTTCAGCTGCTAGTAAGTCCATGACCAGGCCATCTTTATCGGTGGTCCATACAGTGCCATTCTTCCGCAAGAACGACGCACCTGCCGACTCTTCGCCGCCAAAACCGGTAGTGCCCGAAATGAGCCCTGGTACAAACCACTTGAATCCAACCGGCACTTCCACGAGCTTCTTGCCCATCCCAGCTACCACTCGGTCGATTAGCGACGACGAAACAAGCGTCTTGCCCACGGCGTCGGTATTCCACTGCTCACGATGGGTAAATAAGTATTGGATTGCGACGGCGAGGTAATGGTTCGGATTCATCAGCCCAGCATCTGGGGTAACGATACCGTGCCGATCTGCGTCGGCATCATTGCCGGTCGCAATATCAAACGGCGTATTTCCGTTGGCATCTTTTTCCATCCGCGCCAGCAACGATGCCATCGCGTAAGGCGAGGAGCAGTCCATACGGATCTTTCCGTCCCAGTCCAGCGTCATGAAACGCCAGGTAGGATCCACGTCAGGATTGACGACGGTGAGGTCAATTCCGTACCGCTCGGCGATTGCTCCCCAGTACTGTGCGGAAGCGCCACCCATCGGGTCAGCGCCAATGCGCACACCGGCGTCGCGAATAACATCAAAATCGACGACGGACGCAAGGTCTTCAACGTACGACGAGAGGTAATCGTGGCCGCGCGTCGTCTCCGCCGCTACTGCCTGCTCAAACGGAATGCGCTTAACGTTCTTCCAGCCCTCACGAAGAATTTCATTGGCGCGAGCTGCAATAACGCTGGTGGCATCGGAGTCTGCTGGCCCACCGTGTGGAGGGTTGTACTTGAATCCGCCGTCCCGAGGTGGGTTGTGCGACGGCGTAATCACGATTCCATCGGCCAGCCCAGGGCCGTATGTGCGCACGCCTTCACTTTCGCCTGCGCCATTGGCTGTGAGAATTGCTAGCGACACGGCCGGCGTAGGCGTCCACGAGTGACGCGCATCGATGCGCACTTCAACGCCGTTAGCTGCTAGGACTTCGAGAGCCGTGCGTTCGGCAGGCTCAGAAAGTGCGTGGGTGTCGCGCCCGATATAGAGTGGGCCGTCAATTCCCTGGCTACGGCGATATTCAACGATTGCTTGAGTGGTAGCCACAATATGTGCTTCGTTGAAAGCACTGTCGAAAGCGCTTCCACGATGTCCCGAGGTTCCAAATACAACGGCCTGATTAGGATTATCGACATCAGGTTCGCGGTCGTAATATGCACTAACGAGTGCATCAACGTCAATAAGATCTTCTGATTGAGCAGGTTTGCCAGCGCGTTCGTTCATAGTCTTATTGTCTCATTGAAAGCCACCACGCGAAAGATTTGAGCAGTATGTGCGTGAAATTAAGGTGTTTTGGCTGTGTAGAGAGGTTTTAGTGGGCGTTGACGCCGGTGTGGTTGCGAATGCTGAGGCTATTGCGGAGCGGATGTGGTTGCGCTGCGCGATAGGCGGCCGACGCCGGTGGGGCACCTATGCCGGTTCGGTTGCGGTGCCGCGTGCTCAGATAATATTTTTCCGATCAGCGATGCGCAATGCCACCCAGCCGAGTGGCACACGTCCCCAGAATGTGAAGAGTCGGTAAAGCACAGCAGTGGAGAAAGCCACCGAATAAGGAATTCCAGCAATCGCCAATCCGCCGGTCAACGCAGCTTCAACTGGTCCGATACCACCAGGGGAGGGAACTGCCGAACCCACTGAGTTAGCAACCAGATAGGTAACCGCCAAGGTGACGATCGGTAGTTCGTATCCGAAGGATTTGAGGGCAAAACCGAAGCACAAGACGAATGCGGCGCTCATAATTACTGAGCCAACCAACCCAAGCAAGATGCGTTGGGGGTGGGTGCCGAGCCAGACCATGCGCGGCCACACTTGCTCTAAGGAAGGTTTGATCTTCGCCCAAATCCATGCGCGTAGCTTCGGAATTAACAGGAGAGTTCCGATCACAACTAGCACAATACCGATCACAGTGAGTGTGGGTGCAGAAGGTGCCGAGAATGAGGTGATTTGGCCGGACACTAGCGTGAGCACGAAGAGCAGCAGCAATGTGGTGACCAACTGCGCTAGCTGTACCAAGGAAACGGTAGCCAGTGCCGCCGTCGTCGCCACTCCGCGCTTTTGTAAGAAACGCAAGTTCAGCGCCGCAGGACCAATTCCGGCGGGTGCCACCAAAGTGACAACCGATGCGGCAACCTGTACGAGAATCGAATCACGCAATGGCAAACGCTCGGGCGTGTAGGCTTTGAGCGTGATACCAGCGCCAATGTAGGTAACGAGACCAGCAATAAACGAAGAAACCATCCATACCACAGAGGCTTCTTGAATAGCTGCGGAAACGTCCTCGAAATTCATCGATCCGAGCAGCAGGTAAACTGCCACCACGCCGATTGTTACCGTCACGATCGTCTTGATCGAGAAGCGACGCAAAGCCACTGGTTCTGCTGAACTTGTTTCCGGAACTTCGAGCTGGAGCGCATCGCGTAGCTCCTGATACTTTTTGTTCCCTTTGAAAGCTTCGCGGGTTTGGCTTGGCATGATTGTGCGTTGCAAAAATGGAGCGAGGGCCACAATCTGATCGAGTGGAATTGAGCGTTTTAGTGAAGCAACAGCCCGTTGGACTCCAAAAACACTCGCAAACATCGATACCGTTTGGGCGAGATCGATTCGCCGTGCGGTATCGGGCGCGTTGATTGAACCAGATTGCCATGCGCGCAGCTGTAGGCCTTGACCGGTAACCGTGACGTGGTTAGATTCGATACTTCCGTGGCATAACCCCTGCTGGTGGGCGTGTAAGAGGTCAGCCCAAAATGCATCAAGATGAGCGTCGGTAACAGTTTCAGCCGTTTCCTGCGAAAGTGCCGGATCGGAAATCGCGCGGTTCACCACCAAAATTGACGATTCATTTCCGCTGGTAGACCAAAAACGCTCCGGGGCGATTCCAGCGCGTTCGGTGCTCAGGATCATGAGCGTCATTTGTTCGGCGGCTTCAGCCAGAGTTTGTGGACGACGCCGGAATGCCAGCTTTAGCCGCAATCTTTCCCATATATCTTCGAGCAGGCCGAGGATTTTTTGGTCTTCGTCGAGCACAAGCACATGAAACTTTTCGCCCCGAATATCAGTGGCGATGTAGTTGCGTGACACTTCGTTCGATGATGCGTAAGTGTAGTTCTTACACGCAGATTCACGTAGCGAGTGGGCATCGATATGAGGGGCGTCCGAGATACTATCGGCTGCTTGGAGGGTTTCGGCGGCGGATACGATATGCTGCGCATCTATCTCAGCTGTGTGTGTGGATTGAGCTGCTGAATTGCTGAGTGTTCCGGTGTGAATCGCGTTTGGTTCATTCGCGGCCTCCGCAGTTTCGCTTGAGACGATGCTCGTGAGGAACTTGCGTAGCTGTGCGAGTCCTTGCAGGTCAGAGTATCCGATGGGGGCGGTGGTGATCACGTTCCAGGCTTTGATTTCTTCATCTTTGGGAAGCTCATCAACACGCACGAGTTCAACGAGGTCAATTTGTGCTCGTCGCGCCAGATCTACCAGTGATTTTCCCGTGGCACGATCAGGTTCGGAACCGATCATCCAACGAGTGAACATGCCGGCAGACATTCCAAGCGAAACAGTAATGAGTGCGCCCGTTATAGTCTGTTGGCCTTGCAGCACCGAGAATACCAGCACCGCACCGAGCAGCCACCAGCCAATTCGTACGATTTGTGAACGATTGCTTGAGCCCATCACGGTGAGAAAAGCGCAAATCACCGACACGTACGGCAACAGGGAAATAAACGACTGAATCGTGAGGGCTTCAACGTATTGGCTGGTAAATACAGATTGCGGCCACCAGCGTTCGGCAACCATCGAGATAATTTGCGCGATTCCTACCGCAATCAGCGCCGCCAGAAGGGCAGTGCCAATCGTGCGCCACCGGCGTCGTAATAAGGTAAAGCCGAAAAGAAAGGCTGGTAGAACGAAAGAAACGAGGCCCTCGAGTACGTTAATAGGCACGAGCAGCACGGTTTGGATAACGTCCGACGTTGCAGTGCGCACGTCCGATGTGACAGCGAGCGTGGTTGTTTGGGCGTAGACCGCGAGAAATCCAGAAAAAACGGTGAAGAGAAGCGCAAATATTGCTCCAACGAGGTCTGCCGGATGGCGTACCCACTGCTGAGGAGCGTCTACTAAGACCACAGTTCGGCGCGGTCCGAGTGGGGTTTGCGTACTTAATTCGTCGTTCACTCAGCTTATTTTACTTGGATAGCGGCAAAATATCTGTATCGCAGGGCTTGTTTTGTTGATCCGTTGCGTTGCGAGCGATGAGGTACGCCGAGGGCAGTTTGATTATCGTGCGGTTTGATTATCGCGCGGCGGAGCGCAGCCGTAGCGAGTTGAGCACCACGATCACGGAAGACGACGCCATCGCCGCAGCCGCAAGACCAGGCAAAATAATTCCGGCAATGGCTGCTGGAATCGCAATCAAGTTGTAGCCAAATGCCCAAGCAAGATTTTGCTTGATGATGGCGAGCGTGCGTTGGGATACGCGAATAGCTGCGGGAACTGCACGAATGTCGCCATGCATGATCGTAATACTCGACGCCGCCTGTGCCACATCGGCTCCTGAGCCTAGTGCGATGGAAAGATCGGCAGCCGCAAGAGCAGCGGCGTCATTCACTCCATCGCCAACCATAGCAACACGTTTCCCTTGCGCTTGGATGTCCTTGACGATGCGAAGTTTGTCTTGCGGTGAGACGTTTCCTTGACCGGAAATATTGAGCTCAGCGGCGATTGACTCCACGACTTGCATAGAATCTCCGCTTGCGATTAACGGAGTAATACCGAGGTTGAGCAGGTCTTTAATCGCCTCCTGTGCTTCTGGACGCAGCACATCGCGGATATTGATGACGCCGATAGCCTGCGAATCTAGGGCGAGCACAATGCTCGTTTCGCCGCGTTCGTTAGCGGATTCCACTTTTTCGGCTACTGCGTGGGTATCAACTTCCTGTTCGTTGAGCCATGCAATGCTTCCAGCTCGAAGAGTGTGTGTATCAGCGCTGGTTACGGTATGCGTGCCGGATGCGGTGACAAGATGTGCAATGGTTGAGGAGGCAGAATCTTCTTGAGGTTTTAACGTTACATCAGCGCTCACCCCACCACCTGCATGGGCGCGGAATGTGCTTGCCTGCAGCGATACGGTCGGGTGTGATGGTGTGGGTGCGGCGTCGGGCAACTGATAGCGCACGATTGCTTGCGCCAACGGGTGCTCAGAATATTTTTCTAAAGCTTGAGCAAGGGTCAACACATCGCGTTCATCGAATGTGTCAGTGCATGCTTGCACGCTCGTGACCGTCATGACGCCGGTGGTGAGCGTACCAGTTTTATCAAGCACCATCGCGTCCACTGCGTGTGCCGTTTCCAAAATTTCTGCGCCACGGATCAAAATTCCACGTTGCGAAGCGGCGCCTGATCCCACTAAAAGCGCGGTTGGAGTGGCTAAACCGAGTGCACACGGGCAAGCCACAACGAGCACAGTAATTGCACAGGCCAGCGCCATGCCGAGCGGATTGCCAAATACAAAAATTCGCACAAGTAGCGTTATCAGAGCGATTATCAGCACGCCCGGAACAAAAACGGCTGAGATGCGGTCCGCAAGATTTTGAATCTGGGCTTTGCCGGTTTGTGCTTCCGTGAGCAGCCTGCCCATTTGCTGCAATGTAGTTTCTGCACCTACGCGGGTGGCACGCACAACGAGCGAACCTGAGGTGTTGAGCGTAGCTCCGGTGACGGCGTCGCCCTCACAAACCTCAACCGGCACCGATTCGCCGGTGAGAAGCGAAGCCTCAATACCTGAGTGGCCCTCTACCACCACGCCATCGGTGGCGATTTTCTCGCCTGGTTTCACGAGGAAGCAATCGCCTACCTGCAGTTCTTCCACGTCACGCACGGAGTCTACCGTCTCTCCCGAGGCGCGACGAAGGATATGAACGCGCTTGGCACCCAGCTCAAGGAGCGAGTGGAGGGCGTCGCGGGCAGTGCGACGAGAGCGTGCCTCGAGCCAGCGCCCGAGCAGAAGGAAGCTCACAATCATTGCCGCCGACTCGAAATAAAGATGTGGCTGCTTGGCATGCATGAGTCCGTGGATACCGCTCATGTGCATGGTGTAGCCCAACGTGCCAGCTCCACCAAAAACAAGCGCCCAGATAGACCACAGCATCGAGGCGAGCACACCTAACGACACCAGCGTATCCATCGTGGACGAACCATGCCGGGCAGCCCGCAGTGCCGCTCGATGGAACGGATAGCCACCCCAGCACGCTACCGGCAAGCTCAGCGCAAATACCACCCACTGCCAGCCAAGAAACTGCAAACTGGGAAACATCGACAGCGCCACAATCGGAACTGTGAGCAGGGAAGACGTGCCAAAACGGCGTCGTAAATCCGCAATGCGATTGGCGTTAGCGCGCTGCGTGGCCTCCTCGTAGGCGGCCATGTTTTGCGCATGAGTTGAATGTTGTTCACCCGGGGCGTCGAATACAGTTCTTTGCAGTACGTGCGCTGAATATCCCGCTTTTTGCACCACGGCAACGAGATCGTCGTCGGTCACGTCGCGCGCACTTTCGGCGATGCTCACCCGCGCTCTCTCGGTAGCGAGATTGACGACGGCGTTCACACCTGCGAGTTTGTTGAGCTTCTTTTCGACTCGCGCCACGCACGAAGCGCAGGTCATGCCGGCTACGGAGAGATCGACTTCGGCGTAAGGCTGGTCGTGATCGGCCTCAGTGCTATGATCAGCTGCCACGACGCGACTAGCTGCAGCGTCATGATCTGGTGCGTCATGCCGAGAAAAAGGGGAATCGCTGCCCGCTTGCATGATTTGTGGCGGTTTCTAGCGGATAATTTCTTCCACCGTGTAGTTGCCGGCCTCACTCACTGCCTCGCGCAGATCGGCATCTGAAATATCGGAATCGGTAATCACAATTACGGTGGAAATGCCCTGAGCCTCGAGCTCAACCATCACATTAGACACTCCGCTGAGTTCGGTGAGTTCGTCTGTAACGTGTTGAGCGCAGTGTCCGCACGTCATTCCAGAAACTTTAAGTTCAATATTGGATGGCATGGTATTCCCTTTCGATTGATAAGCAGGCCTGGTAGTTCAAGCAGGCCCAGTAGCTAGCGTTCGACGCCAGTACCGTGCGTTTCGCTCTTGTTGCGGCGAATTTTGAGCACGATCCACACGACGATCGCAAGAACTACGATTGCAGCAACGATCTTAGTGAGAATCCCGATGTAGTCCTCAACCAGACTCCAATTTTCGCCAAGCGCATATCCGGCATAGATCAATGCAGTGTTCCAAATTGCCGAGCCCACTGTTGTGAACAGCAAAAAGAGTGGCATATTCATTTTGACTACGCCCGCTGGCAAGGAAATCAAAGAACGGAAAATTGGGAGCATTCGCCCAAAAAACACCGTTGATCGGTTGTGCTTGTTGAAGAATGCCTCAGTCTTATCGATATCCGACGTGTCGAAAAGCGGGAGCTTGGCCATAATTGCACGGGTGCGCTCGCGCCCGATCCAGCGAGCAGCGCCATAGAGCAAAACTGCGCCCACCACAGATCCCAAGGTTGCCCAAATAATTGCCGCTACGATGCCGAATTGAGTGCCTTGCGAGGCTGTAAATCCAGCGAGCGGCAAAATTACTTCCGAGGGAATCGGCGGAAAGAGGTTTTCAGCGGCAATGAGCAGGGCGATTCCGATACCACCAAGTGATTCCATGATCGATACAGTCCATGCCGCCACACCTGAAAGATCTTGGGTGGACGTACTCGACTGGGCAAGAATTGGATTGACCTGCACCAACATGTTGAGGAAAGGAGAAAACATAGCGCGCCTTAAGTGCTCAGGAAAGAATTGGGCGTGGCTGCGCCATGCGACCCAGCCTTATTTCAAAAAATTTACCAGTTGTGATGCGAGTCCGGTGTAGCTACTCGGTGTGAGTTTGAGTAAACGTTCCTCCACATCGGCAGGCATGCCCAGCTCTCGAATAAATTCGCGCATGTCTTGCTCAGTAACTTGACGCCCACGCGTCAGTTCCTTAAGCCTTTCGTAAGGATTTCCCATTCCGGTTGCGCCGGCGATTGCAGCTGCGCGCATAGCCTGCTGAATTGGCTCGCCGAGCACTTCCCACGAGTTGTTCAGATCGCTCTCGAGACGTTCGGGATCGACGTCGAGACCTGCAACTCCGCGTTGGAGATTGTCGAGCGCCAGCAGGGAGTGACCGAAAGCTACACCGATATTGCGTTGCGTGGTGGAATCGGTGAGGTCGCGTTGCATGCGCGAAGTTACCAAAGTGGCAGAGAGGGAATCGAACAGAGCACACGAGATTTCCATATTGGCTTCGGCATTTTCAAAGCGAATTGGATTCACTTTGTGTGGCATCGTTGAGGAGCCTGTTGAGCCCTGAGCAGCGAGATTTTGCTTGAAATAGCCGAGGGAAATGTAGGTCCAAAAATCAGTGGCAAGATTGTGTGCAATCCGGTTGAAACGTGCAACGTCCGCAAATAGCTCCGCCATCCAATCGTGCGACTCAATCTGGGTGGTGAGCGGATTCCACGTTAGGCCCAAACCGGTAACGAAAGCTTCAGACAACGCCGGCCAATCGGCGTCGGGAATCGCGGCAAGGTGAGCGCCAAAGGTGCCGGTAGCGCCGTTGATCTTGCCGAGAAACTCGGCATTTTCGATCCGTTTTAGCTGGCGGCGCAGGCGGAACGCAAGCACAGCAACCTCTTTACCCAAGGTGCTTGGCGTGGCAGTCTGGCCGTGCGTGCGTGAAAGCATGGGCTGATCTGCTTGGCCGTGAGCGAGTTCAGAAAGCTGAGCCACGAACTTCTGTGCCTGCGGCAGCCAAACCTGGTGGACAGCGTCGCGCACTGTGACTGCGTAGGCGAGGTTGTTGATGTCCTCCGATGTGCAGAAAATATGCACGATTTCGTGTAGGTCGCCTAGCGAAGTTTCGCCAAGGGTGTCCGCCGCCTGGTCAAGACGCCGTTTGAGATAGTATTCCACTGCCTTGACGTCGTGTTTTGTTTCGTTTTCGATCTCTTTGAGTTCGGTGATGTCGGCGGCGCCAAACTTGGCCACGATTGCCCGCAAGTATTCGATTTCCTGCTCAGAGAGCCGCGGCGCACCGGGAAGCACACCATTGTTAGTGAGGAAAATCAGCCATTCAATTTCCACGTGCACACGTGCGCGGTTGAGCGCCGCTTCGGAAAGGTGGTTGGTGAGTGGAGCTACTGATGCGCGGTAGCGTCCGTCGAGTGGTCCGAGAGCAATGGGTGGTTCTATCTGAGCAAAATCTTCCATATTTCTATTGTTCCATGATGTCTGGACTGAGCCGGCGGCATTGCGAGTGGTGGACGCTACTATCTCAAAAAGTGAGCAAAACTGATCAAAAGTGAACAGCTGAGTTTTGTCGCACCTCTTTCACAATTCGTGCAAAGTGGGCATTATTAGATTATGGAATTTGCTGCGAGTCCGTTTGAGTCGTTTTTTCGTCCCGAAATTTATGATCTTCCTGCTTATGTAGCAGGAAAAAGAGCATGTGAGTCGGGCGTTATTAAGCTTGCCTCCAACGAATCGCCTTTTCCTACCTTGCCGGCTGTGCAAGCAGCGATTCAAGCTCATCTCGGAGATGTAAATCGCTATCCCGATATGGCTAACAGTCTCCTTACCAGCAAGATCGCCCAGTTCCATCAGCTCGACGAATCGTATGTGACGATCTCCAACGGTTCAGTGGCGCTCATTGAAAAGATCCTCAGCGCGATATGCACGCCAAATTCGCAGGTAGTTCTGCCGTGGCGATCCTTTGAAGCCTATCCCATCGCGGTGAGTATGGCGGGCGCGCAGGCAGTTAAAGTGCCCTTGCGTGCCGACGGCAATCCAGACCTAGTAGCGATGCTTGGAGAAATAAACGCTCGCACCCGTGCCATTATCGTCTGTACGCCAAATAACCCAACGTCGTCGGCTCTTAACCACACGGAACTGCGCGATTTCCTCCTCCAGGTTCCGCCACACATACCCGTTTTGCTCGACGAAGCCTACGTGGAATATGTGGAGATGGACGACGCCGTGCGTGGTGTTGAGCTGGTAAAAGAGTGTGCGAATGTGATTTCTTTGCGCACTTTTTCAAAGGCGTACGGTTTGGCAGGTTTGCGCTGCGGTTACGCTTTGGCTCAGCCGCATATCAGCCAAATCCTGCTCAAATGCCTCACTCCATTTGGGACAAATACCTTGGCGCAGGTAGCTGCGGTAGCTGCACTGGATTCAGTTACCGAGGTGCGACGCCGGGTTGAGATTACGAAACAAGAGCGCGCGAACGTCGTCAACGCTTTGTGTGCGTTGGGCTGGCGCGGCGGAAGTCCGCAAGGAAATTTCGTATGGTTCAATTTGCGTGACGAAATTGATGGGGCTTCGCAAAGATTTACTGCGTTATGCGAGGACGAAGGGATCACTGTGCGCACTTTCCGAGGTGAGGGGAGTCGCGTGACGATCGCTGAGCCGGAAGGTTCATTGCGGTTAATTCGGGCTTATAGTGCATTTCGGCGGATTTGATTTCCCGAGAGCTGAAATACGCAGACACTATCGATGGTGGTTGTTAAGATGGAGCGTGCGGTAGCGAGATATTTGGTGCGATTTTGGCAACTTCTGAACATATATCGAGATGTTTGTGAAATCGCCCCAAGAAAACGAGAAGAAGGTCTGAAAACAGGTGGGTGCAATGATATTTGACGAATCGAAGAAGCCGTCGGTCATTGTGCCTTTGACTGGAACCACCACGCAAATGCTCATTGAGCAGGCGGAAGAGGCGCAAGCTGCTGGCGCGGATGTGATTGAGTGGCGGATCGATTTTATGATCGGTGCACACCACAATCTGTCCTTTACCTCGCTCGGCAGAGAGATTGTTGAACCGATTCTTGCCTGCACTACCGTGCCTTTGTTACTCACGATTCGCACGATGGAGCAAGGTGGCCAAGTCAAGCTTTCTGATGGGCGCTACCGGATTTTGCTCGCCGAGATGCTCGATACCTTGAATTACCTGCAAGTTCCGGCGGAGCGAATTGGAATTGATCTGGAATTCCGATTTGAAGGAACGCCTGCGCTGTGTGAGCGCGCCCAAGAGCTGGGCTACACGGTGGTGCTCTCGCACCATGACTGGAACGAAACTCCTCATCCCGACGTCATGTATCTGGTATTCGACGAGATGCTGGAGCTTCCCGGTGCCGTGCCGAAACTCGCCGTCACTCCCAACAGTGAAGACGATGTCGACGCCCTCCTGTGCACCGCACGCAAGGTGTCGCGGGAGCACGACCGCCCGATTATCGCTCTGTCGATGGGGGAGTTGGGCAAGCGCTCGCGGCTCGAAGGGTGGAAGTACGGCTCAATCGCCACCTTTGCAACGGTTGGTGAAGGATCAGCACCGGGCCAGCCGAGCATCGCAGAACTGCGGGCGGCGCTGGCAGATAGTCAATAGTGCCGAGGGTAGATCTGCGGCAATTGACGATTCGTGCCTGCTGGATTGCCGTTTCTAGCCAGCGGGTAAATAGTGAAAGCGACACGCGTATTGGGTATAAATAACAATTCGATTGCAATCTCTGTGCAAGGCAGTGATAGAGGTGTAGAGAATACCTAGGTAATCATGCTCAGGTATGAGGCAGGTTGCTCCTCAATCCGTTTAGAGAATGATGAGAGAATATTTCAGTGTTTTAGACTGAGAAGGTGGGAGGAAACAAGAGCAGCATGCAAATCCAGAAGCCTGAAAATAGCGCGATCTCACCGTCGCCAACTTTTCGTTTAGGTGGCCTTGACGGGCTGCGAGCAATAGCGTGTATCGCAGTATTGGTCTACCATACGTGGGCAACAATTTTGCCTGGTGGTTTTCTTGGCGTGGACGTGTTCTTCGTTCTTTCTGGTTTTCTTATTACTTCTCTCCTCGTAAAAGACCTCGAAAATTACGGAACGATCCGGATTGCTCGATTTTGGATGCGGCGTTGGCGTCGACTTTTCCCTGCTGTATTCACTGCAGTTTTCGTCACTGTTCCGATTGCGGCGCTTATCAACACTGACATTCTTGTGAAGCTACGCAGTCAAGTGCTGGGCGCTTTCACGTTCACGTACAACTGGGTGTCGATTGCTACCGGTTCGGAGTACTTTGAACAAGGCTCTCCGAATCTTCTCACGAATATGTGGACTCTTGCTGTTGAGCAGCAATTTTATATCCTGTGGCCCGTTATTATGATGGGTTTGTGGTGGCTCAATCGTTCGTTGCGGATTGCCTCGCCGCTGATTCTAGCTGCTGCTTCGCTTGGCTTGATGGCGTATTTAGTGGCTGGTGGCGCAGATGTAACGCGCGCATACATGGGTACCGATTCGCACGCCTTTGGCTTGATGATCGGTGCAGCAATTGCGATTATGGCTGGCTCTGTGCTTGAGCCGTCCGATGAGCAACGCCCACACGTACCTGCACAAATTATGGGCATACTCAGCGTTTTGGGTCTCGTAGGAGTATTTGCCTGTTTCGTTTTTGCAGACGAGCATATCTCAATCACTTACCCATGGGTGATGCTCATAGTTGCGGTGTGTACTGCGTTGATTTCCTTGGGGATGACGGCGCGGTACCAGCAAGCGGGGTCGGTTGCGTATCGTTTGCGTGCTTTTCTTGATTTACGACCTTTTACATGGATTGGGGAGCGCTCGTACGGTATTTACCTTTGGCATTGGCCAGTGGTGGTTATCTGGCAGACGGTATTTCCAGATGTGCACCCGGCGCTTACCACGCTCATTATCGGCGGAGTTTCGATCACTGCTGCAGCTCTGAGCTTTAAGTATGTGGAAAATCCGATGCGCTACAACGGAATCAATGCCACGTTGCGGCAGTGGTTTGGTGTATTATGCACTCAAGTTTCGACGATGCGCCAGTCAAACGACGGTGATTCCTCAGTGCTGACGAAGAAATGGTTTGCAGCAATGCGGCTTTTTGCAGCGGTGTTGTGTTCCTCCCTCTTTGTATACGCCTTGGTAGCAGCGCCTGTGGAATCGGAAGTCGAAGCGGGGTTCCAGAAGAGTGAACAAGCCTCGCAGCAGAATGGGAATGGCGCAAACGGGCAGGGTGCTCAACAAGGCGGGGTACAAAATGGCGGTCAACAAGGTGGCGCAGCAGCTCAACCGGATAAAGACGCCGTCACTAAAGCCGAAGCAATTGTGACAGGCGAGCATATCACGGTGCTCGGTGACTCTGTGATTGCCATGGTGGATCCAGTGATGGCGAATAAGTGGCCCGGTATCGTTGTAGACGGAGAGAAAAACCGTTCCCAACATTCAATTTCTCCGCTAATTCAGCAACATCTGGCAGATAATACGCTGCGCCACTATGTAGTGATTGGTGTGGCTAACAACGGTACTATCCGCGATTCAGACATTGATCGCTGGTTGCAAGAAATTGGCCCGGATCGCGTGCTTGTGCTGATTACGGGGCATGGGACTGCCCGTACTACCTGGATTCCAGAGTCGAATGCGGCAATTGCTCGCGCTAAAGAGCGTTACCCTCAGCAAGTGACGATAGCTGACTGGTACACGATTGTGGAACAGAACCCAGACGCCGTCTACCGCGATCGCACTCACCCAAATCCGGATGGAAATCCGCTGTTCGTGGCTGAGGTTGAGAAGGCTCTCAACGAGGGATCGAAGCTTACGCCGTCGGTTGAAGCGAAGAAATAACTACGCAACGCTCGGACTGCGCCTGAACGCTTGCGATAGCCTGCGTTTCTGCCTCGGCTCGTTGCATGAGTAACGGCGAGCGTGGATTGGCTGCCGATAGCGAATTGTTCACTGCCCACGCCCACGGATAAATCTGTGCCCGCGCCAAATCTTCCACGAGTTGCTGCGCTTCTAAGATAGGTGTGCGCTCGGGAAGCGTGACGATAATGACCCTCGTGAGGTCAGGGTTTTGAAGGCGCGTGAGGGCTGTGGCTTCCGAGTCTGTAGTTTTTCCTGCTTGGCGCGTTATCTCACGATGATAGGAGCCGGTGGCATCCACGAGAAGCAAGGTGTGGCCGGTAGGAGCAGTATCGAGCACCACGAACTGTGTTTCGGCAAGTTTGACGACGTCGGAAAACTCGTTGAAAACGGCAATTTCTTCGGTACAAGGGCTACGGAGATCTTCTTCGAGCGCTGCTTTGCCGGCGGCGTCGAGGTGTGCACCCTTAGTTTCAAGAACATCGCGGCGATACCGCTCGGTGGCTTCATGTGGGTCAATGGCGCGAACGCTGAGATTTGGCAGGTCAGAGCTCACCGCGGCGTCAATATGAGCTGCCGGATCGGTGGTTGAGAGAAGCACTTCGTGCCCACGCTGTGCCAGAGCCAGCGCTATTGCACTCGCCAGAGTGGTTTTGCCAACCCCACCTTTGCCCATCGTAATCACGAGGCCATGTTGGTTAGGCTCGAGCTCGTCAATCAGTGTGCTTAGTGATTCTTGAAGCTGAGGTGATTGCGACAGGGTTGATCGCGAAAGGTTCGACGGCGGTGTTGTTCCGTCGTCACGCGATATTGCTGCGTCCTCAGGTGACGTTGCGGCGTCATGCAGAGTTGTTACGGCCTCTTGCGGCACACAATGTGGTGCAGTCCCGTGTGCAAGCAGCTCGCGGAGCATATCGACGCCGATCATATTCTGTTCTTGGAGAGGAAGCACATCCATGTCCAGCTTGTTTAAGACGTCGGGCAAGGAATTGAGAACGCCCTGTTCAGAGCGGAATATATCGCGGTACAGGGGATCGTTTTGTGATTCGGGATCGCAGCTTGGATCTGGAAGTACAGCGTTGATTATCAGATTACTTGGCTCAATGTCGAGTGCTTTGAGCTCATGGAATGTGCGTTCTACTTCATCAATAGTTGGCTGTTGAGCACGCGCTACCAGCACGATGCGGGTCTGTTGAGGGTCTTTGAGAGCTTGCAGTGCCTGCCGGTATGTTGACCGATGCTTGTCTAATCCGCTCATAGGACCGAGGCATGATGTATCACCTTTTCCAACATCAAGGTAATTACTCCAATCGCCTGGGAGTTGGAGCAGGCGGATTGTGTGTCCGGTAGGGGCGGTATCAAAAATAATGTGATCGTATTGCTCGGTGCTTTCGTCGCCCGCAAGCAAGGAAGTGAACTCGTTAAATGAAGCAATTTCGGTGGTACAAGAGCCAGAAAGCTGTTCAGTAATCGCATCAATTTCGCGCTGCGGGAGGAATGAGCGCACTGGAGCCAAAATGCGCTCGCGATATGCTTGCGCAGCGACTTGTGGGTTGATGTCGATTGCGTCAAGATTCGCCACACTGCGAATGGGAGTAGGGGTTGAACCGATTTGTGTCTCTAAGGCGTGTCCGATATTGCTCGCAGGATCGGTGGATACGAGCAGCACACGTTTGCCAGAATCTGCCAAGTGAACAGCGGTTGCGCAGGCAATAGAAGTCTTACCAACGCCACCTTTTCCCGTGAAGAAAAGGTGGCGTGGAGGTTTGTTTAGGAGCAGCAAGATTCTCCTCCACAGCACGTATCGCCGGCTTTGGAAGTGGGCTGTATGAGTGGCAGTGCCTGTGCCGAGGGCGTATCAGCACAGCACGGTGATTCGGAATTGGCCGCCGAGTCTGCACACCCTGCCCATTCACACAACTCTGCGCGGCTTGGATAACGTCCGGTAGCGACAGTTACGCCATCTACCAATGTGAGCGGCAGACCTTCAGATCCAACTGATTGCATGAAAGCAATGACTGCAGGATCTTCACCAAATTTCATCGGATCAGTGGCGAGATTGGCTCGGGCAATATCCACGCCTTTTGCTTCGAGTGCTTTCACATCTGCTGTGAAGGTTACGAGAGCTTCGTCGATATCGGTGCCGCATACGCCGGTATTGCAGCACAAAGCGGGTTCATAGATACGAATAACGGCCACGTCGTCTCCTTAAAATATCTGGTTACTGCTAGTAGCAGCTGCGCTTTGTAGACGCAAGCGCGTTAGAGCTCCCGCGTTGTGAACGCTGCTCACAAATGAGCGCAGGTAGTACACAGAATACAGGATTGACGTCGGATATGCTCCGCGGGTTTTGGTGGAGCTTAGTCCCGAACGGGCGTTTACTCCCCGAACCAAGCACCCAATCCGTCGTCGGCACCTACCCAGGCGTAAGCGTCGTCGTGATTGTCGATGAGAATCGCGTGGAAAGCTTTTTCGATCTTTTCGCACACGTCAGGGTTTCCGACGCCGGTGACGATCAGGTGGCAGCGTGGCGATAGTGGCGCAGAGTCCTCAGTAACGTACAGCTCAGACCATTTTCCGGCGTCGCCTACACTCACGACGCCGCCGATAGCTTCCCACGAACAGATACGGTCGGGACGCGAGGGGAGCCAAAAACAGCCGCGTGCGCAAACATTCTCGCCGGCGAGGTCGGCCACCATATCGCGCAGGCGCTCAGGATGGAAAGGGTTTTCGGAATAGAGATCAAGCGTCCACGTTCCGTGTGAATCGGGGCCGCCCCATGCTTGGGTAGTGGCTGGGTGAATGCGATCGACGCCGTCGGCGGGATCGTGCTCAATTTTGCGGATTTCGTCAAGAAGTGGCTTGTCGATGCCATTGAGGAGGAGCACATCGTGTGGGCGCAGGTGCTCGATCAATTCTTGTCCGAGCCCATTATCAGGGCCAACAGTGAGGATAATATCGGCGTAGCCCAGGTTCATCATGTGTACTTCGGCAAGGCAGCGCTCGTCGCCTTCAAAAAGGTTGGCATTTACTTCGTGTAGTTCGCGGTGTCCGAGCAGGTCGTCGGTGGCGGTGGCCGAATCGATGATATGAGTGACGCCCATGAGTTTGATAGGTATTTCAGGGATTAATTCAAGTTCGGCGCTTAGACCAGGAACAAGATGGATGAGTTCTACTCCTGGTGGGAGTAGGAGTAAAGTTTCGGAGCTTGATGTCGTGCGGCGCAGCGTAAATTCGATGATAGCCGAGCGTAGTGCGCAAGTTGCGCAATCGCCGTCGATCGGAAACTCGTGAACCTCACTATCCTCGAAAGGTGAGAGACTTGCGAAACGGATGGTGGCGTCGTCGGTGAAAGCGCTGGTGAAAATGGAAGCGCCGTCGGCCGAGAAAATGAGCGCGGTAAGGTCGCGGATGCTTTCGTCGAGCGTCGAAATAATTCCGAGAGAATGCTGAGTCATTTTGGTCACTCCAAATTGCAAGTAATGAGAGTCGTTCTATATAGTGCCATGTATGACTACATATTGCCAAGTTACTGGGAAGAAGCCTTCCTTCGGGAATGCTGTATCACATTCCCACCGTAAAACCCGACGTCGCTGGGACCCGAACCTGCAAACAAAGCGGTACTTCGTGCCATCCTTGGGACGCACAATCAAGCTCACCGTATCGACAACCGGCATCAAGACCATCGACAAGCGTGGCATTGAATCGGTAGTGGCGGAAATGATCGCTCGAGGAGAGAAGTTCTGATGGCTGCCAAAGCAAAAGACATTCGACCAATTATCAAGCTGGTGTCCACCGCAGGCACCGGATACACCTACGTGACGCGCAAGAACCGCCGCAACAATCCAGAGCGCATGGTGCTTCGCAAATACGATCCAATGGTTCGTAAGCACGTTGAATTCAAGGAGTCGCGCTAATGGCTAAACGCTCAAAGATTGAGAAGAATAAGCGCCGTATCGCGATGGTAGAGCGTTACGCCGAAAAGCGTGCGCAGCTCAAAGTAGCAAGTGTGAATCCGCACCTGAGCGAAGAAGAGCGCGAAGCTGCTATGGCTGCGCTGCACCGCCTGCCGCGTGATGCTTCGCCTACCCGCGTGCGCAATCGCGATGTGGTGGACGGGCGTCCACGTGGTTACCTCCGTAAGGCGGGAATCTCGCGCGTGCGTTTCCGTGAGATGGCTTCGCGTGGAGAGCTTCCAGGAATTCGCAAGTCGTCGTGGTGAGGTAACACATCGACGTCGTCAAAACGGCTTGTGTTGGTGATAGGCAGTTCGGGCTGATGGCTGACAGCTTGTACTGGTGATAGACAACTTGTGCAAGCAATACACAGCTTGTGTTGATAATAATTGTCGGTGTAGAAAGAAAAAATTATGAAACCTAATATTCATCCGGATTACCATCCGGTAGTTTTCCGTGATCGCAGTGCAGATTTCGCGTTTTTGACCCGCTCAACGGCGACCTCTGACCGTACGATCGAGTGGGAAGATGGCAACACCTATCCGGTGATTGACGTGGAAGTTTCTTCGGAATCCCACCCATTCTGGACGGGCAAGGGCCGCATTGTTGACACCGCTGGACGTGTTGAGAAGTTCCAGCGCCGTTACGGGAAGAAAGGCAGCTGATGAAAGTACGTGCATCGTTAAAGTCGCTGGTCAATCAGCCAGGCGCACAGGTTGTTCGTCGCCGTGGCCGCATTTACGTGATTAACAAGCAAAATCCACGTATGAAAGGCCGTCAGGGCTGAGCAGGAGGGCTACCAGGGCTGAGCAGAGCGACTAGGTGGCCTGGCTGGGCTTTGGAAACAGCTTGGTTCGGCATGATTTTAAGTATCACTGAGCCGCGTTGACTAGATTTAATCAAATTGCTGGTG
>NZ_SJDT01000006.1 GCF_004331995.1 Arcanobacterium bovis
ATATAGGATGTGTGGGGGCTAGAAAACACAACAGTGTTTTTCTAGCCCCCACAACCATATACACAGCAGCAGTAACCCAAATACAACACGCTGCATCGTCTATGCCCAGATATGTTACTCTCGATAAAGGGAGAGCGGCTACTTGGACATCAAACACACCACCAGCAAAGAAGCTGCCTGGTAGACATATATTTACCGAAAAACCCAACTCAGTTCTTCGCCGATTGATATCGAATCATAGTTAAACTAAACCGCATCCGTAGCCACCACTTGAAGATATACCCCCTAGGGTATATCGTGTGTTTAGGAGGATACTATGAAACAAGAGCGTAATAAGCTAACACCAGTCATTGATGGCTCGGATGTCCAAATTCCTGTAGATGAAATTCTTAAAGTGCGCAATCGTTTGGCGCGTGCAGTTGGCCAGTTAAATGGTGTGATCGGGATGATTGACGCAGGATCGCCATGCAAAGATACGGTTATTCAAATGACGGCAGCGTCCAAAGCCGTGGATCGTGCGACGTACGCGTTACTATTAGCCGCATTTGAAGCATGCCAAGCCGCGCCAGACGCCGACTCTGAATCCCATGAGGCACTGAAGAAAATCTTTATGTCATTGGCATGATTCAGCGCATCAAGCGGCTATTTATTTATGATGCCACCGTTTATATATCGTGTCGCATGTGCTAGGCACGGCGGTAGCCGATTTGAATCTTTTAGGAAGTATTGAAATGAATATAGTGGTGATTGGTGGGGTAGCGGGCGGAATGTCTGCGGCTGCGCGTATCCGGCGCAATGACGAGGACGCTAATATTATTGTGCTCGAAGCCGGTGAGTATGTGTCTTTTGCAAACTGTGGTTTGCCTTATCATGTGGGCGGGGATATATCTTCGCGCGATTCGTTGTTGCTGCACACACCTGAGTCTTTACATACTCGCGCAAATCTTGATGTTCGTATCCGGCACGAAGTGGTTCATATTGATCGTGCCGAAAAGGTGCTTGACGTTGACACTCCTGAAGGTCGAATTCAGATCCAATACGACAAGCTACTTCTTGCTACCGGCGCGAAAGGCGTAGTCCCGCGCATTAAAGGTATCGACCATCAAGCAGTAAACACCTTGAGAACGATTCCAGAGATGGACTCGCTCAAAGAAAAGATTTCTCAAGCTCGGAAGCGTGCGGAAGCAGAAAAACGTCATGCGCGCGCCGTCGTCATTGGCGGTGGATTTATCGGTCTCGAAGCCGTTGAAGCGCTGGTTCAACTTGGACTGGACGTGACTCTCGCGGATCTAGCACCACACGTGCTTCCACCTATTGACGAGGATCTTGCTCCCTATTTGGCTGAAGAACTCGAAAAACGTGGTGTTAAGTTAAAGCTTGGTGTGGCTGCCGATGAGATTCGCGGCGAGGAAAACGGTCAAGCGACAGTCGTGTTCAATGATGGCACCGAGTCCAGAGCAGATGTAGTGCTTTTGTCGGTGGGAGTACTGCCACGCAGCGAGCTGGCCCGCGATGCAGGCCTGGATCTTGCCGATAACGGTGCGATTGTTGTTGACGAATTCCAGCTCACGTCGGATGCAAATATTTGGGCGGTAGGTGATGCTGCAACCGTCACTTTGGGTACAGGAGGGCAGGCTTCAGCGATGCTGGCAGGACCAGCTAATCGTCAGGGACGAATTGCTGCCGACTCAATGTGTGGAGTGAAAACCATATCGCGCAAGCCTGTGTTACGCACAGCCGTCGTGCGAGTATTTGACCAGATTGCAGCCGTGACAGGTTGCAGGAGGCGCGAGCTGGACGAAGCAGACGTCAAGTACGTAACTGTGCGCCTTCATGCACCTCATCATGTTGGTTACTTCCCTGGGGCAGAAACTATTCACATGCTTGGATTCTTTTCGGAAGACGACGGAGCGTTGCTCGGCGCCCAAGCAGTAGGTAAAGCTGGGGTCGACAAGCGTATTGACGTCTTAGCTACAGCCATCCGTGCTGGTATGACGGCAGATGATCTTGCCGAAGTGGAATTGACTTATTCGCCACCGGTTGGTGCGGCGAAAGACCCTGTGAACATGCTGGGCTTTGTGGCACAAAACCACCTCAGCGGATACTCAAAGTTGATCCAGCCAGAGGATATACCGGATGCACGCAGCCAAGGCATCATTCTTGATGTTCGCAATCCTGCGGAAGTAGCGAATTGGGCGCTTGCAGATTCTCTCAAGATACCTCTGGGAGAGTTACGGGATCGCATTTCTCAGGTTCGGGATGCTAGTGCGGGCAAACCGATTTATGTGCACTGTGCTTCCGGAATTCGCTCGTATTTGGCGGTGCGCATTCTGCTTGGTAACGGACTTGAAGCCTACAATATCGCTGGTGGTGAGGCTTCTTTGCGCATCGCACAAAAGTTGGGAAAGCTCTAAGAATTAGTTGTGGGGTTGTGCCGGTATGCGGCACAACCCCACAACTAATTAGCACACTGTTGGATCGTTGGGATCCTTGTCAAAGTTGTCGGGAATAGAGTCATGATCTGAGTCGCGTGTATCGCCCTCGGATGTCTTTTTGTAGCGCGCGTTGCGAGGAATCACGATGATAGAAGCGATAAGAGCTGCACAAATGGATGCGATGAGCACGCCTACTTTTGCAGCGTCGTTATATGACGAACCGAGCTCAAAGCTCAGCTCACCCACAAGCAAAGACACTGTGAAGCCTATTCCGGCAAGTGCTCCCACTCCCACAAGATCGATCCACCGGATTTCTGAATCGAGAGATGCCCGCGTCAGTTTTGTAACTACGTAAGTCGACAGCACGATTCCGAGGGGCTTGCCAATGCATAAACCGGCGATGACTCCCAAGGTCAGTGGCGAGGTGAGTGCCTGTGTTAATCCAGACAAACCGCCAAAGCTCACGCCTGCCGAGAAAAATGCAAAGATTGGCACTGCGAAACCGCTCGATAGCGGACGAAAACGGTGCTCGAGCGTCGTCGATAAACTTTCGGTTTCGGTACTGGTAGTTGGGGCGCCAGCACTGTTACGGTGACGCACCGGAACTGCTAGTCCGAGTACAACGCCGCTGATCGTGGCATGAATACCCGATTCGTGGAGCAATACCCAGGCGAGTATCGCCAAGGGCAAGAGAATCAGCCAATTCGCCCACACGTGGCGTGCGAAGAATTGGGGGAATTTTTGCACGGCAAAAGCGAATGCGGCAACCGGCACGAGAAACAGGGCCAGTGCCGCAAAGTTAATGCTCTGAGTGAAAAATATGGCAATGATTGTGATGGCAATGAGGTCGTCCACTACCGCCAAGGTAAGAAGGAAAATACGCAGTGGCGACGGAAGGTGTGAGCCGATAATCGCGAGTACGGCCACCGCGAACGCAATGTCGGTGGCAGTAGGAATAGCCCAACCGGCAATCGTTATGGGGTTACCTCGATTGACGAGCCAGAATACTCCCGCAGGTACTACAACTCCGCCAACGGCTGCTACAACGGGAACTACCGCCTTGCGGAAGCTACGCAGATCTCCTGCTATCAGCTCGTATTTTAATTCGAGCCCAACGAGGAAAAAGAAGATCGCGAGTAGGCCGTCGGCAGCCCACTGCCCAACGGAAAGATCGAGGTGGAACCACGACGTCGAGAAACCAAGTTTCGCGTCACGCAGCGAAAAATACGCATCTGAATATGGAGAATTTGCCCAAAAAATTGCAATGATTGACGCGATGATGAGCGCAATTCCGCCAGTAGTCTCTTTGCGTAAAATTTCTCCGATTCGTTGAAATTCGGAATAAGATCCAGGGGAGAATACGCCGCGCACTCGTTTTGCCACTTGTGACATGTTTTCCTTCATAAGTTGGGATTAGTTGATGTCGACCAGACTTCCCGACGCGCCTTTTACAACCCTATCGAAGCACATTTTATTGAAGCAAATTATTGGGATAGAGTGCACTCTATAGCGCCAAATTGGATTTTGGCCGCCATTTATGGCATGAATGATCATATGTTCAATCCCTACGCACACATGGACGGCCCAGCGCAAAGTTATGTGGATGTGCGCCCGTCCTATCCGCAACAGATCATTGAGCGGCTCGGTCTGAATCCGGGTGCTAAAGTGCTAGACATTGGAGCGGGAACGGGAAAATTGACGCAGATGTTGTGCGATACTGGCGCTGATGTTTGGGCTGTGGAACCTGCACACGAGATGCGAATCGCCTTTCAATGCGCCCTTGGAGATTTCCCCACTGAACAACTGCGTGAGGCGAGTGCCGAGGATACTGGTTTGCCGGCGTCGTCCTTCGACATGGTGACCTACGGGCAATGTTGGCATTGGCTCAACGGTGAGCAGGCGCTACGAGAGGCGCTGCGGATCCTTCGCCCCGAGGGCAAGATCGCCATTATCAATAATCAACTAGATGTGTCGGTGCCTTGGGTGCATCGACTCACGCGAATTATGCGTTCCGGTGACGTGCATCGTTTCGACCGTCCACCAGAGCTGAGCTCTGACTTTACGCAACCAGAGTTCTTTTCCTGTACATGGGAAGATCATTTGACCATTGAGCAGATTTTCGAGCTTGGTACTACGCGCGCTTCGTGGATTCGTTCGACGCAGGAAAACCGCCGCAAGATGCGTTCAAATCTTGCGTGGTATTTGCGCGAGCATCTTGGGTACGACGACGGCGTGCCGATTGTGCTGCCATATCACACATATTTGTGGGTTGCTGAGCGTCGTTAGAGGCATTCTGGGTCTATGTAGCTGGAGTGTTCAAAGACTGAACGTCGTCAATACTTTTCTTCGCGCTTGCCTTAATATAGTGGAAACAGTTGAGCGAAGGAGACAAAATGCCGCAATTGCGTTCTAAAACGTCCACGTCAGGACGAAATATGGCAGGTGCGCGTGCGCTGTGGCGTGCAACTGGCATGCGCTCGGAGGATTTCGGCAAGCCGATTATCGCTGTAGCAAATTCCTTCACTCAATTTGTTCCTGGGCATGTGCACCTAAAAGACATGGGGCAGCTGGTTATCAAGGCTATCGAGGAGGCCGGCGGAATCGGCAAAGAGTTCAATACGATTGCGGTTGACGACGGTATCGCGATGGGGCATGGCGGAATGCTGTATTCGCTGCCCTCGCGTGAGCTTATTGCGGATTCTGTGGAGTATATGGTCAATGCCCACTGCGCCGACGCATTGGTGTGCATTTCAAACTGCGACAAAATCACGCCGGGAATGCTCATGGCTGCGTTGCGGCTCAATATTCCGGTGATTTTTGTATCTGGTGGGCCGATGGAAGCTGGAAAATCGGTTGATGGGGTAGTGGATCACAAGCTTGACCTGGTGGATGCTATTGCGAAATCCGCCGATGACGACATTTCCGATAGCGATCTTGCCCAGATTGAGAATAATGCGTGTCCTACCTGCGGTTCATGCTCGGGAATGTTTACCGCTAACTCCATGAACTGTTTGACCGAGGCCTTGGGCCTCTCCTTGCCTGGCAACGGATCGACTCTTGCTACTGCGAAGCAGCGAAAGAATCTATTCGTGGAAGCTGGTCGCCTCATTGTTGAACTGTGCCATCGCTATTATTCGGACGACGACGATTCCGTGCTCCCGCGCAATATCGCAACACGGGAGGCGTTTATGAATGCGATGGCGATGGATATTGCTATGGTGGATCAACTAATACGATTCTGCACACCTTGGCAGCCGCTCATGAGGGAGAAATTGATTTTTCGCTCGCTGATATTGACGCGCTTTCGCGCGAGGTTCCGTGTCTCGCCAAGGTTGCGCCAAATTCGACTCAATACCACATGGAGGACTTCCACAGAGCAGGTGGTATTCCTGCTTTGTTGGGAGAATTGCGGCGAGCTAATCTACTCAATCCACAGGTACATTCGGTGCACTCGCGGGATCTGGATTCCTGGCTTGCAGATTGGGATATTCGCGCAGCAAACTCACGCGCCGAGGCTCGAGAACTGTTTTCGGCTGCTCCTGGGGGCGTGCGAACAACTGAGCCTTTTTCGCAGGATAAGCGCTGGGAATCGCTCGATGTGGACGCTGAAAATGGCTGTATTCGCGGTGTTGAGCATGCATATACAGCTGATGGTGGCCTGTGTGTGTTGTTTGGGAACCTTGCCGAGGACGGTGCCGTAGTGAAAACTGCCGGAATCGGTGAAGAATTGTTCAGCTTTGCTGGGCCTGCGCGGGTAGTGGACTCGCAGGAGCAAGCGATCGAATTGATTTTGAGTAAGCAAATTCAACCAGGTGACGTGGTTGTGATCCGATATGAAGGTCCGCGTGGCGGGCCAGGTATGCAGGAAATGCTTTATCCAACGTCCTTCTTGAAGGGTTTGGGATTAGGCAAGAGCTGCGCTCTTATTACTGACGGTCGTTTTTCTGGAGGAACGTCTGGTTTGAGTATTGGGCATATTTCACCCGAAGCTGCATCAGGTGGTGCCATTGCATTGGTGGAAGAAGGCGACACGATTGTGATCGATATTCCCCGCCGTCGTCTCGTTCTTGACGTTGATGACGACGAACTGGAACGTCGTCGTGAAGCACGTGGAGCACTGCCATGGAAAGGAAGGCGAGACCGCGTTGTGTCGAAAGCTTTGCAGGCTTATGCGTCAATGGCAACCAGTGCAGATAAAGGGGCAGTGCGAGAGGTGTCCGAGTAGTATAGCGTTTGGTTGCTACTGGGTAATAGAACTGGTAAAAGGAGACATTTCGTATCTTTTGCCCTCAGGGACTGTTGCCCTAGAAAACCTAACCTTCTACATAGATAATTGAAGCGTCTACAAATATTGAGTCAAGTAGCGAAGGGGCACTTGTGACTATCTTTTTGCAGTACCTTGCCGATCATCACGTACTATTTACATTCCTCCTCGTCGGGGTGGGTATGTTTCTCGGCGAGATCAAAGTCAAAGGCGTCAGCTTAGGTGCTGCCGCAGTTCTATTTCTTGCTATTGCCATCTCGGCATGGGGCGTTGCCGAAGGAGTTGCCACGAAGTCCACTCCTGGACACGGTGGCATCATCATCGGAGCTGATGTTGGCGTTATCGGCCTTGCTCTCTTCGCGTTTGCGATTGGCAATAGTTCGGGAAAGAATTTCTTTGCGGCATTGAAGCGTGCCACTGGCCCGATTATAGCAATGGTGGCGGTGTTGTCATTTGCTGCGGCAACGGCCTATTTTGTAGGTCGATTCGTGTTTGAAATGAATCCTGCTCTGATCGCTGGTACATTCGCCGGCGGTATTACGAACACGCCGGCGCTCGCAGCTGCGGGTGAAGCCTCTGGTAACGAAGCAATGGCAACAGTGGGCTATGCAGTGGCTTATTTGTTTGGTGTGCTTGGCATGATTTTGGCGGCAGGTCTGGCGTTGCGCGCTGGAAAGAATGACACTGATGCGCCTGCAAAAATCACGCACATGAACGTGAGAGTGGAGCGCGAGGATCTGCCAACCGTCAAAACCATTACCGAGCATATGGGTGGAAAGATTGAAATCTCGCGTATGCGCCAAGGTGAGACGGGTAAAATCTGGATTCCAGCTGAAGACGATGTAATTCGCAAGGACGATCTCTTGACGATCGTTGGTGGCCTAGACGTGGTTAATGAAGCAGTGAAATATCTTGGGCACGAATCGAGCCACTCCTTGCGTTCGGATCGACGCATGCTTGATTTCCGCCGGATTATCGTTTCGAATCACTCTTTGGCCGGGCGTTCAGTTGCCGAACTTGATGAAATGCTGGAAGAAAAATGGGGTGCGAAGATTTCGCGCGTACGCCGAGGCGATACCGACTTTCTTGCGATTCCTAATATGCAGGTTGAGCTGGGTGACCGCATCCGTGTAGTGGGTCCTACCTACAAGCTGAAAGAAATTTCGAAGTGGTTTGGCGATTCGACCCGTGGCTTGTCGGATATCAACCCAGTGGCGCTCGGTCTTGGCCTTGCACTGGGATACTTCATCGGTGAGATTGAAATTCCACTCCCAGGAGGCGCTCATTTTGCTATTGGTTATGCTGCAGGTATTCTGATCGTCGCGCTTTTGATGGGCTATTTTGGGCGAGTTGGGCGTTTGGTTACTGCGCTACCGTTCTCAACGAATCAAGTTATTGCCGAAATCGGTTTGCTTATGTTTTTGGCACGTGCGGGAACGAATGCTGGACCGCAGATCGGCCAAGCCTTCTCTGGTGGCGACTGGTGGAAGATCCTCATTCTCGGAATGATTATTACGACGACGGTAGGCTTCGGCTTGCATTTGGTTCAACGCGGCATCTTCAAGATGGGTGGAACCCAGCTTGCAGGTTTCATTGGCGGAACACAGACGCAGCCAGCTGTGCTCGGTTTTGCCAATGCGCGCACCGGCGCTGATCCTCGTGTGGCCGTGGGTTATGCACTGGCATATCCAGGTGCAATGATCATCAAGATTTTGCTCGCATATATTGTTGGATCGTTATAAACCGAATTTGCCGCGCTCGTAAAACATGATCGCGGATGAAAGTTGGGGAGGTAGCAGCTGATGCCGCTACCTCCCCAACTTTGTTTACGCATTTTAAGCTAAGAAGTTATTGATATTTGCGCTATCAAGATGTCCGATTGTAGGGACTGTTGGTAGCTTTTCCACTCGCCAATTGCGATCAGTGAGGATACGCGCCGTCGCCAGACCGAATCCGATACTCGTGATGATGAACAACAGCGTGAGAATAGAATCGAGAGCATTGGAGATATCTTGCCCATTGGTCATTGCCGACATCGCGCGATACAAAGGCACACCTGGGATCATCACAACGACTGCCGGAACTGAGAGTGTTACGCGCGAATAATGGGATTTGCGAGAGAGTACATGCGCGATAAGCCCGGCCACGAGCGCAGCAAGTCCCACAGCTGCAATTGGATTCATGCCAAAATCTTTAACCGTTAGCCGTGCAACATTGATAAATGCTCCGTTGAAAGCAGCCAGCAAACATGCCAATGGGGGAGCGTTGAAGAGCATTGCGAAGCCGTATGCTGCAACGAAAGTGGCAAGTGCTCTGCCAATCATCAAACCGACGAAAGATAGCGAATATCCAGCGTGAACATCCATAATTCCCCAGTCGGCGATTTCCGAAAAAGCCCACACCGCCGTCGCCGTCGAAATCAACAGCATCACGACGTAAGCGCCGCGGGAAATGCCGGCGCTGAAATCCTGCCGGATCAGATCGAGAATTGACGTGACGAGCGGGAATCCAGGCACGAGGAACAATACCGCGCACACCATTCCTGCTTGGTGGGAAGCGTCAATGAGTCCGGCAGCGTGGAGTAAGACGACGATCCCGGTGTAAACGCCTGAGGCAACGAATCCGCATACCATCCACACAAAGAAGTGGTTGTAGTGCTTGGCAAGCAACTTCTTGCGTGAATATTGACCAATCATAGCCGCAAAGAATACGCTGAGGCATTCCACGATTCCGCCCAGATTTAAGAAGGTAAATCCTGCACAAGCGGCGCCAGAGGCGAGAGCTGATACAAC
Source organism: Arcanobacterium bovis (assembly GCF_004331995.1). Taxonomy (GTDB): domain Bacteria; phylum Actinomycetota; class Actinomycetes; order Actinomycetales; family Actinomycetaceae; genus Arcanobacterium_A; species Arcanobacterium_A bovis. The sequence continues at coordinate 9,492 of NZ_SJDT01000006.1, forward strand.
ATTCGAGTAGAGAAGTTTGCGGGTGTGAATCTTTTCGATATCTTCCTCAGCGTCTTCTACCATGAGACCTGACGGCGGCAAACCTTGGATGTAGGCATTAAAGCGGTCGATCTTGTCGGCGTTTACGCCGTGATTTCTTTGCTCGACTACTTCGCTTCGGAAGGTGCCGTTCGCCCAAGCTGTGGCAGAAATTGAAGTGTAGTTTACCTGCACGTGGAGTTTTTCAATGCCGACTGCGCGGGCAAGTCTTTGCATTCCGTCTTGCACGCGGTAGGCCGAGGCTCCGGCGGTGAGCATGTACTGGCCGAGTCGCAGGACAACATGAGTCTGGTGGGCGAGTCGATTATGTGCTGCTACTGATGCCGTGTATTCGTTTTGATCGTCAATATTCACGGTTGGAACTCTAGTTGCAAACTACCCAGATCAAAAGGATTAACGGCCTAAAATAACCTAAAAATACTGTGGGCTTGAAAACATAGCAAAACTAGGGTCGAGATTAGTTAAAGTTTTTACCAATGTTCGATGCGGGAAGGGTCATGGAGTGAAGTGTGGGAACGTTCATGATGCGAAAAAATGAGATTATTTACCAGATAATGAGACAAGTGAGAACTAGGTTGGCAGGAGTCGCCCAGTTGCCTAGGATGAAAACATGAACAAACAACAGTCGCTTATTATTCAGCGCACCAGCAGGTGAGCTGATTGTGGCTGGCGCGCTCCCCTCGAAGAAATCGAGGGGTTTTTCTTACCCGCGCAGTCCATGCCCTCGCGACTGTAAACACTCATACAACGAAAATGTCTAGCAAAGGTTAGGGATGCGAAATGACGCAGATACCCGATCAGCCGCACACGCTGATGGAATTTCCTGAGTCAATGCGCGATGCCATGGCACGAACGCCAATTCGCGAAGAGTCAACGGGAGCGCGATCAATCGTGCGCTCGCTGGAAGAATTAGGTGTGACAGACGTATTTGGTCTGCCCGGCGGTTCCATTTTGCCTACCTATGACCCGCTATTCGATTCACATGTACTGCGTCATATTTTGGTGCGGCACGAGCAAGGTGCGGGCCATGCTGCGGAAGGGTACGCCGTCGCCACAGGAAAAGTTGGAGTGTGTTTCGCGACGTCGGGGCCTGGTGCCACGAACGTCGTCACTGCTTTGCTAGACGCAAACTTGGATTCGGTTCCAATCGTTGTCATAACCGGCCAGGTCGGGGCACAAGCGATCGGCACTGACGCATTCCAAGAAGCGGATATTGTGGGTGCCTCACTTCCGATCACGAAGCATTCCTTCCTTATCACTGATGCTCAAGAAATTCCGCAGCGTATCGCAGAAGCATTCTACTTGGCACAGTCAGGGCGCCCGGGACCAGTGCTCGTGGACATTACGAAGTCCGCGCAAAACCAAATGTGTGACTTCGTGTGGCCACCACCAGTGAATTTGCCGGGATATAATCCTCCGAAAACTCCGAAGCAAAGTCTTGTCGACGCCGCCGCGGAGGCTATGTGTGCTATACGTCGCCCTGTGTTCTACGTCGGTGGCGGAATGGTTCGCTCTGGTGCGGCGCCACTACTCAAAGAGCTAGTGGAAAAGACAGGTTTTCCAGTCGTTACCACGCTCAACGCGCGTGGCGCGTTCCCGGATAGCGATCCGCATTGTCTGGGTATGCCGGGTATGCACGGAACCGTACCCGCCGTCGTCGCTATGCAGAAAGCAGACCTGCTTATCGTGCTTGGTGCGCGATTTGATGATCGCGTGACCGGGCACCTCGAATCCTTTGCTCCGCATGCGAAAGTGATTCATGCTGATATTGATCCGGCGGAAATCTCGAAGAATAAAACCGCTGACATCGCCCTTTTAGGTGATCTGAGCTGCACACTCGAGAAATTGAATGCGGCGGTGATGCGCGCTTGTGAGCAATTTGGTGAGCCAGATACTCGATCATGGTGGACCTTCCTCAATTCTTTGAAGGAGACCTATCCGGTGGGTTATCAGGAGACTTCTGATGGGCTGATGAGTCCGCAGTACGTAATTGAGCGGCTGGGTAAACTCGCGCCGCGCTCGATATTTACCACTGGCGTTGGGCAACATCAGATGTGGGCGCAGCAGTACATTGACTTTGAGTTTCCGCGGCAACTGGTCACTTCGTGTGGAGCGGGAACAATGGGATTTGGCGTGCCGGCAGCGATGGGTGCACAGGTGGGGAATCCGGACGCTACTGTGTGGTGCATTGACGGTGACGGCTCTTTCCAAATGACGAATCAGGAGTTGGCTACCTGTCGGATCAACGATATTCCGATCAAAGTGGCGCTGATAAACAATTCCTCATTGGGAATGGTGCGGCAGTGGCAAAATTTGTTCTACCAGCAGAGATATTCCCACACCGAGTTGAACACTGGGCACGGCTCGCGCAGAATTCCTGATTTTAGCAAGCTCGCAGACGCTTATGACTGTGCGGCGATTCGGGTTGAGCGACCTGAAGATGTAGACGCGGCAATCGAGCAGGCTATGGCGATAAATGACCGGCCAGTGGTGGTTGAGTTTGTGGTGTCGCCGGACGCAATGATTTGGCCGATGGTGCCAGCAGGATTGTCGAATGACGAAATTCAATACGCGCGTGATGTGCGTCCTGACTTTAGCGGACTGGATGAGTGAGGCAAGACAATGAGTAACCATACGCTATCTGTATTAGTTGAGAATAAGCCAGGTGTGCTCGCGCGAGTGGCAGGACTATTTGCCCGTCGAGCATTCAACATTCATTCCCTCGCGGTGGGTCCGACTGAAGATCCGTCGCTATCGCGGATCACTTTGGTTGTGGTTGCAGATGAGCATCCATTGGAGCAAATTCAAAAGCAACTCAACAAGTTGGTGAACGTGATTCATATTGAGGAATTGCACGACGACACTGCGGTGGAGCGGCGTCTTATCTTGGTGAAAGTTGGTGCTAACGACGCTAACCGAACGAATGTTTTGCAAATTGTTGAGATGTTCCGAGGTCGTGTTGTAGACGTGGTGCCCGAAGCACTCACTGTTGAAGCTACCGGTTCTGAGGCCAAGGTGAACGCGCTCCTCACGGCGCTTCACCCCTATGGAGTAAAGGAAATTGTGCAAACCGGAACTGTGGCAATCGGACGCGGCGCTCGTTCAATTTCCGAGCAGGTTATCAGCGAGATGCAGATTGCTCAATCGCGCGAATAACACCCAACGCGAATAACACCCAATCTGCGCTGGTGCGCGCTGCACAATACATGTCAAGATTTCATCAACAACACAACAATATTCACTTCGAAAACGTCAATAACAACCTGGTCAGAGACCAATAAATCCCGAGGGAGATAAAAATGGCAGAAATATTTTACGATTCCGACGCAGATCTTTCGTTAATACAGTCAAAGAAAGTTGCAGTGATTGGTTACGGTTCGCAAGGCCATGCCCACGCGCTAAATCTGCGCGATTCAGGCGTAAGTGTGGTTGTGGGCTTGCGTGAGGGATCGTCGTCGATCGCCAAGGCGCAAGAACAAGGTTTGGAGGTCGCAACGGTGGCCGACGCCGTCGCGCAGGCAGACGTCGTCATGGTTCTGGCTCCTGACCAACACCAGCGTCAGATTTACGCCCAGGATATCGAGCCGAACCTCAAAGCCGATGCGGCGCTTTTCTTTGCTCACGGATTCAATATTCGCTTTGGTTACATCAAACCGGACGCAAGTCACGACGTGTGTATGGTTGCTCCAAAGGGACCAGGTCACACCGTGCGTCGTCAGTTTGAAGAAGGCCGCGGCGTTCCAGATATCGTAGCTGTGGAACAAGATGCCTCTGGTCAGGCTTGGGATCTAGCGTTGTCGTACGCGAAGGCGATCGGTGGCACGCGAGCTGGTGCGATCAAGACGACGTTCACCGAGGAGACCGAGACGGATCTTTTCGGCGAGCAGGCGGTGCTCTGTGGAGGAGTGTCGCAGCTTATCCAGTATGGCTTCGAGACGCTCACCGAGGCTGGTTACCAGCCGGAAATTGCATACTTTGAAGTTCTGCATGAGTTGAAGCTGATCGTTGATTTGATCAATGAAGGTGGACTTGCGAAACAGCGTTGGTCGATTTCGGATACCGCCGAATTTGGTGATTACGTATCTGGACCGCGCGTGATTACGCCGGAGGTCAAGGAGAATATGAAGGACGTGCTGGCTGATATTCAGTCCGGCGCATTCGCGAAGCGATTCATTGATGATCAAGACGCCGGTGCGCCTGAGTTCAATGAGCTGCGCAAACGCGGACAAGAACACCCAATTGAAAAGGTGGGCGTAGAGCTTCGCAAGATGTTTGCATGGGAGTCGAAGGACGCAGATTACACGGATGGATCTGCGGCTCGGAACTAGTCGAGCTTCCTGAATTTCGTAAAGTGGGCGAAAACTGCTGGTGAAAGCAACCGGCCGTTTTCGCCCACTTCGTTTTTTGTTTATGTGTGGTGCTTATATTTTGGTTGATTCGGTGACTACATTTTGAACAGGTGTCAAAATTGGGGTAACTTAGGTCACAGGCGTGGTTTATGTATCACGTAGTTTTAGGTATCAAAGATGATTCCTGATTTTAGCTAATAGGAGTGAATCGATGAAGAATCGACTGCTTGTACGGGTAGCTGGAATTGTGGGGGCGCTGTCGCTCATGGTGGTGCCGTCTGTTGCTGCTGCTCAACAGGATATGCCGTGGTTAGACAGCAGTAAAACGCCTGAACAAAGGGCTGAGTTGCTCGTTGATGTGATGAATGAAGATCAACTCATTCATATGTTGCACGGACAAGGAATGCTCACGGGCGGGCAAGCGCCGCAGGGAGGGCCGCGATTTATTGGCTATATTCCGCCGATTCCTGAACTGAAAGTACCTGCTTTCGTGATGTCGGATGGGCCATCTGGATTGCGAAACGGTGAGCCAGCCACGCAGATGCCAGCTCCAATCGTGCAAGCCTCGACTTGGGATGTAAAAGCCGCCCATGATTATGGGCAGGCGATCGGTGCAGATGCAAAAGACCGTGGTCAAGATCTGTTGTTCGGACCAGGCTTCAATCTGGCGCGCAACCCGCTCGGCGGCCGCACATTTGAATACTTCGGCGAAGATCCATTGCTTTCTGGCCGGATGGCAAGCGCAAATGTGCAGGGTATGCAGGGTGTGGGGATTATGTCCACCCTCAAGCATTATGTGGCGAATAACCAAGATTTGAACCGCACGTTGGCGAGTATGGATATCGACGAGCGCACTTTGCATGAGATTTACGAGCGGCCATTCAGGATTGCTATTCACAATGCGCAACCAGCAGCAGTGATGTGCTCATATAACAAGGTAAATGGCGACACTGCCTGTGGATCTGAGGACACTTTGAAGAAAGACCTGCGTGGTGTGCATGGTTTTGGCGGATTAGTTCTCACTGATTATCCGGCTGCGTGGTCGCCAACGGATATTCGCGACGGCTTAAATATCGAGCTACCGTGGTCGTTCTGGACGAGTCCAAATCAAATCCGCACTGCGATCAGCAATGGTCAGATGAGTTGGGCCGACGTTCGATTGCGCGTCAAAGAAACTCTCACGCAGATGTTCCGCTTTGGTCTCTTTGACCACGAGTGGGATTCTGCGCGCGGCGACCGCGCTCGCGATATGAAAGCTATTCCTGCAAGTCGTGGCGACGCCGTCGCCCTGAAAGTTGCGCAAGAAGGCTCGATTCTCATGAAGAACGACGGCGTGCTGCCGCTTGGAACCGATGTGAAGCGAGTGCTGGTGGTCGGCGATGCTGCAAAAGCGCAGATGAGTGGTGGAGGATCGTCGAACACCGAGGCATTGCAATCGGTTTCGACTCTTGACGCGATCAAGAAGCGCCTGCCGAATAGCGAAGTTTCGTGGGTGTCTGAGTGGAATCCGCTCGGGATTGCTTTGCAGGCAAAGAACGCAGATGTGGTGATCGTTGTGCCGACGCAACAGTCTTCTGAGCTGCTTGATCGACTCAATCTTGATTTCATGCCGCATGAAAACAATGCAGTGCAGATTGCCGCTGCCAATAATAAGAACACAATCGTGGTGATGCAGGTGGGCGGTCCGGTACTCATGCCGTGGATCAATGACGTGCGCGCAGTGCTCAATGTGTGGTACCCGGGACAGGCTGGTGGTGAGGCAACGGCAGGATTGCTATTTGGCGAGGTCAATCCTTCTGGTCGTTTGCCGTTGACGTTCCCAGCTGCCGGGCAGAAGGCACTGGAAACCTCGGATCAGTATCCAGGAGCAAATGCTGGATTTAATATGAAGTACACCGAAGGTGTATTCATGGGCTATCGCTGGTTTGACCAGCGTGAGCTCAAGCCAGCGTTTACTTTCGGTTCGGGGCTTTCGTACACCACTTTTGAATACAGTGATGCCGCAATTTCGAAGGTAGCGGGCTCGCAGGAGGATTCCTTTGAAGTGAGCGTGAAGGTTACTAACACTGGTTCGATGGCAGGTGCTGTGACTCCGCAGTTCTACGTTGGCAAACCGGGTACTTCGAGCGTGCCCACTCCACCGAAGGAACTGGTTGGATTTGAGAAAGTAATGCTCAAACCAGGGGAGAGCAAGACTGTGACTGTCAAGGTTGGCGCGGAAGAACTGAGTGTCTGGGACGTGCAAACGCATGCCTATAGCGTGCTCAAGGGAGCTTACAAGGTATATGTTGCCGATTCTGTTGACGACGCGAAAGCGACACTTGCCTATTCAGTTGAATAATCCTACCTTCTGGTAAATGCTGCGGTTGGGCGCGCTGACGGACGAGGTTCTGTTGGACGAGGTTCTGACGGACGACGTTGGCGCACCCAACCGTCTCATATCGTGGCTGATTCTGATTGTTAGAAAATGCAATATGTGAGCAATGTCTGGAATTTGGCGAACTGCTACTACCCGACCTAGAAAATCTGAACTAAACTGAAATCACTCGAAGGTACAGCAATTTCGAGTGACAAGGAGAGAACGATGAAGTTTCATGCAAAAATTTGCGCCGCCGTTTCGGTTCTGGCACTGAGCTTTAGTGCCGGAGCTGTTGCTTATGCGGCTGAACCAACACCTGAGAATCCTGGAGGAGTAGAAGCGCTCACCAGTCCTGGTGGTGTGCCGGCAAATGGCTTCGGTCCTGATCGCCACACCTTTGTAGGGGCACAGATGCTGTCTCATAAGACGCCGGGTCTCAACCCACTCGGTGCTAATGATTTCACCTGTAAGCCTGCTCCTGGCACGAATCCAGTGTTGTTGATTCCTGGCACTGGAAATGACGCATATACCGCATGGGCATTTTTCTCGCCACGGCTTAAGCAAGCTGGGTATTGCGTGTTTACGTTTAACTACAACCCATCTACCAACCCGCAAAACGATGTTGCCTCGTTTATGGGCGATATCAAGCAAAGTGCCGCTTTCATGGCAGGATTTATCGATCGGGTACTGACTGCTACGGGATCTGAGAAGATTGATATTATCGGTCATTCCCAAGGTGGCGGCGCACTTCCACGCGCCTATATCAAGTGGTATGGCGGAGACAAGAAGGTCGACAAGCTTGTTGGACTCGTGCCTTCCAATACTGGCACGACGATGATGGGCATGGATGCACTCATCTTGCAGCTCCTCGAATGGTTCCCGAATATCGAGACGAAGATGCTCAATGAGCATAACTCGCAGGCACTTCTGCAACAGCTCATTGGCTCTCAGTTCATGACTGAGCTCAATGCTGGTCAGATGACGTATCCAGATGTTAAATACACAGTAGTCTCAACTGTGTTTGACACGATGATCACGCCGCATACGAGGTCATATTTGCCGGCTGCACCGAACGTAACCAATATGAACGTTCAGGATGTGTGCCCGCTCGATACTCATGGACATCAAAACATGACGTACGACGAGGTTGCTTTCCAGTTGAGTCTCAATGCTCTCAATCCTGCTGCAGCTAAGCCGATTAACTGCACATGGATTCCTGAGTATCTCACGGCCGATGATCTCAAGTAATGCAGATTAGCTAACTCTGGTCTGTATGGGACTGTTCTGGGGGCAGTGGCTTTTTATTTAGCCGCTACCCCCAGAGTCATTACTGGGAAGCTTTTGCGGCAATCGCAGGTTGGGATAGTTGCGTTGTTTCGTAGCTAAATCTGGGCAGTTGGTATCAACGTGTTCGCTGGCAAGAAAAAGCGCGGCATTGCAACGCGAGGATCACTAGAGTGGCAGTAAGAATTGAATGGACGACGCCGGGGCTGCGAAGTCCGCGTGGGATTCGGCGTCGTGCGTTGGGCGTTTGCCCTGGTACATACGCGACGTCGGTAAGCACGGGTGTTGCGTCCACGCGACGTCGGTAAGCGTGCGGCGTCGTCCACCAGAAGGCGTGCCTGACAACGAAACCTGAGGAGGGGGACAAGATGGCCGGATTAGACGGTTACAAGATCGCATTCCTAGCCAAGCGAGGCTTTGAACAGGATGAGCTCACCGAACCCTGGAAAGCGGTGCTCGAAGCCGGAGGACAACCGGTGCTTGTCTCGGAGGAAAAGGGACTGATCACTGGCTTGGTAGGGGACTGGGATCGCGGCATTGATGTGCCGGTGGATCTGACTTTGGACGAAGCTGATCCAAGCGATTACTTGGGGCTTGTGCTACCTGGCGGAACCTTGAATTCCGATAAAATCCGCACGAATGAGAAGGCGCAGGCTTTTGTGAAAGCCTTTATGGATGCGGGCAAGCCAGTGGCGCCGATTTGCCACGGCGCGTGGATTCTGATCGAGACAGGTACTTTGGCTGGGCGAACGCTCACGTCTACTACGCGTATTCGTACAGATCTGATTAATGCGGGCGCGTACTGGGTGGACACCGAGTTTCATCGCGATGGGAATTTATTGAGCTCGCGCAGTCCGCGCGATATTGATGCGTTCAACCGTGGCATTATTGCTGTTTTCGAAGAAGTAGCAGTTCAGGAGAGGTGAGTGACGTGAAAGAAAAGGAATTTCCAAGAGAGCCCGACGGCGAAAAAGCAGCGTGGAGCTGGGAGGGCGAGCGTTTCACTCCCAACTATGAACGCCGTCTTGAGACTATTTTTGAGGCGGTGCGCGCTTGTGGCTGGGAGCCAGTGATCGGACACCAAGGCACTGAAGACGGCGAAGCCGTGCTCGCGTATCAAGGCAGCAAAGAATCGGACTGGACGTATTTGTTCCAGATTGAGAATCCGGCTGTGCAAGATGAAGTTGATGCAGCAATCGCCGATGGGTCGTTGGAGACGTACATTCGGTACTTGCTCAACGAGTGAATGTAGTGGGGTAGGTATCGGGTGAATGTAGTGCTCGGTCTGTTTTGGTGGTGTCGAGTGGTTGGATGAGCCACTGCAGAGTATTGTGGTCTGCATAGGATGGGACACGGTCCGAGTCAGTTGCATAATCCCTGATAGACTTGGCAGGATTGCGCACAATCAGATAATTAAGCTGGGAATCAGTTACCTAACTCCCTGATAGACTTGGTATGAGGAGTGGGAGACTGAGCGCACGGCTGGGAATCAGTTACCTAACTCCCTGATAGACTTGCGGCTGGCGCTGCAGCCTTAATCTCTGAGCTGGGAATCAGTTACCTAACTCCCTGATAGACTTGTTTTTTCTGGTAAGGGTAGAGCGATAGCGCTGGGAATCAGTTACCTAACTCCCTGATAGACTTGGATTTCAAGATCATAGGCGTAGTAACAGGCTGGGAATCAGTTACCTAACTCCCTGATAGACTTGTACTCGCCGAGTATCGCTGCGTAGTTCTGCTGGGAATCAGTTACCTAACTCCCTGATAGACTTGGCGCTGATCTCGCTGCCGGATTCGGTGGGCTGGGAATCAGTTACCTAACTCCCTGATAGACTTGAATCCGTCTACCGCGCGCTCCAAATTCTGCTGGGAATCAGTTACCTAACTCCCTGATAGACTTGCCAGCGCTGCACGGTAGGCTGTGTAACGGCTGGGAATCAGTTACCTAACTCCCTGATAGACTTGATCGCTAAATTTTTAGGAATGAATCAGAGCTGGGAATCAGTTACCTAACTCCCTGATAGACTTGGCTAGTTTACGCAACTCCTCTTCAATAGGCTGGGAATCAGTTACCTAACTCCCTGATAGACTTGGATACGTCACAGTAAAGGTATTCTGTACCGCTGGGAATCAGTTACCTAACTCCCTGATAGACTTGTACTCTCGTTTATTTCCAGCAGCAGCCAGCTGGGAATCAGTTACCTAACTCCCTGATAGACTTGGTGTACAGTTATAAGCTATACGGCGTGTCGCTGGGAATCAGTTACCTAACTCCCTGATAGACTTGCTGCGCGGCAGGTAGGTCAAGAAGCCGTTGCTGGGAATCAGTTACCTAACTCCCTGATAGACTTGCGGCACTTCGTCAGGTAAAACAGCTAAGGCTGGGAATCAGTTACCTAACTCCCTGATAGACTTGTCTAGCCTACTCTACCGCTGGTGGGGCAGCTGGGAATCAGTTACCTAACTCCCTGATAGACTTGCGAACGTGTTTTAATTTCATGGGCTCTGGCTGGGAATCAGTTACCTAACTCCCTGATAGACTTGGCTTTGACCTGCTCAAGAATCGAAGTAAGCTGGGAATCAGTTACCTAACTCCCTGATAGACTTGAATGTAAAAAATATGATTATTCAACCTAGCTGGGAATCAGTTACCTAACTCCCTGATAGACTTGGCGCGGGCATTCCTCCCTCGAGCGATTCGCTGGGAATCAGTTACCTAACTCCCTGATAGACTTGTCGTTGTCATTCTCCCGCGTCGCGGCACGCTGGGAATCAGTTACCTAACTCCCTGATAGACTTGAGAACAGAAAAGGAACATTTGCAAGAAAGCTGGGAATCAGTTACCTAACTCCCTGATAGACTTGTACGTGATCGACCACCCCAACCAGATCAAGCTGGGAATCAGTTACCTAACTCCCTGATAGACTTGACAATCGCCGAACGCATCACCGACAACGGCTGGGAATCAGTTACCTAACTCCCTGATAGACTTGTCATCACCGCTCTTAAGATCGGGGACATGCTGGGAATCAGTTACCTAACTCCCTGATAGACTTGCGCTTGCGCCGAGTTTTGCACGCCTTTAGCTGGGAATCAGTTACCTAACTCCCTGATAGACTTGCCGAGCTTTGATATGAACGATTTTCGAAGCTGGGAATCAGTTACCTAACTCCCTGATAGACTTGCATCGGATCGAGCATGGTGAAGACTGTTGCTGGGAATCAGTTACCTAACTCCCTGATAGACTTGCGCATGACCGCGTTGTGATGCGCGGCTCGCTGGGAATCAGTTACCTAACTCCCTGATAGACTTGGCGACGCAGGCGTCAGCTGCAACGCATTGCTGGGAATCAGTTACCTAACTCCCTGATAGACTTGTTCATCACTAGTGCTGGCAGTCCTACGTGCTGGGAATCAGTTACCTAACTCCCTGATAGACTTGTTAATTAAAATGTGGATTGGTGTTAAAGGCTGGGAATCAGTTACCTAACTCCCTGATAGACTTGAACGTTGATTACATTCGCACAGAAAACAGCTGGGAATCAGTTACCTAACTCCCTGATAGACTTGGTGCCGCGTAGAGTCGGATAGCGAAAACGCTGGGAATCAGTTACCTAACTCCCTGATAGACTTGACTCTAACATTAGCAATCGTAGAGGTAAGCTGGGAATCAGTTACCTAACTCCCTGATAGACTTGGTCTGGTTTTCCCGGACAGCTAGATGGGGCTGGGAATCAGTTACCTAACTCCCTGATAGACTTGCCGGAAAATCCGGTTTGCAAGCCTTCGAGCTGGGAATCAGTTACCTAACTCCCTGATAGACTTGCTGGAAATACTCACGCCCACCATTCGTGGCTGGGAATCAGTTACCTAACTCCCTGATAGACTTGTTTTTTGAAAGGAAACCATCATGAGCATGCTGGGAATCAGTTACCTAACTCCCTGATAGACTTGAAAGACAGACACACAGTATTACAGCTGGGCTGGGAATCAGTTACCTAACTCCCTGATAGACTTGGATACCTGCGGCGAAGTCACCGTGCCAAGCTGGGAATCAGTTACCTAACTCCCTGATAGACTTGCCAACGACTCAGACAAGCACTCCAAGACGCTGGGAATCAGTTACCTAACTCCCTGATAGACTTGTCATCAGAGGTATTCCACAGGTCATAGGGCTGGGAATCAGTTACCTAACTCCCTGATAGACTTGCGTATGCGACGCCAATACCCGAAATAACGCTGGGAATCAGTTACCTAACTCCCTGATAGACTTGCTCAGGCTGGGTATGACTACACTGCTGTGCTGGGAATCAGTTACCTAACTCCCTGATAGACTTGGGACAAGACTGGTACGTCATATTTTAATGCTGGGAATCAGTTACCTAACTCCCTGATAGACTTGCCGTGGTCTGCGCGATGCCAATAAACAAGCTGGGAATCAGTTACCTAACTCCCTGATAGACTTGCTGGCAACTTGACCAGTAGCGTAAACGAGCTGGGAATCAGTTACCTAACTCCCTGATAGACTTGCGGAACGAGACGCTCAAGCGCATCAGATGCTGGGAATCAGTTACCTAACTCCCTGATAGACTTGTCGTGCTTATAGTGGTAATCCGAATGACCGCTGGGAATCAGTTACCTAACTCCCTGATAGACTTGTTGACGCGCTCGAATGGAATGAGAAAGCGCTGGGAATCAGTTACCTAACTCCCTGATAGACTTGCCACGCTTGGCAGTGCGTAAATCGATTCGCTGGGAATCAGTTACCTAACTCCCTGATAGACTTGTTGACGCGCTCGAATGGAATGAGAAAGCGCTGGGAATCAGTTACCTAACTCCCTGATAGACTTGAATCAGATTTAGGGGAGGAAGGATCATGGCTGGGAATCAGTTACCTAACTCCCTGATAGACTTGAAGAGTTTTGACACTCTTATGTCGTCTGGCTGGGAATCAGTTACCTAACTCCCTGATAGACTTGAGGAGAGTTAGAAAATGGCGCCAGAAAGCCACTTTCTGGCGCCATTTCAATCAAAAAATCATCAATTGTTCGGGTTCTGGATCGGGAAGTTCTTCATGATGATTGGAAAAACGGATAGCTTTTGCCCACTGCTTATCCGTCAAATGGTAGATACGAACTTCGCCACCGACGGGTAGATTCGCTTTAATCGCTTTGACGAGTCGAGTGCCAATGAGTCCGGTAGGGGAATAGTGGGCATAAACGCTATATTGAACCCGGGAAAAACCTATATCTAGCAGGGAGTTTCTGAAACGTGAGTACTCCCGTTTGTCTTGCGCTGTTTTGGTTGGAAGATCAAACATGACAACGCACCACATTGGTTCACTCGCCATCGTAGATCCCGAGCGTTAGTGTGGGTTTCCACACATTTATAGAGAGCTTATTGATATCGCCTTCTAGGTATTGACCGTAATGTTGTGCCAGATTTACTAGTTCCGCAGGAATTGAGTTTCCGCTTTCGCCGAAACTATCGCCGGCAACTTGGACTAACTCTTTTCGAGCTTCTTTGGAGTCGATCGATTCGTTGCACAACGTTGATGCTACGCATGCGTCAATGGCAGGACGGAAAGGCTCTATGAGGTCGTCCGCAAGATTGAAGTTATTTGATCGCCCGCGATGAAACATCCCTAGTGCTGGAGTGAGCCCAGCAGAGAGCACTGCTCTCATTGCATGGCCGCGCAGCACGGTGTATCCATAATCGAGCAAAGCGTTTGATGTAAATACGTCATCTCGCACGCCGGGTTGACGACGAAACCCTTCGTCGCCCCACAAAGAACTCCAATAGATTCTAGCTGCTTGTCCCTCATTATTGGACGAATCGCCTGATTTTAATTCCTTAGCAAGTCTACGTAGCAATCCTGCGTTTGGTCTTCTACAGAAGTCTAGTACGTTCGCCTGTCCGAGGATTTTGGCCTTAACCACGCTTGCCCACGCAGATTTACGCCGTGGCAATGAGCTTTCCATCTGTGCAATCTGCCTAGCACCAACCCTGCTGTGTTCACTCCAAGCATAAGCACCACCAATTGGTACGCCTTTCCAGTCACAGAAGATCACCGAAACATCGTCTCCAAATAACCGGTGAAGCGCACCAGCCGAAAAACGTGTGTTTACACCGATAAAAACGATTCCAACGTCAGCAGTAGGAACCCTAACGGCATCGCCGCCGTCAGGCGTAATAAGGAGAGATCCTCGATCAGGCGAAACCTTCCCTTGAAAGCTTGAAAAATCGAGGATCCTCCATTGCTCCGCATTTAGGCGTGCCATGATTCTGGAAGGCCGTGTTTCGAGTGCGTTCGTGGAACACCAAGTGCGCTCCTCCTAATGACATGAGGACTTCCGTATTGACAGATAACGTTGATTGCAGGAAACCAACCACCGCCGTCAATAATTTTGTACGAACTTTCGCAATGTTGATCTTTTAATCCTTCTGCTGAGAGCATTGCAGGACGTAATCTGAGTCTTGCATTCGAATAGAACCCAGCCACCCTAAATCTATTCTGACCTGGGAAATCATCCAACATTTCCTTTATCTGTCCAGAAATTAGTTTCGGATTGCTAATATCAATAACCATCTCATCACCAGCTACCAGCCAACCGAGGTATTCAGCTGTGCCGTCCGCCAGCGCCTTTCGAATCTTCGGTTCAGCAGCGCGTATTGAGATGCTTTGTGGCTTGAGTTCCACGTTGAAGAGATCCTCACCGCGGTGCGAGATTAAATCGCACATGAATACGCGAACCATCGCAAAAACTGGCTTCTTTCCATTGATACGGTAGACACGTGCGTGATGAATAGTATTGCCAATTTCTGCATAGCCTCCACGAACAGCAATAGCAGCTGCTCCTGTGCCGAAAATACCCACAGTATCTTTCGCTGTGAAGTACTCATTCTTTACCCGAATCTGGCGTGTGTCGTTTTCCGGTAAGCCAGTTTTCGCATCAAAATCTTCGCAGCGTGTGAGCGCACACCACAGAGCTTCACTTGAGGCGCGGTCAATTTCAGTTGTTGTCCATGCCGAGCCGACTTCCTTATAAGTCAACTTTCGAATGCTATCGTCGTGAGCTCGTCCGTTCCCGAGCCCGAGCCGTAGATTCTCCATAACAGGAATGGAGTCCGTTGCTAGCGCGTCATTAAACAAGAAAGATAGCCGATCCATCTTATTTATCCATTCGCCAAAGCTCTGCTTAGCTCCATCAAATCGTCCGCGGTATTCTTTCCATGTTTCAGCCTTGCGAAGCATCCGCTCGGTATCTCGGAGGTTGATACGCTCAGCAAGTGTTTTCGAGATACCAGGAGACATTAATGCAATAGTAGCCGCATCCATCGCATGATGACGCCGATCCAAGCGAGTCTTGCCGCCGCCGCCAATCATCTCAACGCGATCTTCAAAACCTGATGCTTTACGAGCTTGTGCAGTAATTTTTCCTTGATATACTCCTACCTTTGAGTTGGGGTTTTCCTGTTTGAGGAAATACTCAATGCGGTGGCGGAGCTCGTTAGCCATCCAGGCAACAGATTCCATTGACCGGTTATCGAGTTCAGGATCCTCACTTGTGCGTGACAGGCGGTCTATTACATCTTTCTTGAAATTGTTCCACTGCTTGGTGCTCAATCCTTCTTCATAGTGCCAATGCTTAACACGATCAACCGCCTTTGCAAGTGTGATTTCTGGGTTAGGATTTTGTTGCGCCCAGACTCGGAACGGGATGTTGCCCTTCGAGCGGTTGCATGAGATACAGACTGCCGCCAAGTTATTACGCGTATTGGTCGAACCCACGCCTTTGCGTGGAACAATATGATCCATTTCGCAGTCGTTCATTGAAATTTGGGCGCCACAATATGCGCACTGGCAGTTTTGGCGTTTTACTGCAAGGTATCGGGTTATATCGGACTTTCGCACGCGCCCTGAACCTTGATCAGCATGGATCTGCTCAACGATGTTACGGTTTCGCTCAGCTCTCTTGCCGTTTTCACGTTCATATTCGCGCGCCATTTTTTCCGACACGAAGCCGTCACGCATATGCTCAATATTGACGACGTTCGGGTAGCCAAATTCTTTTATAGCACTCGTCAGCCACCGGTTGACGATCTTCAATACTCGATCGACGCCCGGATTTCCAACTGGCAAGCCGATGGGATCAGCGGATGGTTTCCATGAATCGTCGACTCCAAACTCTGCTTTGCGTGCCTCATGAAGATCTATACCTTCGTTAAGCATGCGATTTGTCAAGCGCGTCAACGAGTCCACAGAGTACGCGGCACGGCCAGCCGGCAAGTCGACCCCACTGAGCTCTTCTAACTCTTTATCAGATAATCCTGCGAGGAAACTCTGCGCTGCTTCAGCTCCATCAGCATCGTCTTCGAGAATGTCCGCGTTGGACATCAACGCAATTAATGCTGCGCGCTCGTCTTCAGAAGCGTCTTGCCACCATAGTGACAGAGCCTTAGGTTTTGCTTTAACAATCCGCTGGTTCGTCACGTTAACAGGAGGTTTTGCATAAGGACGTTCGCCATCAGGTCCTTCTTTTGCAGTTCCTTCCAAATTATCGCGGACGACGCCGAGCAGTTCTGCTACGTCCGTCCATGTTACGGCGTCGTCACTAGAAGCTTCCATAAGGAATTCCACCACTTTTAGACGCTCGTCTTTGGTGAGCGAACGTGTGGTTCCGGCGTCTTCACGAATACGCAGGTTCGCTACAACTGACACGATGCGATACTTTTGGAAAGCGGGGTGCGCTTTTTCTGCGCGGGGGAGATGATGTTGGCCTGGTAGTTCATCTTTTCCTGTGCGAGACGCTGCGCTACCCACTGGTGATTTTGCATCGAATACTACATCGATGATGTCATTGATGTCTTCTGTTGATATGCCCTGTTTTGCGGCAATCTTCCGTAGTTCATTTGCGTTGTCAGATTGACGGAGTTTGCCTCCGAGAATGCCGCCCTCGCCACGTACTTTCGTATAGTCCGCAATCATATCGGCGATGATTTCGGCTGGAGTGGCATCTTCGTCAGGCATAACGCCGTTGTATTCAGTAAGTCGTTCCTTTAATTTCTTGAACTCTTCAGAATCCGCAGCGGGCAAATGCAGTGACTTCACACTTGCGTACGGGCTGCGCCATCCGCGGTGCCTTGCCATATGGCGAAGTGTGATAGAAAGCGCTGAAGGGAATTCATCAGCAGGCAGCTCTTCACGAGCAAGTTTGGCGCGAATATGCCAAGGAGCGTGAGGGTCAGCGATTTCTTCGAGATTTATGATTGGGTATCCCTTTGCTGTAAGGAAATCGTCCAATGCGCGGAGTCTTTGCTTACGACGCCGATATAGGCGTCGTGTACGTCGTGCAACGCCGCTTGTGGCCAGTCGTGTAATTGCTTTCTTACGCTGCTCTGGATCTACGCCAGAATCATGCACATAAACAACAGAATTTAGGATTCGAGTCGGAAGGCCATTCTCGCCGATCTCGAGTGCACATAAACCAACAGAGTTCGTTCCAACGTCAACGCCGACGTTATAATTCATTGTCTTCATACAACTATTATTCACAATATCTTTTGCAAATGTGTGACTTTTGTAAGGTAAGTTGTTGAATATCTGATCGGAAATGCAAATCGGGCGCCCATGGCGCCCGATTAAGCAATAAATGCTTTTAGCATTCGACTACGCAAACGTGGCGTAGCTTACTGAGAATCAGTTATGGATCAATCATAAGTTCGAATACTTTGAATTGTCAACTGTTTTCTGTATTGATTTGTGAAATATTAAATCGCGAGGCCAGCATGGTTAAACCGCCAACGCCCGGCGTCTGGCAGCGCCTCCGATTACGGTCATAACCCCGCCACCAAAGACCAACATAAGACCAAGTACTGCCCATGCATTGATATCTGCGCCTCCAGTGCTTGCCAACTTCGAAGCTGGCGCGCTCGCACTGGAGTCACCATCGAGAACGGGTGTTGGCGGCGTCGGCTCAACAGTCACGGGCGGTGTAGGCACAGCTTCCACCACCGTACTCGGATTCAAGCAAGCTGAGCTGGACGAACTTGCTGTAGCTGTACCGTTCGTCGTCCACACCAGCGTTGCTGTGTTGAAAAGTCCTTGCCCGGCAGTCGGCGTCGTTCCACATTTGCTTGGCTGGTCGATAGATTCCGTGAGCTGGTACTGAACAGCGACGGTGTAGTGATCCGTTCCGTTTGCCGCAATAGTCCGCGGTGTCGAGCCCAGCTTGAATGGAGCGGCAGAGCCTAGATCGCCACTCAGTTTGGTGCCATCGGCAGCCGTCAAAGTGTACGAGGCGCCTACTACCTTTACCCCTTGAGTAAAGTCAGGAGTGTCCACAATTGGGTCGTATGTGCGCGTCTCAGACGAGCTTGGATTCATTACATCAATGGAATACTGAGCAGTGTAAATTCCGCCTTTAGGATCCGCAACGCTCACACCGCTCTTCTTAATATCGCAAGAAACAATCTGGGTGTCGGAATTTCCTGCTTCATTCCACGCCGAAATGCGGTATTCGTATTGGTAAGGGTCGCCAAGTCCTGTGAGTGTTCGGGAGGTTTCAGTTGAAGCGGTTGTTTTTGCGACGACGGCGAAGTCCGTCGTTCCTTTCAGCCGCTTTTCTACCACATAGTCCAATATGTCTGTTTGTTGGTACGGGGTTGCGTTAGCCGAATCGCTTGACCAGTTCAACGCGGCTGTTCCGCCGTTATCCGCTGAGCACTGAGCTTGGGAATTGACGATGGGTGACGGCGTCTTTCCAAGTATCATAACGCGCGTTCTGGAGGTTCCCTCGGCAACTGAAATGTACATACGTCCGTTCGCATCAAACACAAGATCGCGTACCGTGCTCAGACCAGGAAATTCTGCGGCTGTAAACTCGCGTACCCACACGCCGTCTTTCGTGAACTGCTGAATATTCCCGCTACCTGTCCATGCGTAGACGTCGCGAGTCTTGGGCTCAACGACGACGTTGAACACTACATCGTTTGCACCGAGGTGTCCTTGCCCGAAGGTGGAGAGGAGTTTCCCGTCTTTATCGCGCTTTTCAATGAAGATTGGCTTGTCTTTCCAGCGTGCTGAGTCAAGTTTGAATTCAGCCAGCGCGATATACATGCTCGAATCTACTGGGTCTACAGCGACTCCGTAGGGATCTCGAAAACCAGAATCGCTTGCGTCGTACGTGCCTGGAGGTAAATTGAGTTTAATGGTGCGTTTAAATGTACCGTCAGCGTTAAATTCTTGTATGTAGTTACTAACTTCTGTGTTTGCCAATACCGTATTTTGCGGTGTGGTTGTTATTCCCACGGAGTATTGCAGCATACCGGGTTTGTCTTTATTTGCCCACGAGTCCGTGCCCGTTGCCTGGCGATAGCCTGCTCCTCCCAGACTGCTTGAAAGGTCTTGGCCGAATCGTTTGATTGCTCCGGGTAAACCCGATAGTGGCGCTACAGCCTCGGAGTCAACGATCCAAGCTGTGCCATCGGCGGTGAAAGTTGCACCACGCGGGCCGTGTACAAGCTGTTCGTTGGCGGGAAATGTGACGGTATTACGATTGGCGAGATCAACGTATCGCTTGCCCAGACCGGCATTCGCCCCATTTGCTGTCCCTGGAGCCAAGCTCGAGTATGTGCCATCGACCAAGTAATCAGAGAAGGATTTCTCGCTGGTGGCACTTTGAGCTGCGGACGTGAGTGGGTAATCAAAGATTTGTGGGGTGCCTACCTGACATGGCGAAGACTTACCGACGATGAAACATCCGAACCTACTGGAAAGTACTTTTCCAGAGTCAGTTACAACCAGCGATTGATCGGTGGGGTCGAAAGCCAGACCGTACGTAAACACTGTTCCGGTGCCATTTTGGGTATCGATTTCGCCGATATAGCCCCACTGATCGCTGCCGTTACTCTTGCCGCTGTTCGCAACTACTGGTACCGACGTCGTTCCTGCCGGAGTTTGTGTTGCATGTGCAATATCGCCGCAAAATGCGAACGGAGACGCAATCAGGGCAGCTGTGCATGCAGCAAGAACTGCGTGGAACTTTGTCTTTTTAGATATGTGACTCATTTTAGTGCCTATTATTCTCATATTCGTTTTATTAACATAATGAAATCACGAATTACAGAAAAGTCAAAAAATGGTTAAAAATCGCTTCTCATATTTTGAAATTAATATTCCGTAGTGTGGTCGCTAGTCTAGGCTTTCGATATGGCGCAAAGTATTGATTTAGCAGTGATTCCTGGTGACGGAATTGGCCCGGAAGTTGTAGCCGAAGGCTTGCGAGTTCTTCGCGCGGTAACGGATCGTGCAGGCATTGTACTTAACGAAACATGCTATGATCTCGGAGCTTCTCGATGGCATCGCACCGGGGATGTTCTTTCCGACGATGATCTGGCGAGCATCAAACGCAAAGATGTGATTTTGCTGGGTGCGGTGGGTGATCCGTCCACGCCTTCTGGACTCCTCGAGCGTGGCTTGCTACTCAAACTCCGATTCGAACTGGATCACTACGTAAATCTCCGTCCTTCACGTTATTACGACGGCGTCGTCAGCCCGCTCGCAAATCCGCGCGGTGTGGACTTTGTGGTGGTGCGTGAAGGAACTGAGGGATTGTACTGCGGAAATGGTGGCGCAATTCGCGTCGGAACTCCGCAAGAAATGGCCACCGAAGTCTCGGTTAATACTGCTTTCGGTGTTGAACGAGTTGTTCGTTTTGCATTCGAACAGGCTGTGAACAGGCGCAATAAACTGACTTTGGTTCACAAACACAACGTCTTGGTTCATGCAGGGCATCTGTGGCGCCGCACGGTGGAGCGGGTGGGACGTGAGTACCCGAGCGTCGTTACTGATTACATTCACGTGGACGCCGCCACAATTTATTTAGTCACCGATCCACAACGTTTCGACGTGATCGTGACCGACAATCTGTTTGGGGATATTCTCACCGACGAGGCAGGAGCCATTACTGGAGGTATTGGCCTTGCTGCCTCGGGAAATATCAACCCGGAGCGCGAGTTTCCGTCGATGTTTGAACCAGTTCATGGTTCGGCGCCTGATATTGCTGGAACTGGGAAAGCTGATCCGACGGCGACGATTCTTTCTGTTGCGATGATGCTCGATTTCTTGGGGCATCCGCAATTGGCACAGAGCGTCAACGCTGCAGTTGAAGCTGACATGGCGCAGCGCGCGAAACCAGCTGCTGAAGGAAAGAAGTTACAGCGCAGTACGACGCAAATTGGGCGCGATATTTTGAATCTGCTCTGATCGTATGGTCACGATTTTTGGCGGTAGCGTCGCAGTAGAATGAAAACGTACCGAGACGAGTTCATAGTTGCGAATGCGCATCAATGGAGAGGTGAATGAAATGGCACATCAAGAAACGGATCTTGAAAAGATTGCTGGACGTGAGCTACCGGCAGCATCCGAGCTGGCCGGTCGATTTGTGTTGCAACATCATGACCACCGCAAAACTGATGCGCAGTATGGAAAGATTATGGGCAACCTCGGGTTTGGCGTGGATTTTTCAGATTACATGGCACGTGCCACCTGGACTGCCGATGCTGGTTGGCATAACAAAGTAATCGAACCTTATGGTTCGATCGCGCTAGATCCGGGTGCGTCGGTACTACATTATGGCCAGGAAATTTTTGAAGGCCTCAAAGCGTATAGGCACGACGACGGAACGGTCTGGACTTTCCGTCCAAGTTATAACGGTGCACGGCTCAATTATTCTGGTGCACGCTTGGCTATTCCGGAGCTGCCAATTGAGGATTTTATTGCATCGATAGTTGATTTAGTACGCGCTGATCAACGATGGGTACCAACCGGTCAAGGCGCTTCGCTCTACCTGCGTCCATTTATCTTTGCATCTGAATCTTTCTTGGGAGTGCGAGCAGCAACTCGTTACGAATATGTGGTTATTGCTTCGCCATCTGGTCCTTATTTCACCAATGGATTTAAGCCGATTGAGGTGTGGGTTGATCAGAAGTATCACCGAGCGGGTCCTGGAGGAATGGGAGACGCTAAGACGGGCGGTAACTATGCGTCGTCTTTGCTGCCTAAAATTGATGCTCACTATCGCGGATTTGATGAGGTACTGTTCCTGGATGCAGCAACGAACTCGAATCTTGACGAACTGGGGGGAATGAACGTTTTTTTGGTGCTCAAAGATGGAAGCGTCAAAACTCCACAATTGACGGGCAATATTTTGCCTGGCGCTACGCGTTCATCGATTATTCGTTTCTTAGAGGCTCAGGGAACGGCGGTGGATGAATGTACGATCAGTCTTGCCGCGCTTCGCGAGGGGATCGAAGCAGGCGAAATCCAAGAAATGTTTGCCTGTGGCACGGCTGCCGTTGTTACGTCGATTGGGCGGATTGCCGGTGAGAATTTTGACCTCTCTCTTCCGAACAATACGGTTACGCGTCATATATATGATGAATTGACATCAATCCAACTGGGCAATAAAGAGGACTCATTTGGGTGGCTCTATCAACTCGCTTGATAGATTTCGCGCTGTGAAGTGGTAATTTTTCAACTAACCTTGGAGTGGGTTCCAAGGCTAGTGGATTCCAAGGCAGATTTCGCGTAGAAAACCGTTCTTGCGGAAACATTCGTGCAGATGTTATTCGTGCAGTTACTAATTGAGGTAAAACATGACAGAAAAGGTGTTCGTCTACGATACGACCTTGCGTGACGGGGCGCAGCAGGAAGGGATGAATCTGTCTGTTGCCGATAAATTGGCGTTGCTGCCGATTATTGAAGCCATGGGAGCAGATTATATTGAAGGCGGCTGGCCAGGTGCTATTCCTCGCGATACCGAATTCTTTGCCCGCGTAAGAGCAGCGAATCCACTGCAAACTGCACAATTGGTAGCTTTTGGTGCAACGTGCAAAGTGGGAGTAGCTCCGCACGACGATCCACAAATCCAAGCCTTGATCGCATCCGAGGCGCCGATCCTGTGCTTAGTGGCGAAGTCTGATATTCGACATGTTGAACAGGCATTACGTACCACTGGTGACGAAAATTTACGCATGATCACTGAATCAGTGAAGTATTTGCGAAGCCTGAACCGGGAAGTGATGATCGATCTTGAACATTTCTTCGACGGTTTTGCCTTTGATCCTGAGTATGCAACGTCGGCGGCGGTTGCAGCGCTTAGTTCCGGCGCCAGCTGGGTAATTTTATGCGACACTAATGGTGGTACGTTGCCGTCTCGTATTGCTGCGACGATTGGTGATCTTCGAAATCGTTTGCGCGACAGTGGTATTGACGCGCCTAACTTGGGAATTCATGCTCATGACGACGGCGGATGTGCAGTTGCCAATACGATCACGGCGGTGGATGCGGGATGCCGGCAAATCCAAGGCACAGTAAACGGCTACGGTGAGCGCACTGGAAACGCCAACCTCATCACGTGCGTAGCTGATCTGCAAATCAAGACGCCGTATCAGTTGGTTACCGAGGTTCAACTGAGTAATTTGTCGAAAGTTGCCTATGCGGTTTCGGAAATTACCAATATTTCTCCTGCTCGGCGTCAGCCCTATATTGGCGTTTCTGCATTCGCTCACAAGGCGGGTCTCCATGCTTCCGCGATTCGGATAAACCCCGATCTCTACCAGCATATTGATCCGATGGTGGTGGGAAATGATATGCGAATGCTTGTTTCTGATATGGCAGGTAGAGCATCGATTGAGCTCAAGGCACGTGAATTTGGTATTGACTTGAGCAGCAATAAATTTGCATTGGCTCAGATCACGGATCGAGTGAAAGCGGCCGAAGCACAAGGATATACCTATGATGCCGCCGATGCGTCTTTCGAGCTGCTTATCCGAGAGATAGTATTTGGTGAGCGCCCATGCTATTTCGAGATTGAATCGTGGTCTACACATGTGGCAACACAAGCTCACAATGTCTCGCAAACGTACTCTGAAGCTAATGTGAAAATCCATGCTGGCGGGCGGAGAATTATGCGCATTGGTGAGGGAGTGGGACCTGTAGACGCTCTTGATTCCGCGCTGAGAACTGCGCTAAAGAACGTCTATCCTTTGCTCAATTCTTTCGAACTCGTCGATTTCAAAGTTCGTATTCTTGACTCTACTCGTGGTACGGCTGCTATTACGCGCGTCTTGATTACTTTGAAAGACGACGCCGGTGAATGGACCACCGTTGGCGTAGGAGTGGACGTTATCGAAGCGTCATGGGAAGCCTTGATTGACGGTTATATCTGTGGATTGATGCGCAATGGAATCGCGCCCGATTGCGGCAAATGAAATTCCGGTAGATCGCGTGAGGCTCACAATCCGATAGATTGCTGATTACGGGGTCGCGGGGCTTAACAATCTCGACAGTGCCCACATGTTTAGCTTGAAATTGTTAAGTTTCCGTATTGATCCAGATCACAAAAAGTCCTAGCTACCAACCTATGCTCGGTGATTGTTGAAAATTGCTGATGTTATGGGGAAATATCGCAGTGTTTGTGATGAGCGTCAAGCGCCCGAAGGGTCATTAGTCCCGTTAGAACAAATGTAAAATTTCACCCTGTCCGAAATGTCCCAAATGTGGCAATATGAGAATGTGATTTGCGTCTGAGCTTTAGTAACTTCGCCAGCCGCTTCCTAGTATGGAAGTACAGATAAAACTTTATCTAAGGAGAGAAGCGCTGTGAGCGTGAACGCAGGTCAAACATCGGTAAATGAAATGCAATTTGCTGGTTGGGAAGGTTTCGCTGGAGAAACTTGGAAATCAGAAATTAATGTCCGTGACTTTATCCAGGAGAATTACACCCCGTACGAGGGTGACGATTCCTTCTTGGCTGGTCCCACCGAAAAAACCCTCAATCTGTGGAAGACGCTTGATGAGAAGTATCTTTCGGTTGAGCGTGAAAAGCGTGTGTACGACGTCGACGTCGATATCCCAGCAGATGTTGATGCCTTCGGTCCAGGCTACATTTCGGAAGACGACGATGTCGTCGTTGGTTTGCAAACGGATGTGCCTCTCAAGCGTGCCATGATGCCTAATGGTGGATGGCGCATGGTTGAGGCAGCAATTAACGAAGCTGGTAAGGAGATTAACCCGCGCGTTAAGGAAATCTTCACCAAGTATCGCAAGACCCACAACGAAGGTGTTTTCGATATTTACACGCCGCGTATTCGTGCTGCTCGCTCGTCGCATATTATTACCGGCCTGCCAGATGCCTATGGGCGTGGCCGCATCATTGGCGACTACCGCCGCGTCGCTCTCTACGGCGTCGATTACCTCATCAACGAGAAGATCGAAGCGCGCGATTCAGTTGCCGATCAGCCATTCTCTGAGCACTGGGCACGTTACCGCGAAGAGCATTCAGAGCAGATCAAGGCTCTCAAGAAGCTCAAGCGTATGGCGGAAAGTTACGGTTTCGATATCTCACAGCCAGCTACCACCGCTAAAGAAGCAGTGCAGTGGACCTATTTCGGTTACTTGGCTTCGGTGAAGTCCCAAGACGGCGCAGCAATGAGCTTCGGTCGTCTCTCTGGATTCTTCGATGTCTACTTCGAGCGTGACTTCCAGCGCGGAATTCTCACTGAATCCGAGGCTCAGGAAATCATCGACGCCCTAGTTATCAAGTTGCGCATCGTTCGTTTCTTGCGCACCGAGGCTTACGATCAGATCTTCTCAGGCGATCCGTATTGGGCAACATGGTCCGACGGTGGCTTCTCGGAAGACGGCCGCACTCTTGTTACCAAGACTTCGTTCCGCCTCCTCCAGACTCTCATGAATCTTGGCCCAGCACCGGAGCCAAACATCACGATCTTCTGGTCGGATCAGCTTCCAGTTGGTTACAAGAACTTCTGTGCTCGCGTTTCGATTGAAACGTCGTCAATCCAGTACGAGGCAGATGAGCAGATTCGTTGCCATTGGGGCGACGACGCTGCTATCGCATGCTGTGTTTCGCCAATGCGCGTGGGTAAGCAGATGCAGTTCTTCGGCGCTCGCGTCAATGCTGCAAAGGCTCTTTTGTACGCCATGAATGGTGGACGCGATGAGATGTCCGGCAAGCAGATCGTCGAGGGCTATTCGCCAATCGAAAGCGATGGCGAACTCGATTTCGACGAGGTGTGGGCAAAGTATGAGGACATGCTTGACTGGGTAGTCGGTACCTATGTTGAAGCCCTCAACATCATCCACTACAGCCACGATAAGTACGCTTACGAAGCTATGGAAATGGCTTTGCACGACTCCGATATCGTTCGCACGATGGGTTGTGGAATCGCAGGTCTTTCGATCGTTGCAGATTCGCTCTCGGCTATTAAGTATGCCAAGGTCACGCCGATCCGCGACGAAACCGGTCTGATTGTTGATTATAAGACGGAAGGCGATTTCCCACGTTACGGAAATGACGACGATCGTGCAGATGATATTGCTGCTACCATCGTTCACACCGTGATGAGCAAGATCAAGGCCATCCCGATGTACCGTGATGCTATTCCAACGCAGTCGGTTCTTACGATTACCTCAAACGTGGTCTATGGCAAGGCAACTGGAAACTTCCCATCGGGTCACCGCGCAGGAACGCCATTCGCTCCAGGTGCAAACCCTGAAAATGGTGCGGACACCCACGGCATGCTCGCCTCGATGCTTTCGGTAGGAAAGCTCGATTACGACGACGCTCTGGACGGTATTTCCTTGACCAACACTATTGTTCCTTCCTCGTTGGGACGCACCCAACAGGAGCAGATCGAAAATCTGGTCGGCATCATGGATGCTGGCTTCATTAAGCAAGACTGAGTCCGAAAACACGTTGCTTGGCAGTAGAAATATGTTGCCAAGCAACTAAAATCGGTATTGGGAAAAACATATTTAATAAAACCGTTTAGGAGAATCTCATGGCAACAAAAACATACGCAGAGCGTGAAGCCTCAATGAAGGCAAGCCGTGAAGCCAAGGGTGGCATTCAGGGGCTTTACCATGCAAATATCAACGTGCTCAACCGTGATACTCTCGAGGACGCCATGGAGCATCCTGAGAAGTACCCACAGCTCACTGTGCGTGTTTCTGGTTACGCAGTGAACTTCGTGCGTCTTACTCGCGAGCAGCAGATGGACGTAATCTCGCGCACCTTCCACGAAGGAATGTGACGCATCGCCGCTGCATTTAAGTGTGGCGGCAAACAAAAAGCAACTTTAAGGATCGGGGCGGTATGACTTTGTTAAAAACTCGGGCAACTGAGGGATCAACAGGGGAGTACCGCCCCGAACCGCTTGAAATCGAAGTTCCGCGCCTTGGTGGCGCTGGACTTTCCGGCGTTACCTTTGCTGGGCACATGAGCCACACGGAGCAAATGATGGCGGTTCGTGCTGGCGAAGTAGGATCAGTGCACTCGTGGGAGCTGGTCACTGCGGTTGATGGTCCAGGTACGCGCATGACTACCTTTTTCGCAGGTTGCCCACTGCGATGCTTATATTGTCATAACCCCGACACGATGAAGATGCGGGACGGCACAGCAGTTCGTACAGAGGATCTACTGGCACGCATTTCGCGTTATCGTTCAGTTTTTCGGGCGACGGGCGGTGGAGTCACCTTCTCTGGTGGGGAGCCGTTATTCCAACCTGCTTTTTTGGCGAAATTATTGCGCGGATGCAAAGAAATGGGAATCCATACCGCCATTGACACTTCCGGCTTCCTCGGTACTGCCCTCACAGATACAATGATGGACGATCTCGACTTAGTACTTCTCGACGTCAAGAGTGGTATCCCTGAGGTTTATAAGAAGACGACGGGTCGCGAATTGGAGCCTACGCTTCGTTTCGGACAGCGACTTTCAGATGCTGGTAAGCCGATTTGGATTCGCTTTGTTCTTGTGCCTACCTTGACCGATTCACCAGAGAATGTGAACGCAGTTGCGGATATTGTGAGCGCTTGGAAGTCTGTAGAACGCGTTGAAGTTCTTCCTTTTCACCAGATGGGCCGCGACAAGTGGGAGACGCTGGGGATGGAATACGAACTTGACGACGTCGTCCCGCCGTCAAACGAAGATACCGAAGCTGTGCGGGAAATTTTCCGCGCGCGTGGTCTAACTGTTCACTGACGAGCCGTTATCTTAGTGTTCCTGGCTTTCAGGAGAACATTTTGAAGTATATATTCCCGTCTAATGTGCGGTTAAAATAATTGAGCATTGAAATATGTTGAATTGAAAATCGCACCATTTCTCAAAGCCGGTAATTAATTTGTGATCCAGGTTAAGTGTCGTTACTCTAGCAGTAGAGACATAACCCGGACAACGGAGTCCGGGCCCTCTTAAAGAAATATCCTTTTCACGCGGTTCAAAGATTTCGCTTAAATTCAGTCAAGCAGTTTTCCTAAACATTTCTTGCACCAAAAATTGCGGTTCCGACGCGAACAAGTGTTGAACCGTGCGCAACTGCTAGTTCAAGATCGCTGGTCATTCCCATGGAAAGTTCCCCTGCGTTTTCAAGTCCGTCAATTTGATTCATCTCAGATAAAAGCTTGCGGGTAGTAGCGAAACTTGTGGCAACGGCGTCGGGATCTGGGGAATTGGCACCAATAGTCATCAAGCCCTGCACTGTAACGTAGGGGAGAGATACCACGCTTTGTGCGAGCTCAAGTAGCTTATCTGGTTCACATCCAAACTGGGTGGTAGCTCCGGAAGAATTAACTTGAAGCAATATGGGATATGGCGCGTCGGCCTCGCCTGTAGCGCAGCGTGCTTCTTGCCGCCGGTTGATACGCTGGGCATATTTGAGGCTGTCCACGGTGTCGATCCGCTGCGCGTAGGTCATTGCCGTGCTCAGCTTATTTGATTGAACGTGCCCGATGACGGTAGTCGTGTGGGGCGGAGCGTTGAGCGCGAGTAGATCGCGCTCGGATTCTTCGAGCTGATGCACTAAATTGTGCCCTAATAAAGTTTCTCCGCAGGCGAGTGCGCGCATGATATGTGCGGCGGGTTGGTATTTAGCGGCAAGCATGAGTTTGATTTCTTTAGGATCACGGCCTGCGGTGAGGGCAGCAGCTCGGATGCGGTTACGAACTGCGCAAATATTTCCTTCGATATCGATGCTGTCCATTATTTCGCTCTCTTTCAATACTTCTGCTTAAATGTTTCTGCGCGGTGGTCCGTGCCTAGCGTGGGCCAACGTTAATGATGCGTAGTTCGAGGGCATCACGTTCGTCGCACTTATCGAGATCGATGATTGCCCAGATTGCCCAAGCGAGATCGTCATTGCCGTCGTCGATTATTTGGATCGCAAGCCACAAGCGACCCGGTAGGTGAGCTTCGAGAACCTCGCTAGCAAATTCCTCGTCGGCGCCAGCTTGGATCAAGTCGGCTAGGGAAGGATCCTCGAGAATCTGGAAGAACTGTTCAGAACGTGCTTTCGTGTCTGTGCCCACGTAGTTATATTCGTCAAAATAGGCATCAGCGGCGTCAGCCCAACGCTCGTAACCCCAGTGTGTGCCAGCATCTAACTCGGCGAGGAAATCGAAGTCTTCACGGTCAAAGGCACTCACTGCACTGAAAAGTGTATTTCGAATTGCCGTGCGAAGTGCGTGTTTATTGCGGGTGAATAGTACGTGACCATTTTCGTCTGCGCCGAACGCTCCCTCTTCGCCGTCGCTCGAATCGTTAGCCTCAAGCATCGCCAACTCTTGGGTAGTGATGCGGCCATCGGCGAGGGCTTCCCACTCGTCGAGCAAAGAAGAATCGATGGAACGCACCAAACGCCCGAGCCAGGAGATGATTTCTGCAAGCTCATCGGTGCGAGCGTCGAGAGGGATGATCTGGCGCATAGCGCGGTAGGTATCGGTGAGATACCGGAGTAATACCCCCTCTGATCTGGATAAATCATAGCGGGAGACGAATTCTGAGAACGTCATCGCGTCCTCAATCATCGCTCGCACAATAGACTTCGGACTCAGATCATGACTCTTTACCCAAGGATTGGTCTGTGCGTAAATCTCCAGCGCCGGTTGTAGTAAATCCGCTAACGGCATCGGCCACGTGACTTCATCGGTGAGCTGCATACGCTCGTTATACTCCACTCCTTGTGCTTTGAGCTTGCCAATCAATTCGCCTTTCAATACCTTTTTCTGGGCAATGAGCACGGCTGTAGGTTCTTCTTGGACGGCCTCAATCACCGAGACGACGTCGAGTGCGTAAGTTGGCGAAAGAGGGTCAAGGAGCTCTAAGGCACTCAGCGCAAAAGGAGATAAAGGTGCATTGAGTGCGAAATCGGAAGGAACTTCTTTCGCAAAGCGCAGTGCTGGTTCGCCTGGATGAGCGGCCCGCCACTGCCGATTTTCGTGCACGATTACGCCTGCTAGTCGTAACGAGCTGTAAATCTCTATTGCCTGACGAATGAGCTGGTTATGCGCGGTTTTCGGCTCGTGATTGGCGGTGAGCAGGTGAGTTGCTGCGGCCACTGGATCAGGGCGTTGCATGAGGTTGAGGATTGTTGCATGGTTGATGCGTAGTTGTGAACGCAGTGTTTCAGGTTTTTTCTCACGCAACTGTTCGAATGTTTTCTCTGACCACTGGAGCTTTCCCTCCTCCGGCTTCACTTTCTGCACACGCTTTTGCTTGAGCGGATCATCGCCTGCCTTGCGGATGCGACGGGCGTTCTCAATCTCATGTTCGGGCGCCTGCACCACCACGTAACCGACGGTGTCGAAACCTGCGCGGCCAGCGCGACCAGCAATTTGATGGAATTCGCGGGCAGTGAGGTGTCGCATTTTATTGCCGTCAAATTTTGCCAGCGAGGTGATGAGTACCGTGCGAATAGGCACGTTGATACCGACGCCGAGAGTATCAGTTCCACACACTACGCTCAGTAGACCTTGCTGCGTGAGTTTTTCAACAAGGCGGCGGTATCGTGGCAAAAGCCCTGCATGGTGAACTCCTATGCCGGAGCGGAGAAGTTTAGAAAGTACCTGGCCAAAGCCTGCACCAAATTTGAAGTTTCCCAAAGCTTGAGCAATTTTGGCATTTTGTTCTTTCGAAATTAGCGACATCGGAAGCAATGATTGCGCTTGGGCAACAGCTTCTCGCTGCGAAAAATGGACCACGTACACCGGCGCCATATGCGTTGCCACCAGATCTTGAATAACTTCGTGTATCGGATCCACAGACCACGTAAAATGCAATGGAACTGGGCGCACGGCGTCGTCCACCACGCTTACGCTGCGATTGGTGCGTTTTTCGAGATCTTCGACGAAAAAGCTCGTGTCGCCGAGGGTCGCAGAGAGCAAGATGTGCTGCGCTTGTGGTAGCTCTAAGAGCGGAACCTGCCATGCCCACCCGCGCTGTGGATCGGCGTAGAAGTGGAATTCGTCCATGACGACGACGCCTACATCTGCGCTTTCTCCCTCACGGAGCGCGATATTTGCCAAGATTTCGGCTGTTGCGCAGATGATCGGTGCGTCGGCGTTGATAGAAGAGTCACCAGTGACCATTCCGACGTTTTGAGCGTCGAAAAGATCAATGAGATCGAAGAACTTTTCCGAAACGAGAGCTTTGAGCGGCGCAGTGTAATAGGCTGTGCGGCCGGTGGCGAGCGCAGCGAAGAGCGCTTGCATCGCTATCAAGGATTTTCCCGATCCGGTGGGCGTGGCAACGATGACGTGTTCGCCGCTGACGATAGCTAAAAGAGCTTCCTCTTGATGAGGATACATCGTCTTTCCAGTGGAATTTACCCAGGTGGTGAAAGCCTCAAGAATGGCATCGGGTTGTGGAATTATTCCGTGGCTATCCTCGAGTGCGTCGAGAATGACGTTGAGTGCTGCAGACGTAGGTGCAGGCTTCGACGAGGGCGAAGAGGTGCAGAAATTTGGATTTTCGGAGTAACTAGCCACAGATCAAGTTTACCTGTTTAGGCGGTTTCATTGTTGATGGCTTGGATTTGAGGGGCGATTTTCGCAACTACTGTACATGAGTTCCTCGGGCAAGAAATGAAAAACACCAGCTCCACGGGGACGCTGATGTTTTATTGGGGTGGCTAACGGGGATTGAACCCGCGACCCCCTGGACCACAACCAGGTGCTCTACCGCTGAGCTATAGCCACCATGTGTGCTTTCGCAACGAATAAAAACTATATCAAGTATTTGTGTCGAGGGAATAATTTCCGCTCCGTGATCAGTGTCACCACTGGTAGTTGCTGAGAACTGAAGTTGTGAACTTATGCGGTAGTCGCGCACGTATTTGGCTTCTATGGCCACGTTTGAAATCGTGCGCGACTACAGCAATCAACGTATTTGCTCAGCTGATTATCTGTTTTACCAAGAAATGCGTGTTTGGATTGCGTCTGCGAAACGACCGACAAGATCGTCGTCGGAACCTAGATAAAGTGAGCCGTCAATCAGTGAAACTTCCATCACGTAGAACTCTGAATCTGATTGTTCGTCGCCACGCACAATGTCAACGCGATTGAAAAGCAAAAGCTCATCACGGCCGGTTACGTCTTTGATGTATCCATGCAAGGCCTTGCGGATTTGTTCGCCCCAACGCCAGGTTTCTTCAGAGGCGTCGGCAAGATGTGCGACTTCGTCGACTACGTGTGAGTCCTTGGCGGAGCGGAAACGTGGGTGGAGCATTGGCTCCTTTTCTACCTGGTATGAAGCCAATCCGTTGAGGTAGATAAGCGAAGTCTCGCCTTGACGGTCGATGACGTCCAAGTATCGCTGCACCATAACTGAGCGTCCCTCGGAAAGTTCATACATGGCGTGGTCTATCGCCTCAGAGCGGGATGCAGCGTCTGTAGAGGTGTAACGGCCGGTGCCACGACCGCCCGATGACACGGTCGGTTTGACAACAAAATCGCCAGAAGCTGGGAAACGCGAATGTATCTGTTGCTTACTGAGGTTTTGTTCCGGTTCAAGCCAGATTGTTGGAATGGTTGGAAGGCCGCGCTTGGCAAGGCTTTGGAGATAGTGCTTGTCAGTGTTCCAAGCCATCGTTTCAGCTGAATTGAGGATGCGTGGTACCGATCGCGCCCAATCGATGAATTTCTGCCGGTTCAGGGCGTAATCGCGCACTGAGCGCACGACGACGACGCCGGCGTCGTCCCAATTGACGCTTGGGTCGTCCCAAACGGCAATGCGTGGTTCAATTCCGCGCTCGCGTAGAGCGTCGGGCAAACCTTGTTCGTCTGGATCAAGATTGGGGAACTGTGAGCTCGTTGCGAGCGTAACGATAGGTGTAGACACGCTTTTCCTCTTCAAGATAGCTTTTGAATATGGAATTCGACTTTAGTTTATCGGTCTGAGATATAAAATGCGATGTGACGCTGACTTTTGGGAAAATGGTAATTCTTCATGCACGAGAGTCGTTGTGCCTGAGGTCACAGGCTTGATTGATGGAGTTAGCTTGCAAATTTTCTGCTTGGTTCGCTAAGCTATAACACGTTGCGCACCGCTAGCTCAACTGGCAGAGCATCTGACTCTTAATCAGAGGGTTCTGGGTTCGAGTCCCAGGCGGTGTACGAAACCAAAAGGCTCGTCGAAAGACGAGCCTTTTGCGTTGTCTTGAGCTTGCAGAACGCTCGGCCGAGCTTGGGTGCTGCGTTCGTCCGTTCGCCCTAATCGGCCGTTTTACGACGACGCGCATGCAAGCTGCGTCTGTAAACTAGGCGCATCAACAAGCGATTTGGTGGGCAGCCACGCCCATACAAGCGCGGTAGCCCACCAAAAAATCACCCAGCTAGCGCTTGCATAAGCTCCTAAGTACACGGCCTAAGTTTCAAACTTGCATCAGTTCTTAAGTTTTTCGTGTGCGCGTTGTGCACGATCGGCAGTTAAATCTTTAGTGATTTCTGCTGCTAGTGCGCGCGCTTCCTCGGAAGTCGGCCCTTCACCGTGGGGTAAGAGCACTGAACGGTAGTAACGCATCTCATCGATAGAATCGTAAATATCTCCCAATGCGCGGTGATTTCCAGTCTTTTCTGGGGAGGCAAAGTATGTGCGTGGGAACCAACGTTTTGCGAGTTCCTTGATGGATGACACATCGACTACTCGGTAGTGAAGATGATCCACGAGCTCAGGCATGTCGCGGGCCAAGAAGGTGCGGTCCGTGCCAACGGAATTGCCTCCCAGCGGGGCTTTTCCGGCATCCGGAACAAAACGCTTTATATAGGCAAGAGTCTGTGCCTGGGCTTCTTCCATGCTCAAGCCCTCGTCCCACTCGTCAATTAGACCAGTAGTGGTATGCATGTTACGAACAAAAGGATTCATATGTTCAACGGCTGCTTGGGACGGGCGAATGACGAGGTCAAGGCCAGTGTCGAGCGGATTGAGTTCCGCATCGGTAACCACGACGGCGATTTCAACGAGAGCATCGACGTCGAGGTCGAGACCGGTCATTTCACAGTCGATCCAAACAATAGGCGTATTTTGCGCAGAAAAATTACTCACCGAACTAGCCTATCAAATCGGCAAATAAGAATCTCCCACCGAAAAGCTATTTCGGTGGGAGATAAGCGCCCCCAGCGGGACTCGAACCCACAACCTACAGATTAGAAGTCTGGTGCTCTATCCATTGAGCTATGGAGGCAAGGACGAAATCCATCACTAATTTACCGTTTTTGCCGGCAAACCGCTAACTAGGTGTGTTGTGCGTGTGGTTATCTGGCTAATGCCGAATCTTTCTCCCAAAAACCCAAGGTCGTAAGAAACCGCGCTTACGCAACAGGCTGCGCGTACGACGTCGTCATACTGAGCCTAATCCGAAACAAACGCGACGATGCGTTGGGCGTACGAAACACCTAGCGGAACATATCAGAAAAATCGCAACATACTAGGTAAATTCGCGCCGTAAAGATGGCCGATGAGAAACATAATCCACGAAAATGGGGTACAAATAGAAGAGTGAGTAATGTTCCTATTGATCGCGCTGAATTGGCCCATCTCGTGCGTCGCACTTTGCAGGTTTTGCGGGCAACTAATTTGCCGCTCGATTTGCCTGGCACATACGAGATCGAAGCTGCACGTCAAAAATTAATCACGCAGCTGGAAGCTCGGATTTTACCGCATCTTGAATCGTCAAATCTGCCTGCAATTATTGTGTTGGGTGGCTCTTCGGGCGCTGGAAAATCGACGATCGTCAATTCGTTGGTTGGGGCAGAGGTGACGGAGGCGTCGGTGCTGCGGCCAACGACGCGAGTTCCGGTTGCGCTCATTCATCCGAGCGATGCTTCGGTTATGGACACTCACATTCTTAAGAGTTTTAGCACCTATAAGGTAAGCGAACACGCGTTGCCAGGAATCGTGGTTATAGATGCGCCCGATTTGGACTCAGTAGAGGACGCCAATCGCGAGCTTTCAAACCGTTTGCTAGATTCTGCTGATTTGTGGTTATTTGTGACGACGGCGGCACGTTACGGCGATGCACTCGCGTGGGCGATTCTCGATATGGCGCATAAACGCGGCTTGACATGCGGTGTTGTGCTCAACCGAGTTTCCGAACGCGCTATGAAGCCTGTGCGTGGTGACCTCGCGCAACGTATGGTCGCCTTGGGTCTTGAAGACAGCCCTCTCTTTATTATTCCTGATCAAGGGCCAATGGTGGGAATGCTGCCACCAGCGACGGTGTCGGAACTGCGAGCATGGCTTGTTGCAATTGCCAAATCTCGGATGGGAAACACGCTAGTTGATCGCACAACCGCCGCAACGTTGCCGATCTTACGTGCAGATTTGCTCAATCTTGCTGACGTGGTGGAGATGCAGGAAAATGCTATCGTCGATTTGAAAGATAAAGCGGTTGAAGGGGCGCAGGCGCCAATCGAGAAATTAGCAACTAATATTTCGGCGGGGCGATTTGGTCAGGGCGCACCAACAACGGCATGGTTGTCGCTTGCGTCAACTGGCGGTCCGCTATCCTCGCTCATCTCTGGCAAAAAGCCGAGCATATTTCAAAAGCGCACCGAAGCGCGCGATAATGCCGCAACGACTCTTTTTGACTCAGTGCTCACCTCGGCACAGGTCGCATTGACGCAAGGCTTAGTAGCCTCGGAAAACGCTATCAACGACGCGTGGCGCAACGACGTCGTCGATACCCGCGATTTTCTTGCTGCCGCACAGGAAAAACTCAATCGTGAAGCAATCGTGCAAGACGCCCTCGCTCAGTGGAAGACGCAACTTGCTGCACTCGGTAAAACGGCACCGCAAAATGCGTGGTTTGGGCCGGCAGGAAATGCGGCGATAATCGGATCTGCCGCTGGAGGCATTGCGGGCGCGATGAAGGTGGCAGTATCGCTCGGTATGGAAAAGAGTGCGTGGGAAGCGCGTGCGATACTTGCAAAAGTCGTGCGAGAAGCATTGGATTCACTGGTAGCTGTATATACTTCGCCACTTGACGAACTCAATTTTGGCGATAGTACAGTATTGCGCTTGCGTGCCGGCGAGTTATTGAATTATGTGAAGTGAGGGATCTCGTGAAAGAAAATATTGCGCGCGGTGAGCATTCGGCGTCGGCCGCTGGCGGAGACGACGACGTGAGAGTCACCGCCGGAGACGACGATGCGAGAGTCAAACATCGGTTAGCCGCGCTCACTGAAGCGCTTGACGCTTGTGAAAACTACGTAAATCTCGCCGTAATCCAGCGTGCACGACAAGATCTTGCTCAGGTGCGTGAACGGACCGAATTTGGTGCGGGTATAACGGTTGCGGCGCTGGTGGGAGGTACTGGATCGGGGAAGTCTACGCTGTTCAATGCGATAACTGGCTTCGATTTTGCTGATGCCGGCGAACTGCGTCCCACCACTGAACGTGCTACGGCGTGTACATGGGGGATCGATACTACAACTTTGCTGGACTACCTTGGTGTGGAGCCAAGCAGGCGCATTAGTCATAATTCCGTGCTCGTTGACGACTCAGAGTTGAACGGGCTAGTGCTCCTCGATTTGCCGGATCACGATTCAATCCGCGTGGCACATTCGATGCTGGTAGGAAAGCTAATCCCTATGATTGACGTGCTGGTGTGGGTGCTTGATCCGCAGAAATATGCCGACCAAATTTTGCACCAGCAGTATCTCGAAAATCTGCGTCAGCGAAGCGATTCGATGATCGTGGTGCTCAACCATATTGATACCGTGCCGAGTGAGCGCGTTGCTGATTTGCTCCAAGATTTGCGTGCATTATTGCGCAAGGATGGCTTAGGAGATGTGCCGGTATATCCGGTTTCAGCTTTGCATAGGATCGGGCTAGAACCCGTCCATCAGGAGTTTGAGAAAGCGGTGCAGGCGAGCTCACTGGCAGCGCAAACAGCATTGAGCGAGATCGATGCTATTTCACAGCGTGTTGCTCGTTACTTGGCGCCGAAGGAGCCCGAGCTGGAAGGGCAGGCTTTCGAGGAGATCGTCGACCGGGTTGTCCGGGCTTCGGGTGTGCCCGCCGTCGTCGCCTCAATCGCCGACGCCGGTGGGAAAGTGACGAACACGGCGCTCGTTGCGCCCGACCAGCCTTCACATACGATGATCGTGGCGATCAGAGATGCATGGACGAATTATGTAAGCGAAGCATTGCCACCGGAATGGCGCGAAGCGGTAGTAGCGAATGTGTCTGGGGCCGAACGACTACGGCGTTCTGTGGGCCATGCGTTGAAGGAAGTCGCGTTGCCCAAGATTTCAAGAACTTCGCTGTGGCTTGCGATGTTTTTCGCGTTTATGCTGGTGACGGCGGGCTGTATCGGCGTTGCAGTGGGCTTTCCTTCCGCTGAGGTTCCGGTACGTGTGGGCATGGGTGCCGGGGGAGTCGCTATTGCTTTAGCAGTGTGGTGGCTCGCACGCAATTGGCATAAGCGCTCCGTAGTGCGAGCATCGCAGCAGTATGCACAAGCTGTACATCGTGGAATTGAACAGATACTGCGCGAACAATTGGTTTCTGGACCGTATGAAGTAGTTTCTCAGCACCGGCGTGCACGGGAAATGTTGGAAGCGTAACTGGCTGCGGTTCGTAGTTGGTTGTAGATCGTGGCGTAGTTGGCTTGGCTGCATTTCGTAACTGGCTGCATTTCGTAACTGTCGCGGTTGTGCGAAGGACTTGATAAAGGTGGTTGTCCACAATCGCGCGAAGTGCGTTGGCTTTCCACAGATATTTTTGGCTTGCTGAATCAGGAAAAAGTTTGGTTGAGACTTGACGTGTCAGTTCCAATTTTTAAGGAGAAGATATGTCGAACGAAACTACAATCTCAGTGCGCGGATGGGCGGGAAATGATCCGATCATCTACTCAAATTCGGATTCGCCCGATGGAAATCAAACCAAGATCTCAACGGTAGTAGTAAACGTGGGGGTTACGGCGCGTATTTTCAGTCGTAAATCTGGACAGTTCGAGGACGGTAACACCACGTGGTATTCGGTCCGCTGCTATGGATCACTTGCCCGAAATGTGTCAATGTGCGTGCATAAAGGAACTCCATTGCTGGTGAGGGGTCGGCTTGTGACTCGATCTTATGTGGATAAAGAAGGCTCTACACGCACGTCGAATATCATCATGGCAGATTCAATCGGCATTGATCTCAACAATGGGATAGCTTCATTTGTGAAGGCATCGCATGCGGCACTGCCTGAGGTGGACGGCGAAGCGAATAAGTGGGAAGTTGGGCGCGTGCACAATAGCGACGAATACATTTCCATGAGCGAAATCTCTGTTGACGACGCCGAAACGGATGAGCTGCATGAACAGAGGTCCGAGCAGGAGCATGAGTGCATCGGCGATAACGTCGATCCGGCAGGTGTTCTCGTCGGGGTGAGCTAAGCAGCTGTTCGTTTACTGATGAATTGAAGCTCATAGAGATGCAAGGCAGTATTGGCTTAGTGATCTATGAGCTTTAATTCAAGACTCGTTTTCGCTAGGCTTGACTATGGAAAATTCTGCAATTTGCATGACACGTCAAGAGATGATGAGGAAACGTGGCTGAATATATTTACTCCATGGTTCGGGCTCGTAAGACCATTGGTGACAAGGTAATCCTGAACGATGTAACGATGGCCTTCTTACCTGGTGCCAAGATTGGTATGGTGGGTCCGAATGGCGCTGGAAAATCGACAATTTTGAAGATTATGGCGGGCTTGGATGAGCCTTCGAATGGTGAGGCAAGGCTGTCGCCAGGCTATTCGGTGGGAATCTTGTTGCAAGAGCCACCACTCAATGAGTCCAAAACGGTACTTGAAAACGTTCAAGAAGCTGCCGGCGAGATGTTTGCCAAGGTTGAGCGATTCAATCAGATCGGCCTTGAAATGGCTGAGCCAGATGCCGATTTTGATGCATTGATGGAAGAGATGGGCAAGCTCCAAACAGAGATCGATGCGGCAAATGCGTGGGATCTTGATGCACAGTTGGCGCAGGCGATGGACGCACTACGCTGCCCACCGCCGGACGCGCCAGTGAATGTGCTTTCGGGTGGCGAACGACGTCGTGTTGCCTTGTGTAAGCTGCTGCTCGAGGCACCGGATTTGCTGCTGCTCGACGAACCGACCAACCACCTTGACGCCGAGTCGGTGGAATGGCTTGAGCAGCATCTGGCCAAATATCCTGGTGCCGTAATCGCCGTGACACACGATCGCTATTTCTTGGATCACGTTGCTGAATGGATTGCAGAAGTTGATCGTGGTCAGCTCTATCCTTATGAGGGGAACTACTCCACTTACTTGGAGAAGAAGCAAGATCGCTTGCAAATCCAAGGCAAGAAGGATGCCAAGTTGCAAAAGCGCTTGAAGGAAGAACTCGAATGGGTACGTTCCTCCGCTAAGGGGCGCCAAGCCAAGTCGAAAGCACGTTTGGCGCGCTATGAAGAAATGGCTGCCGAGGCTGAGCGCACACGCAAGCTTGACTTCGAAGAAATCCAGATTCCACCAGGTCCACGCCTTGGAAATGTGGTGATTGAAGCCAGAGATTTGCTTAAGGGTTTTGGAGAGCGCACGCTCATCAAAGATCTTTCGTTCTCCCTCCCACGCAATGGCATTGTGGGTATCATCGGTCCAAATGGTGTGGGTAAAACTACGTTGTTCAAGACGATTGTTGGCCTCGAACCGCTTGATGGTGGCGATCTGAAAATCGGTGAGACGGTAAAGATTTCCTACGTGGATCAGAACCGTGCAGGCATCGACCCCAATAAGAACCTGTGGGAAGTTGTATCCGACGGCCTGGACTTCATCAAAGTCGGCAATGTCGAAATGCCTTCGCGTGCCTATGTTTCTGCCTTTGGCTTCAAAGGTGCAGATCAACAGAAGCTAGCTGGGGTGCTATCGGGAGGCGAGCGTAACCGTCTCAACTTGGCGCTTACGTTGAAACAGGGTGGAAACCTAATTCTGCTCGATGAACCAACCAACGATCTCGACGTCGAAACACTCGGATCACTGGAAAATGCCTTGCTTGAATTCCCTGGTTGTGCGGTTGTCATTACCCACGATCGCTGGTTCCTCGATCGCGTGGCAACCCATATTCTTGCATGGGAAGGCACAGAAGAAGAGCCATACAACTGGTACTGGTTCGAAGGTAACTTCGAATCTTATGAGAAGAACAAGGTTGAGCGGCTTGGTCCAGACGCTGCTCGCCCAAGTTCAATGGCATACCGGAAGCTAACTCGCGACTGAACGGTAGCGACTGAGCATTGTTGGCAAAATATTCTTAGTGTGGAGCGTGATTTGTGGTGCTTGTGTATAACATTGCCTCGTTTATCTTTATTGCTGGTGGAGCGGTATTTGCCCTGGCAATGATTGTGGCGATTGTGTATATGGTCAAACACTGGAACTCAGATCAAGTCCAAGATCTCGACGCGCCGGTTCGCACGTACCTCAAGGAATCGCCCGAAGATTTAGCCGAACGCTTTGTGCAGGGAAGTCAGCAATAGCGCCATATTGCACTAATCAGTGCGATAGGTAGTGGGGACAGTTCATCGATCTGAACTGTCCCCATACTTTCTACTACGGCAAGTTGGAATTGTTACTGCGGCAAATTGGGCAGGTTTCTGGTTCGCACCATGCCTTCTTGTGCCATAGTGGCGATGTGCTCACCGGCTTGGAAGAATTTGGCGATAGAGAGTCCGCGCCCGCCCTGAGCCGACGGGGAACTTAGTTCAGCGAGCACCCAATCAGACATGTCGACGTCGCGATGCCACCAGATTGCGTGGTCAAGAGTTGCTAGCGAGAGGTCTGGGTGCAACCAAGACATTCCGTGCATACGCAAAATTGGTTCGAGCATGAACTGGTCTGTGGCATAGGCAAGGATCGCGCGATGGAGTAATTGATCAGATTCGCGTGGCATCGGATTTCGGAGTTTGAACCACAAGAGCGTGGAATCGGTAGGGTGCTTTTGAGCGCGCGTCCAGATTGCACCATCGACATGGCGCATATCAATGGCATTAGTTGAGCTCATGAACCGTGCGATGGGCAGATCAAGGGACGCGAAGAAATCCACCGAAGATTCTAATTCCTCTGGCGGCGGCGCAACCGGCATTGCTGATTGATGTTCGACGCCGGGCTGTTGCGCCTGGAATGAGGCGCGCGCACTAAAAATCGTTTGCCCGAACTGAGAAGCATAAATGCGTCGCGTTGAAAACGATCGACCATCAAGTACATCTTCGACATCAAAAGTGATTGGCTCATCTATCTGGCCAGGTCTTAAAAATGCAGCAGTGATTGAATGGATATTTCGCTCCGGCATTCCAGCGTCGATCAGACTCGATGCTGCAGCGACTACCGCTTGGGCAAAGACTTGACCTCCATAAACGCGACCAGAAAATTGCGGCAAGTTGTTTCCTTCGAAGGAATTACTCTCTTTTACCTTCATTCGAAGGGTGTTAAGAACAGCTGCCAAAGGCTCATCATTGGACGTTGGAATGGAAATCCTCATCATCTTCTCCTCCTCCTGCATGTATACCTCTACTCTATCCGCTTATGTGCACAGCGGAAAATGTGTTTCCAACTAGGTTTCAACACGCGGATTGAGTAAAATTATCAAGAGTTATTGTTGCGCCTTGCGGCCTGACTTCAACATATTTCCGACCCCGAGAATTTCGCCAGTGCAGCGAGGGAGCTTTGATGGTTTCGTATATTCATAACCGTGAGTTATTGGTTCAGCTGGCGCACGCCTACGGTGTTGCTACCGAGTTTTGGGGATACGACGGAAACTTGCGCCAGGTTGAGGATCATACCCTCATCGCAGTGCTCGAATCTATGGGGGTAACTGACCTAACTGATGCCACGCTCGAAGGCGAGCTAGAGCGGCGTCGAAACCGTGAATGGTACAGCGTTTTGCCTGCTTGCAGTGTGGTACGAAACGATCGTAGCACTCCTATCCACGTGCATATTCCGCACGGTTCCGAAGTGCGTGTTGAGCTGATATTGGAAGACGGCGGGCGGTTGGCTCTCAACCAGTGTGAGGATTTCACCGAGCCGCGTCATATCAACGGAGTTCTAACTGGTCAGGCAACTTTTAGTGTGCCCGAGGGAACTCAGCTCGGCTACCACACATTGCGTGCATTTGTTAATTCCGCTGTTATTTCCGCGCACGAACCTGGTGCAGGAAGTGCTGAATGCACTGAGTATGAAGCGAGTCTGATCGTTACGCCAAATCGCCTTCCCGAGGGTAAACGAGCATGGGGGCGGTCGTGGGGAATGATGGCTCAGCTCTATTCGGTGCGCTCGCAGCGTTCTTGGGGAATTGGTGACCTCGACGATCTGGCGGAAATGAGCTCAGCTTTCGGTGATTTAGGCGCGGATTTCTTGCTCATCAATCCATTGCATGCCGCTGAGGTTGTTGGCGACATGTCGCCGTCGCCCTATTTGCCTGCAACGCGACGGTTCTTCAACCCGATTTATATCAGGCCGGAAAATATTCTTGAAGTCGCTTATATGAGCGCACCGCAACGCTCTCTTGTGACCTGGGCTGGAGAGGAGATAAAGAAGACCTCTCTGGAAAATCAGCTCATTGATCGCAACAAGGTGTGGGAAGCCAAGCGCGAAGCACTTGAAGTAATTTTCCATGTGGAACGTTCGGAAGCTCGTCAGCGAGCCTTTGAGCGTTTTCGGCAAATTGAGGGCGAAGGGCTCGAGAATTTCGCCCTGTGGTGCGCGATAAATGAGGCACATGATGGTGTGATTCCCGAACGTTTGCGTGACATATCCTCGCCTTTTGTCGCTCAAGAACGCCTTCGTTTGGCAGAGCGTATCGATTTTTGGGCATGGCTTCAGTGGATTATGGACGAGCAACTTCGCACAGCACAATCGGTGGCGAAGTCGGCCGGTATGGAATATGGAATTTGCCATGACTTGGCGGTTGGCGTCCATCCGATGGGTGCAGATACGTGGACTATCCCGCACGCATTTGCCAAGAACGTGGGCGTAGGCGCACCCCCAGATATGTACAATCAGCAGGGGCAGAACTGGCATCAGCCACCGTGGCAGCCCACCGAATTGGAAGCAATGGAATACGCTCCATTGCGCGATATGGTTCGCACTGTATTGCGCCATGCGGGCGCATTGCGAATTGACCATGTAATGGGCTTGTTCCGGCTTTGGTGGATTCCGGCTGGTAATTCTCCTGTGGACGGCACCTATGTGCAATTTAACCATGAAGCTATGGTGGGTATTTTGCTGCTGGAAGCATACCGCAGTGGTGCCATTATCATTGGTGAAGATTTGGGCACTGTGGAGCCGTGGGTACGCGAGTATCTGACTGAGCGCGGTATTTTGGGTACCTCTGTGTTCTGGTTTGAAAAGGAAGACGACGGCGCCCCCAAGCAGGCGAGCGCTTACCGACGCGATGTACTTGTTACCGTAAATACTCATGATTTGCCACCGGCAGCTGGCTATCTAGCCGAGGAACATGTGGATCTACGCGCACGTCTGGGATTGTTGGAAGAGTCTGAAGAGCAGACGCGCCTCGAGGCGCGCCGCGAGCGCGGGCAAGTGCTAGATCGGCTTCGCGAATACGAATTATTGGGTGCGGATGCCTCTGAGCGAGAGATCGTTGAAGCATTGCACGGATATATCGCTCAAACTCCGGCTGCACTATTGGGTATTTCATTGACCGACGCCGTTGGCGAACGTCGCGCTCAAAACCAACCTGGTACTGATCGCGAGTATCCGAACTGGCGCATTCCTTTGGCAGATGGCACAGAGAAAGTTGTGCTTGTTGAGGAGCTGTCTACAAATCCACGCTTGCTTTCCTTGGTGCGGAGCTTTAAGAATAATCTTGGGCACTAAATTAGGTAATGCATAAATTAGGTGGCTTTGATGGCGCAAGCACATGAGGAACTAACCGCTAGCAGTATTATCACTGCATGTGGTGGGCTGGACAACCTTGCGAAGGTTGACGGTGCGATAAGCCGTATCGAAATTTCAGTTCATAACATTGCAGCTCTTGATATTGTGCGCCTCAGAGCGATGGCGTTGAGCCTTGTTATTCAACACAATAAGATCCAACTCATTCTTGGAGCTCAAGCGCAGCCGTTATTGCAAGAATTAGCGCTGATCGTCAATACTGAACCAGACGATTAATCTCTTGTTGGCTTAGCACAACTTGTTAAATTGACGTTCTCTCGAGCTTTGCCTGTTGGGAACGCTAATGTGTGCAAGCACAGAGAATTTTTGATAACGCACATAAGACTGGTGGGGTCGATTCGCGAATCGACCCCACCAGCTCTCAAAAGTTGCCTACTCCTTTAAGCCCGAGAGTTTTAACGCTGTGCGTCACATTCTTGGGCGGTGATGGCACGTCGAGCGCCATCAAGCGCTTCTGAGACGAGTCGAAGCATTGCAGGAGCTGCATCGGGATGCTCTGCAAGCCACGCCTGGCCATATTCGACGATGTCTACACCAAGATCGGTGCGACCAGCGAGTTTCGTGGGGAAGGAGTATGAAATCATATTTGAAGCGATTTCTTTTGTGCGCTCTGCCCACTGCTGTTCCACGCTAGCGAAATACTTCTCCACGAATGGTACGAGAAGCGCT
Organism: Arcanobacterium bovis; assembly: GCF_004331995.1. Taxonomy (GTDB): domain Bacteria; phylum Actinomycetota; class Actinomycetes; order Actinomycetales; family Actinomycetaceae; genus Arcanobacterium_A; species Arcanobacterium_A bovis. Next base: position 54,460 of record NZ_SJDT01000006.1, read on the forward strand.
GCATCGCCACCGGAGAAACCTAAAGCTAATCCGCGCTGTAAAGAGTTTGGAACTTCGCCGCCTGTGAGATCGTCCCAAGCGCGTTGTTTGGCTGCCGGATCAGCAATAGCTGCCCGTGCCCGCGCAGCAGCAACGGCGCCCGACGCCGTATTGTCGCGTTCGGAACGCTCGCGCTCGACGTCGTCCTCCGATACCTGACCAGCAGCTGCTAAGCGCTGCAACACGGACCAGCGCATAGCGTTGTCCATCACGAGACCTTGGGGCACATCGACTCCTTCAAGCCACCCTGCGATGGTTTTGAGCTGGTCGTCGGTATGAGCCAAGGCTACAGCCGAGGTTGTGATCTGCAGCTGGCGATCCGATCCAGGTTCGGTATTAGCAGCAATCTCCGCGAGGCGTGTTGCCACGTCGAGTTGCAGCTCAGAACGCGTAGCTGGTGCTGAGTAAAGATTTGTGGCAGTGGCTAACTGATTGAGGATCGTGCGTAGCACAGTGCCGTGATCTTCTGTCTCCAAAGCAGTGAGAATGAGGTGTGCGAAGTCCGTAGCTGGCATTTCGCCGTCGCGGCACATATCCCACGCTGAGAAAAGCACGAGCGTGCGGGTGAGGCGGTCGGTGAACAAATTGATGTTCTGCACAGCATTTCGTAGCGATACTTCATCAAGCCGGACCTTGGCATACGCGAAATCGCCGTCGTTGATAAGGATTAGTTCAGGGCGCTCAATGCCTGCAAATTCCTTAACCTCAGTGAGTTCACCAGCGATGTCCAGTTCAGCGTGCGCAACCTTCTGGTAACGTCCGTCAACAATGTTGTATCCTCCCACGCAAATTCGGTGGGGACGCAACGAGGACCTACCATCGGATTCTTGTCGGATTGAGAACGAAACGAGCTTACCGCCGTCGTCCACAATTTCTGGTTTGAGAATATTGATACCTGATTCTTCGAGCCAGAGTCGGGACCATTCGTGCAGGTCGCGGCCAGATGCGGCCTCAAGTTCAACCAGCAAATCGTTGAGCGTGGCATTTCCCCACGCTTTCTTGGCGAGATATTTCTGAACGCCAGTGATAAAACCATCCCAGCCAACGTATGCTACGAGCTGCTGGAATACGGATGCGCCCTTGCCGTAAGTGATTCCGTCAAAGTTGACCATCACATCTTCAAGATCGCGGATATCAGCAGCGATCGGGTGAGTTGACGGAAGCTGATCTTGGGCCTGCGCCCAAGACTTTTCGGAAGAATTGAACGTAACCCAAGCGTCCGTCCAGCGGGTGGTTTGCGCCGTCGCCACATGGCTCATGTATTCAGCGAAAGACTCATTAAGCCACAAGTCATCCCACCATTTCATGGTGACGAGATCGCCAAACCACATATGCGCTAGCTCGTGTAATACGGTGACGGCACGTCGTTCCACGATAGCTTCAGATGGGCGGGAGCGGAATACGTAATCATCGAGGATCGTCACGCAGCCTGGATGCTCCATCGCGCCTGCGTTATATTCGGGCACGAAGATCTGATCGTATTTGCGGAACGGATATGGCTGAGCGAATGCCTCTTCGAAGAAAGGCATTCCCGCTTTGGTAATCTCGATGATTTCTTCGCCATCAAGGTATTCGTACAAAGATTCGCGCACATAAACACCCATAGGAATTGTGCGTCCATCAACTGAGGTGTATTCGCCTTCCACGCCCTTATATGGACCAGCAACGATGCAGGTCAGGTAGGATGAAATCGTTTCAGTAGGTGTGAATTCCCACGTTGCAGTGCCATCGCCATGCGACGTTGGTTCTGGGGTGGGCGAGACAGAAAAGACGTTCCAGTGTTCAGGTGCAGTGACCACAAAAGTGAAGTTTGCTTTCAGATCCGGCTGTTCGAATACCGCAAACATGCGGCGCGAATCTGGTACTTCGAACTGGGAGTATAGATAAGCTTGATCGTCAGCGGGGTCGATCGCGCGGTGAAGGCCCTCGCCAGTATGAGAATACTTGCAGGTAGCCTCAACAATAAGCTCGTTAGTCTCTGCAAGATTCGCAAGCGGAATGCGGGAATCGGCATAGCTAGAAACTGGCAGTTCAACGCCATTCAAAGAAATGTGTTCAATTGATTCGGCAATGAGATCAACGAAGGATGAACACCCCGCTTTGGCACCAAAATTGATCGTGGATCGGGAGGTAAAAGTATCACTTCCCGTGAGATTGAGTTCCACTAGGTATGAGTGAGTCTGGATAAGTTCGGCGCGCTCGGCTGCCTCAACCCGAGTAAGGTTTTCTCCTGGCACGTTTTTCCTCTCGTTGCATGGGCATTTTCCACTCTTAAGCCTAGCTCAATCGTGAATTTGTGCGAAGTTGGTGAGGCGATTGGAAAATCGATTGTGCCATACTGAATGTGTGATCAGGTATTAGTTGTCATACATGCTGATTCGCATGTTTTGAGAATTGAGAAGTGAAGAATTGAGGAAAGATGGCCGAGCGCGTTGAATTTTGGTTCGATCCAGCCTGCCCGTGGACGTGGATTACCTCTCGTTGGCTCGTTGAAGTTTCGCAATTGCGAAATCTGGAGATTGAGTGGAATCCATTCCGGTTGTGGCATCTCAATGAAGGAAAAGACATCCCGGCTGACTATCGTGAACATCTCGCGCAAGTTAAACTCGGCGCGCAGGTAACTGCGGGGGTGCATCACTTAATTCCTAACCAACTCGGTGATTTCTACACGGCTCTGGGAAAACGCTTTTTCAACGAAGGTGCTGAGAAAGGCGAAGCCACTATCGCTGCCGCGCTCGCTGAATGCAATCTGGATCAAGGCATTCTTGAGCGCGCGAAGGAGGGCGAATTTGATCGGCATGGAGATGAATCGACTGATCGGGCGCTCGCGCTGGTAGGTCAAGACGTCGGAGTGCCTATTATCGCAGTTGATGGCGTTGCATTCTTCGGTCCAGTTTTGTCTCCCGCTCCTCATGGCGACGACGCCGTCAAGCTCTGGGATGGAACACTCGCCTTGGCGCGGGTGCCTGGTTTCTTTGAATTAAAGCGGACGCGTACTACTGGTCCAGTGTTTGACTGAGTAACAAGCGCACAATCTGCGCGGTATTGAAGCGCGGTATTGAGCTGTATTTAAACCGAGTAGTATCCGCCTGACCGGCCGAGTATTTGTCTAGAGATGGGGTGTGGGTGGCGCTGTACAATCGTGACAGCGCCACCCACACCCCATCAGCACAGCTCAGCCATGCATGAATGAGTCGTTACCAGATTCGAACTCGATCTTCGGGAGCCAAGTACAAAGCATCACCTTCACGAACATCAAATTCTTCGGCAAAGGCATCCACATTCTTGATTACTCCATTGCAGCGGAATTCAGCAGGGGAGTGTGGATCGGTGGCCACGCTTTGAACCATAGCCTCGTTGCGTCGCTTTTCTTGCCAAATCCGGGCAAATGCCAGCAGAACTCGTTGAATACCGTTGTAGCCCTCGATTTCCGGCACAGCGGCAGCAGAGTCGAAGCCAGCACGTTTCATCGCAATATTGTATGCCTTGAGAGCGATAGTTAAGCCGCCGAGATCACCAATATTCTCACCAAGCGTGAGTTCTCCTTGCACATGGAAAGGCGAATCTGGTGCAAACTGAGCAGGCACATAAGCTTCATACTGATCAACTAGAGCCTTAGTGCGCTTCTCAAACTCTTCGCGGTCTTGCTCCGTCCACCAATTGTTCAGCTTGCCTTCGCCGTCGTACTTCGAACCTTGGTCGTCGAAACCGTGACCGATTTCGTGACCGATCACAGCGCCAATTCCACCGTAATTCCACGCCGCGTCAGCGTTCGGATCAAAGAAAGGTGGTTGCAGAATTGCAGCTGGGAACACAATTTCGTTCGCCACTGGGTTGTAATAGGCATTCACAGTTTGCGGGTACATATGCCATTCGCCGCGATCTACATCTTTGCCCAGTTTTTCGATGTGGTGCCAATGCTCAAATTCCGCTGCGTGGCGCATATTGCCAACGAGATCATCGGCGGTGATCACGAGCTCAGAGTAATCACGCCATTTGTCCGGGTAGCCGATCTTGGTTACGAAAGTGGCAAGCTTGGCGAGCGCCTTCGCTTTCGTTTCCTCAGTCATCCAGTCCAAATCGGTGATGGATTCCTTGTATGCTGCGAGCAGATCATCCACAAGTTGTTCCATTTGAGCTTTGTACTCTGGCGGGAAGTGGCGAGCTACGAACTCTTTGCCAACAGCCTCGCCAAGCACTGCATCTACCAGTTGAACTCCACGCTTCCAGCGCTCGCGAATCTCTTCCTGACCACTGAGAACTTGTCCGTAGAAACTGAAATTTGCCTGTACGATTGCGCTAGACAAGTAAGGAGCACGGGCGCGAATCACGAGCCAGCGTAGATAATCGCGCAGAGCTTCCAGATCGGCATCGTTCCACGTTTGCGCGAAACCGGTAAGTGCCCGCGGAGTGTAGATCAACAGCTCAGGGGCTTTCTCTGCCGTTAAGCCGAGCACTTCGAATGCCGCATTCCACTCAAAGCCAGGCGCTGAGGCGATAAATTCATCAATGCTCATCACATTGTTGGTCTTTTCGGCATCACGTGCTTCTACTGCGGTGAAATGCGACGACGCAATTTTAGTTTCGATATCAATGATGCGCTGAGCAGCTAATTGCGCCTGCTCGTCGTCATGCTCAAGAGCGAGCGAATAGAGAGTAGGAACAAACTCTTTATATGCTTCGAGCAATTCAGCGTATTCGGGGGAGCGGTAGAACGATTCGTCCGGCAGACCGATTCCGGACTGGAAAATCCACGTGATGTACTCTGAGGGATTATTTCGATCAGCCTCAATGGTAATTCCGAATGGCATATCGACGCCGGTAACGCCTAGGCGCGCGACTGCCACGGCTAGCTCCGCTTTGTCTTGTGCGCTAGCGATCAGTTCGAGATCGTGAAGTAACGGACCCGCGCCGAGCCCTTCAATTCTGGCTTCGTCCATAAACGACGAGAAAAGATCAGCGATCTTTTGTGCGTCGTCGCTCTTCGCTTCGCCGTCAGTAAGCTCATCAATAATAGCTTTGACGCGCGCTTCAGAGGCGTTTCGTAGATCAATAAAAGTGCCGGTAGAAGCCTGGTCGGCTGGGATTTCAGCAACTTCAAGCCAAGCGCCGTTCACGTGGCGATAAAGATCGTCTTGAGGGCGAATATCTTGGTTGAGCTTTGCGACAACTTCGCTGGTTACGGTATCAGTTTGAATCATAAATAAATTGTAGCTGGTGAATTCGCTCGAATCTTCCCCCGCTTGTTAGTTATGCTGAGAGCATGCGAGTACATATAGCAACTGACCATGCAGGTTTTGAATTGAAAAATCATCTCGTGGAGCACCTTTCGGCGCAAGGCCATGAGGTAATTGACCACGGTTATCACGAATACGACAAACTTGATGCATACCCTCCGGTATGTTTCGAGTGCGCTCAAGCTGTTGTGTCCGACGCTGGTTCCCTCGGTATCGTTATCGGCGGTTCTGGTAACGGCGAACAAATTGCTGCCAATAAGGTTGTGGGAGTTCGGGCTGCACTGGCATGGAATGAGTCCACTGCTGAGCTAGCACGTGAGCACAATAACGCCAACGTTATTTCGATTGGAGCACGTCAGCATACGATTGAGGAAGCTACTCGGCTCGTCGAGATCTTCCTCAACACGGGTTACGATGTTGAATCTCGCCATCAGTCGCGTATCGACATGATTGCAGATTTTGAAAAGCAGCGCTAAGTAGCAGATAGTCAGCGCTAATCCTCAATCGACGTAAACGGTAGGTCGTTACCGAGGTAGGTCGCAAGGTCTCGAACAAAGCATACCCAAGAACAACCTCCGCGGTAGCAAACCAAGAATTACCAAGAATAGGTATGTGGCTGAGCCAGTCAATGTACTGGCTCAGCCACATACCTATTCAATACCCGATTATCAGATGTATATTGCCGGATCGATATTAATCTCGTGGCGATTGGTAGCTCGATTTTGTGCCGGCACACCCACGGCTACCATGCCTGCTGGCACATCTTTAACGACGACGGCATTCGCGCCGATCTGAACGTCGTCGCCCACCGTAATTGGACCGAGAACTTTAGCTCCTGAACCAATCGTCACGCGATTGCCAATCGTTGGATGACGTTTGCCCTTCTTCATCGACGTGCCACCCAAAGTGGTGCCGTGAAAAATGGTCACGTCTTCACCGACTTCGGCAGTTTCGCCGATCACAACACCCATTCCGTGGTCAATGAAAAGTCGTCTGCCAAGTTTAGCCGCAGGATGAATTTCAATACCTGTTACTGCCCGGGCGATCTGGGAGAGAACTCGGGCAGGCAGGCGCAGTAGCAGGCTTTTTACCCACATTCGGTGTGCGAGCCGATGCACCCAAAGCGCATGCACGCCAGGGTAGACGAGGGCGACTTCAAGGGCGCTACGTGCGGCTGGATCGTGATTTACCGCAGCTTGTAGATCCTCAATGAGTTGTTCTTTGAACGTAATATGCATGCTTAGAGCCTATATCCGTTTAGCTTCGCTTATTCCGTGAGACCTTCGAAAAGTGCTGTGGAAACGTACCGTTCTCCGAAATCAGGAATGACTGTCACGATAGTTTTATTCGCATTTTCTGGGCGTTCAGCGAGCTGGATGGCTGCCCATAACGCGGCGCCGCCTGAGAATCCTGCTAAGATTCCCTCTTCGTGTGCGGCACGACGGGCTGTTTCGAGTGCGTCGTCGAACGTTACGGTCACGACGTCGTCATACACGTTGCGATCAAGTACCTCCGGAACGAAATTCGCACCGATACCTTGGATCTTGTGTGGTCCTGCTTTACCCTGCGAGAGCAGTGGTGAATCGCTCGGTTCAACAGCCACGATCTTGATATTCGGATTCTTTTCGCGCAGGTAGTGACCCGTTCCGGTAAGTGTGCCTCCCGTGCCAACTCCAGCTACGAAGATGTCTACCTGACCATCGGTATCGTTCCATATTTCCGGGCCAGTGGTGCGCTCGTGAATGAGCGGGTTAGCAGTGTTAGCAAATTGCGAAGCTAAGATGGCTTGCGGATTTTCTGCCACGATCTCTTTGGCGCGATCCACCGCACCTTGCATACCTTTGGCGGGCTCGGTGAGTACGAGCTCAGCTCCGAAGCCGCGCAGGAGGGCACGGCGCTCTTGCGACATCGACGCCGGCATTGTGAGAACCACTTTATAGCCGCGCGCTGCGCCAACCCACGCGAGGGCGATGCCGGTATTTCCTGAGGTTGCTTCCACGATCATGCCGCCAGGTTGGAGCTGACCTGAGGCTTCGGCAGCATCTACAATAGCTACGCCAATTCGGTCTTTTACTGAGTTGGCAGGATTGTAAAATTCGAGCTTAGCGAGGATATTTGCCTTGGTATGTGAGCTGAGACGGTTGATACGAACGAGTGGAGTGTTACCGGTAAGTTCGGTCATTGAATTAAAAATAGTCATTGAAAATAGCTTTCTACTGTTACTGATATTCCGATGGGGAGCTTAGACACAAGGGGCCCAGCATAAGCAGTGAGCGACAGGCATGCAGATATGGCGCACAACTAAAGCCTGACGCTCTAGCGACAGGTACACAAGCAGAAAAAGCATGGCAAGGAGCGGGTGTACGAGGTATTTTGCATCGCTCGCCCCTTTCACCTTGCTCGATAATCAGCCTAGTAGTCACGTTGCGATGAAGCGCGTGACCGAATATTCCATTGAAATGTTGCCGTTCGGAAAAACCCGTTCACTATTGAAATCTCGACAACTTCTTGCTCAATATACTGGCAAAGATCCTAGCGGCACGCAACAGTGTCTGCCGAGGGCTAAATATTATTGAATATTTAATGACCCCTGGGAGGGTGTGGTCGCTTTTGAATGGATCTATAGCGGTTGTGAAGGGTGCTCGCGGATCACGGTTCCAGCCTTGTGTGCGCTAGCCTCGCCGGAGCTGATTTCGGCAAGATCTCGCATAAAGCTATCGATATTCGAGGTTGCTAAGCGTAGCGTTACATGCGTGTTGTGGTAGTCAATTCCGACGACGTCGTAGCCGCGAGCCCGCAGTTCAGCTTCCGTTTTTCCAGCACTTGCATGGGAAAGAGTGACGTCGAAACACTGTAATTGTGCTTGGGTAACAGTGTGAGCTCCGATGAGGCATTCGCGAACTGAATCGGAATATGCGCGAACTAATCCGCCAGTGCCGAGGAGTGTTCCGCCAAAATATCGAACCACCACCACAACCGTATCGGTGAGCTGAAAACCGGTGAGAATATCAAGCATGGGGCGTCCAGCGGTTCCGGAAGGTTCGCCGTCATCGGAGGAATGTAAAACGTCATTCGCTCCTGGAATCGAAACTACGAATGCACTGCAGTGGTGACGAGCGTCTGGAAAAGTTTCTTTGATCTGCGAAATATATTCGCGGGCATCATCCACACAGTTAACTCTTTTGGCGAAAGTGAGGAAACGAGATTTCTTGATTTCAATCTCGTGGGAGAGTGGTTCGTATGAAGCGAGACGCAGTGCGGACATGACACTATTATGTCAGGTGTGGCGGGTGAGGGCCGAGTTGCGGTTTGTGTGCGCAAGAAAATGTGTGGTGTTCCTCAGCACAAAGTGTGGCAGTGAACTAGATTATTATGTGCGAACTGGGCTAAAGTAGACGTTTGTCTGCTCAAGTTAAATTTATTGATTAGATTTATTGAGCCTCAAGTCTGTTTTGGGTTTGAAAAAGCCCACTTATATAGGAAGGAGCGGTTGGAATGGCAGTTCCAAAGCGCAAGATGTCTCGCAGCAACACCCGCTCTCGCCGCTCCCAGTGGAAGGCTGAGCTTACCGAGCTCCAGACCGTTCGCTTCGGTGGTCGCGAGGTGCGAATCCCACGCCGTTTGGCAAAGGCTGCACAGAAGGGTCTGCTCGACTGAGCAAACTTTTCCGCAAATTTTTCTGGCTCCGCATAATGCGGGGCCAGATTTTTATCTATCACATAAGAGAATTCTCGTTTTTGGCTACTCTAAGCCAATAAATAGGTGTTCAGTATATAAGCTGATGCGCATTAGAAATATCTCAATATGGAGATATTTTGAAGAATTGGTTGTGACTAAGGGCCTATGCGTACTATTCTTCCGAGAAAGGGCACGATTGAGTGCCACACTCGGAGAGGAGTTTGCTTTGGATCAAGTAACTGGTCAAGCAATAGCAATGATTATCTACTTCGTTGCGATGATTATCATTGGAATTTGGGCATATACCCGCACAAAGAACTTCGATGATTACATGCTCGGTGGGCGAGATCTGAATCCAACCGTCGCGGCTCTATCGGCTGGCGCATCTGATATGTCTGGCTGGCTTTTGATGGGTTTGCCAGGCGCTCTTTATGTGAGCGGTCTTGTGGAAGCTTGGATTGCCGTGGGTCTGACGATTGGTGCATGGGTAAACTGGAAAGCTGTTGCTCCGCGGTTGCGTTCATATACGCAAATCGCAGGTAATTCTATTACGGTGCCTTCGTTCTTAGGAAATCGCTTGCGTGATTCGAGCAATTCTGTGCGAATTGTGGCAGGCCTGATTATCTTCGTATTCTTCACGTTCTATGTGTCGTCTGGCATGGTGGCTGGTGGCGTTTTCTTTGAGTCGGCATTCGGCATGGATTATCACCTTGGTATGACGCTCGTCGCTGGTGTGGTGGTGCTCTACACACTCGTTGGCGGATTCTTGGCAGTATCGTGGACTGATATGGTGCAAGGTCTTATGATGCTTGCTGCGCTCGTAGCCGTTCCGATCGCTGGCGTTATTGCCTTGGGTGGTTTTGGAAATCTCGCAGATGGCATCATGGCTGAAAATCCACACTTCGTATCGCCGTTTGGTGGGGCAACTGTGGTTGGCGTTATCTCCGCAATGGCATGGGGACTTGGATATTTCGGCCAGCCGCATATCATCGTGCGATTCATGGCGTTGCGCAGCCCAGCTGAGGCGAAGCAGGCTCGCCGAATCGGAATCGGATGGATGTTGCTGTCGGTTATTGGTGCTGGTGGTACCGCAATGGTGGGTATTGCTGCGCACAATGTCGGGCTGTTCAAAGTCGGCAAAGAAAAAGCAGAATCTGTGTTTATTATTGCAGGTCAGAGTATGTTCCCCTCAATCATTGCCGGATTCATGCTTGCCGCTATTCTTGCCGCAATTATGTCTACGATCTCCTCGCAGCTTCTGGTTACCTCCTCGGCTGTGGTGGAAGATATTTTCAAAGCAAAGGGAGGACGCAGAGTTGATGCCTCTTACGGTCTGACTGTTAGCCGTTTGACCGTTCTTGCCGTATCGGTTCTAGCTGCCGTTTTTGCTTGGTACAAGACGGATTCGATTCTGAATCTCGTAGCTTTCGCGTGGGCTGGTTTTGGCGCCGCATTTGGACCGATCGTTCTTCTGGCTCTGTACTGGCGTAAGCTGACCTGGCAAGGCGCTCTTGCTGGAATGCTTACAGGCGCAGTTACCGTTGGTATCTGGGGTACGTTCAAGATCTTCGGCCTCTACGAAATCTTGCCTGGATTCTTGTTTGCAACTGTCGTTGCTTACTTGGTGTCGAATCTGACCTACAAGTTTGATCCTGAGGTTGACGCAGAATTTACTGCCGCCGTTCGTCTCGCGCGTGCTACCGGCGCGGAGATTGACGCCGAATACGGTGCTGGTTCTGCGTACGAAGCAATGAAGCTCAATCCAGATGGGCAAATTGTTCGCTGATCCACGCTCGGCATAGAACGCAAATGCCCCGTTTTGTCCGCAAGGGTAGGGCGGGGTATTTGGCGCGCTAAGCATTATTTTCATTAAATCACAACAAAATTTTGCTGTAACTAGCCATTTCTCAACGAAAAGGATGTTTCAAAATGAGTTTTGAAGAAATCGGACGCCGCGCTGAAACTCGTGCTCAGCATTGGCTCGCAGATTCGAAAAACTACCCGAACGACCGTGCGGCGCTGCTTCTTGCAAAGACGCTCCAAGATCCCAAGGGTTTAGACTTCACCGTCGAGTTTGTTGATGGTGTTATTCGCCCTGAAGACAAGAAAGTTGTTGCTCAGACTATTGCGAAATTAGCTTCGCAAGGGCCTAGCTTCTTGCCGAGCTATCTCCGTGCGCCATTGAAACTCGGCGGCGTGGTAGCCCCGATGCTACCCGGCGTCGTTGTACCTGCTGCAACGAAAGTATTCCAGCAGCTCGTGGGTGATCTCGTACTTGACGCCAAAGGAAAAGGACTCACGGATTCTATCGCGCGGCTCAAGGCAAAAGGTGCCCGCCTGAACATGAATCTCCTCGGCGAAGCTGTGCTCGGTAACAAAGAGGCGGCAAAACGCATGGAGGACACGATCAAGCTCCTCGAACGCGACGATGTTGATTACGTATCGATGAAGGTTTCGGCGGTAATTGGCCCGCATAACCCGTGGGCATATGAAGAGGCTGTTGAGAACGCCGTCGAAGCGCTACTTCCGCTCTATACGCGCGCAAATTCCTACACGCCTAAGAAATTTGTGAACTTGGATATGGAAGAATATCACGATCTTCATATGACGATCGATGTATTCAAGCGAATTCTTGAGCGTCCGGAATTCCATGAATTGCGCGCTGGTATCGTGCTTCAAGCGTATCTGCCAGATGCTCTACCAGCGATGGAGGATCTCCAGAAGTGGGCAGCGGCTCGTGTTGCCAACGGCGGTGCTCCGATCAAGGTGCGTGTGGTCAAGGGTGCAAACCTCTCGATGGAGCGTGTGGCTGCAGCAGTACACGGTTGGGAGCTGGTTACGCAGCCAAGCAAAGAGCATACCGACGCTAACTACATCCGCGTGCTTGAGTATGCACTGCGTCCAGAGCACATCAAGAACGTAAATATCGGCGTGGCAGGAATGAACCTGTTCACGGCTGCGTTTGCCTTTGAGCTTGCCAAAGACCGCGGTATTTTGAACGGCAACGACGTTGAGTTTGAGATGCTTTCGGGTATGGCGGCTCCACAAGCTGCGGCAATGACTAAAGACGTGGGGCATTTGCTCTACTATGTACCGGTTGTTAATCCCGAAGAATACGATGTTGCCATCGCATACTTGGTGCGACGCCTGGAAGAGAACGCGTTACCTGCGAACTTTATGTCCTCGATCTTCGAGATTGCCGACGACGAGAGCTTGCTGGCGCGCGAGCGTGATCGCTTCAATGCGGCGCTGTCGCACGCTTTTTCCGACGCCGTTGGGCCGCGTCGTCTACAAGATCGCACTGCGGAAGACGACGAGGTGCTCCGTTCTAACCTCGTAAATGAAGACGGGGAATGGACATTCCAAAACACCCCAGATTCGGATCCTTCCTTGCCTGCTAACCAGAAATGGGCACGCGAGATTGCTAGGCGAATGAAGGACTCGACGCTCGGATCGAAGGTGCTGAAAGACGCTCGTGTTGACGATGTTGAGGCACTGAACAAAATTGTGGGCGAAGCTGCTGAGGCGGGAGCTGCTTGGGCGCAGAAATCTGGTGCTGAACGTGCTGAGATTATTCATCGCGTTGGTCTTGAGCTTGCAAAGCGTCGAGCTGAACTCATTGAAGTTGCAGGTTCAGAGGCTGGAAAAGCGCTTGATCAAGGTGACGTTGAAGTATCTGAGGCAGTCGATTTTGCTCACTACTACGCTGAGCAGGCCAAACTGTTGGATAACCTGCCGGGAGCGATTTACGAGTCTTCGCGCGTCGTCGTCGTGACTCCGCCGTGGAACTTCCCGATGGCGATTCCTGCTGGCGGCGTATTAGCTGCTCTGGCTGCGGGATCGGGTGTTGTGTTCAAGCCTTCTTCGGAGGCTGCACGCACCGGCGCAGTGCTGGCTCAGATTATGTGGGACGCCGGTGTGCCGCGCGAACTGCTCAAGTTTGTAGATCTTTCTGAGCGTGAGCTGGGTAAGGAACTCATTACGCATCCGCTAGTTGATCGGGTGATCTTGACAGGCTCAATCGAGACAGCGAAGTTATTCAAGTCTTGGCGCCCTGATCTGGGTCTGCTTGCCGAAACCTCGGGTAAAGATTCGATTATCGTTACTCCGCATGCTGATCTTGATCTTGCGGTCAAGGACGTTATTACCTCGGCATTCGGACATGCTGGGCAGAAGTGTTCGGCCTGTTCGACGGTTATTTTGGTTGGATCTGTGGCGCGGTCGGAACGCTTCCGTAGGCAGTTGCTTGACGGCGTGAAGTCTTTGCACGTGGGCTGGCCGTGGGATCTTGAAACTCAAATGGGACCTCTCGTGATGCCAGCTGCTGGAAAGCTTTTGCGTGGCTTGACGACGCTTGGTGAGGGGGAGAGCTGGGCAATCAAACCACAACAGCTTGACGATTCTGGCAAGTTGTGGAGCCCAGGAGTGCGTGCCGGTGTTAAGCCAGGTTCGGAATACCATCTCACTGAGTACTTTGGTCCGATCCTAGGCATTATGACTGCTCAGACGCTTGAAGAAGCAGTCGAGCTGCAAAATGCCACCGATTTTGGTCTCACCGCTGGTATCCATTCGCTTGATCCTGATGAGATTAACTACTGGTTGGAGAACGTCAAGGCAGGTAATGCCTACGTGAACCGTGGCATTACCGGTGCGATTGTACGTCGTCAGCCGTTCGGAGGATGGAAGCGATCGGCCGTTGGTGCTGGCACTAAAGCGGGTGGCCCTTCATACCTCTTTGGTCTCGGTAGCTTCAAACGCGATGATTCCGCGGCGAGCGTGCAGGATGGAACCTTGAGCATGCCTGTGCTTGTCAAAGCGAACGAGCTAGGAAATGATGGTGCAGATCAAGCTTTCTTGAGTATCTTGTTGCACTCTGCTGATGTAGAAATCGGCCGTGAGTTTGGGGTAGGTCATGATCCGTCCGATTTAGGCGTCGAGCGCAATGTTCTGCGTTATCGGCCAGCTTCGGTGACTGTTCGACTGAGTGAGGGCGAGTCACAGTGGCAGCTGGCGGGCCTTGTTGGCGCTGCATTGGCAGTTGGGGCGAAGCTGGAAGTTTCGGCACCTGATGATTTGTCGGCACAAATCCAAGATTTCCTCGCTGCTCAAGGCGTTTCTTTGCGGTTGGAGAGCGACGCCGATTTCCGTGCTTCTGTAACCAATTGGGCGAAGCATGCCGGCTTGGATGCACGAATTCGCTTGATCGGTGGCGATGCCTCGGCATTGATGGCTGCACTTCCGGCAGAATCTGTTGCTGATGTGGCAGTGTGGAGCGGTCCGGTAACGTTGAATGCTCGAGTGGAACTCATTCCATTTGTGCAAGAGCAGGCGGTTTCCTTTACGAATCACCGCTTTGGCAATCCAACGCGATTGAGCGATGAGGTTATTATCTGAGCAAGTGCTGAGAAGATGAGTTGATCGAATGCGAGTGTGGGTGGGAATACTTTTCCCACCCACACTCGCATTGATGCACCAACTGGCCACGGTACCTCTTCGTAGCGATAGTTATTTCCAAAAGCGATAGTGTGCAATAGGGCACTAAGTGGACGAATAGGATAAAAGTCATTCCCTAAAGCCGTTAGTAAGGATAGGCTAACCTAAGTAGTTTTTCTTGACTACCGTTCTCATACTATCGGAAGGATATCTATGCGCCGCAAATTTAAGCGTTCCCTCGCATTGATTACAGCATCGCTTATGGCACTTGCAGTGAGTGCGTGTTCAACAGGTGAAAAATCTAAAGATTCCATGAATTCCGGTGCTAAAGAAAGCTCCTTGCGGGTATTTGCCACCACCGGATATTTGGCAGACGCCGTTAGTAATATCGCACCGGGAGCCAAGGTGTACACCATGGTCAAGCCAGGAGGCGACCCTCATACCTACCAGCCCAGCACCAAAGACATTGAAGAGCTCAACGCGGCCGACGCCGTCGTCTGGAATGGACTCCACCTAGAAGCGCTGATGACGAAACAGCTACAAGGAATGGGAAAGAAGCAGATCGCCGTCGGTGATCAATTGCCCAAAGACAAACTGCTTCCATGGCCCGAAAAAGACGACGCGGGTCATGAGCTGCACGATCCACACATCTGGAACTCACCAGAAAACTGGCAGCTCGTAGTAGAAGAAGTCGCCAAGCATCTAGGTAAACTCGATCCAAAGAATGCCGATCAATACCTACAAAATGCCAAGTCCTACAATAAGAAGATCGATGAAGCTGACGCTCAAGCGAAAAAAGTTCTATCGAGTATTCCGGCCGATCAGCGAAATCTCGTGACGGGTCACGATGCCTTCAACTACCTTGGCAAACGTTATAACCTCCAGATTTTCGCAACAGATTTCGTGACGTCCGAAGCTGAAAAATCTGCAAGTGAACTCAACGATCTCGCCCAAATGATCGCCACCAAGAAAATCAAGACGATCTTTGTAGATAATCTCCAAAATCCACAGGCAGTTAAATCACTTCAAGAAAATGTGAAGTCAAAAGGATGGGACGTCAAGATATCTGACGAAGAACTCTTCGCTGACTCCTTGGGAGACAAAGAACCAGTAAACACCTACCTTGGCGTGCTAAAACACAACACTGAGGCGATTGCCAAGGGACTAGGAAACAAGTAAGAGCAGTGCGTAGAAGAGATACGTCTGCATGACATTCCGTAGCATATGCCGTTTTATTTGGAGGAAAGTGTGATGACGCCGGTATTGAGCGTGACTGATATGTGTGTTGCTTACCGAGAAGAGCTAGTGCTTGATCGGGTGAGCTTTGAGCTTCCTGCAGGAGAAATTATGGGGATAGTTGGCCCTAATGGAGCAGGAAAATCGACACTCATGCGAGCTATGCTCGATTTGGTTCCCACACTTGCGGGCGAAGCAGCGTTTTTCGGGAAACAACTTCGCCACGTGCGTAAACGCATAGGATATATGCCGCAGCAGTCCGACGTGGACTGGGATTTTCCTGCTACCGTTTACGACGTCGTGATGATGGGAACCTATGGCTCCCTCGGATGGCTGCGACGCCCGCGCTCCAAACAAAAACGCGCTGTTGAGCGGGCGCTTGCGCAAGTAGGTATCTCTGACCTTGCTGGTCGTCAGATCGGGCAGCTTTCAGGTGGCCAAAAACAACGCACCTTCTTGGCACGTACGCTCGTTGCAGATCCTGATTTGATCTTGATGGACGAACCGTTTGCCGGAGTGGATGTTGCCTCGGAAAAGGCAATAGTCAAGGCGCTCATTGATTTGCGCGCGAAAGGAAAAACCATCGTGCTTGTGCACCACGATCTGTCCACGTTAGCGAATTTTTGCTCCTGGGTGCTGTTACTCAATAAATGTGTAACTGCTGCTGGGCCGATCCACGATGTGTTCCACCCACATATAGTCGAAAAAACTTACGGCGTTGCTCACCACATCGAAGTGCCGCTGTTGATGCAGCCGAAGACGCCGGTGAGGTAACTGCTCGTGGATTTGATCGCTTTTCTTTCTACTCACTCTTATCGAATCATCTCGATTGGCACATTCATGATTGGGCTGGTATGCGGGGTGCTCGGTTGTTTTCTGTACGTAAGACGCCAGTCTTTGCTATCAGACGTGATTGGCCATGCCTCCACCCTCGGTGTGATGGGCGCGTTCATCGTGGCATCGGCGGTATTTGGCGTTGATGGACGCTCTTTGATTGTGCTCGTGATTGGATCCGTTTTAGCTGCTCTTGTGGCGGTGTTGCTCTCTGATTGGATTGCGCGCACGACGCCTCTTGGCGACGACACCACGATGGCTGTTATGCTCGCCCTCTTCTACGGAGGAGGACTCGTGCTGCTACGAGTAATCATTCACGGGAGCTTCCCTGGTAAAGGAGGGATTTCCTCGGCTTTGCTTGGATCGGCGACGTCGTTGACGATTTCTGATGTATTAACGATTGCCGTTTTGGGTGCGATGTGTTTGGTGATCGTCGTCCTGTTCAGAAAAGAATTCTCCGCATTTTGTTTCGATCCGCAATTCGTGAGTGTGCAAGGATTTTCGCCCAAATTTCTCACGCCATTATTGCTTGGTCCTACAGTAGTAGCTGTTGTGCTTGGAGTGAAAGCAGTGGGTCTAATCCTGATGGTGGCCTTTGCGATTATTCCGCCCGCTGCAGCTCGTCAATGGGCTAATCGGCTCTTGCCAATGGCGATTATTGCAGGACTAATAGGAGGTCTATCCTCGGTGCTCGGCACCTGGCTATCAGTCTCGCTTGGTTCAGTGCCCACCGGGCCTGTGATCGTGCTGATACTTACATTTACACTGCTATTTTCGCTCGTATGCTCGCCACGACGATCCTTGGTGTTGCAAAAAATACGGCGGGTGCGGCGTCGTCGTGAACTACAGCGGCGAATCGCGCAAGAGATCGGAGCGCGCTGATGAGTGTGGCAATTTCGGTACTGATGCTGGCGATAATTACCTCGATTACGTGCGCCGTTGCTGGGGTGTTTTTGGTGGTGCGCAAACAGTCGATGTTTGCAGACGCTATGAGCCACGGTATGCTGCCAGGGATCGTCTTGGCAGCGTGGATCATTGGCTCAATCGATTCGCCGGGACTCATTATAGGCGCAGCGTTCATGGGAATGATCATCGTATTTGCTTCTGAAACCTTGCGTCTCACTGGCCTCGTCAATGCTGACGCGACGATCGGCGTGTTCTTCCCGGCGCTGTTCTCGCTGGGCGTGGTGATGCTTTCGACTGTATTTTCGAAGATTCACCTGCATGAAGATGCGGTTTTGGAAGGCGATTTGAATATTGCATCGATAACGCATCTTGTGATTGGCGACGTCGATTTTGGGCCGGTGCACTTTTGGGTCATGCTGGGAGTGCTGATATTTGACGCATTGTGTTTTGTGATATTGTGGCGCGCTTTGATCGTCACGACCTTTGATCCGCAGCTGGCCAAGCTGCAAGGTTATCCAGTGCGGGCGATCAATTATGCGCTCATGTTCGTAGTGTCTGTTACTATCACTGCATCATTTAAGGTGGCGGGCGCTGTTTTGGTTGTGGCGCTATTGATCGTGCCAGCAGCAACGGCGAGGTTATTGTGTCGCACAATGGCAGCTATGGTGGCGACTACTGTAATTATATCTATCGTGGTGGCGATGGTTGGTTTCGGAATTTCCTATCAATTTGATTTGGCGACGTCGGCGATGATGGCCACTGTTGAAGGCATGGTTTTCCTTGCGGTGTTCTTTGTGGTACGGATTGTGCAGCGACGACGCCGGCGCAGCGAGTATGAACGCCGTCGCCATGAATCTGTGGTTGATAGGGGTGTTTCTGTGTTGCATAGCCTCGAACCTGTCGACAATGCTGCGCTCGCCGCAGAAAGCCAGCGAATGAAGGTTTGAACCGAGCTGGGAATGGAGAAGGATTCGTGCGGAGAAGAGGGAAGGGCTCTGCACGAGAGAATCGCGCCACACATTGAGGATTGGGATGTGCGGCGCGATTTGTTTGCTTGACGTTTTCCTAACTTTTGCCTCAACTTTTCCCTAACCTAGGCGATTCTTGCGGTATCGGAGCTATATAGCGCGGCGAATCAAAAAACGCTTACTTTGGGGCAATCATGCTGTGGAAACCGACGCAAAATCACCCATGTTTGTTCGCTAGATCAGCATTTGTCCTACTTAATCCTGTGCCTACGAATGGCGGGAGAAATAGGCTTGTTGTAGCTCCGACATGGGGGTACTAATGGGGGGGGAGTAATGTTGGAAGTTGGCGTGTTTTTGCCCCTGTTTTTTGCGCTCGGCTATGTGTGCTTTTCGTTGGTATTGCACTGAAAATATGAAGAGAGCGAGTGACGGGAATCGCGCATCCACGCCTGCGTGTCTGCCCTGCTCGCAGCACTGCTGCTTCGCATCTTTTGTGGGAAAACGCGGTGCGTTTTCTGATCCACAAAAGCCCTCACGGGTTCGATTCCCGCATAGCAGCGCAAAAAATTAATGCAGCCAAGAGAACTTGGCTGCATTAATTTCGAGCGAGTGACGGGAATCGAACCCGCGTCATCTGCTTGGAAGGCAGAGGCTTTACCATTAAGCTACACTCGCATTGCCAGCTGAGCTGACTGTAAGAGTTTAGCAAGAAATCGCACGCAACAAAAATTGCTTGTGCTGACGGGTGGGTCACACTTCCGTGTGATGATGTTTAGCTCACACAATTGCATGTGATTGGTCAAAACAAAATTCATTGTCTAATATTTATTGAGCACGGGGTATGGCGCAGTTTGGTAGCGCGTCCGCTTTGGGAGCGGAAGGCCGTGGGTTCAAATCCCGCTACCCCGACGGTGTGAAAGCCCGAGAAATCAAAGAAATAGGTTTCTCGGGCTTTTCTTTTTCCTGCTCATGCTGTGTGCGGCCACGGATTCTCGAAACTTGTGTTTACTCTCATGGAGGATAATTAGGCCTAAACTGGCGGTTTTGTTTTATGATGGAACAGTATGCGTGTAATCCTTGTTACGAATAGCATTCATCTCGATATTGGCTTTGGTTTTGTGGCTGACGTTGAGACACATTCGTTTCGAGAAGAGCAGCGCCTTGGAAACGTCACCGCCCTTGGCTCGATTTGTGTGAAGTCATGCAAATCCGCAGGTTGGTGAGCAAAACTGGGTGGGAAACTGCCCTCTAGATTTTATGAGTGGAGAAATCTCTGTGAAGAATTCCGTCGAATACCTCAGCGAGACACGCGTTCAGCTGGACGTGGCCGTTTCAGCCGAAGAGTTCAAGCCAGCCTACGAAAAGGCCGCGAAGTCACTCGCCAAGCAGGTAAATATCCCAGGCTTCCGCCCAGGTAAGGCACCTCGCCGCGTTCTTGAAGCAAATATCGGCAAGGGTTACATTATCGAGCAGGCAATCAACGATAACCTCGATTCGTACTACCAGCAGGCTGTTGTGGAAGCCGATGTGCGTCCAATGTCGCGTCCGGAAGTTTCTATCAATGAAGTGCCAGAGATGTCTGGTAACGGCGACAACACCGAGCTCAAGTTCATCGTTGAAGTTGATGTCCGTCCAGAAATTTCGCTTCCAAATCCAGCCGATATCACGATCGAAGTTCCATCCACCGAGGTTAGCGACGACGACGTAGCAACAGCTCTCGTTGATCTCCAGGAGCGTTTCGCTACTCTCACCGATGTGAACCGCAAGGCCAAGAAGGGCGATTACGTCAATATCGACCTCGTTGCCAAGATCGGTGACGAAGAGGTTGACGACGTTGCCGGCGTTTCGTACCGCATTGGTGACGGCAACATGCTCGAAGGACAAGACAAGGCTCTGACCGGAGCTAAGGCGGGCGACGTCGTCGAATTTACCGCCAAGCTCGCTGGTGGAGACCACGAAGGCGAAGAAGCGAACGTGACCGTAACCGTTCATTCGGTGAAGGAATCCGTGCTTCCAGAAGCTGATGACGAGTTCGCACAGCTGGCGTCGGAGTTTGACACGATCGACGAGCTCAAGGCTGACCTACGTGAGAACGCCGCAAAGTCGAAGGCGGATGCTCAACTCATGGGCGCCGAGCAGAAGCTGATTGCAGAGCTCGAAAAGCTCGCTGATTTCCCACTTCCGCAGTCTGTGATTGAGGAAGAAGTCGCAAATCACTTGCAGAATGAAGGCAAGGATGCGAACGACGAGCACGGCAAAGAAATCCGCGCCGAGATCGAGAAGCAGCTTAAGCTACAGCTTTTGCTTGACGAGTACGCTGAAGGCTTCGGTGTCGATGTTGCTCAAGATGAGCTACTCAACTTCCTTTTGCAGCAAGCACAGATGTACGGAATGGATCCTAACCAGTTTATCCAGGCAGCTGCTCAGGCTAACCAGCTCAATGCGTTTGCGGGCGAGCTTGCACGTAACAAGGCAATTATTGCCGCAATGCGTCTTGCCAAGGTAGTGGACGACAAGGGTAATGCAGTCGATGTAGTTGCGGTTCTGGGTGAAGCTCCTGAAAACGAGAAGCTTCCTGAATTCAACAAGAAGGCTACCCGCAAGGTAACCAAGAAGGCTGACGAAAAGAAGGCTTCAAAGAAGGCAGATAAGGTTGAAGAAGCAGAGCTGACAGCTGACGAAGCTGCTGAAGAAGGAGAAGCTCCTGCTAAGTCGGCTTTGAAGGCTGATTGGATCGCTTACCGTGTATCGACCGGTGAACTGAGCGAAGCAGAAGCTAAGAAGCTCACCAAGGACGAATTGATCAATTTCGGTGCCTGAGAATTGTTGATCACGGATAAACGATAATCCTTGATCTGTTAATTCGACTTGAGGGAGGGAAGAGAAACACATTTCTCTTCCCTCCCTCGTTTGTCCTGCGCCATCAGCGAAAGCAGCCTACGAAACTAAGAATCTAGCCAAAAACCAGTTAATCTTTTATATGGAATACTTTCTTCGCCGTTTTGTTTTGTATCGCGGTGAGAATCCTGAATTTAGAAGGAGTTTACGTGACCAACGTGCCACAGCTTGCGGGAGAGGGCCAACAAGGTTTGGGTCTGGGAGACTCAATTTACAATCGCTTGCTCAAAGAACGGATTATTTGGCTCGGCGATCAGGTTCGCGATGAGAACGCCAATATGATTTGTGCTCAGCTATTGCTACTTGCTGCGGAAGATCCAGATAAAGACATCTACTTGTACATCAATTCTCCAGGTGGCTCTGTGACCGCCGGTATGGCTATTTTCGACACCATGGAGTACATCAAGCCTGATGTGGCCACCGTAGGTATGGGTCTAGCTGCATCGATGGGGCAGTTCCTCCTCTCAGCTGGAGCGAAAGGTAAACGGTATATCACCCCGCACACCCGTGTGCTGATGCATCAGCCTTTGGGTGGCGCTGGTGGTACAGCTACTGAAATCCGCATTAATGCAGATTTGATTTTGCAGATGAAGCAAGAGCTTTCTGAGCTCAATGCTAAGCACACTGGTAAGACGGTAGAGCAGATTCTCGAAGATTCTGACCGCGACCATTGGTTCACCGCAAAAGAAGCTGTTGAGTACGGCTTTGCAGACCATATCATCACGAATTCTTCGTCAGTGATTGGTGGCGGCGGCGTTGATCGTTCCGTACCAGCTCACGAAGAAGAAACAAACTGAAGGAGGCTTGAACCATGAACAATTTCTTCCCTAATGCCTCCGCGCAGGCTCATCTGCAGGCACAGGCTATGCACGCTGCAGCATCGAATGCAATGCCTGGGGGTATTGCGCCAGCGATGCCGATGAATCGTTATATTCTTCCAAATTTCGAAGAGCGTACGCCGTATGGTTATAAGCGCCAAGATCCATATGCTAAGTTGTTTGAAGACCGCATCGTATTTTTGGGTGTGCAGGTTGATGATGCTTCAGCCGACGATATTATGGCACAGTTGCTCGTGCTCGAATCTATTGATCCCGAGTCGCCAATTACCATGTATATCAATTCCCCGGGCGGATCGTTCACTGCTCTTACAGCTATCTACGACACAATGCAATACATCAAGCCGCAGATTCAAACGGTTTGTTTAGGGCAAGCAGCGTCGGCAGCGGCTATCTTGTTGGCCGCGGGATCGCCAGGACGTCGATTGGCGCTTCCAAATGCACGTATCTTGATCCACCAGCCAGCTATGGAAGGCGTGCAAGGCCAAGCATCGGATATTGCGATTGTTGCCGATGAAATCGACCGCATGAATCGTTGGCTTATTGATACATTGGCGAAGCATTCTGGTACATCTGCGGAGCAGATTGAGAAGGATATCGCCCGCGATAAGATCCTTACCGCTGAGCAGGCGAAGGAGTATGGTTTGGTAGATCAGGTACTCACTTCCCGCAAGGCCGATCAGAAGGCATAAGGCGCTGTTGTTGCCTAGCCAAGATTTATTCTGTGTGCGCAAATCGAAAACTTGCAACGTGCAAATACGTGTAACATAGAGTGATTTTGGCAAAGTGCTCTCTGGGGGTGTTCACAGTAGTGAACACCTCCAGAGTATTTTTGCGAATCGTAGCATGAAGCTTTGTGCTCAAATCACAATATGGCGTGCCCTATATTCGGGCGTGCCGCGGTGGAAGATTTGCTGTTTATAGTGTGGAATAGGGTGAGGAAGCTCGTTTTGAGAGGTGATGAGGAATGAAACCAACTGCCGACGCTGCAGATATTTTGAAGTGCTCTTTTTGTCAGAAGAGTCAGCGTCAGGTGCGTAAACTCATCACTGGCTCTGGAGTGTATATTTGCAACGAGTGTATTGAGCTCTGTAATGAGATTATCGAAGAAGAGTTTGGTCAAGAATCTAGTGCTCTACCTGCAAATACTGAGTTGCCAAAGCCGCAAGAAATATCCGATTTTCTTGACGAATACGTGGTTGGGCAATCAAATGCCAAGCGAACCTTAGCAGTAGCGGTCTACAACCATTACAAGCGCATCCGTGCGCAGGAAAAACTTTCAGATTCCTCGTCTAAATCGGCGAAAGGCGAGGCAGACGGCGTCGAAATTGGGAAGTCAAATATCCTTTTGATGGGGCCAACCGGAACAGGAAAAACGTATCTTGCCCAGTCCTTGGCGCGCATGCTGAATGTGCCATTCGCAATTGCTGACGCCACGGCACTCACCGAAGCCGGCTACGTGGGTGAGGACGTCGAAAATATCTTGCTCAAGTTGATCCAAGCAGCTGACGACGATATTCCACGAGCTCAAAAGGGCATCATTTACATTGACGAAATCGACAAGATCTCTCGTAAGTCCGAAAACCCGTCGATCACCCGGGATGTATCGGGTGAAGGCGTGCAGCAGGCGCTCTTGAAAATTATCGAAGGCACAGTCGCTTCGGTGCCGCCTTCTGGTGGACGCAAGCATCCACAGCAGGAATTTTTGCAGATAGACACGTCGAACGTGCTTTTCATCTTGGCAGGTGCCTTTGCGGGTATGGAAGATATTGTGTCCACGCGCGCTGGCCGACGTGGTATCGGTTTCGGAGCTCAGCTGCACGATTCCGACGCCGGCGTAGACGTTTTCAAGGAAGTTACGCCGGACGATTTGCACAAGTTTGGTCTGATTCCTGAACTCGTGGGGCGTTTGCCGATTATCGCATCAGTTGAAGCACTCACTGAGGATGATCTGGTGCGAATCCTCACCGAGCCGAAAAATGCACTCCTCAAGCAGTACCAAAAGATGTTCGAACTTGATGGCGTGAAGCTTGAAATGACGGCCGATGCGCTACGAAAGATCGCGCAAGAAGCTATCGCACGTGGCACTGGCGCACGAGGTTTGCGGTCAATCTTGGAGAATATCTTGCGTGAACTCATGTTTGAGATTCCATCTCGCAGCGATGTAGACAAGATTGTGATTACTAGAGATGTTGTTGATGGCACGGCGGAACCTACCCTTGTGCTATCTGGGAAAATTGCTAAAGCAGTGGGTCAAAATCCGAGCAAAGAGTGAGGCTAAGATGGTAGAAGTTCCACCTGAGCTGGAAGCTTATCGAAAGACGATCGACAACCTTGACGCAGCTCTCGTGCATATTCTTGCCGAGAGGTTTCGTTGTACGAAGCAGGTTGGCTTACTCAAAGCGCAGTATTCTTTGCCTGCATCTGATACAAACCGAGAAGCACAACAAATTGCACAGTTGCGAGATCTGGCGCAAAATGCGGGACTTGATCCTGTCTTTGCCGAAAAATTCCTCAAGTTCATTGTGGCTGAAGTTATTCAACATCACGAGGATATTGCAGATAATTTCGCTTAAGTATTCCTAAACGTGAGTGTGGGAGACACGGCGAGCACCCTGCCTCCCACACAACACATGAGAAATTAATTCTTGGAGCCGTACAATTCTTCGATGGTGTCGGCAAAATCTTCAAGAACTTGATTGCGTCGTACCTTCAATGATGGCGTGAGGTATCCATTCTCCACGGTGAAGTCGCTTGGCAAAATCACGAATTTTCGAATCGATTCTGCGCGTGAGACGTGGGTATTCGCGCGCTTGATGGCACGATCAATAGAAGCCAATACTTGTGGATCATTGATCGCCTGCGAGAATGGAATCGGCTCAAGGTTGTGGTTGCTCAACCACTGGGGGAGAGCCTCAGCATCTAGCGTGACGAGAGCACCAATAAATGGCTTCTTGTCGCCAACCACGACCACTTGAGAAATAAGCGGATGCCCGCGGAGTCGATCCTCAAGCTCAGCTGGCGCAACGTTCTTACCACCGGCGGTCACAATCAACTCTTTCTTACGTCCGGTAATCCAGACGTACTCTTCTTCGTCGATACGGCCAATATCGCCCGTACGGAACCAGCCGTCGTCTGTAAACGCTTCGGCAGTGGCCTTGGGGTTGTTGTAGTACCGCTTGAAAACGTGATCGCCCTTAACGAGGATTTCGCCGTCGTCTGCCACCTTTACGTAGCAGCCTGGATATGCTGCCCCAACTGAACCGATCTTGATCTTATCTAAACGATTGACTGTGGTCGGAGCACTGGTTTCGGTTAGGCCGTAGCCTTCAAAAACGGTAATACCCATGCCACGGAAGAAATGGCCCAGGCGCTCGCCGAGCGGTGCACCACCAGAAATAGCGTACTTTAAGCGGCCACCCATGAGCTCGCGGATTGTGGAGTAAACGAGCTTATCGCCTAGCTGGCGCTGGAGCGACAGTGCCTTAGATGGACCTTCTGGAGTGTCGAGAGCTCTGGAATAGTTGATGGCAACTTTGGCGAAACTGCGGAAAGTGCGCAGTTTGATGCCACTACCAGCTTTGGCATCAGCGGCGTTGTAAATCTTTTCAAAGACGCGCGGAACGGCCAAAACGAACGTGGGCTTGAACGTTTGCATATCCGACACGAGGTTGCGCGTGTCTGGAATATATCCAATCACACTTCCACCAAAGAACACCACGAGGTTAATGAACCGCGCGAAGACGTGTGCCATCGGTAGGAAGAGCACCGTGCGCGAGCCTTTACTCGAGAGTATTTTAATGAGTCCACTGTGAGTAGAGCCGTTCATGACGACGTGGAGCACGTTGCGTTGGGAAAGTTCCACTCCCTTGGGGCGTCCAGTTGTTCCCGAGGTGTAGATAATCGTCCACAGGTCATCGGCGCGAACAGCGTCGATACGCGCGTCGATTTCGGCGTCGTCGACATTTGCTCCAAGCTGCGTGAGTTTGCCTTGGGCGTCGTCCGAGAGACTCCAAATCGTCTCGAAGCCCTTGACCTTACCTAGTAGCGGTTCAAGAACATTTTTAAGGTTGGCGTTTTCAACGACTGCTGCGCGAATACCTGCATTAGATATAATCCACTTTGCTTGATCAGTCGATGAAGTTTCGTAGATCGGGATAGCGTATGCACCTGCAAACTGGATTGCGAAGTCGAATAGCGACCACTCGTAGGATGTGTGTGCCATGATGGCAATTTTGTCGCCGGCATTAATGCCCGAAGCGATGAAGCCACGCGCAACTTCCCGGACCTCGTTGATGAATTGCCCAAATGTAACAGGCATCCATTGATTTGAGAAGTTAGATTTGCGTTCGATCACCACACGCTTGGGGGTTTCTTCACCGAGACGCCGCAACAATGCCGGTACAGACATCGACTCTGTGACTTGGATTTTTCCAGGCGTAAAGGAAATGCCTTCTTCTTCCAAATACTCACTCATATTAGTCCTCTCCGTATTACGAGCGTCCCGATGAAGCCCTCTATTTATTTACAATTAAATAGCAGTACGTCGATTTATTCGAGTTCAAACGCCGAAACGAGAACTATATCTCCGTCTGTATTATCGCATGTTATAGTAAACTCGCCGTGAACATGAGCTGAATTTGCGAGGTCTTCGCGGGCTGCTTCCACTGATTCGATGACTTCTTGTGGAACTTGCAAAGTTACAGCAGCATACGGCGTGCGCTGGCTCACCTTCTGTTCGGTCTTGACCTTGCGTAGCGCTGAAAGAGCAGCTCCAGCCGCCTGCAAAACAGATACCACGGTGTCGTCATCACCTGTCCCGTCCAACTCTGCCGCAGTGGGCCAAACAGCCTTGTGCACCGAGCCGGTGCGGTACCACGACCAGACCTCTTCGGTGGCGTAGGGGAGGAAGGGTGCAAGTAAACGAACGAAGGTATCCACTGCGATATTGAGAGTTACGCGAGCCGAACGCACCTCAGCTTCGCGGCCTGCCTGGGCGTAGATGCTGTCGCGGTCGTTGGCGCGCTCTTTGACTAATTCAATGTAATCATCGCAGAAAGTCCAGAAACACGTTTCCGTTACTTCGAGAGCCTTGGTGTGATCGAAAATCTCCATGGCTGCCGTGGCCTGTTCAACCACAGTTGCGAGCTCGGCGAGAAGGGATTTATCAAGTTCACACACAACTGCGCTTAAATCAAGATCAACAGCAGCTCCACCGCCAGAAGCCTGCATTGCAAACTTCGAAGCATTGAGCACCTTCATCGCCAGACGACGACCGATCTTCATCTGCTGTTCGTCAAATGCCGCGTCGGTACCAAGGCGAGCTGACGCTGCCCAGTATCTAACGGCGTCCGAACCATGCTTTTCAAGCAAGCCCATCGGCGTCACAACATTGCCCTTGGACTTTGACATCTTCTTGCGGTCCGGATCGAGAATCCAACCCGAAATCGCTGCATGCTTCCATGGAACTTCACCAAACTCAAGATGCGCACGCACGATGGTCGAGAAGAGCCAGGTGCGAATAATATCTTGACCCTGTGGGCGCACGTCCATCGGATACACCTTGTTGAACAGGTCTTCGTCAGTCAGCCAGCCACCAGCGATTTGTGGGGTGAGAGAGGATGTCGCCCAAGTATCCATAATGTCGATTTCGGCAGCGAATCCGCCCGGTACATTGCGCTGAGCTTCCTCAAAACCAGGAGGGCAATCCGAGGACGGATCAACCGGCAACTGGTCGAGAGTAGGCACGAGTACGTCGTCGTAATTTACGTCGCCAGATTCGGTGATCCGGTACCACAATGGAATCGGCACGCCGAAGAAGCGCTGGCGAGAAATAAGCCAGTCCGTATTGAGTCCTTGTACCCAGTTCTCATAGCGAACCCGCATGAAATCGGGGTGGAAATCAACCTCTTTGCCGCGGAACAGGAGATTTTCGCGCAGGTCATTTCCGTTTGCCTCGGTGTGTGGCTGACCACCGTTGCGAATGTACCACTGGCGTGAGGTGACGATTTCGAGTGGCTTATCGCCCTTTTCAAAGAAATTGGTTTTACGGGTGGTCGGTTTCTCATCGCCGATCATTTCGCCCGTTTCTTTAAGCTTTTCAACGAGTGTCTTGCGGGCAGAGAAAGTCGTTTTACCAGCCATTTCTTCATACATTGCCACGCCGGCAGGATCGGTGATCCACTGCGGTGTTTCCCGAATGAGTCGGCCATCTTTTCCAAGCACAGAGCGCATTGGTAGCGAGAGTTCGCGCCACCATTGCACGTCGGTGAGATCGCCAAAGGTACAGCACATGGCGATGCCGGCGCCCTTGTCCATCTCCGCTGCTGGATGTGCCAACACTGGGAGCTCAACGTTGAATACAGGCGAGGTCACCGTTGTGCCAAAAAGATGCTGGTAGCGCTCGTCGTCTGGATGCGCGATAAGCGCAACACACGCAGGTAGCAGCTCTGGGCGAGTCGTTTCGATGACGACGTCGTCTCCCGCTGCGGTGTGGAAAGCGAGTGCATGGTAGGCGCCGGGGTAGTCGCGTGGTTCAAGTTCTGCTTGGGCGACGGCGGTCTGGAAGGTGACGTCCCATAGACCAGGAGCTTGGGCTTGATAGGCTTCACCCCGCTCGAGGTTCTTCAAGAATGCTGCCTGTGCAACCTTCTGTGCTTTGGCGCCGATGGTTTGGTAGTTCTGCTCCCAGTCCACGGACAGGCCGAGATGGCGCCACAAATTCTCAAACTGTTTCTCGTCTTCGGCTGTGAGTTTCCAACACAGCTCAATAAAGTTGCGGCGTGAAATCGGTACTTGATCGGCGTACTTGATCGACTTACCGTCGCCGCCGTCGTGCGGAGGAACAAAATTTTCCTCGTAAGGTAACGACGGATCGCAACGCACGCCGTAGTAGTTCTGCACGCGACGCTCAGTTGGAAGACCGTTGTCGTCCCAGCCCATAGGGTAGAAGACGTTCATGCCCTGCATACGCTTGTAGCGTGCGATTACGTCGGTGTGGGTGTAGCTAAAAACGTGGCCGACGTGGAGCGAGCCAGAAACTGTAGGAGGTGGAGTGTCCACCGAAAATACTTGGTCGCGGCTGGTGTCGCGATTGAATGAATAGGTGCCAGTTTCGGCCCAAGTTTTGCCCCAGCGGTCTTCGAGACCTTCAAGAGCGGCCCTTTCCGGAACCTCGGTGTGATCGAGCAATGCGGAGTTGTTTTCAGTCATGGTACTATTCTCCCACGAATGGCGAGAATTCCGAATTTGCTGCCCGCCGAGGTGGTGTGCTTCACCCTTGCTCGTTATGATCGTGGTGATGAATGAGGAATTAGATGAGCAGGACTTCCTGTGCCTGCCAGTTCGAGGCATGCCGCAAATAACGAGTTCCGATGATCTAGGGGCGGTGGTGTCACGTGCTGTTGCTCGTTTGCAATGGCCCGACGGACGCTATGGTATGCACGGCACAGATGTGGTGGTAGTGTGTGGGAAAATCGTTGCTAAAGCGCAAGGTAAGTGGTTTCGTTATGGCGATCACGAAGGAGGCTTTGCGAGTAGGGCAGGGATACCCGCAGGCTTGGATCTCGATCCAGTTGAGAACGCCGACGACGCCGCAGCACAGTTGCGACGTGGTTTCGCGGCGCGTTTTGGCGGACGCCCAGGGGTGATTATTACCTCTCATCGTGAAGTGCTTGGAAGTGCTGGATTTGAGCGTATGCATGGCGCTTCGAACGCGTTGTTAAGTAAGCTGATTTCTGCTCATGAGCAGGTTATTGCTGAGGATAAAAGATATTGCGTTTCGATAATTCGCGGATTGAGTGACGTACTTATGTGGGAAGATATGCCCGTTAATACTTCGTTAAACCGCGATTCGTAACGAAGATAATACTGTATAATCTGCGATCGATATAGGGATTTTTGGTCGGCGGTGCTAGGCTGGCGGCATGCAGTATGCATTCGATGAACTAGACGATCAGCCAGAAGCAGAAGAGAAATCAGAAGATCTTCCCCAAGACCTTGAAGCGAATGATGTTGCCACAGACGCAACGCAGACGCCGGCGTCGGAAACACCTGTAGCTGATCCCACGCAAACTGGAGAAATCGATATTCACGGTCTCCACCACACAAAATCGAGTCAAGCAGCCTTGATGCTTGCTGCTCTCGGAGTAATTTTCGGTGATATTGGCACCTCGCCTCTATATGCGATGCACGCGGTTTTTAATCTTGATCATGGACTCATTCCTGTCAATCAAGAGAGCGTGTACGGAATTATTTCTCTAGTCTTTTGGTCAATTACGTTGGTTGTAACGTACAAGTACCTGTTCTTGGTGATGCGTGCGGGAAACGATGGCGAAGGCGGAATCCTTGCGCTAACGGCACTTTTACGCAAGGCCACAAAGGGACGCAGGTTGTTTGGCCTCTTTACTTTCCTTGGAATTATCGGCGCATCACTGTTCTACGGAGACTCAATCATCACTCCGGCGATCTCAGTGATGTCTGCGGTGGAAGGTCTGGAACTTATATCGCCAGCGGCAACGAAGGCCGTAGTGCCAATTTCGCTGGTAATTCTGATTGCCTTGTTCTCTATCCAAAAGTTTGGAACGGGCAAGGTGGGTAGGCTTTTTGGACCGGTCATGGTGGGCTGGTTCATTACACTGGCGTTGCTCGGAGTTCCGCATATTATTGAGCATCCTGGTATTATTGCTGCAATTTCGCCGCATCACGCACTTATGTTCGCCATTGCGCACCCATTCATGGGATTCGTGGCTCTTGGAGCTTCGGTGCTAGCGATTACTGGCGCCGAGACGCTTTATGCGGATATGGGGCACTTCGGACGTAAACCTATCGTTACATCGTGGCTCTTGCTCGTATTTCCATGCTTGACCATCAACTATTTGGGTCAAGGTGCTTTGTTGATTAACGAGCCATCGGCTGTATCGAATCCATTCTTCAACCTCGTGCCTGAATCTTTGTTGTGGCCCGTCGTCATTCTCGCGACTACCGCCACCGTAATTGCTTCCCAGGCAGTGATTTCGGGGGCTTTCTCAGTAACTCAGCAGGCTTTGAACCTCGGTTTAGTGCCGCGCATGCGCATCATGCATACCTCGAAGTCCGAAGGCGGGCAGATCTACATTCCGGGAATTAACACCATGCTTATGATCGGTGTTGCAGCTTTGATTCTTGGTTTCAGATCGTCTGGAGCACTTTCTAACGCCTATGGTTTGGCAGTTACTGGAACAGAAATGCTCACCTTGGCACTGTTCTGTGCGTATGCGCATATTGTATGGAAGTGGTCAATGTTCAGGTTGCTTCCAGTCCTCGCCATAGTGGGTATTCTCGAAACGCTTTATTTCTCCGCTAACGTGATGAAGATTCCGACCGGCGGTTGGTTGCCTATTGCTATTGCTATCAGCGTTATCATTATTATGACCACTTGGATGTGGGGATCGTACACAGTTTACAAAGTGCGCGGTGAGATTGAAATGCCGCTGGACGAATGGCTTACGAAGAT
This sequence comes from Arcanobacterium bovis, assembly GCF_004331995.1. Classification (GTDB taxonomy): domain Bacteria; phylum Actinomycetota; class Actinomycetes; order Actinomycetales; family Actinomycetaceae; genus Arcanobacterium_A; species Arcanobacterium_A bovis. The sequence continues at coordinate 86,018 of NZ_SJDT01000006.1, forward strand.
CCGAGCGCTCAATCTGCCGCGCATCCCTGGTCAGGCAATTTATCTTCACCAAAGTAAAGGCACTGTACCACTCGCACTCAAAGAAAACGTACGTTTCAACCACACACTTCATGAACAGATTGTGTTCGTTCGGGTGCTGGTACGAAACATTCCGCACGTGCGGCATGTGGATCGTGTGAGCATTGAGCGGTTAGGCGAGCCAGAAGACGGCATTATGAGCATGACTATTCAGCTCGGCTTTAACGACAACCAAAATATTCCGCACAACCTCAAGTGGAGTTCTGGTAAAGATCCTGATTTCGTCTATGCCAATGACGACGCTCGATACTTCCTGTCGGTGATGGACTTCCGCCCGAGTGACGAGATGCCATGGTATTTGCGTTGGCGCAGGTCGTTATACATGTTCCTCAGTCGAAATGCAGGTTCGCGAATGGAAGCATTCCGGCTTCCACGTCATCGCACCGTAATTATCGGCGGATCTATTTACCTATAAGAGTACTTAGCCTCACTAACAGAAAACTTATATCGGTGTTGCTAGTGGTGGGCGGCACTTCAATTGAAGTGCCGCCCACCACTGTTTATAGAGCCTTATGGCATCAAAGCGTTTTACATCGGATCTTTTACACTGGACGTTGAATCAACGCCACCTATACATCGGCGATTCCTAGCATTCGTCGTCGTGCTTGTCGTGCCGCCAGAAGGTGTTCACATCGGCTTTATCGCGGATATTGAATTCGATGATTTCTTGGATCAGTGCGAACGGTACGTCGTCTTTCCATGGGAATCGAATCAGCATCTTAGAATGGTCGATGCCGAGCTCTTCCAATTTGGAAGCAAAAGTGACCATTCCCTTATATTCAGGGCTGATAGAAAAGTGTGCTTTGGCAAACGACATTCCCATGATGAAAGTGCCGTGGTCGGTAAACATGGGTTGATTCCACGCTATACGCAGCTTCAACTGTGGGTATGTTTTAAGAATTCGTTCAATCAAAGCAAGTGCAGTTTCTTGATTGTTCGGATCGGGAATCTTCTTGAGTATGGGGACAAGGAAATCCTCGAGTTTATCGCCTTCGCACATTTCAATTGTTGCCATAGGCCTATCGTCTCATTTTTTCGTGCAGATAGCAGAACTTATCGAGAAATCTGTGTAATTTGGCGTGCAAAGATCTTGGAACAAAACCGGATAGGAACGCGATTTGTGAGGAGCGGCTAGACTAAATTTCGTTTAGTTCAACATTGGATTTTTACGTTTCAGCTGATAGAACTGTGTGAATCTTCAAGTTCGAAAAATTGCTTGAAGAAACGTGTCTAAAACCACGAAATTTATCCGAACTGGCGGTACTATTATTTTTAAGCTCAACGAGGAGGCGACCTAAATGGATAATGCAACATTAAGTCGAGTCAATCTTTTTGGTGTGCTTCGCACGCTTGAAACATTGGTCCAGCTCGACGACAAAGCTGCACAAGTCATCGCACACGCCGATGAAACAATTCAATTCACCAGTCCTAAAGGAACTATGCGGCTGGTAATCAAGAACGGCACTATCAAGCATCTTGAAGGTGCTGGCCCTAATACCATGAATTTGGCATTCCCTGCACCGATTATGGTGAACAAAATGTTCGCAGGAACGGGTGCTCCTGTTCCTGTGAAAGGTATCCGGAGGATCAAGTTCCTTACGGGACCGTTCACCGATCTGACCAATATCTTGACCGAATATCTTATGCCTACGCCGCAGAAGCTGCAGGATCCTGAATACCGGCGTCGTAATACAATTCTTACCTTGCATATTGCGTCATACGCATTGGCAGAAATTGCAAATCACGACGTTGCTGGAAAAGAAGCTGCGAGCCGAATGCGCGATGGTGATCTTCAACTCGCTGTAATCGGTGGTCCAGCATTGATCATTCGCATCAAAGATCACAGGCTACGGGTAGTTGAAGGACTATCTAATCATCCGAGTGCCAAGATGGTTTTCTCGGATTTGGATGTGGCTGGTGGAGTTTTGCGTGGAGAAATTCCTAGCTTTGAAGCTGTTGGTAAGGATCAAATCCAACTTGGAGGATTTGTGCCAATCCTAGACAACTTCAACAAGCTACTTGGACTTGTTCCTCACTACCTCGGATAGGACGAAAACGATGGAAACTTACACATACCCAAAGAGCTCAGAACTATTCTTACGCGCAACGAAGGTCATTCCAGGTGGTGTGTATGGACACTTAGGACCTGCTGAAGGCTGCTTCATGCCTGTGAGCAATTATCCGCTTTATCTCGAGCGTGCCAAAGGCTCGTATTTCTGGGATCTGGATGGAAATCGCTTTATCGACTACATGTGCGCATACGGACCTAATATTCTCGGATACAACGATCCAGAGGTTAATGCGGCCGCAGCAGCACAGTATAAGAAGGGCGACTGCACCATTTTGCCAACGGAACGCATGGTAGAACTCGCAGAACTCTTGACCGATACGATCTCCAGTGCGGACTGGGCGTTTTTCGCAAAAAATGGTGGCGACGTCACCAGCCTCGCGGTGATGACGGCGAAAGCTGCAACGAACCGCGAGAAGATCCTTATGCATTACGGCGGCTACCACGGTGTTGCACCATGGACCCAGCATGCTGATCATCCAGGCATCACTGAGGCAGATGTGTCGAATAATATCTACACGCCGTTCGGTGATTTCTCCGCATTGAAGAAGGCAGTTCACGCGAATCGTGGACAGATTGCTGCAATCATCGCAACTCCTTACCACCATCCAATCGTTGAGGACAACCGTCTCGCTCCCGATGGGTACTGGCAGAAAGTTCGCGAGCTGTGCACCAAGGAAGGAATCCTTCTGATTATCGACGACGTGCGCTGCGGTTTCCGTCTTGACGTGCGCGGTTCGGATGTTCACTACGGATTCGATGCTGATCTGCTCTGCTACTGCAAGGCGCTTGCTAACGGTTACAATATTTCCGCTCTCGTGGGCAAGAAAGAATACATGGATGCAGTGTCCTCGGTGTTCTACACGGGTTCGTACTGGCTCTCTGCAGCGCCAATGGCAGCTGCTCTTGCTTGTATCAACAAGATGCGTGAAATTGATGTTGCGAAGGTCTGCACTGAAAAGGGCGAGAAGCTCACTGCTGGTTTGCAAGAGGTTGCGTCTGCAAATGGCTTTGATTTGGTTGTTTCGGGCGAGCCAGCAATGTGGTTCATGCGCACAGCAGGATACCGCGGTGAGACCGATCCGAATAACTTTATTCATCAAGCATTCGTGAGCGAATGTGTGCGCCGAGGAGTGTTCTTCTCAAGCCATCACAATTTGTTCATCAATGCATCGCTTACCGACGAAGACATTCAGTTCACTCTCGATGTTGCGGATGAAGCTTATCGAGTTGTGAGCAAGAACGTAAAGCAACTTCTAGGAAAGGTTATGTAATGGCTATTGATGCAAGCATATGGCGGCGTCTTGAAGATAAGGCACATGAACTCCGTTCCCTGACGCTCGATACGGTCGTTTGGGCTGGTGGTGGCCATATCGGTGGATCGTTGTCGGCAGTCGATATTCTCACCGTCCTATATCACGAGGTAATGAATTTTGATTCCTCGAAACTTGATGATCCTGACCGCGACCGCTTTGTTCTTTCCAAAGGACATATCGGTGTGGGGTATGCTCCTGTGTTGGCCGATCTTGGATGTTTTCCAAAGGAATGGTTGAAGAATTTCAACCATACTGGTTCGCCACTCGGTATGCATCCGGATGGATCGAAAGTACCTGGTGTTGAGATTGCAACAGGCTCGCTGGGACATGGCCTTTCGATCGCCGTCGGAATGGCAGCAGCCTCACGACTCTCTGGCAGGAACTTCCGTACCTACTGTCTCATGGGTGACGGTGAGTGCAACGAAGGCTCGATTTGGGAAGCGGCAATGGCAGCTTCGCACTTCAAGCTGGGCGGGCTCATCGGCATTGTCGATCGTAACAAAGCGATGATCGATGGTATGACGGAAGACGTTATGGCGCTCGAACCATTTGCCGACAAATGGACTGCTTTTGGCTGGGAAGTCTTTGACATTGACGGTCATAACATTCCTGAGCTGGTGGAAACGTTCCGTGCGGCCGATGCAATTAAGGACAAGCCAGTAATGATCATTGCCAACACCATTAAGGGTGAAGGTATTGACACCATCGCTGGTGACTACAAGTGGCATTATGGATCCTTCGGTGGCGATCAGGCTGTTGAAGGTCATAAGGCACTTGAGGAATACCACGCAAAGCGCGTAGCAAAGATTAAGGAGAAGTGAGATGGCTGGAGGACTAACCTACACAATGCTCGACGGTGCGGATATGGCAACCGCCGAAGTTTACGGACGTACTCTTGTTGAACTCGCCAAAGAGCATCCTGAGATCGTTGGTTTTTCTGGCGATCTAGCGAAGTCTACGAAGATCGGTCTGCTTGCTGACGCTTTCCCAGAACGATTCTTCAATGTAGGTATTGCTGAGCAGAACATGTTTGGTATGGCTGCAGGTATGGCGAAGTGCGGATTCGTACCTTTCGTATCGACCTTCGCTTCCTTCGCAACGCTCCGCGCTCTTGAACAGCTTCGCACCGACGTCTGCTACGGCAACGCGAACGTGAAGGTAATTGCCACGCATTCTGGTCTCTCATTTGGGCAAGCGGGATCAACCCATCAGAGCCCAGAAGATTTCGGAATCCTGCGTTCGATTTCAAATCTCGTTACGCTCTGCCCAGCTGATGGTATGGCTACTGCGCAGGCAGTAGAAGCGGTCTACGAGCACAATGGCCCTGCTTATGTGCGAGTGAACCGCGGCTTTGACCAGAAGGTCTACAGCGAACCGATTCCAGATTTCCGAATTGGTGGATCACACACGCTAATGGAGGGATCCGATATTACCATCATGGCTTCAGGTGCTCCGGTATGGCGTGCACTCCAAGCTGCTGAGCGCCTGCGCTCTGAGGATGGACTTTCCGTGCGCGTAATCGACCTCTATTCGATCAAGCCACTTGATGAGGAAACGATCAAGGCGGCTGTTGCAGAAACCCGACGTGTTATTACGGTTGAAGATGCCAATATCGCACATGGCTTGGGTTCAGCGGTAGCTGACATCGCCGCTAGCACTGGAAAGGGCTTCGCCTTCCGCAAGCTCGGTATTCCAGACAAGTGGTCGATGATTGGACAGCCAGAAGATCTCTTCGCGCATTACGGCTACGACGAGAACGGCATCCTCGAAACGGCTCGCGAGCTAATGCGAATTGAGATCGAGGAAGACGACGATTGGGATGATGAGGTCTGATTATGTCTGAGGAAAAGACTGCGGACGACGTCCGGTACCAGACCATCGTATTCCTCAATGCAGTCGTTCCCGTGCTCAAGCCGATCATCGCCGAAACACCTGCTCTCAAGAAGGCTTTTCGCGGCAAGAACGGTGTAGTGCAGATTTCGGCGCTCACTGGGGAGAGTAACGACGACGGAACGCCAGGAAAGATGGCGACGCATCTCGTCGTCGAAGACGGTGATGTGACGGTTCGGGTGGGCGAACATTTGGCTCCCAATTTGGAGCTGGAATTTGCTTCACGAGAGGATCTCAACACCTTCTTTACTGGTGGATTGAAGCTGCCGAAGATGAAAGGTGCTCTTTCCAATCCAGGATTGCTGGTGGCTACCGTCCGATCACTGCTCAAGATGTCGAGTTTGCTCGGCGCGACTGAACCTCCTGAGGATCCAGATGATCAAGCACTTCTCGTCAAGTGCATGTTCTACCTCCTGACAAGCGGAATTTCGCAGTTGAACAAGGCGAAACATCCACTGTTTAGGGACTGGGCCAATAGGCAGCCAGATCGCGTGTACCAGCTTACGGTAGTGGGTCGCGAAGATCTTGATGCGTATATCAGGGTCAAAGGCGGCCGGTCTAAGGCAGTGCGCGGCTCTTACACGCGGTCGAAGCCGTTCTTTGCAATGGCATTCGATTCAACGCGAAGTGCGCTCGGAATCCTCCTTGATGTTGACGACATGATTGAGGCAACTGTGTCTCAAAAGATCGTGATGCAAGGAGCTCCGGAGTATGGCGCGGAACTTGGAGAACTAATGCAAACAGTGGGAGGTTACGCCAAATGAATGACGTACTAAAAGCAGTCAAGTCATTCTTGACCCGAGGCCGCAATCACGGGCTGAATCACGTGGGTGTTACCGTTTCTGATTTTGAGGCGGCAGTTAAGTGGTACAACGACATGTTTGATTTCCACTTGGTGAACGAGCTACGTATCGAAGGCGAAACCGCTAATAAACTCGCAAGTCTTTACGGCACAACTGGTCTGTCCATTCGGCTTGGATTCCTCGGAACGAATAGCAATGCGATGCTAGAAATTTTCGAGTTCACGCCAAAGATTGAAGGACAAGCTACGAATTGGCAGAAGAATGGTTATTCGCACGCTGCTATTTCGGTATCCAATGTCGCTGCTTGGAAGCGTAAATTGGAAGCTAGGGGAGTCGAGTTTGTCACTGGTGTGCAGTACAACAACGGTACGCATTGGGCTTTCATGAAAGATCCCGATGGCAACCTCATCGAATTGATCGATTATCATGCAAATCGACTGATTCTTGGTTGTGCATCGAATATTGTAGGTAGGGTCATGAAGAAAGCTCAGTTTGGCTCCTACTATATGTAATCGTCTTTAGTCTCCTTCAAAAGATGAAGCTGGGGTGGCAAGAAGAAATTCTTGCCACCCCAGCGCTTTATTTGCGTATATCAAAATGTTTGTCGGTGTGAGTCCTCAATATCGTTGGCTACTGCTGAGCAGTGCTATCAACTTGTGAATGACACGTGGTTATTATCAATGTTCAGCGTGGAGTCGTGGTGGAGATACGTGACTGCGAAGTATCTATCATGCATGTACAGTTTCGGTGGCACAAAAGTGGGTCGCAGCTTTCGCTGCGACCCACGATTAAGTAATCTCTAAGAGATTACTTGGTTGCGCTCTTAACGGCTTCTAGCTTCGTTGGTTCATCCTTGTAAACCTCAGCAGCGTTATCCTTGGTTGCAACCTTTGGCTCAAGGAGGAATGCTGGAACATCCTTCACCTTGTTGTTGTACTGCTTGGCGTCAACCTTGATTCCGTTGAGTTCCTTGATGTCCTTCTTGCCAGCAATAAGCTCCTTGGCAAGTGCTACAACGTTCTCAACAAGTGGCTTGGTCGGCTTCGAAATGGTGGAGTACTGCTTGCCTTCCATGATCCACTTCAGCGACTCAAGCTCGGAATCCTGACCAGTTACAACTGGAAGTGGCGACTTGCCTGCCTGCTGCACTGATGTAAGAGCAGCACGTGCGAGGGTATCGTTAGGGGAGAGGATACCATCTGGAACTGCCGAACCCTGGTAGTGCTGGGTAAGGATTGCATCCATGCGGGTCTGTGCGTTCTCTGGCTTCCATCCCTGGGTTGCAGCCTCTTCACGCTTCATCTGTCCTGAAACGACCTTAACCTTGCCAGCGTCAATCTCTGGCTTGAGAATAGACATTGCGCCATCGAAGAACTTTGCGGAGTTCGAGTCATCGTTCGAACCTGCGATGAGCTCGATGTTCCATGGACCGCCAGCCTTCTTGGCCTCGAGACCCTTGAGCAGTGCCTCGCCCTGCTTCACGCCAACACCGAAGTTGTCGTATGCAACGTAGTAGTCAATGTTCTTTGTCTCAAGAAGAAGACGATCGTATGCGATCACTGGAATCTTGGCATCGGCAGCTTTCTGAAGCTGAGTTCCAAGGGAGCTTCCGTCAACTGCGCCAATGATGAGAACCTTAGCTCCGTTGGTGATCATTGCATCGAGCTGCTGCTGCTGCTGTGGAACGCCGTCGTTGGCGAACTGCACATCACACTTGAGATTCGATGCTTCACAGAGTTCCTTGAAGTAGTTTTCTGCTTCAACCCAGTTCTCTGAGGTCTTCTGTGGAAGGGAAACGCCGATATCAGTTCCGCCAGACTTCTCTGCCTTGCTATCGGACTTGTCACCAGCATTGCCAGAGCAAGCTGATAGTGATAGGGCTGCAACTGCACCAATTGCAGCGATCTTTTTGATCATTCGCATTTTTTACCTCACTTGTTGTTTAGTCCTGGTGCCCCAGGTTAGAGCGACATCGCTCTACGGCCGAAGCCGCAGTCTTTAGTGTGCGCTTAGGCGCTAGGCTTGAACAGGGTTTGGCTGTTCAGCCGATTCTTTGTCTTTTTTGAATGATTTGGTAATTGTACCAATAATTGATGGACGACCTTGCATCTTGGAGATAACGTCGAATGCTACCGCTGCTAGGAGCACAAGTCCCTTGACCATTGAGGTTACGTGGGCGCCTGCGCCGAGAAGCTGGAGGCCGTTGTTCAAGAATGCCATAACCATAGCGCCAACCATGGTTCCACCGAGTGTTCCAATACCGCCCCACACAGAAGCGCCACCGATGAACACGGATGCAATAGCATCAAGTTCCCAGTTCTGACCGTCAAATGGCGTAGAAGCGTTTGAGCGCCCCACGAACACAACTGCCGCGATCGAAGCCAAGAGCGCAGAGTTAAACATAACGAAAAAGTTAATTCGACGCACTGAAATGCCAGTGAGAGCTGCTGCGGTACGGTTTCCACCGACGGCGTAGACGCCGCGTCCGAGCGGGGTATTACGAGCAAGGAAGTTGTAGATGAGGAAGAGTGCTACCACAATTAAGCCCGAAATTGGGAAAGAAGTTCCTGGACGTCCAGTTGCAAAGACCCAACCGAGACCAATGATAGCGACGCCAATGAACACAAGCTGTGCGATGAATACCCACGTTGGGTTCACCTCAGCACCTGCCTTAGTAAGGCGTACGCGACGACGAAGCTTGAGAATTGCGGTAACGATTGTTGCGAGTACGGCGAGAATAATCGTTTCAGTGTTGACGATCCAGTTTCCAAAGCTCAGAGGTGGAAGCCAGTTCATGTAGCCAGAACCGAGGAACTTGATTTGTTCTGGAACTGGGATCGAGGTGGATTTTCCAATCCACTGATTCAAACCACGGAAGAAGAGCATGCCGGCAAGTGTTACCACGAAGGCTGGAACACCGATCATTGACACCCAGAAGCCGTTCCAGATACCAGCAAGAACGCCACAACCGATAGCAATAAGCAAGCCGAGGTACCACGGCATGCCGTTCACCGTCGTCATAATTGCAAGAACGATTCCAACCACAGCGGCGACCGAACCGACAGACAGGTCGATGTGACCAGCAATAATAACGAGTACCATGCCCATAGCCAAGATCAGCACGTAGGCGTTTCCAGAAATCACGTTCTGCAGGTTCTGCGCCGATATAACGGTACCGCCAGTTTTCCAATTGAAGAAAAGAACTTCCAGAACAAGGACCAAAACCATGGTCAGCTGGCGTAGATTACCACCCAGCAATTGTTTAATTGAACTCATCATCTTTGGTAACTACTTTCTTGGATTGGATTTAGACGACGTGGGGTTCATGAGGCGCATCAGAGTTTCCTGATCTGCCTCGCTGGTTGGAACCGAGCCAGTGATTTCACCTTCGAAAATGGTGTAAACACGATCGGTGATACCGAGAAGCTCGGGTAGTTCAGAAGAAATCACGATCACTGCCATTCCTGCCTGAGCAAGTTTTGCAATGAGTGTGTAGATCTCGAACTTGGCGCCAACATCGATGCCACGGGTAGGCTCATCAAGGATAAGGACGCGTGGATCGGTGTACATCCATTTACCGAGCACAACTTTTTGCATATTTCCGCCGGAGAGTGTGGCCACGCCGGTATCAATTGATGGTGTCTTGATACGCAAATCGCGGCGATATTCTTCGGTTATCTCACGAACATGCTGCCAGTCGATTGCGACACCGCCGTGGGTGGCTTTCTTGTACTTCGCCGAAACGGTTTGACCTTTAATATCGTCAAGGAGGTTCAGGCCCTGAACCTTGCGGTCTTCCGGCAGATAAGCAAGACCAGCGGCGATAGCTTGTGGAACTGACTTGATCGTCACTTCCTTGCCATCAATAAAGATTTGACCGCTCTCAAAAATGCCGTAGGAACGTCCGAAAATCGACCGCGCCAATTCGGTGCGTCCTGCGCCCATGAGACCAGCAAGTCCGACTACTTCACCGGCACGAACGTTAAAAGATTCATTTTTGCAAATGAAGCGTTCTGTGTTCACGGGGTGGCGAACATTCCAGTTGCGCACTTCAAAGACGACGTCGCCAATCTTTGGATCGCGGTCTGGGAAGCGGTTGTCGAGCGGGCGACCCACCATCGAACGGATGATGCGGTCTTCGTCCACATCGCCGTCGTGAATCGACATAGTTTCGATCGTTTTACCATCGCGAATAACCGTGATGTGATCCGAAACAGCTGCGATTTCGTTAAGCTTATGCGAAATCATGATCTGCGAAACGCCACGCTCGCGCTGCTTAATCATGAGGTCAAGCAGATGAGCAGATTCCTCTTCATTCAAGGCTGAGGTTGGTTCGTCGAGGATGAGAAGCTTAACGTTCTTCGATAGGGCCTTGGCGATCTCAACAAGTTGCTGCTTGCCAACACCGAGTTCTTTGACTGGTGTATCTGGATCATCGTCGAGACCTACCTCCGCCAAGAGTAGGCGGGCGCGTTTACGGGTCTCAACCCAGTCGATGCTCATGCCACTCTTGATTTCACTGCCGAGGAAGATATTTTCGGCAATAGAAAGCTCAGGAATAAGTGCAAGCTCCTGGTGGATAATCACGATTCCGCGTGATTCTGAGTCGCGGATGTTCTTAAACTGGCACACTTCGCCTTCGTAGACGATATCTCCCGAGTATGTGCCGTGTGGCCACACGCCTGAGAGTACCTTCATCAACGTAGACTTTCCCGCGCCGTTCTCGCCACACAGGGAATGGATGCTTCCCTTAGTAACTTGGAACGTTACGTGGTCAAGTGCACGAACCCCCGGAAACTCTTTCGAGATGGAGCGCATCTCTAGAATGATGGGATTCTCGGCAGTCGAATTCACTGTGTCCTCCAATGACATCTTTGTCGTTATCTGCCCAGATAACGGCTTTATCTTTACACACGGTCGAGACGTCGTCAATTTGACTTTGTATTGCAACAAGGGCGCATTTTAGGGCCGCGCAGCTACCATTTTTGCAAGATTGCAAAAACTTTGAAAAATATTGCAAATAAATTTCCTTGAAAATGAATGAAAATGTTCGAGACTCTGAAACGGCATGCAAGAGAAATTCATTCGCGCTTCGTAATAGGTTTGATTTTTCTTTCAAAATAAATAACACAAAAATTTCTCAAAAAGCCATGTTTTGGGTACTTAGGACTAGGGATATGGACAGAGAGGGTGGCGTATTGAGAACGAAAGGGGCATCGTTCTCAATACGCCACCGGCGTGCATTGAGATGCAGTAGATTGGGCGATCTCGATTAGATCAAACCGTGTTAAGCAATTGCTTCAGATGGGTTCTTGGAATCAAGACCAAATGCAGCTGCAACGCTTTCGCAATACAGATCGCCGTTGTGAGTAGTCAAGCCGCGTAAAAGATCAGTGCGTTCCGAGAGAGCGGTCTTCCAGCCTTTGTCTGCCAGCAGGAGCGCATAGCGCATGGTGGCGTTGGTTAGGGCGTAGGTGGAAGTGCGTGGCATAACGCCTGGCATATTAGCAACGCAGTAGAAGGTCGAGTTGTGTACCGTGAAGGTTGGATCGGCATGCGTGGTTGGGTGTGAATCTTCGAAGCATCCACCTTGATCGATAGCAATATCGACAAGCACCGAACCTGGTTTCATGCCCGCAACCATGTCATTGGTTACGAGATGCGGTGCGCGTGCTCCTGGAATAAGCACCGAGCCAATCACAACATCGGCATCCTTAAGTGCCTCGGCAACTGCGAGCGGGGTAGAGTATGCAGTATCGATTTCGTCGCGATTTACATCTTCTAGGTACATGAGGCGTTCAATATTGACGTCGAATACCGTCACGCGTGATCCCATTCCAGCGGCAACCTTTGCGGCTTCGTAACCAGCGGTTCCACCACCGAGTACAACTGTCTTTGCTCGAGCAGTTCCGGCTGTGCCACCCATGAGGATTCCGCGGCCTCCCTCAGACTTCATGAGAAGATTAGCGGCCACCTGAGCCGATAGACGACCGGCAACTTCGGACATCGGCGAAAGGAGCGGCAGGCCACCTTTATCGGTCTGAACCGTTTCGTATGCAATCGAAGTGACCTTCTTTTCGAGTAGCTTCTCAGTGAGTGGGCGATCGGCAGCCAAATGGAGATACGTGAACAGCACCTGTCCTTCGCGCATCAGTTCATACTCAGGCTCGATTGGTTCTTTGACCTTCATGATCATATCCGCAGTTGCCCATACTTCTTCAGCAGTAGGAAGAAGCTTCGCACCAGCAGCCATGTATTCGTCGTCGGAAATCGACGAGCCTTCACCTGCTCCTGCCTGCACATACACGGTGTGTCCGTGCTTTACTAGGGCATCGGCACCTTGTGGGGTGAGTGCAACGCGGAATTCGTTGTTCTTTATTTCTTTGGGTACACCAATGATCATGTCTTCAACTCCTTTGTAGAAACCGTTGGTGACTTACTATTCAAATATAGAACGTTTTTGTGCCGTTGCGAAGCAAATTTGAAAAACTAATACTGCAAGTTTTATAAAACCGAGAGTAACGATAATTTAACTGATGGTATTCCTCCAGCTAAAAGAGCAAAAATGCAGTTTTTACTTACCGCGAGAAATCTCCACATCGCGTGAAATTGCTCCCTCAACTCCAGCCACTACTGCAGAGCTGAAACCCGCTTTTTCCATGGCGATCAATCCAGCGATTGTAGTGCCGCCGGGTGAGGTGACAGTATCGACTAAGGCTTGCGGGCGCACGTCGTCGAGATTATTGAGAACTAATTGAGCTGCACCAAGCACTGCCTGCGCGGCAACTCGCAAGGATTCATCCTTTCGCAATCCTGCCGCAACTCCGCCGCGTGAAAGTGCATCAATGTAGGTAAACGTCCAGGCGGGGGAGCATCCGGCAAGCGCAGAAAAGGCTGAAAAGTCTTTTTCAGCAATGGTTGCGACCTCGCCCACGGACTCGAAAATTTGCACGATTTTGGTCAGTTCCTCGGCTGATACATTCGAATTGGGGCACACCGCCGTCATTCCTGCTGAAATTGAAGAAGCGACATTTGGCATGGTTCGCACGATTTTCTGCCCTGTTCCTGCCGCTGTTTCGAGGCTCGCAAGAGACGTTCCAGCTGCAACTGACATCAGAATGCTTCCGTTATTCCTTGCCACAGGTGCAATCTCTTCGATTACTTCGGCCATTTGGTACGGCTTTACCGCCACAATAATGACGCCGTTCTCACCAGTTTTTTCCACGAGGTCACGGTTTGACTGGGCGAAGCTAACTCCAAGTTCTTGGCACAGCTGCTCAGCTTTGGCGGTATCTTTGCGCGTGATGACTACTTCCGAAGCGCTAACCGTTCCGGCTTTGAGTACGCCCCGCAAAATTGCGCCTCCCATAGAGCCAACCCCAATGAAACCGAGCATCATTCCTCCTGTACTGCATGTTGTGATTGCTTTGTGAGTGGTGCAATTGCACAATCTAATCTCAACTCTACTAATTTTTCTCTCAAATTGAAGCCTTGTGCTGTGAAACGCCAAGAGTGAGGTTACGATGATAAGTAGCGAAACAATTGACCGCAGCGGAAGGAACGAAATGGCAAAACGGGCACTCGTAACAGGGGCTTCTACCGGAATTGGCGCTGCGATTGTGCGTTCGTTGTGTGCGGCGGGGTACGACGTCGTCGCTACCGCACGGCGTGAGGACCGCTTGCGTGAGCTTACCGATCGTTGCGGCGCTACCTATGTAAGTGCTGATTTTACGACCGATGAAGGTATTGCGAAAATATCTGACTTCATCAGCGAGACTGGCCCAATTGATGTGCTCGTCAATTGTGCAGGTGGTGCGCTTGGTGTGGATTCGGTGTCTGATGGAAAAGTGGCCGATTGGCAGCGAATGTACGAAATCAATGTGCTTGGCACGCTGCGAGTTACCCAGCTTGTTCTGCCGTATATGCGGGAAAACGGTGGCGATATCGTCTTTATTTCGTCGACGGCGGGGCACGCCACGTATCCAGGCGGTGGCGGTTATGTGGCCGCTAAGCATGCAGAACGTCAAATCCCAGCTACATTGCGACTTGAACTCGTTGGTGAGCCGGTTCGTATTATCGACATTGCGCCAGGGATGGTGAAAACTGAAGAGTTTTCCCTCAACCGCCTGCGTGGCGATGCGCAAGCTGCGGAGAAGGTTTATGAAGGGGTGGAGCATCCGCTCGTGGCTGAAGATGTGGCTGAGGCGGTGCGGTGGGCAGTTTCTCTGCCTGTGCATATTAATATTGACTCAATGATTATGCGCCCTGTGGCGCAGGCCTCCAATACGCTCGTAGCTCGAAAATGATCGCAGATTGTTCAATGATGGCATGTTTAGCCTCACGTGCGTTCAACTAGCTTGCGTCGCAAAGGCAAGCTAAACTACACGGTAGATACGGCGTTGATCCGGCAATCACCGGGGAGCTTCCGGAAGAACAGTCTTCTCAGCAACGTTGTGCGTAACAGGCGCAGTTCGATGGGTGCAAGCCCGTTGTGAGTCGTTCGCCAACGTATAAGCGATGAGAAAACCTAGTAGAACCGGACGGTTGGACTCGTCATAGTCTCCAAGAGCGGCACTGTGTTTATGCAGTGCAAGCGAGGTGGTACCGCGGCAACGAGCGTGGCTCGGCGTCGTCCTCGCCGTACACGAACACTTAGGAGACATAAGAATGAGCGAGCGTAAGCATTACCCGCTTCACCGCGAAGGCAACGTTGTGGCGTCGCCAAATCTTCCACAGATCGAAGAAGCCGTGCTTTCATACTGGGAGCAGGACAAAACTTTCCAAGCTTCCATCGACAATCGCGATGCGGGCAATGAAGGCTCGAATGAATTTGTGTTTTACGATGGCCCTCCATTTGCCAATGGTTTGCCTCATTACGGGCATCTCCTGACTGGATACGTCAAGGATCTCGTGGCTCGTTTCCAAACTCAGCTTGGTCACAAAGTCGATCGAGACTTTGGCTGGGATACGCATGGTCTACCTGCAGAATTAGAAGCTGAGAAGATTCTCGGTATCGACGATAAATCAGAAATCGAAACAATCGGTATCGAGAAATTCAATGATGCTTGCCGCTCCTCGGTCATGACTTACGCCAACGAATGGAAAGAATACGTCACTCGCCAGGCACGATGGGTAAATTTCGACGGCGGATACAAGACTCTCGATCCAACCTTTATGGAATCGGTGATCTGGGCATTTAAGCGGCTCTGGGACAAGGGACTCGTGTACGAGGGATATCGCGTGCTTCCATACTGCTGGAATGACGAAACACCTTTGTCTAACCACGAATTGAAGATGGACGACGACGTCTACCAAGATCGTCAAGACCAGACGGTTACCGTGGGCTTGCGGATGGAATCAGGCGAGTTGGCACTTATCTGGACCACCACGCCGTGGACCTTGCCATCGAACTTGGCGATCGCCGTCGGCCCTGAAATCGACTATGTGACGGTGCAGCCAGCGGAAGGTCCGCTGGCTGGTGAGAAGGTCATTATTGCCCAGGCGCGTTTGGGAGCTTACGCAAAGGAATTAGGCGAGGAACCCAAGGTACTCGCCACCGTGAAAGGTAGCGAGCTAGCTGGTAAACGCTATCATCCGATCTTCGATTACTACAGTCGTGATTCTGAGGAACCAGGTGCGAACGCGTGGCAAATTTGCGTTGCAGACTATGTTTCGACCGACGACGGTACCGGATTGGTACACATCGCACCTTATGGTGAAGACGATATGTTTGTGCTGGCTGGTGCAGGCATTAAAGTAGTCGAGACCGTTGATGAGGGTGCGAAATTCTACAACGTGGTGTCGGATTACGCCGGAATGCACGTTTTTGAAGCAAATCGGCCAATTATCAATGATTTGCGTGATGGTTCGGGATCAATGGCACGCCGTCCAGCTAACGAGCGGGCGGTTCTGGTTCGTGAGCAGTCCTATGTTCACTCCTATCCGCATTGCTGGCGCTGCCGCAAGCCACTCATCTACAAGCCAGTAACCTCGTGGTTTGTAGCAGTGACTGAGTTCCGTGACCGCATGGTTGAGCTCAACCAAGAGATCACGTGGCAGCCAGAGCACATCAAAGACGGAATTTTCGGCAACTGGCTGGCTGGCGCTCGCGATTGGTCAATTTCCCGAAATCGTTACTGGGGTACTCCGATCCCAGTGTGGAAGTCGGACAATCCTGAATATCCACGCATCGACGTCTACGGCTCTTTTGCCGAATTAGAGCGCGATTTTGGTCGCTTGCCACTTGACCGTGATGGACAACCAAATCTGCATCGTCCATTCATTGACGAGCTCACGCGCCCAAATCCCGATGATCCGACCGGGAAATCGACCATGCGACGCATTCCAGATATTCTCGACGTCTGGTTTGATTCTGGTTCGATGCCGTATGCCCAGAAGCATTATCCGTTCGAGAACGAAGAGTGGTTCGACAGCCATTTCCCTGGCGATTTTATTGTGGAATACATTGGGCAAACGCGCGGCTGGTTCTACACGATGCACGTGCTTTCCACAGCGCTTTTTGATCGTCCTGCATTTACTTCTTGTATTTCACACGGCATCATTCTCGGCAACGATGGGCGCAAGGCCTCGAAGTCGCTCCGTAATTACCCCGATCCAATGGAAATGTTCAACCAGTACGGTTCGGATGCTGTGCGATGGATGCTGATGAGCTCGCCAGTCTTACGCGGCGGAAATCTCGTGGTAGCTGAGGAAGGCATCCGCGAAGCCGTTCGCCACGTTATTCTGCCAGTGTGGAACAGCTACTACTTCTTCACTCTCTACGCAGGAGCGTGCCGAGATGGTGAGGGCTACGTGGCTAGCGCTATCGATTTCAACGATAAGGAAGCGCTTAACTCTCTTGACGTGATGGATCGTTACTTGTTGGCACGCACCGGCAAGTTGGCTGCGACTGTGCGCGAATACTTCGTGAACCTCGATATTCCGTCCGCTACCGGCGTCGTACGCGAATACTTGGATCTGCTCACCAACTGGTATGTGCGCACGCAACGTGACCGCTTCTGGAACGAAGATACGCGCGCCTTTGATACGCTCTACACCGCTTTGGAAACGCTGATGCGAGTGATTGCTCCGCTCGCGCCGATGATTGCAGAAGAAATTTGGCGTGGGTTGACGGGCAAACGCTCAGTACACATCGAAGATTGGCCGGAGCTCCCCGGTGATATTGCTGATGAGGAGCTCGTTCGCGTCATGGACGAGGTTCGGGAAGTGGTGTCGAATGCACATGCTTTGCGTAAGGCTAATAAGTTGCGTGTTCGTCAGCCGCTCCGCTCGCTTTCGGTAGTCACGGAGCAAAATCTGGAGCCATTCACTGAGCTCATCAGCTCGGAAGTGAATGTGAAAGCCGTGAAGATCATGACGGCGCAAGAGTCGGGTTTGGCGGTGACGCAAGAGCTTGCAGTGCTGCCACGTGAGCTAGCTCCGCACATGCGCAAGCAAACCTCGGCGCTGTTCAAAGCCGCGAAGGCAGGGGAGTGGGCGCTCGTTGACGGCGGCGTGCAGATGAATGTAGAACCGCCAGTTGTATTGGAACCACACCAGTTCGAATTGACGACGGTGGTATCGGCGGACGAAGGCTCAGTTGCGGCTGTACTTGATTCGGGTGCGTTCGTCGTGCTTGATACGGTAGTTACACCGGAACTTGAAGCTGAAGGTTATGCACGTGATGTGATCCGAGCTGTTCAAGATAAGCGCAAGGCTGAGGATCTGCACGTTGCGGATCGAATTCGACTCGTATTGTCGGTGCCACAAGAGCATATCGCAGCTGTGGAAACGCATTTAGACATGATCAAGTCTGAGACGCTTTCGCTCGAAGCTACCGTAAACGGTGGCGGTAATGAGCTCGAGATTCAGGTGGAGAAGATTTCCTAGGTATGGATATGGCTGAAAACGATAAGAATCTTGTGCCTGATGAGCACGATCTGGAGTCGAATCAAAACGATCTTGAGTCGAGTGCGCTCGAAGCTTTGCTCAGTTCCGGACTAATTGTGGGCCCTGATCCATCAATTATTGATGAGATTAAGGCCGAGCCTGATCCTACGTATCAATTGGCAAATGATGTTGCCTTAGAGGGGCGGGTTCAGGAAATCTATGAAGAGATTGCCCAACGAGCTCCGGAACACAAAGTCCAACCCTCGCTAGATCGAGTTCGCGACTGTCTGGATCTGCTTGGTAATCCACAAGATTCTTATCGTTCGATCCATATCACAGGCACGAATGGAAAGACCTCCACTGCGCGAATGATTGAAGCGATCTTACGTGAGCGGGGCTTGCGTACAGGGCGTTTCACCTCGCCTCATCTTTCTTCAGTGCGCGAGCGTATGACGATTGATGGCCGTGCCATTTCGGCAGCTGATTTTATCGACACATGGGAAGATGTGAAGCCGTTTATCGAATTGATTGATGAACGTTCGCTGGCACAAGGCGGGCCGCGGATGTCATTCTTCGAGGTGTTTACGGTGATGGCGTATTCAGCCTTTGCGATGGCACCAATTGATGTGGCTGTGATCGAAGTTGGCATGGGTGGTCGTTGGGATGCTACCAATGTTATCGATGGTGATGTGGCGGTTTTGATGCCAGTTGCAACTGACCATGAAAAGTGGTTGGGATCGACGTTGAGTGCTATTGCAACAGAGAAACTTGGCATTCTCAAGCCCGGAAAGATTCTCGTGTGTGCCGCGCAAGTTCCCGAAGTTATGGAGGTTGTGGCTCGCTCGGTGCAGGAAAATGGCGCAGGGGTCTTGCTTGCCGGAAAAGATTTCGGTGTTGTTGAGCGAGAGCGCGCCGTGGGCGGTCAGCTCATGACGATTAAAACAGCTGCCGCAACGTACGTAGATGTTCCACTCGCCATGCTCGGCTCGTACCAAGCACAGAATGCGGCCGTTGCGCTCAGCGCGGTGGAAGCTTTCTTCGGTGGAGGATCGCTCAACGGCGACGTTGTAGAACACGCTTTGATGGCGACGACGTCTCCTGGGCGACTTGAAGTGGTTAAAGGTTCACCTGCGATTATCGTTGATGCGGCCCATAATCCCGCTGGTGCTTTGGCAACAGTTGATGCCCTCAACGAGTACTTTCCGGGACCGCGGGTGGTGGTTTTTTCTGCCATGGCGGACAAAGACATCGAAGGTATTTTGGGGAATATTGAACCGGCCTTTGCCGCTATTGTTCTTACCGATATTGGCGGCTCACGTGCCGCAGATATTGACGAACTCACCGAAATTGCCACCGAAATCTTCGGTGAAGATCGGGTAAATGTTGAACCTGATCTTGGCAATGCCATTACTGCTGCCGCTGATATTGCCGAAACGGTGGATCCACAAGCAACGGCTCCTGCCACAGTCGTAGTGATGGGTTCGATAATGTTGGCTGCTCAGGCGCGTGAATTGTTAGGTGCTCGAAAGCCAGATAGCTTGACGTAGTTTCGTTGCGTCGGGATGTGTAGTCCAGATGCGCTCTTTATGGATATGTTTTCCAGCAATTGCTTGAAAAGGAGTAGAATGTGGGCATGACTGAACAAACTCTCATTCTGATCAAGCCAGATGGTGTGCAACGTGGACTCATTGGTGAGATTCTGCACCGTATCGAGGCTAAAGGCTATGAAATCAAGGCCATGAAAATGCTGGATGCAAGCGAAGAATTGCTTGCCCAGCACTACCATGAGCACGTGGATAAGCCATTTTATCCAAGCGTGGTGGAATATATGACGTCTGCGCCACTTGTAGCAGCGATCGTCGAAGGCGATCGCGTGGTTGAAGGCGTGCGATCACTGGCTGGCGCAACTGATCCCACCAAGGCAGCTCCAGGTACCATCCGTGGTGATTTGGGTCGTTCCTGGCCAGGGGATTCAATCTTCAATCTCA
The DNA here is from genome assembly GCF_004331995.1 of Arcanobacterium bovis. Taxonomy (GTDB): domain Bacteria; phylum Actinomycetota; class Actinomycetes; order Actinomycetales; family Actinomycetaceae; genus Arcanobacterium_A; species Arcanobacterium_A bovis. The sequence goes on from NZ_SJDT01000006.1 coordinate 106,050, forward strand.
TTCATTCCTCGGATGGAGTGGAATCAGCCCAATACGAGATTTCGGTGTGGTTCTGAGTTTCAGTGCACTTAAAGACGTTGACTCTGCGTGGATTTAAGTCTTTTGCTTCATCCACGACCATGCGATTCGAACCAGGGATTAACTGCGTGGTGGGGCCGAACGGCTCTGGGAAATCCAATGTAGTTGATGCCCTGGCGTGGGTGATGGGCGAGCAAGGCGCTAAGAATCTGCGCGGCGGTAATATGGCGGATGTTATTTTCGCTGGTACCTCAAAAAGACCTGCGCTTGGACGTGCCGAAGTCTCTTTGACGATCGACAATACCGACGGTGCATTGCCCATTGAGTTCTCCGAAGTGACGATCACGCGCACCCTTTTTCGCTCGGGTGGCTCAGAATATGCCATAAATGGAACTGCGTGCCGCCTGCTCGATATTCAAGAACTCCTCTCCGATACCGGCATGGGCAAAGAAATGCACGTGATTATTGGCCAGGGACGTCTTGATCAAGTGCTTACTGCCACCCCCGAGGAACGCAGGAACTTTATCGAGGAAGCTGCGGGGGTACTCAAACACCGGCGTCGTAAAGAAAAAGCCTTGCGTAAACTCGAATCGATGCAAGGAAACCTCGTTCGCATCGAAGACTTGGCTACTGAACTGCGCAGGCAATTAGGACCCTTGGCTCGGCAAGCAGCAACAGCTCGTCGCGCCCAAGTGATCCAACGCGATGTTTTTGACGCGCGGGCGCGGCTTCTTGCTGATGACCTCGCCCAAGCTCAGGCACGGTTATCGGCACAGTCGATGGACGACGGCATCCTTACGCAGCAAAAACAAGACTTAACCGAGAAACTCAGTGCCGTTAAATCACAGATTGTGCAGCTACAACAGGCAGCCGACGAAGCTAGTCCACAAATTGCAGGTTTGACAGAGCAATGGCAACAGTTAAATTCGCTGGTAGAACGGTTCCGGTCCTTGTCGCAGCTCGCTAATGAGCGGCATCGATCCTTGAGTGCACAGTCGGCACAAATACACCGCGGAGAATCTCCTGAGCATATTCGTGAACGTGCAGCTCAAGCTCGTGCCGAAGAAGAGGAGCTTGGCAAAGAAGTAAGGAATGCTGAGGATTCCTTACGCGAGGCAATTGCCAAGCGGGAAAAGGCTGAGCAGATTGAACGTGATATTGACACAGAGTTGCTCCACATAAATCGAACTTTGGCAGATCGACGTGAGAATGCAGCGAGGCTCAATGGTCAGCTTGCTACGGCTACGTCACGGGTAGAAGCGCTCGTGGGTGAACGGCAACGAGTTCAGGCTGCGATTCAAGCTGCTCAGAAGCGCTCAGACGACGCATTCTCGCAGGTATCGATGTTGGAGCAGGATATTGTTGCCCACACGGACGGTGATGACACCCTTTCGATCGCACATGAGGAAATCGCCCGTGAGCTTCAAGAAGCTCATGACGCCGTTGAACATGCGCGTCTGCGATTGAATGAGGCAAAGTCGGCCGCGATTGAGTGGAAAACTAAGGCTGACACCTTGGCATTATCGCTCGCGCCGCAAGATGCAACGGCGTGGGCAAAAGATGTTTATCGAGCCGGTATTCAGGGTCTTGTGCGTGACAATGTGCGCATATTGGCTGGTTGGGAAGCCGCAGTCGAAGCTGCTTTAGCGGGTGTTGCAGGTGGTGTGATGGTTGATTCGATCGCCGACGCTGTTGATGCCCTCCGAGCTGCTCGTGACGCGGATGCCGGTCACCTCGTATTACTCATTACCAAGCCGCTTGAGGCTCCTGAAGATCTTGAGCATGAGGCTGAAAATGCCTTAGCAAAATCGGGTTTCTCCGAAGACGTTGCTTGTTTGGCGACTTCCGTTGTTGACCCGCAGTCGAGCCTTAGCGCCACGCTAGTTGGAACCTTGGCTGGCACTGTGCTTTGCGTTGATTTGGTGACGGCGAAACGTCTGCTTGAATTAGGTGCGCCGCGTGTCGCGACGCTTTTGGGCGACGTGCTCACAGCGCGTCATGCCTGGGGCGGAGAAGTGCAACAAAACACGATTCTAGCTCGCCAAGCTACCTACGACGACGCCGTCGCCCAAGCCCGTAAAGCACATGAGGACGTACAACTTGCCCAAGCACACCATGACGCGTGTGTGATGAAGCATGCTGAAACAAAAGAAGAATTCGAATCGGTAACAGCGCAGCTCAGCGCGCGTGATTCGCAACTGGCCGCGATTACTGCGCAATTGGGAGTTTTGCGCCAATCGTTGAAATCAGCTCAGGACGAAGTAGAACGAAACCGTGCACGAGACGCGAAAATTGAGGTTGAGCTCGAAGCTCGTAACGAAGAGTGCGAGCGAATTCGTCAGCAGCAAGAATTGGGGCAAGCAGAGCCTGACGATATTGAAAAACGCGTTGCCGAGCTTAATGCCCAACGAGAGAAGGCTCATCATCAAACGGTGAGTGCTCGGGCTGGGGAAACCGAAGCCCGCCTCCTGCTACGTACCCGCGAGGAACGGTTGCGGGCAATCGCGGGAAAATCGCAGGCCTTGGAAAATTCAGCCGAAGCCGTAGAAGCTCGTATTGCGCAAGAGGAGCGGGCAGCATTGCGCCGGCAACAGCTTGCCAAGATTGCACAAAAAGTCGGTGATCACGCGCTGAAAGCTTTGCAACACAGCCAAGAACTGCTCGAAAAGGTAGCAGCACAGCGGATTGAAGCGGAAGAATCGCGTTCTGCGCGCGATTCGGAGCTGAATGCGACGCGTCGGCGTCTTGATGACCTCCAAGTTGAAGAACGGCAATTAAATGATCTCCAACATCGTAAAGAGATGGTAATCGCCGAGCTGAAGTTGAAGTATGAGCAAATTGTGGCCAAAGCGATTGACGATTTGGGTATGGAAGCGCATACTCTCATTGATGAATTTGGCCCACATTTACCTTGGATTGATGCCGACGGCGGTGAACAGCCCTTCATTCGTGACCAGCAAGAAAAACGTTTGGCACGCGCCCAGCGGGACCTTGCGCGACTTGGCAAGATCAACCCCCTTGCTCTGGAAGAACACGCAGCTTTAGAAGAGCGGCAAAAATATCTCACTGAGCAGCTGCAAGACTTGCGCAAATCGCGCGAAGATCTGCTGAAAATTGTGCGTGATATTGACGCACGGGTCGATGAAGTCATGACTGCAGCTTTTGTCGACGTTGAACGCGAGTTTTCTTCCACCTTTGCTCGCCTTTTCCCAGGTGGTGAAGGGCGTCTCGTGCTTACCGACCCAAACTCGGTACTCACTACTGGAATCGAGATTGAGGCACGTCCGCCAGGTAAGCGAGTTAAGCGCTTGTCTTTGCTCTCAGGTGGTGAACGTTCCTTGACGGCAGTGGCATTTTTGGTGGCGATTTTTAAGGCACGACCCTCGCCGTTCTATGTGATGGACGAAGTTGAGGCAGCCCTCGATGACGTGAACCTATCTCGCTTGCTTGATATATTCACTGAGCTACAAGAAAGTTCGCAGCTCCTGGTGATTACCCACCAAAAACGAACCATGGAGATAGCTGATGCACTTTATGGCGTTGCAATGAAAGAACAAGGCGTTACCACAGTGATTTCTCAGCGTCTCAAAGATGTTGTGCCGCAATAACGCATCGCAGAGATGTTGAAAATGGTCATACTGTGAGCAACACCGTGGTGACTGTGATGGAATTGAAAAGCTGAAATAGATAGAAATAGTACTGTGTTGATTACTGCTGTGCTATTTCTTGTTGCTGTATGTGCATCTGTTGCGTTCGTACTATATCTGCTGGGGTTTTGGCGTAAGGATCTTCAGGCGCGCAAAATGCTTGAGGAAACCGTAAGTGATTGGCGCAACGATGATCTTGACCTAGATTCCTTTGAAGTGAAGACTCAGGAAACGGCAATCGGAGACGTTTTTACCACTTTCAAAGAAGCTGACGGCAATGGTTACGTTAGTTTTGATCAACTTAATGAACGCGCTATGAGTATCGCAGAATCTGATACTGTGCAATCGATTATCGTTGGATCCGAAAAGGTCATAGACAAAGGTCGTCGCGTGTTCTCGAGCGGTCCGACATCCGACACCTCAGCGAAGTGAGCTGGTAGATTTATTAGTTGGTGCCTTTAGGTGTCGTGAATTTATCTCATCTGTTCGCTTAACGGGCAGTAGGTTAAACTTTTCTTGCCTTTTCAAGAACGAGACGACACACTAGAAGTGTGACTCTAGAATTGATTGTTTATATTGTTGTTGGCCTCCTTGCAGTCGGCGGCGGTGGTGCCGTTCTGCTTGCCAAGTATCGTTCATCGCAGAAAAATACTGGTCAAGCAGAACTCCCTTGGGAAGAACGCAAGTCCATTGACGATTCGGCAATTGCAGATGCCGAGGTTATTGAAGATATTCCACCGCTTTCGGTAGAAACTCCCGAATCAGTTCCATCTCGCATGGAGCGGTTGCGCGCAAGATTGGCGCGTTCAGGTGGCCTAGGGCATGCGTTACTGGCAGTGTTGTCCCGCTCTGATTTGTCGGCCTCTGACTGGGAAGAAATCGAAGAAACTCTGCTCATGGCGGATGTTGGTCTTGAATCCACCACGTATTTAATCGACAAGCTCAAGCAGGAAGTCAAGATCCGCAATACCACAGATCCTATTGTAATTAAGGATGTTCTCCGTGCTGAGCTGATCAATTTAGTGTCGATAGAGAAGTCTCGTGAACTGGATATTGCTCCCGAAACTGATAGTGAGGGGAACAAGGTTCCCGCTTCGATCTTGATGGTGGGAGTTAACGGAACAGGTAAAACCACAACCACTGGCAAGCTTGCCCGTTTGCTTGTGGCACAGGATCGCTCAGTGGTACTCGGAGCAGCAGACACCTTCCGAGCTGCGGCTGCAGAGCAACTCCAGACTTGGGGAGACCGCATCGGGGTAGAAGTTGTGCGCTCCGATCAAGAAGGTGCCGATCCGGCATCGGTAGCATTTGAGGCAGTGCGCGTCGGTGCTGAGGCGGGTACCGACGTCGTGATTGTCGACACCGCAGGACGTCTGCAAAACAAAGCTGGTCTTATGGACGAACTGGGCAAAATCAAGCGCGTCATGGAAAAGCGCGCGCCGGTCCGGGAAGTGCTCTTGGTTTTGGACGCTACTACTGGGCAAAATGGCATGCGACAAGCACAAGTCTTTGCCGAAGTCACCGGAATTACGGGAATTGTTCTCTCGAAACTGGACGGAACCGCAAAAGGCGGAATCGTTATTTCTGTGCAGCGCGAACTGGGCGTGCCTGTGAAGTTCATCGGTCTGGGTGAGGGCGCAGATGATCTTGCGCCTTTTGATGCGGAATCATTTGTTGATTCCTTGCTTGCCTAAAGCAGAGCATAGATTCGTTTCTAGCTCTGTGGTGACATAGAATTACACACAGTTCATTGCAGATTTCAGACCAAGGTATGGGAATGTTTAACTCTCTTTCAGATCGAATCACTGGATCGCTTCGTAACCTGCGCAAGCATGGAAAGCTCACCGAGCAGGACGTCGAAAGCGTCATTGGCGATATTCGACGTGCGTTGCTTGATGCGGACGTGGCTTTGCCTGTGGTGCGTTCCTTTACAGCTGCAGTTCGGGAAAAAGCGACTGGCGCAGTAGTTTCGCAGGCTCTCAACCCAGCGCAGCAAGTAGTCAAGATCGTCAATGACGAATTAATCGAAGTCTTGGGCGGTGAGAGTCGCGATCTGAATTGGGCGAGCTCTGGACCAACAATCATCATGCTTGCAGGTCTGCAGGGTGCTGGAAAAACGACTCTGGCTGGAAAGCTTGGACGTTGGCTGCGGGAAAACGGCAAAAAGCCACTTCTCGTTGCTTCCGATTTGCAGCGTCCAAATGCAGTAAATCAGCTCCAAGTAGTGGGTGAGCGGGCAGGTGTGAGCGTTTTTGCGCCGGAGCCAGGTAACGGTGTCGGTGATCCGGTTCAGGTCGCTCGCGATTCGTTACGCTACGCCCAAGAGAACAATTTTAATGTGATCGTGGTCGATACGGCTGGTCGCCTTGGTATCGACGAAGAGATGATGGAGCAAGCTCGCGATATTCGTGATGCCGTCAACCCACACGAAATACTTTTTGTTCTCGACGCGATGATCGGTCAAGATGCCGTCAACACCTCAATCGCTTTCCGAGACGGAGTGGGCTTTACTGGCGTTGTGCTCTCGAAACTCGATGGTGACGCGCGTGGTGGCGCGGCATTGTCTGTACGTGGCGTGACTGGTCAGCCCGTCTTGTTCGCCTCAACAGGCGAAAAACTTGACGCGTTCGAGCGATTCCACGCGGATCGTATGGCTTCGCGTATTCTCGATATGGGCGATTTGTTGACCCTTATTGAGCAGGCCGAACGCACATGGTCTGAGCGTGAAGCGGAAGATCTGGCAGCCAAGATGGCACAGGGTGCTTTCACCTTGGACGATTTCATTGAGCAGCTTGAGCAGATGCGCAAGCTTGGCTCAATGAAGAAAATTATGGGCATGCTGCCGGGTATGAACCAGTACCGTGATGCACTTGATAACCTCGATGAACGCGATATTGATCGCCAAGTTGCTATTGTGCGCTCCATGACCAAAGCAGAGCGTAACGATCCAAAGATTCTCAACGGTTCGCGGCGTCTGCGCATTGCAAAGGGATCTGGAACCAGCGTTCAAGAAGTTAATTCGCTGATGGAGCGTTTTGAGCAAGCCAAGAAAATGATGCAAGCGATGTCTCGTGGCGGTGGAATGCCTGGAATGCCAAATATTCCTGGCATGCCAGGTTTCGGCGGCGGATATACGAAGAAGCAGCGCAAGAAAGGCGCGAAGAAGACTTCGGGCAATAAGAAAGGCCGTTCGGGTAATCCAGCAAAACGCCGTCAGCAGGAATTGGAAGCACAACAGAAATCTGGCGCAGCTTCCAAGGGTAGCGCTTTCGGTGCCGCGCCTGATCCTGCTCAGAACGTAGACATGGAAGCGCTAGCAAAGTTCTTGCGATGACGGCGTCCAGTGCGGGCAGCTCTGAGGCGATCTGCCTCCGCGGTCAGTTGCGGGGCTTTGACGCAGACCAGATTTGGGTGGTTGATGGGAAGATTTCCCACACTCGACCCTCGCTAGGTGTTGACGGCGAAGGCGCACCAAGTCAGACAATCACCGGTTTCATCTACCCAGGTTTGCTTGACGCACATACGCACCCAGGGCTTTCGTATAGCACTGAGCTTCTGGACGACGCCGAAATACGCCGTCGTCTTGCTGCATGCGTAACTCTGGGCGTAACTGCGATACGCGACTGCGGCGGGCAGCGCAATGCTGGTCAAATTCGCACTGAGAGCGAGCCGCGAATTATTCACTGTGGGCAGCATATCGCGCGGTTCAAACGCTATATTCGCCACGCCGGAATTGATACCGAACCCCACGATCTTGTGCAACAAGTTCGTAAGCAGTGCGAGCGAGCTGATGGCTGGATAAAAATTGTGGGCGATTGGATCAACCGCGAAAATGGCAGTCTTTCTGACCTTGAACCTCTGTGGCCGCGCGAAGCGCTCAAGGCTGCTGTGCAAGCTGCGCATGATTTAGGTACGAAAGTAACAGTTCATACGTTTGCGCATGAGACTATCGACGATTTACTTGACGCTGGCGTGGACGGAATCGAGCATGGTACGGGCATGGACTGGGAGCAGCTCGTACGAGCGCGTGAGCAAGGCGTGCTCATCACGCCAACCGTGAATCAAATCAGTAGGTTCCCAGAATTTGCTGGTGACGCAGGCAAATATCCAGTTTATGCTCGCCGAATGTTGAACATGGATGCGTGTCGTCGTGAACATTTGGCCATGATGTGCCAAGCGCAGACGCTATTTTTGATGGGCTCGGATACCTCAGCAGATGTCGATCAGCGTGGGCTTCCGACCGAGCTGTGTGATGCCGTGCGTAACGGCATGCCAGCGCATGCGGTTATGGAAGCAGCGAGTTATGGTGGACGCCGTCGGCTGGGATTAACTTCGTGGGAAGACGGCGCTGCGGCAGATCTCGTGGTGTACGACCGAGACCCTGAACAGGACATCAGTGCTGTTTTATCGCCTAGCTATGTGCTCATTGGCGGATGCATAGTGTATCATCGCTAACCGGTGTCTCACTGTTGAAACGTGATTGGCTTGCCTGTTTCAAGATCAACCGGCACGAATCCGTCGTCGCCATCGAGTGGAACGAAACCTTGCGGAATATCCTCGTAGGAAGTTGGATCCTCAATCGGTTCGACATGGATCGTGACGGATACATCGGAGAGCTTTTCTTCGATTTGTGCCTCGATTTGATGGGCAAAATCGTGTCCTTCGCGAACTGTCCACACGCCAGGCACCTGTACATCGACTCTGACGAATCGCAAACGGCCTGCTTGGCGCGTTTGTAAGCCGTGAAAGCTTACTGTTTCTGATTGGAAGGATTTGAGGATTGTGACGATAGTGTGATTCTCTTCTTCTGGCAATGTTGCATCGAGCAAGCCCGCCAAAGAGGTACGGATGAGTCCTGTGCCAATCCAAATAATATTGAAACCAACAATAATTGCCACGATTGGATCGAGGATTTCAAGACCAGTGATCTTGACCAAGAATACTCCAAAGATTACGCCAACCGTTGTGATGACGTCGGTAAGGAGGTGTTTTCCATCCGCTACCAGCGTGGGTGAGGAATGCTTCTTGCCGGACTCTAAGATGTAGTATCCCACGAGGCCGTTGATCGCGGTGGTTAATACAGAAACCACCAAACCAATTCCGAGGTTATCGAGGGAAACGGGGGAGAGGAGTCGTTGTACTGAAACGAAAAGTATCAGCGCAGCTGCGCCAAATATCATTGCGCCTTCGATGGCCGCTGAGAAATATTCTGCTTTTGATCGGCCGAAGGTGTAGTGGGAATCAGCAGGCTTTGCTGCGAGCGTCAAGGCGTACAATGCTACGATCGCCGCTACCAAATTGACTACCGATTCCATTGCATCGGAAAGTAAAGACACTGAACCTGTGAGTATATATGCTGCGGCTTTCATAGAGATCGTGAGGACTGCGGCAGCAATCGATAGCCAAGCGAATTTGGTGAGATTTACGGTTTCAGTGTTCATATTACAATTCTGCGCTCGTGTGTTTCGAAATACCTAAGTAGCAAGCCAACTAGTTTTGATTGTTTACCCACAGTTCAAGGTGGCGAAAACGCGGTATTCGCCGCCTTGAAGATGAGCTGAATGGCAGAGGAGCGGGTGGCGACTATTGGGAGCGGCGTTTGTGCTGAATCGAGTTAAGTGCGCTGCGGCATATTGGTGGATTACCTACTTGCGGATTATCTGTGGGCGGCACCACCGAGAATAATGAAATTCTAACTGTTATCTCGGCTCAATTTCTGGCAGAATATAATGTTGTACTTAGAGGAAGTTAAGACCCTCTCATCTTAACGGAATCTCAGTTCGGAGAATTGTGAAATGCGTGTTCCCACCGCTGACTAGCAAGGATCCAATGAAACAAAGAAACAGGAGTGACCGCACAAGTGGCAGTCAAAATTCGTCTAAAGCGCATGGGCAAGATCCGTGAAGCTATGTACCGTGTTGTTGTTGTTGATTCTCGCAAGAAGCGCGATGGTCGCGTTATCGAGGAGATCGGCTTCTACAATCCGAACACTCAGCCATCCACCATCGACATCAACTCTGAGCGTGCTCAGTACTGGATTTCGGTTGGCGCACAGCCTTCAGAGCCAGTTCTTGCTCAGTTGAAGATCACTGGTGACTGGCAGGCCGCCAAGGGTCTCGAAGGTAAATCCACTTTGAAGACCGTTGAAAAGGTTGATGCTGACAAGGCTCGCGAAGAAGCTGTTAAGGCAGTTCAGAACGATGCTGAGAAGATTCGTGCAGCTAAGGCAGAAGCTCGTGCTAAGGCAGAGGCTGAAGCAAAGGCTGCTGCCGAAGCCGAAGAAGCACCAGCTGAAGAAGCTGGCGTTGAAGAGTCTGAGGAAGCCTGATGCTCGCACAAGCCTTGGAACATTTGGTCCGTGGAATCGTGGATAATCCCGATGACGTTGAAGTTACAGCTCGTAATAACCGTCGTGGTGAATTGCTTGAAGTCCGTGTGAATCCTGAGGATCTGGGACGCGTTATTGGACGCAATGGTCGCACCGCTAAAGCGCTGCGCACCGTCGTCAACGCGCTTTCTACCAATGGCGCTGTACGAGTAGATGTGATCGAAACTGATCGCTGAAATACTTTCCAAGGGAAAACCCGCGCATCACGCGCGGGTTTTCCCATATCAGGTATATTTTACAGCGCAAAGATAATTCATTAACTATTTCTGGGAGACGTAGTGAAGCTCATCGTAGCCATTATTGGAGCCGCTCACGGGCTCAAAGGCGAGGTAAAACTCGACGTTCGCACCGACAGTCCGCAGCGTCGTCTCTATCCTGGTGCTACCCTCGAAACTGAACCTGCCGACGTCGGCCCGCTAGTTGTCACAAAAACTCGCGAATACAAGGGGATGACTTTCGCGCGATTTGAAGAAATCAATGATCGCACCACGGCGGAGTCGCTCAGGGGCGTTCAGTTGGTGATCGAAACCGATGAAGACGACGTAGAAGAAGATGCTTGGTATGCCCACGAGCTCGTAGGATTGGAGGCGCTTGACCCAGAAGGGTACGAATTGGGTATTGTGGTGGGCTTGCAGCCGATGCCCGCCCAAGATTTGCTTCTGGTGCGCGAACCTGATGGGCGGGTTACGCAAGTGCCATTTGTGCGTGATATCGTCACCGAGGTCGATATTGACGATCATTGCGTGATTATTGACGCCCCGCAAGGTTTGTTCTCCGATGATGAGCTCGGCGAAGAAGATGAAGTACTCGGAACTGCGGATGAAGAATCTGAGACCGCGGACGAATAAATAGCTGGAGCGTTTCATCTATGCATTTTGACATTATCTCTGCATTTCCCGAGTTCTTCGACGTTTTACAGCTATCGCTTGTGGGAAAGGCGCAGCAAAGGGGAATCATTTCCACTGAGATTCACGATATTCGTGACTGGACTCAAGATATTCATCGAACCGTTGACGACTCTCCTTTTGGTGGCGGTGCCGGAATGGTGATGAAACCAGACGTGTGGGCGCAAGCGATTGACGCAGCAATCGATAAGATTTCTGCACCTACTGTGCTTGCCATCCCAACCCCGTCAGGCATCCCGTTGACTCAACGCCACTGTGAGAGATTAGCGAATGTCGAGCATATTATTTTGGCTTGTGGACGCTACGAGGGTATTGACTCGCGAATCGCCCAGTATTATTCCGCCCGAGCGGATGTAGAGGTATTCGAGTTTTCACTTGGCGATTACGTGCTCAATGGGGGAGAAGTGGCCAGCGTGGCTCTCGTCGAAGCTGTATCACGACTGGTGCCGGGCATGGTAGGAAATCCGCAGTCGCTGGCAGAAGAGTCCCATTCCGAAGCTGGGTTGCTGGAATATCCTGTGTACACGCGACCTGCTGATTTTCGAGGAATTGCGGTGCCTGAAGTCTTGACGTCGGGCAACCACCAGGCAGTGCACCGTTGGCGTCGTGATCGTTCGCTTGAACGCACCGCGCAGCGGCGTCCTGATATGATTGCCCAGCTTAAAGCGACTCAGCTCGACAAGGGTGACCTTGAGGAACTAGCGCGCTGGGGATGGTTTTGCGCTCAAGATGGTGAGCACGTGGAAAAGCTGGTGTTTCGGGCAGCACGGACGGACGACGTCGTGGCGCTGGCAGAGTTTGCGCGCCGGACTTTCGTAGATGCGTGTCCGCCGAGCATTGCTGAGCGTGAGCGCGAGAATTTCATCGAGAAGAATCTGAGCGCGGAGCAGTTTTCTACCTATGTGGCTGACGAGGACACTTATTCAGTGCTTCTCGCTGAGGATAGTTCCGCGCAGATTGCCGGATATATGCTATATGAGCATGGCGATCTGACTGCGCAGATTGCGGCGGGAGCTCCACAGGGCTTCGTGATTGACGGCGTTCCATTTGATGGGCGTTTCATTTATATGTCAAAGGCATATGTGGATCAACGGTGGCGTTCGAGGTATGTGTTTTCCACACTCTTTGAGTTTTCTGTTCAATCCTTGCGCGCTAAGTTGGGTGTAGATGCCTTGCTCGATAAGTCGGGCGTAGATGGCGACGCCGGAGAATGCAGTACGCATCAAGATTGCGAGAGTGTTAGTGTTCCGAAGCCGTGGTGTATTTGGCTTGGAACCCATGAGCATAACCGCCGTGCTCAAAAGGCATATCGTAAACTTGGCTTTGTGCGGGCGGGGAAACGAGAGTTCCGTGTTGGTGATACGATCAACAATGATGTGACTATGGTTCGGCCATTAAATGTGGCAAAATAGTTGAGTTGCCTTACCGAAATGAGTGCAGTGCCTGCCGCAGGGGGTTTGTGCTCTGGTAAGTAAATATCCGCTCGGCTTTGGATTCCCAAAGCCCTGAACCCACTCTGACCTGCGCGCAGGGTGAGAAATGATTGAATCATGGAGATTCCACAGTCAGTTGCACAATCCCAGTTGATTGAGCGTCCAGACTTCCGTCCAGGCGACACCGTTAAGGTAAACGTGAAGGTTGTTGAAGGTAACCGTCACCGTATCCAGGTGTTCCAGGGCGTTGTTATCGCTCGCAAGGGTGGCAATGGTGTAGGTTCTACCTTCACCGTTCGTAAGGTGTCCTTTGGCGTTGGAGTTGAGCGTAAGTTCCCACTTCACTCCCCAAATGTTGACTCCATTGAAGTTGTTACCCGTGGCGATGTGCGCCGTGCCAAGCTTTACTACTTGCGTGACCTTCACGGCAAGGCTGCGAAGATCAAGGAAAAGCGCACCGATAACAAGTGATATTCGCTTAGAAATGAGCTCCATCCTTTTTAGGGTGGGGCTCATTTTGTTTGTTTGCCCAAAGCCTGCTCCATTTAGGGCTAAAG
>NZ_SJDT01000007.1 GCF_004331995.1 Arcanobacterium bovis
TCCATCTTAGTACATTGTCGATTCTATTTCAAATCAACAATGCCCAACTCCTTGGAGATCTGTGCCACACGCTCGGGAAATTCGGTGTTTACCAACTTTCCGTTCGTTTGGCGACAGGAAAATACTTTATGTGGACACGCAGGTCAGGGTCAAATTCAGACGTCGTGTCACTACTCACATAAACGAAGTACTGGAAATTATTACTTGACGTTTGGGTCTTTGCCGTACGCCTTTGTTGCCTTTCGGCGCAAAATTTCCGTTACCGCAGCATTCACTGCCGCAGTCACAGCGGTAAATACAATAACCTGCACCGTTGGCAACTCGTCGTCGGACTCATCGCCTTGAGGCACTGTGTTACCTAGACCTTTTGACCAAACCGTCTCCACAATCTTTTGCGCAACGAAACCAGATCCAGCTGAGATTCCAAGCGTTACGAGCTTCCAGCCAATATTCATTTTTCCTCCACTCTTTCAAGACCAATCCATTATCTCAATATTTTGGAACAACTGCAGGTTTTCATTGGCATTCCCCTGTGCGCGCAAATGTTTTCTATAGTATTGTTCTAAAAAATGCACGAATAAGTTGACCTTTCAGAATGATGAGATCCTGCTTTCAAGCACGGATTGACGCATTCAACCAACAGATCAATCCATAGCACTACCAAACAGATAAGAGGATCAAATGTCCACCCCTCCGAGCGGAAACGCATGGCAAATGCCGCATGACAAGCAAAGCGGCACGTCACGGCCCTTCAACCCGCAACAGCAACCTTTCAACCCACAACAACCCTTCAATGCCCAGGAACCACAAGGCCAACCTTACGGTCAAACTCCGCCTTATACACAGACTCCCCCGTACGGACAGTACCCACCGCAGGGCGCATACTACGGCCAGCCACCTATGCAAGCTCGTTCACGACTTGTAGCTGGTTTGCTCGGGATTTTCTTAGGCGGATTCGGAGTACATCGCTTCTATCTGGGATACTCGAAGATCGGTATTCTCCAGATTGTCGTCACCATCCTTACTCTGGGTGTAGGCTCTCTTTGGGGCTTCATCGAAGGAATTATTATCATCGCAAACGCAGGTTTCCCAACCGACGCCGAAGGCGTTCCCCTTACAAATTAGTGTGGTTGCGAAACAACGCCCTCACAGTTAATAGCTTTAAGAGACTAGCGTCGGAAAAAACGAAGAGCTGCCGACGCTAGTCTCTTATTTCACGCGTCGTTCATGCTTCACGTCCAGTTGAAGCTCCCATATCCTCTCCGAGCTCGTCAATAACCAGCTCATTTTTACGCACATGACCAGCTCTATAGCCGGCACGCGACATCATATGAGCCGAAATTGGTGACGACACCAATTGGAAAGCAATCACCGCGAGAAGAGTCCATGTGATTGAGTTTTCCCGCACGAGCAGTATTACTCCCAGCAAAAACATAATCACCGAAAACACCTGCGGTTTCGTGGCAATATGCTGGCGTGACAACAGATCCGGATAACGCAGCATACCAACAGCTGCAATGACGGTGAACACCGTGCCAATACATATGAGGAAAAGTCCCACCGCGTCTGCTACACCAGCCCAGTTCACATACATAAAGTTCACAGTTTTCACTCTCCCTCGCTCATTTTCCGCGTTTCCTGAGATCCAATTCCCGATGATCTATTGGACGATGCCGATCCATCCGCACCCAGCGATTGTTCCGTCTGCTCTTGCCGCGTTTTTCGCTCACCTAATTCCCCTGGTCTGCGTCGGTTGTTGCCACGCACTGAGAAGCGCGCGAGCGTCGTCGATCCGAGGAACCCGACAATCGAAAGCACGATAAACACCGGCAAGAGATCCAAACGCCTCGTGTGAGCTGCGAGAAGGGAACACGCACCGACGAAAATCGCCGTCATCATATCTACGGCCACCATTCGGTCGAGCGTGCTTGGACCTCGCACGATTCGGATGAGTACCAATACAGCGGAGAGTAAGAGCAACCCGGCACACATTCCCAGAACGATATTAACCACGACGGCGCTCGCCCTCCTCTCGTATTTCCGCACGTATTTCGGTGTCTGTTTCGCCTTGCGTTCCGTTGTACGTGCCACGGCGTTCGTCGTCTGCCGCTACATGTTGCGTGCGATCTTGCCCTTCGTCACACGTGACGTCGTGCGCATCGCCGCGTTCGTCGTCGCCCGTTTGTGGAGCGTACGGCGTCGGCAACTTGCCTGATGACGGCGATGAGCCTGGCACGTATCCCGCCGCCACCAGCTCATCATGGGAAGCGAAAGCACGCAATACTCGTTCTTCTTGCTCTAGGAGCGTTCGATGCACGCCTTCCACACCTCCCACAAGCTCAGTGTCAAATACGTGAACGTACAACGTCCCAGACGCTTGATGTGAATCCACCACAACTGAGCCAGGCACCAGACCAGTCATTCCTGCCACCATCGCGAGGTACACATCAGAATGAGAACGAAGCTGCACGCGAATAATCGCACCATGTGGTCGTTTTTGGGCTAGTACGAATGCGGCTTGTATCCACGAAGCGCGCACGATGTCCCATAGAAAAATAGCTACTAACCGCACCACACCCCAAGGCCGGAATCGCCCATCGAAAGGCGCGGCAGGAAATGGTGCCACCGTCGTCACCAGAAGCGCAACGAGGAAACCCGCAAGGAAATTTCCAGTGGTGACGTCGCCCCACAACATAACCCACACGATTGTTAACCACACGAGCGTTCCCATTGAAGCATGCGGAAAGCGCCCCGGCCGCCGCGTGGCACGCTTGATCGTTTCAGCCGCTTTCGTCACTTGATGTCACCTCGCTCGCCAGACGTTACTTTCTCGGAAATTCCTGAGCCACGCAGACCGTCAGGCAGCACGGACGTTACATAACTACCACGTTCATAGAGTTCCGAAGCAGTTTTATAAGTAAAGTTATTGATTGGTCCAGCTAGCACCGAGATGCCAATAGTGACTGCGAGCAAGGTAGCAGTAGCACTCACCATGCCCGCTGGCGTTGGTTTTGACGGCAATTCTTCTGGCGCGTCTTGCCAAAAAGCCATATTCCAAGCGCGCATTACGGCATATAGCGTGAGCAGGGAAGAAATGATCCCTGCGGCCACGAGAATCCAGTCGATATGCGTTCCACGCTGAACTGAGGCCTGCATTAGACCAATTTTTCCGAAAAAGCCCGAGAAAGGAGGAACGCCAGCTAGGTTAAGCGCCGGCAGCAGGTAAAGCACAGCTATCACTGGTGCCGTTTTCGCTAATGCGCCAAGTTTTTCAAGCGACGTCGATCCACCGCGGCGTTCTATTAGGCCCACCACGAGGAACAATACTGTCTGGACGGTAATGTGATGGACGGCGTAAAAGATTCCAGAACTCAGCCCAATTGTTGAAGCAGTTGAGATACCCCAGAGCATGTAGCCGATATGCGACACAAGCGTAAATGACAGCAAACGCTTGATATCCACCTGAGCCACTGCGCCAAGAATCCCGATAATCATGGTGAGCACCGCAAAGATACCGAGCACATTGTTCAGATTACCGGACGGGAAGAGCAGAGTTTGCGTCCGAATAATCCCATACACTCCCACTTTAGTGAGCAAACCGGCAAATACGGCAGTCACTGGCGCAGGAGCAATCGGATAGGAATCAGGCAACCATGCAGATAGTGGAAATATCGCAGCTTTAATGCCAAATCCGATAAGTAGCAGAACTTGGATCAACAATCGGACGCTGGCATCTACCTCAGGAAGTCGTAGCGAGAGTTGCGCTAAGTTCACGGTGCCGGTAGCAGCGTAAACCATCACGATTGCCAGCAAAAACACTGCCGACGACACAAGCGATACCACCACATATACCGTGCCAGATCGGATTCTGTCACGAGTACCGCCAAGCGTAATAAGCACAAATGATGCGAGTAGCAGCATCTCGAAACCGACGTAAATATTGAATAAGTCGCCAGAAAGGAAAGCATTCGAAACACCAGCAGAAAGGATCAAAAACGCCGGATGATAAACCGCCAGCGTTACAGCTTCGTCGCCGTCTGAAACACCTTGGGAAATCGAGTAAAGCAACACCAAAAACGTGACACATACCGACGTAAGCAGCATAATTGATGAGAGTTTATCCGCGACTAAGGTGATACCCAGCGGAGCTGCCCAGTTACCAACGTCCAAAACCACTGGTTGCGAGCGTGCCATCCAAAGCAACGCCGCTGCCACAACGAGAACCGCAGCCATCACCGCAACCGAAACGATCAGTTGCAATTTTCGCCGCGACGCAAATGCCAAGGAAACGCCCGCTCCAAACAGCGGTAAGACGACGGGTAGTGCAGTTATGTAGTTCAACATCATCGATGCCCTCCCCACCGTTCACCGTGATCGTCGGATACGCCCAGCGCATCCTCAGTTTCGTCGTGGGAAGCCGGAGCATCTTCTTCGAGCGGAAGTGGCACGTCAGCGCGGGCAGCGAGTCTATCCTTCGCATTTTTCCGCGCTATACGGCGATCTTCCATATCGTCTTGTACTTCGTCGTTTCCGTCGAGTTGCCACGAACGGTATGCCATCGCAAGCAAGAAACCGATGGTAGACACACCAATAACGATCGCCGTGAGCATCATAGCCTGCACCAATGGGTCTGCCATTTCCTCAGCCTGGGCCTGCCCCACAATTGGTGGGGCACCTGCTTTTCCACCCGCCACTAGGAACAAAATATTTATTCCGTTAGTGAGATTGGCAAATCCGAGCACGACTCGAGCCAAAGAGCGTTCAAGAATCAAGTACACGCCAACTCCGATCAGCACCGCACCCAACATGAGAAGCGCAAATGAAACATTCATCATTGACCTCCTGCTTTGCGTGTTGACACAGTGCCCAATGACGTTACAGAGCGCGTACCGTGGTGAACAGTTGCGCCGTCGTCATCCTCCTGTTGTTTCGCTGCTTCCTGCGCGTCCCGTTCCTCACGACGACGGTCAGGCGCGGGCAAAATCTGCACCGAATCCGTATACATGCTCGAATCCATATCGCCGTGTCGATCGATTTCAGCACCTAGTGAGCGCAAAACTTCCAAAACCAAGCCAGTCACGATCAAATACACGCCCACGTCAAAGAACAGCGCAGTGGCAAGCTTGACTGGGCCAAAAGCGGGCAAAACGGCTTCCAATTTCACCGTCTGCATTATCGTTCCGCCAAAGAGTATGGGGAACAGCGCGTAAATCGCGGCGAGCAACAGGCCACTACCCATTAAATGACCTGGATGGAGTGGCAAAGCCGCACCCAGCTCATAGCGCCCGCCAGCCACATACCGCAAAACCAGCGCTACGCCGGCCATGATTCCGGCAGCAAAGCCACCACCTGGATTATTATGGCCGGCAAACAGGAAGAACAGCGAAACTATTACCATTGTGTGAAAAATGACCCGCGTTCCAACCTCAAAGATCTCCGAACGGCGCGCAGCCGGCAAAGTGCTTGATCCAGCAAGCCAAAGTCTGTTTCGTCTGCTAGGCAACTGCGTGTCAGAGTAACGCTCAGCGCCAGATTCTTGCGACACGCGCGTCTGTGCTCGCGTGAGTTGCGAATGGAGGGTGCCGACGGCGTCGTCGAACTTGGGGAGATTACGGAAACGGTCGATTCGTCCGCTGCGGTCACGGATAAATAAGAGGGAAGAGATTCCCACTGCTGCAGCAATCACCACTGAAATCTCTCCGAAAGTGTCCCAAGCTCGGATATCAACCAAGGTCACGTTCACGATGTTCTTTCCATAGCCGTAATGCTGGGCTTCGTCATGGAAAGTTTGCGTCATTGAAGCGGCCATGCGGGCATTTGCCGCCAGCCATGCCATCGCCGCTGCTACCAGCCCCACACCAGTTGCGAGAGCAATTCGCATCCAACGATTCCACCGGATCGGACGCGAGGAGAAATATTCAGGTAACCGCCGCAACACCAAGATGAAGACGACGAGCGCCATTGTTTCCGCCAGAGTTTGCGTCAAAGCGAGGTCAGGTGCGCCATGCAGGCCATAGATCAGCGCCACCGCATAGCCAGAGACGCCGGTAAGTAGCACTGCTTTCAGACGATGACGAGCACGCGCACTCAAGAGCGCTGCTACCGCAGCGATTACCGCGACGCCGAGTTGAGCAGGTGCGTCGTAAGCACGCAACTGAGCGTTGTTGATACCGCCCGAATAGATATAAGCTATGCCGATGCTGATCAGTATAAATGTAAAGATTGTGGACAAATACACTGGCAAAGAGCCACGTTGCACAAGTGACGTGGTGAGGCGTGAAATCTTTTCGAGGCCTTCAACGCAGAGTTGGAATACCCGATCGGCACGCACTGGAAAATCAAATTTGTGTAAAGCAGCGGCCCAACGGCCGTTAATCACAAAGAGCACTGCCCCCACCGTGAAGATTCCGAGACTGATCATTAGCGCGGGATTGACCCCACTCCACAGCGCAAGATGACCGGCCTTCCCAGGTAATTGCGCTGCATAAGGAGCAAAAATACTGTCAACCCAACCATAGAACGGCCCGCAAGCAATACCCGCGCCAACGAGCACCCCGATTGGGCTGAGCATAAGGGCCGAGTTCTTGTGGACGTCTGTAACGCCCGACCCTGACTTGTGCGCAAAAGCTCCCCACCAAAATCGAATCCCGTAGGCAACGGTAAATGCTGAACCAAGTGCAATGGCAATCAAAATCCAGTACGCCACTACGCCACCGTGGAGAAGCGCATGGAGGGCGGCCTCTTTCGCCACGAAACCCAAAAATGGCGGCAAACCTATCATTGATGCCGTGGCAATTGCTGCCATAGTTGCCACAACAGGCATCTTGCGCCCTAATCCGCTGAGCTGACGCAAATCTCGGGTTCCAGTTGCCCAATCGACCACACCCACGCACAAAAATAAGGCAGATTTGAACAGGGCATGCGCGACTATCATCGCAAGACCAGCGAGCATCACCGGTTCGGTGCCATAGCCCACGAGCAAACTCAACAGTCCGAGCTGGGAAACTGTACCGAACGCCAGCACCAATTTCAGATCTGTTTGTTTTAGTGCCCGATATCCGCCCAGTATAAGCGTGGCGCTACCCGCCAGAAGAACTGCCCACCGCCAAATATCAAGCGATGCGAAACCCGGCGCAAAGCGAGCGATCAGATATATTCCCGCTTTCACCATCGCAGCTGAATGCAGATAAGCCGACACTGGGGTGGGCGCCGCCATTGCCGCCGGTAGCCAAAAATGAAAAGGAATAATCGCCGACTTCGTAAAGGCGCCAATTAGCACGAGCGCCACAGCTATGCTTACCAGCGACGACGAAGCAAAACTACCGTTGGTGTACGCCATGCTTCCCGTGCCAAGGCGAGCATGCACAACCAACTCAGCAATATCAAAAGAACCGCCGGGAATTGTGCCAAGAATGATTAATCCCGTGAGCATGGCAAGTCCGCCGGTAACAGTGATGATGAGAGCTTGCATAGCTGCGCGACGCGAGAAACTCCGATTGTAACTATGCCCAATGAGAAGAAAGGACAATACCGTAGTGAGCTCCCAAAACATATACAGCGCCAGAGTATTGTTGGTAGTCACTAAACCGAGCATGGCACCGGTAAAAGCAACAAAAACGGCAGCAAAGCGCCCCAATCCCTGCGCCGATTCGGAAAAGTACCTGCTCGAATACACCAAAACTAGCGCACCGATACCTGTAACCATCAGCGCTAATACGAACGATAACTGATCAAGCCGAAAACTGAGTACGAAGCCTAGTTGGGGCGCCCACGCCAAACTGCTCGTTGGGAACGCACCGCGTACGACGTCGTCATAACAGCTTGCGACGTAAAGAAAAGATGCGGCTGAAACCGCTGCCAATATCAGAAAGCCGAGCCGACCACGACGCATAACGATAGGTGCAAAAAGAACGGTTACCACGTATAGCGTCAGCAGTGCGAGCATTGTCCTCCAAGATAGCAACAGTTAATACTCGCAAGTGCCATTTTGAGAGGTTTAATCCTTGTAGTTAGTGCGCAGTAAGTTCGCGACACTACACAGTGGCACCCACGAGGTGCGAGCCCTAGAAACCAGCGTAATTCCTAGCATTCAGCACAAGGCGTCGCTATTAGTTTATCGGAACGATGCTGCACCATTCGAGAGTTTGAGCTATCAGCTCAAAGCGCGCGGCAATGGCACATGGCTAGCGCACGGCGAGTCTCATAGCTAGAGGCATCAGCACGGCGAGCTCAAAGCTCGCGCGAAACGTCGATTCGGTGAAAGTTCAAGTGCGAGCGCGAAGCAGTTGGCCCACGTTGACCTTGATAACGCGATCCTGTTGCGCCTTGACCGTACGGCCGCTCAGCCGCGGAGGAAAGCTGGAAGAAGCACAGCTGCCCCACCTTCATGCCCGGATAGAGCTTAATCGGCATAGTTGCGGTATTCGAGAGCTCAAGAGTTACATGTCCAGAAAAACCAGGATCAATGAATCCCGCAGTTGAGTGAGTGAGCAATCCGAGTCGACCGAGCGAGGATTTGCCCTCAAGCCGCGCAGCGATGTCGTCCGCTAGTGTGACCTGCTCAAAGGTTGCACCGAGTACAAATTCGCCAGGATGCAGTACGAAAGAACCATCTGCGGGAACTTCGATCCGCGTGGTCAAATCGGACTGATCAGCAGCTGGGTCGATCACATCGTAACGATGGTTATTGAACAGCAAGAAATAGCGATCCAAATGAACATCGACCGAGGAAGGCTGGATCATTTGCGGATCCCACGGATCTAGCGCAATACGTTCGTTTGCAACAGCGGTACGGATATCACGATCTGAAAGTAACACCCTTAAATTGTGTCATGAACACCCGCGAATCGACAATAACGGTCAAAGAATAGGCCACCGACCAACTGTGCCACATGCCACATTCCCATCTTAGGAACCCCTTATCGCCAACAAACACTGCCACGACAAGCACGGCATTTCCCTGACGAACCGAGACAACCATCCGCCCAATTCTCAATAAGACCCCCAATAAGACAATCACGTCCAGATAACTCCCAGAAAACTCCTAGGGTTGCCAGAGTCTGCCATTCTCTAATTGATTTCATGAAAACGAAACGTGATACCCGGCGACTCGACCGCCGTGCGCTACTGGCTCTGTGCGGCGTCGGACTAATCGGCGGCATCCTACTCGGCCTCACTCTCCTCAATCTCGCGAGCGCGAGCGGGACATGGATTTACAATATGTCGGTGCTCGCCGCAGTTGTTGGTAGCTACGGCATTCTCATCATGTTGCTGCTCATATCACGTCTTCCGATTATTGAGCGTGCTTACGGTCAAGATCGACTCGTTGTATGGCACAAGCGTTACGCCCCATGGGCATTGTGGCTGATTATTGCACACGTTTTTCTGGTTGTGCTCGACGCCGCGGGCGGTTTCTCGGCTATCAGCGGCTGGTTTAGCGCTCTGTGGAACGACGTACTCACAATGGAATGGGTATTTGCCGCACTCATCGGCTTAATCCTTTTCTTCGTCGCTGGAATAACGTCGTGGAATCGCGCACGCAAGCACCTCAAGCACGAAACGTGGTGGACGATTCATCTCTACATGTATCTTGCAGTCGCGTTCTCTTTCCTCCACCAAGTCGAAATTGGTGGACCGTTCGCAGACGGCTTCGGCAAGGTGCTGTGGGCAGCGTGCTACGGCGTCGTCTTTGGCATGATCGCGTGGTACCGCGTTGCTGTGCCTTACCTGCGTTCACGTAAGCACAAGCTCACTGTTGAGAAGGTGATCCGTGAGAGCGACGACGTCGTTTCCGTGGTCGTACGCGGCTCCCAGTTGCGTAAGCTCAAAGTTGCACCTGGACAGTTCTTCAATTGGCGATTCGATGCTCCAGGCTTGGCCTACGAATCCCACCCATATTCAGTGTCGGGAACGCCCGTTAATGACCGGATGAGAATCAGCGTCAAGAATTTGGGCGATGCTTCAGGCGCGCTTGCGAGCATAAAGCCTGGTACGCGCGCTTATATTGAAGGTCCTTATGGCGCTTCCACTGATGCACATTCGCGCGATACGAAGCGCACGGTGCTGATTGCCGGTGGAATTGGGATTTCCCCAATCATCTCGTTGGCACGGGCTATTGCCGATAAGCAACCAGTTGACCTGGTGTATCGCGTGTCAAACAATGCAGAAGTTGCACTTCGGGCAGATCTCGAAGCGTTGGAAGAAATTCCATACGTTCGTGTGCATATTCTTCCTGGTTCGCGCGCCATTTACCCGATGGATTCGCAGATGTTAGGCACACTGCTTGGCGACGTGCGCAACGCCGCGGTATATATTTGCGGCCCAAATGCCTTTAACGAAACCGTTCACGGAGCGTTCAAAAAGCTTGGCACCCCCGCTGAAAACGTCCACATCGAGCATTTCGACTGGTAAGAGCGCTGTGGACGGTACGTATCAGAGCAAACGGTACGAAACCGGAAATCTAGACAACTTGCACTAGCGTTCAGCAAGTCTTCGAAACTCGAACGCACTCCCGAGCATTCACACTCAATTCACACAAACTCCACGACTTAACAAGATAGGAAAACATCATGAAAGCAACACGAAAAGGCATCGCTATTGGAAGTGCAACTTTGCTTGGCACGCTCGGCGTACTTGCCTCCCACCCGGTTCTGCAGCTCGTTCAAAACTCTCAAGGACCAGACCAAGGACCAGACGCTTTTGCTCAGGCAGAGCAAGACCCCGGAACAACGGTTGGTGCAAATGCTGGGCAATCCACAACGAAATCCGCACAGAAGGCGAGCACCAGCGCGAACAACTCGACAGTGTCATCGTCCGGTTCGTCGTCTGGTTCGTCATCGTCCGGTTCGGCGTCGTCGTCCACCAGCTCGGCACAAGGCACCGCCTACGAAGGTACCGCACGCAATAAATACGGAACCACACAGGTCCGTGCGTGGGTTAACAACGGAAAAATCACCGACATCAAGGTGTTGAAAGTTCCTGGCGACCACGAATCGCAGCATATCAACAGCCGGGCAATGCCAACTCTCGTGGAAGAGGCGTTGCAGAAGCAGTCGGCACAAGTGTCGGGTATTTCCGGCGCTACGTACAGCGTGAAAGCGTTCAAGCAATCGCTGCAGGCAGCTTTGGATCAGGCTGGCATTAATTAATTGGAACGTTGATTAACTGGAGACAAGCGACGGAAATCGAAATTGTGCTATGAATGTTGAACTTTTTCAGGCGAACACGCGAGCGCGTAGGCACCGCGAAGACATCTGGGGTACCGTGGTGACGATCGATGTGCGAGAGCTACCTAGTAGCGAACTACCAGCGGATTCGCAGATTGACCGAGCGTTTGCGCGATGCGTCGATTTCATGCACGACGTCGATGCAACGCTGTCTACTTTCCGCTACGATTCCGCCGTTACCGCGTATCGCAGCGGTTGGCGCAAACGCTACGAACTCAACCGGCATAATCGCGCCGACGCCATGCTGCTTGAGGTGATCGAAGCCTGCGAATGGGGAAAGGTAGCCACTCAGGGCACTTTCGATCCATGGGCTGTACCAGGAGGTTTTGACCCGTCGGGCTACGTCAAAGGATGGGCTGCCGAGAAAATGGCGCTCATTTTGGGCGAGCATGGGATACACAATTTCAGTGTTAACGCAGGTGGAGACGTCGTCAATCGCGGATATGCGGGAGTAGCTGGCGACAGTGTGGCTACTGAGACGGGTGGTACTGGTGAGCTGGTCGGTGAGGCAGGGCTGTACGGCGTTGGCGGGGAGTCGAAGGCAGAAAGCACGCTCGTACCGTGGCGGATCGGCGTGCGGCATCCCGACGACGCCAGCGCGATCGCGGCAAGTTTCGAGGTCACGAACGCAGCGATTACGACGTCGGGCACTTACGAGCGCGGAATGCATATCGTGAATCCGTTTGGCGCAAACGGATTGCGCGCACGCTCTGCCACAGTGATCGGGCCCGACGCCGGAGTGGCAGAGATAGCTTCAACAGCCCTAGTGGTTTGTGGACGCGAAGGAGCCCAATGGTTTGGTGAGCTTGGCGAATACAGCGCTTTCGGCGTCGACACTGGGGACACCGAGCATGCTTGGCGGATAGGTGCGCAGTGAACGTGGAGTGAGGCCGCAGTTAGTGCGCGGTAAGTGCGTAGTGAGATGGAAAGCGACGTGCGCTGTGCAGAATTGAAGGGACATGACGCGTGCTGCGCAGAATTGAATCTTCGCACGTGGATGGAATAAGATTTACTGGCACGCAAACGCGTTCGCGGGTGTAGTTCATCGGTAGAACGGCAGCTTCCCAAGCTGCAGAGGCGGGTTCGACTCCCGTCACCCGCTCAGATTATTTATCGGTTGGCATAAAGCTGGTTTTAGTGGCTGAAACAGGCTGTTTTTATTCCTGGGGCGAACTCTTTGTTGTTGGCTCAAAGTTAGTTGTGCTTTGTTGTGCTCTAACTTAGGCGCTGGTTTACTCATCGCGCTATATACGCGCGATGCCCCGAGAATTGCTTAACTTAGGGAAGACCTCACACACTATCCATGTCGGGATATGTTTATTACAATATATAACTAGGTTGCACCAGCCCCCGTCTCACGCAAAATCAATACGCGAGACAAATTCAGGCGTTCCGGCATCCAATTTAATGCAATGTGACTGGAGAGAAATGACTTCCGTATTGACTAGTTAAGCCAGGACGATTCGCATGCGGGATCAGCCCCGCGCGGTCGGCGCTATATGATGGCACAGAAGAACCGCCTAAACTAAGCGATAATCTTTTTGCTGTTTTCCACCTTTCGGCAAAACGGTACTGAACCGGTACTGAGCATACTGCTATTCGCACGAAAGCTACCGTGGTACAATTCTTTCAAGTAATTTGTTGTGCACGGAGTTGCCGCGACGCTGATCGCCTTAGCATTGAGCATCTTGGCAGCTGCATTTCATTGAAGAAATCACGGCACGGAATCAAGAAACCAAGGAAAACCATGAACAATAAACTTACATCCAAAATAATGCTTGTTGCTGCCGTTTTTGCGTTCATCCTTTCAGCAATTGGTTTTGCTCCAGGAGCTGGTCTTGCACTGCTTGTTTCCCTGTGGTGCGCTCTCATAATTGCCGGCACAAAAATGAGTAACATTTACCGGCGTTATCGGGCACGCGGCTAACATCACCTTAGCAATGTTTTTGGCAGATATCTCGGAGCGAAGTCACTTATTCGATTTACTCGGTTCTCAGTCAATTTCGTATGACATATAGAGTTCCTAGCAACTAGTCAGCTAGGTAGGAAGATCGGCAACATCGCGACACATTCACCTATTCTGATAACGCTACATAATTAAATGAGCTTGTGAAATTAAAAGGTGAAAGCCTTCAAGATAATGCGTTTTCCATATCCACGCGTAGATCATTTATATTTCTTGGATCGCACAGGGGGAACAACTAGCTCAGGCATAGCTCTTTTAAGGAACTGATCAAAATGCGGAACAGTAAAACTAGCATATCCGTGATCAGGTGCATACAGCAGCCCCATATCAATGAGCGATTTTCGAACTGGAGCTAGATTTTGCGAACTCCGTCCCATAACTTCGGCAACATCGGCAGCTTTTTGTGGACCCGCTCCCAACTCCGCCATTGCTCTCATGTATGCACGTTGAAGCTCAGTTGCCCGATCAAGACGGACTCTAAAAAACGATTCATCTAGTTTACTTTCATACCGCGGAATTACTTGGTCAATGTCAGCGATCGTAATATTGTCACCATCTGCAATAGACCACACCGCATATCCCAATTCTTGAAGGAAATATGGATATGCACCCGAAATTTCAACGGCTCGATCTAATGCATCCTCATCAAATTTTACACCCTCTTCTTCTGCAGGAAGCTTGAGAGCTTGTTTGGCATCCATGTATGACAACTCTTTAATATTCGGAAACTTAAATAACCGCTCGGCGTAAGACTTTGCATCTCCCGCAAGTTCAGCAATCTGAGGCAACCCAGCACCCACAAAGGTAATAGGAAGCTCTCTCTGGACACACTTGTGTAAAGCTTGAATTAACGCTTCAAGCTGATCTGCTGCGAGAAACTGCACTTCATCAAAGAGAAGCACCACTCCTCGCTTATTCTCTTTTGCAGCTTCACCAACCGCGATAAACAAGTCAGCAAGATCCATCGTCAAGTCTCCGTGGTCGGCATAACCATCAAGAGAATCGACATCGAACCCAAAGCTCATTGATCCAGTATCACTTACAGTAAAATTAAAATTCTTGAGCACCTGTGCCGCATGCTTAAGCCCTTCCGACCATTTTCTCCCAGGTGCGAGTTCGAAAAGCGCCGTCCTCATACGAGCTGCAATATCTCGACGAAAATCTCGGTCATTATGTTTCTGCGCTTCAAGTTCCACAACAACCCAACGTTGCTCCAAAGCCTTCATTCGGAATTGACCAAGCAAAACAGTTTTACCAACACCTCTAAGACCAGTGATAATCATCGATTGTTCCGTACGGCCTCGCTGCAAGCGTGCCAAGAGAATATCGAAAAGTTCAAGCTGATCATCACGGCCAACTAACACTTGCGGTCGAGCTCCAGCATTTGGCGTATACGGGTTTGTTCGTGGATCCATACAACAAGTTTATTTATTTTATGTAGGTTTATCAAGATCCAATAAACCTACATAAAATAAATAAAGTTCCATGAACGCATATATACGGAATATGAATTTAAGCTGCGTTACAGCTGCTTCAGGACGGGGCGAACACAAACTGCCCGCACACAAAACAAATCGTTTTAAGGCCTATCCCTACGGACACTTAGAATAGCTAGTGTTCAGTCCACAGACACACATTCTGGCCTTTAACCCTAAAAAGTGCTCACATCACGTAGAAGTTGGGCGACGTGGATTAACCGCGTCGCCCAACTTCTATTCACTGAGCTATCTCGTGGGAATGCACATTATTCAGATGTTTTCACAAAAAGCTCAGCCATTTTGTAGTGCAGTTCTTGCTAATGCCTCGTTCAGTCCAAGCGGCGACGACGCACTACTAATACGCAACCTCCAGCAAGCACGCTCAAGATCGCCGTCATCACCATCCATATAGGCAATGAGCTTCCAGTCTTGGCAAGACCCTGCGGATCATCAAGAACAAGTGGAACATAATCCGGATCGCCAGGTTCAGGGAACGACGGCGCAACCACTGGGTGCACGACGTCGTCGGGATTCGAGACTACCTCTGTGCCATTCGAAAACAACGGAATCGAAATCGAATCAGGCAAGCCCGGAGCTGGTGGCGGCACAACGACCTTTCCCTTTGCCACAGCGATGTTGTACACACGCTTTGCATCCACTTCTTCGCGTTTCACAACATACGGATCCGCAATACACGTCACCGAATGACCAGGCAGCAATCCGCCATGCGGACAATGGATGGAAATACCCTCATCGGCTAGTTTCTTGTCTTCAATCCATATGTTGTCTACTGTCATCGAGCCGACATTCGTCACCACGAAACTGTAGTTGACAGTTTCATGACGATCAGCGCCTCCGTTATGATTCACGTCGTTGAGCACGCCCTGTTTTTCCAAGGCAATTTTAGCAACGGAATCTGTTGGAGTCTTTGTATTTGACGGCGGTGACGAAACTGGTGGCCGCGGATTGTTGCTGTCAGCTGGGGGTGGATTTCCAATCGCCGTGGCGATGTTTTTGACTTCCCCGCGGTCGACGTCGTCTTGCGTCACTGTGTACGGTTCAGACACGCACTCGATGGTTTCCCCGACACCTAGAACCACTTCTGGACATTTGACTGCAAGATTATTTTGCTCCAGCAAAATATCGTCGATTGTGGTGTTCGAAATATCCAGTGTTCCGACATTGGTTACTTTGAACGTGTAAGTGATCATCTCTCCTAGATCGGCCTTTGCGTCACCATCTTCGTCGTCTAGAATCGCTTCCTTTACCAAATCAATCTTCGCCACACTATTAGTTGGTGTTTCCGTTGTAGAAGGAGGCGTTTGTGGCACAGGAGAAGGAGTTGTCCCAGCCGGTGGAACAGTTGTTGCATCTGCGGTTGCAAGGTTATATACCTTGCCACGTTCAACATCCTGTTTTGTCACCTTGTAAGGAGATGCACTACACGTCACCTCCTCACCCGGAAGAAGCACTTTATCAGGGCACGACACAACAACTGATGGGTTCACAGCCTTTGCAAGCATGTCATCTGTAATTGCCACTTTCGTGACTTTCATCGTGCCAACATTTTCAACTACAAACTCGAAGTTGATTATCTCATCTTGGTCTGCCAAAGCATTTCCATTAGCATCTTCCAACTTCGCGTACTTCTTCAGTGTAATTTTTGGCTCACTGTTAGTTGGAGTGTCCGTGGTGGATGGCGGACTCGGCGGAACGGGATTACCCTTGGGGTCGTTCGCCGTAGCTACCGCTGAATTGTGCACATTGCGTGCATCCACATCATCCTGAGTCACGACATACGGTTCTGCTTCACACCGCGTCGTTTCTTCTGGCGCCAAAGTTGTCTTGTCACATACCACAGCTAATGGAACCGGAAGCGCCGCCAGCATCGAATCATTTACTTTAACATCAGAAATCGTTACCACGCCCGAGTTCTTGATAGTAAACGAATAGATAATAGTTTCACCTTTATCTGCAAGTTGATTTCCGTTGCCATCTTTCAACTCTGCATGCTTCGCCAAGGACAAGCCTGTTGTGGAAAGCATAGGCGTATGGGTAGACGATTCATTCGATATTGTTGGCGTTCCATTTGGGGTAATTCCCGTGGCTGTGGCCTTGTTGTCGACAGATCCGTTATCCACATCTACCTGTTCTACAGGAAGTGGCGCGGATGTACACGTAATGGTTGCACCCACAGGAAGATCACCTTGTGGACAGGTAATCGCTGTCACGAGCCGACCTGCCAAGAATTGGTCTTGGATAGTAATGTCATGCAAAGTTACTGAACCAGTGTTCGTAACTTCAAAAGTGAACACAATCGAGTCACCCTTGCGACCGAAACCATCACCATCAGACTCATTGAGTTTTGCCTTCTTAAGCAAAGTTATCTTCGCAGCAGAATCAGTCGGCGTCTCCGTGGAATCGGGCGGGGTCGTCACGCTTGTGGACGGAAAATTCGGAACTGCAGGAGTCTGTCCCGACGCCGTTGCCACATTGGCAACCTTTCCAGCATCGGCATCAGCTTGTGTGACGACGTAAGGCTCAGACTCACACGTCGCCAGACCACCAGGTTCCAAGCTCACGTTCGGACAAGTCACGTTCACAGCACTAGGCAATACTTTCGAAAGCATGTCGTCGGTAACCGCAAGCTTTTCTAGAGTCACATTGCCAGTGTTACGGATGTCAAAGTAGAAAACAATCTTCTCACCCTTATCTGCGAGATTATCTGCATCCAGATCTTGCAGAACTGCACGTTTATCTAGCGTCGCCTTTGGATCACGAGCAGTTGGCGTAGACGTGTTTGACGGATTCGACACTACGTCTTTCGGTGGATCGTTAGGAAGATTTGGAGTGGTTCCGTGAGCTGTCGCTTCGTTAAACACTAGCCCACGATCAACATCCGCTTGCGTAACCGTATAAGCGCCCGACTTACATACAACTGACGCTCCTGCCGCCAAAGAAGATGGTGCACATGTCACCGACACCCCGGCATTTTTCAACATAGGATCGTCAATAGCTATCGGATCGAGCGTCAAAGCACCAGTGTTACGAACCGTGAACTCAAAGAGGATTGTTTCGCCCTTGTCCGCTTTCTGATTTCCATTCACGTCATTCAGAAGCGCTTTTTTGACAAGCGACAAGCCAGAGGATCGATCAGTCGGAGTATCAGTTGAACTAGGGTCCGACTTGATATCTTCACCCGGAAATACGGGAGAAGTTCCGTGCGCAACTGCTGTGTTGTGAATGTCCTGGCCTTTATCAACATCCGCTTGAGTAACTCGATAATCGGAAACTGACTGACAGGTAAGTGTTGCTCCTGGGGCAAGAACGTTTGATGGGCATGTCACGGAAATAGCCACACCGCTGAGCAATTGATCTTCGACACGAATGTCACGTAGCTCAACTGTGCCTGTGTTCGTTACATCAAAGTAGTAAGTGATCGTATCGCCCGGAACAGCTTTGCCATCTTGGGTTCCAGAAAGCTCATGAAGCTCAGACCTCTTTGCAAGGCTAATACCTTTTTGTTGGTCGGTCGGAATTGATTGACTCGATTCGTTCGAGGTCACAGAGCCGGCAACACTTTCAGCCACAAATTGCGCTGTGTTGTTTATTTTTCCTGCTTCAACATCACTTTGGAGAATTACATAGTCGCGGGATGCACGACAGGTTACTGTTTCGTACGCAGCTAAGCTTGTTTTATCGCATGTAATGGCAATTCCAGAATTTTCTGCAGTAGTATTGCCGACCAGCAAAGTTTCTTTCGAAACACGAAGCTTATTCACTGGAACAGGTCCATTTGTTAGTTTGAATGTATAGGTAATCGTCTCACCTTTATCACCCAAATTCGCATCGCTATCTTTATTGTTAAGCTTAGCTTCTTTGACGAGTGACAATGTTGGAGTAGAGGCAATTCCAAAATCGACATTCGTCAAATTCGACTCTACGGGAAGTGTCACTGATGCATTATTAACGGCGTTAGGAAACTTCTTATCCGGATAACTGAAGGTGTACTCCGCTCCTGCTGGGATATCTGCGACTTCCACTCGGTAGATCCCAGAATGCAACTGATCAAATAGATAGGTGCCGTCAGCACTCGCTTTTCGAGCTATTTCATGACCCAGCGCATCTTGCAGAATGAAAGTTACATTTTGAGCCAAGGGTTCACCTGAATCCCGAGTCCCGTTCTTATTAAAATCTTCAAACAGGACGCCCGCGATTGACGAAGCAACAACGTCCACTCGTACCGGAACTGTTTTGTCGAGTGGCTGCGGGAGGCTCGGAGTTGTAGAAATGCCAATATTATTCATCAGCACATCATTAGCTTTGGCTCCCGGTGTATCCACCGAGATTTGCACGCCCTGAACAGCTCCGGCATCTAGCGATGCGATATAACCGTAAATCGCCGTGTACTTACCACCAGCTGGGCATGAAGCAGAACCATATAGACACCAGATTGGCTGACTCGGATCATTCATCGGATCGGCGGTATTTTCCGAAAGAGTTCTAGGATCCGCGTTCGTAACATAAATCTTTACACCAGCCGGTGCGGAAACACGCACGTTACTAAATGCCACCGAAGTTTTCGTCCCACGCGCATCACCGTCATAAGGAAGTATGTCGATGAATTCGAAATCTGTGAGCGCGCTCGCTGTACCGTTTGAAATCGCTAATGACCAGTCGACTTGGTCGCCAGTTTCAATACGGCTCTGTTTCACCGTCTTAGTTTGGCTTACCACAGCCGGAATTGTAATGGCACGTGCGATTTGG
The DNA here is from genome assembly GCF_004331995.1 of Arcanobacterium bovis. Classification (GTDB taxonomy): domain Bacteria; phylum Actinomycetota; class Actinomycetes; order Actinomycetales; family Actinomycetaceae; genus Arcanobacterium_A; species Arcanobacterium_A bovis. The sequence goes on from NZ_SJDT01000007.1 coordinate 19,437, forward strand.
TTTATCTGAGTTACTTTCTGCCCCTCGACAGAAGTGTATTCAACCGAAATATTATGTTTAAAAGCAACTGAAGATCCAGAAGGAGCCAAGTCGGCTACTTTAACATTAAACGTGCCTTGAATTGGAATGATCTGGCCTTCACTTGCGGTTCCCTCAGTGGTTTTCGAAAAGATCCAACCGTTAACATCATCTGCTGTGCATGCCAAGCCATCCGGTCCGAAATCTGCCTTCTGTGTCAAAACATAGCCGCTGTTCACATCAGCAGTCACCGATTGAGCACAGCTCGATATCTCCACATTTGTAATCGCTCGATAGTCTTGAGGCGACGCAATTTTTTGGGGAACAACCGAGAAGGAACTGAATAGGCTTGTTGAAGAACCCGCAGCGACGTTACCTGTGGCAGCATTAGTTCCATTTAGGGACAAGGAATCAGTTAGATCGAAACTCGGTGCCACTACATCGAGTTCGGCGTAATCGCTCCCAGACGTGGCTGTTCCAGAACCGTCGGGTTGTAGGGCGATGTGTAAGTCTGCCTTCAAGAATCCGACTGTAGGGGCCGGCCAACTCGAATAATCTGCACTAGTTGTGGTCTTTAAGGGAAACGCTACTCGAAATGAGTCCGTACCGTCACCAACAAGACTTTGTGGTGGTAAAACAACACGCGCACCCCGCGGACCGCCGCTAATTTGCGTAGGATCAGTTACCCAAGTCGCTGTGGACGAAGGCTGATCCGCTGTGTACTCTAAGCTGTAAGATCCTGTATATTTTTGCCAGCCTGTGGAAGTAGCTTGCCATATCTCCGGCTGACGATTTGAATCCCACTGTGCAACAACACCGTTCGTGTCACCAGCGGCTTTAAGTTCCGCGAGTGATCTGTGCCAACCGGACGTCATGGTAATGGATCCTGTTGGATTATATAGGCTCGCACGTAGATAAAGCACGTCCCAAAAAGCTCTGCTTGTAGTCGTAACTTGCTTAGGATAGGCCTCAATCATGTCGTACGTAGCATTGTTCGTTACGCGCAGATTGTGGTCGAATAATACGCCTGCCGGAGAGAAATCCTTAGTTAAGTGAACATAGTTGTTATTGGGCAAGTACTGATAGGAATCCCACGAATATACGGGCATATTCCAAGGCGATGCCGTCCCGTCTGGATTTCCGATTCCTGCATCAGGGGCAAATCCAGCATTCTGGGCGGTTACTAAATACTGTGAGGAATCTGCAGTAAACTCTGCCTTTGAGATATTCGGAGCCCATGTTTGGACGCCATTCCACGATGGGTCAACGGGAATCTGGATTTTGAACGCAGGGAGATTTGAAGTGCCTGCATCAATCATCGATCCTATTGAGGATACACTTAAACCGTATTTGTTGGTGGCTGTAGGCGTCCACCCTGACGGAGCCGTAATCTGCGTGCCAGCTGGCAGCATCGAAAAATCTACCTCGAGATTAGCCGCCACTTTGTTCCGGTCTCTCGTGAAATTTCTGCTATTTCCCACGATCGGAGCAGTTCCGCGAACTGCACTATCTCCTATATTCACGCTGATGTCATACTCTAAATAGTTCTGGCCACCGATTGTGACAATCTTGTCTGGAGAGTTACGTAGACGCGCATCTGGGAAAATAGCATCTAGAACTTTTACTTCTTCAAGCATGTTAACCAGTGGCGTCGCACCGTCTACAGTGGTGGTGATGACAGGAGCCAATGTGGTGCCGGTTGCGGGTGGCGTCACGTTGAGCTTTAGAGTGCCGCTATACGAGCTACCAGCAGGAAATTTTAATGTACACACGCTCCCCGATATAGAAGCAGTCATACCAGTCGTTCCGTCGGCAGTACAGAATGACATTTTTTCGGATGTGTTTCCGACATTCATATCTTTGGTGTCGATTGTCAGAATATGTTCGCTGGTCGACGCAGCCACGTTGAAGTCAAGATTGTAGCCAACAGTGTCATAGCGACATACATAACCATCATTAGGGGAATTATCTGCAAGTCCGGTGTAAGAAGGATTGATAGAGGATAAGGCACATTGGCTCGAAGTTCCATGCCCTGTTCCGTCAAACCCAACGCTACTGGTGAGCTTGACGTCACCCTGGTCGACTATCGTAAGTGTCGCCATACTAAGAGGGATTGCGCTACGCATCACAGCATAGGCAGGTAATGGAATTATTGCACTTTGAACTAAAGAAATAGCAAGTAGAACAGAGACAACAAGTAGTTGTTTTGCACGAGTTTTGGCCACCATAACCTCCAAATAACACGGTGGTCCGATATTATACAACCGTTATTATATAGAGATAAAAAGGTTATTAAAAATTTGTTTATTTCCATATTGTCCGATATAGTTAATTAATTGGTTTACCTGCGTGCTGAATGTTAAGTATCCAATTTTAAAATCTCATATTCCACGTATATTTATTTGCGTTTATATTCGAAACGGAGACCGTTCATGCTCGATCCGGATTGCATCCCAGCACTTGCCCAAACAGGCAATACTTCCGGTTGGAACCTCATTGCCATTACGTGCATCATGATCGCCATTGGAAGCACAACCCTGTACTTCCACAAGAAAAAAGCAAAGGCAATGCTCGTTGCTATGGCACTTTTCATCACGCTAGGAACGACAGCCGCTACGCCAAACATCGCCAATGCTGCAGAAGCAAAAGACGGCGTATGCCCATCGGCGCCACTCACGCCCAACTCCGTATCTTCACCCGCAACAGAACCAACACCAGCACCGCAAACCTCTACAACACAGCCAGCAGACACTAGCACTACGCCAACACCTCCGACTAATCCGGTTGTCCCACCACCTGCTACTGGTTCGCTCTCAGGTCGAGTCTTCTACGAACGCGACTGGTCAACGAGCATTAAAGGCAATGGCATTCTCGACAAAACAGCTTCGATAGGTGAAGACTACTTAGAAAATGTCACTGCGGACATGTATCCAGTTCCATCACTACAGGCACAAGTCATTGATGCAACCACAAACTCACCAGTCGGAACGGCCATTGACGTTCAAAACGGGTCGTTCAAAGCAGATGGGTTACTGCCTGGAACGTACAAAATCGACTTCGACTATAAAGACATCCTCGGCAATACGGGAGATTCAATTTCTTCCCAATGGAAGTACTGGACTCTTACATCGACACCTTCCGCCCCAAATGATATTCAAGTTTTTCCAGAGCAAACAATTGCAGCACGAGCACACTTAACTAACGGAAAAATTCTTGACAAAGTTTGGACTCAAACCACTGGATCATCTTCTGCAATCTTGAATTTCTATTTCATCTCTGGCAAAACCGCTCCAGTTGCATCGATAGAGTTTTATGACACGCAGACCGGCAGAACCATCGTGACCAAGCCTGGATCTGATATGAATGTCGATCCCAACGGCACCGGTTCCTTTCCTTCGTTTCTTGATGCTCAGATGGGATGGACCACTCTTCCTACAAATCCATCCCCTACCGAAGTTGTGAACCACGTGGACGCAAACGGCATCACCACCGACACATTTACAGTGATCGCAAATCAAGAAACCACCGGAGCTGATGCCGGCATCAAAATCTTAAAGATGGCCGCACCAAAGTAAACTGAGGGATACAAAGGCTTAAAGTCCAAAACTGAGCACTTCATAGAACTGGGTTCACGCATAAATTTAACAATTTGCGTGAACCCACTTCTTTCACTATTTTCGCAGCCCTGCCGTGAGTAGGCTTCACCCTCGCTTCATCTGTACACTAATTTTATATTTCTTGGATCGAACAGGAGAATAAGTTTCCACAAAGAATAGCTCAAGGAAATTCTCAGTCCGGACTCGTCAAAGGCAACACGAATCTGCAATTTTCGCCGTGCATGAATAATGCTCAACAAATCGGCTGTGTAAGTCTTGTAAGCATCCAATAACGATGTTCGCTATGAATGCACAAAAGGTTAGCGTCGTCGGAAGCTAAATCGCTTAACTCCAAATCCGAGCGCACATAGCATTCCGCCCATAACCAACCACGTTAACCCATCATCAAATCCAGTTTTTGCCAGCTCTGGCTCACTGCTCAGCTCAGCTTGCGGCTCCACTCCAGTAGCAATAGCAGTGGAAGGCGTCCCCACCGTCGCAGGCACCCCTGCTCCAACCGGAGGAGTTGCCTGCAGCGGCGGCACCGGCGTCGACAAATTTGGGACAGGCGCCGCTATCGGTTCTTCTGGAACACTTTCAGGAACAGTTCTCGGAACAACGGCATGAAACTGATCTGTTGCCGATATATCGCGACCGGTGTTGAAACCACGCGCCGTCACTGCCAATTCATTAATAGTCTCAGTCGTGTTGATATTTGAAACTTGCGACGTGCATGTGAAGCTTTTACCAGGTGCAATCTTCCCATCAAAGGAGGTACCGGCAGCCGGTCCACCTACCGCTGAGAAGTCACAGTTCAAGTCTTTGGAAATTTGCCCTGACATGTCTCCCAATACTCGGTAATCCATTTTTGTGAGAGTCAAATCGTCTACTCCCACATTCGAAACTGTATGTACAAGATCTACTGATGGTGTATCTGCGCCCACTTGCAGAGGCGAAGACGCTGGAGCAGACCGTCCGGCGACATCCGTCGTCTTGACACTTAATTTGGGTGTGGGGAAAAATCCCACATCGACCAAGTCGTTATCAATAGAGAAGTTTATGGTAGTTTCGACGGTATTCGTACCTGAGGCAACGCTATTGCCGTTCACCCAGGTCGCAGCGTATCCTTCCGGTGCAGTGAATGTTAGTCGAAAAGACTCCGGTTCAGACTTCAAAAAGGAGTCAGTCATTGGAACTTTAAACTGATAAAATCCAGTGTCATCGGTGGTCACCGGAGAAACCGGCCCGGAGAACAGATCATTAACAGGCTTCCCGTCGAGAGTAGATATCGAAACCTCTATACCAGGCATGCCTGGCTCGTTATCGTCTTGAATGCCATCCCCGTTGTAATCAGCCCACACAAAGTCACCAACGAAAGGTAACTCCGAGGCCGCCTGCACATTAGGGTTGCCAAGCATCACAAAAGTAAAGCACGCAACAACGGAGCTTAAAAGAGCTACAAAGCGAGAAATTCTCTTCCTTTTTATCAAATTCCACCCACAATATCCGAAAAATAATCTACTACCCGAAAGTATAATTTTATTTCCTTGTAAGTTACACCCAAGATAGGAGTTTCGTTTACTCAATTTTAAGCGCCATATTGCTCTAGCAATTCAGCGAATCAATTCTGGCGCATCCGCGCGCGGATCATCGACCCAGCCGGGATCGCGTCGTCGCATGGAATCGAAAACTCATGCGCTGGGTGATTAATTTCCGCTACCGCGTGCCCACGTTCGTCTTGAAGTCCCTGTTCAGGCACAACGTAGACGACGGGCGCGTGGTTCGGGAACAAAAATTCTATTTCCATTCCTGGTGCGATTTTGTTTTTCGCATAGATACGCAGACGGCGTTCAGTTGCGTCGTAACCAACCACGTTTCCAAGCCAACGCCACGTGTTGATATACCCACCGGACACAATGTTCTCACTAGCAGGCTTTTCAGGGTAGTAGAATCCTGTGCAGTATTCGCGGTGCGTAACTTTTTCCGGTTCTTCAAGCAGCCACTGTGGGAATTCCACCTTTGGCAAGGCACTTTGCAAAGAAACTGCACCTTGTGGACGCAACGCGGCTCCGGCGTCGTCTACCGCATCCGCGCCGCCGATACTATCTGTGCCACCGATGCTATCCGTCTCAAGCGCTCGTTCCGCGCGTGCCGCTAAGGAAGCCTCAAGAACTTCGCGGCTATCAAAAGGCTTCAGCACATTGCCGTCACTATCCTCGTAGCCACGCTGCACCATATACTCATTAACAGCGCATTTATACGCATTGGCCATCGCTGCAACATAGTAGGCGCCTTTCGCTCGACCCTCGATCTTCAAGCTGGTCACGCCAGCGTCGAGCACGTCGTCCACATGTGCGAGTAGATTCATATCTTGGGAATTGAACAAGAACGTGCCCTGATCGGTGATCTCGACCGGAATGAACTGCCCCGGCCGTTTCTCCTCTACCACGTGATACTTCCATCGGCACGATTGCGCACAATCGCCATGATTCGCATCGCGCCCGGTCGTATGCTGAGAAATTAAACATCTACCCGAAAATGCCATACACATCGAGCCGTGCACAAAGGCTTCAATCTCCAACTCTGGCGAAACATTAGCTCGAATATCGCGTATAGCAGCCAAATCGAGCTCGCGCGCCAAAACCACACGTGAAGCTCCAAGCTGCGCGAGCGCATTCGCTGCCTGATAGTTCGTTACACCAGCCTGCGTGGAAATATGGATTTCGGTGTTCGGGGCCACCTGTCGCGCCGCCATGAGCACACCGATGTCTGAGACGATAAGTGCATCCACACCAATCTCGCCAAGTTGCGCCATATATGCATTCATATCTGCAACTTCGCTACTTGTGGGCAAAATATTGCAGGTCACGAACAGGCGCGCGCCACGTTCGTGTGCATATTTCACACCTTCATCGAAGTCTTCGAGCGTGAGGTTTCTCGGTGCCGTTCGCATTCCAAAAGCCTGTCCACCACAGTAAACAGCATCCGCGCCGTAGTCGATTGCGGTTTTCAAAGTTTCGAGATTCCCAGCCGGAGCGAGGACTTCTGGTTTCTGACGTCGAGTTATCGGTGGAAAATTCATCAACACGTACCCCAGTCTAAAGGTTGGGCGGTGAATACTTCGAAGCGAGAACAGCTACTCTCATCACAGCGGCCGTATTGACTTCATAGCAGCGACACTTTCCACTTGCTAACCGTTACTAACCACTTTTAACCATTCCTAACCATTGCTAACTGTTACTAACCGTTACTAACCACTTTTAACCAAACATGTGCGATACTTGTAGTAAGGGACAAGACAATTTATAGAACAACATCTACAACGATTAGGAGCTTTAGCTGTGGAAGAACTTCCCAACCCGTTCACGCCGAGTTTTGGGCAAACTCCTGATCGCCTAGCTGGCCGCACCTACCTGATGCAACAAATTGACCGGGCGTTTAGTTCAAACTCCCGCCACCCAGAACTTACTGCAATATATTCGGGAGCGCGCGGCACTGGAAAAACTACTCTTTTATCGGAAACAGCCCGAATTGCTACTGAACACGGATGGATAACAGCAAGCACCACAGCCTTGCCTGGCATGCTTGACGATATCGAATTAATTGCAAAGCGCCAAGCAAATGACCTAATTTCCGACACCAAAACTACAGCGCGCATCAAAAAGCTCGGCATCCCCAAACTCGTCGAAGTCGAATTCACTAACGAGCAAACTCCGCTTTCAAACTGGCGAAGCCGGATGACTCAGTTACTCGACGCTCTCGAACAGTTTAGCTCAGGGCTGCTCATTACTGTCGACGAAATCGATCCCACTCTCGACGAGATGATCGAGCTCGCGGCAGTGTATCAACATTTCGTGCGTGAGAATCGGCGAGTAGCGCTGATCATGGCCGGCCTACCACAAGCAGTTTCCCAGCTACTTAGCAGTAAATCAGCCTCATTCGTACGTCGTGCCAATATCCATAAATTAGGAAACATCCCAGACTTCGATGTGCGTTCAACTCTTCTCAAAACAATTAACGACGGCGGGCGTACAATATCCGACGAGGCTCTCACCTGCGCCGTTTCTAATATCGGCGGCTTCGCCTACCTCCTCCAACTAGTCGGCTTTCGGGCGTGGGATATCTCCCCCACCCAAGTAGAAATTACCTTGGAAGATGTTCAACAAGGCGTGAGAATTGCTCAAGTAGAAATGGAAGACCGGATTCTACGCACTACATACAACGAACTCTCGCCAAGCGATATTAAGTTCCTCGAAGCTATGCTACCTGATGCCAACGAAAGCGCAATTTCCGATATAACCACAAGGCTAAACTGGTCAAGCGCCCAAGTGGGAAAATATCGTCGGCGCCTTATCGACGCGGGCATTATCGGCGAACGGCGTCGCGGTGTCGTTGGTTGGGATCTACCATTCTTCCGAAACTTTATTGAATCAATGACACAAGGAATCTCATGAACAACCAAAAGCTCACGCAGCACAGCTCACCAATCCGAGTTTCGTCTATCGACGCGCTACTGCTCAATATCCGCAGGTCAGTGATTGGCGACGGCGAGCCAATCGAAAGCCCGTACGGCGTACGTCCGCTCATTTATGCCGATTACACTGCATCGGGCCGCAGCCTCACGTTCATTGAGGATTTCATTAAGGACCACGTGCTTCCGTGGTACGCCAATACTCACACCGAAACCTCGAGCACCGGTGCGCAAACAATGCAGTTTCGCGAAAATTCTCGCAGTATCATTTCCGCAGCTCTTGGCGGCAGCGCAGATGTGAGCGTCATTTTCACCGGTGCAGGCGCAACCGCGGCCATCGACAAGCTCATCGGCATATTGGGGCTGCGTATCCCCAGCGTTCTGGAGGATCGTTACCAACTTTCCCAACATATTCCTGACGCCGAACGCCCAGTTGTGTTCGTCGGCCCCTACGAACATCATTCCAACGAACTTCCGTGGCGCGAATCAATTGCCACCGTCGTCGCCATTCGGGAAGACTGTGCTGGGCGAATCGATCTCACCCACCTCGCTGAAGAACTCGAGAAATACGGTGATCGACCACTCAAGATTGGCTCATTCTCGGCCGCCTCGAATGTGTCGGGAATCCTCAGTGACGTACACGCAATAGCTGAGCTACTCCACAAACATGAAGCGCTCGCGTTCTTCGATTACGCAGCTTGCGCGCCGTATATTAGCCTCGATATGACTGCGTGCGCCGAGGGTCCCGCTGCCTATGCCGACGCAATTTTCTTTAGCCCGCACAAATTTGTAGGTGGGCCAGGAACTCCCGGAATTTTGGCGGTGCGAAATGAACTCGTCAAGAATCGCGTACCTGTTGTGCCAGGCGGTGGCACAGTTGCTTATGTTGGCCCGCGCGATCACGATTACCTCGCCGACATCATTCACCGCGAAGAAGCAGGCACACCGGCAATTGTGGAGTCAATCCGTGCTGGACTCGTCATGCAGCTCAAGCAAGCCGTTGGAGTGCATGAAATCCATGAACGCGAACAAGAGTTTCTACAGCAGGCGCTGCGTGTATGGAACAAAGAGTCAGGAATTTGCATCCTCGGCCCGCTCGACGTGCCACGACTTCCAATCATTTCTTTTGTGGCTCGTGATCCACAGGGAAACGCGCTCCACCACGGATTCACAGTTGCCCTGCTCAACGACCTTTTCGGTATCCAAGCACGCGGCGGCTGTTCGTGCGCTGGCCCATACGGACACCGCCTTCTCGGGATCGACGAATCCCTCACGCCACGTTTTGAGGAACTTATTACCACAGGTTATGAAGGTATCAAGCCCGGTTGGGCACGCCTAGGTTTCAATTATTTTATCGATGAGGCCACGGCGGATTTCATTATTGAAGCAGTGCGTATGGTAGGTGAACACGGCTGGCGTCTCCTGCCCGATTATCGTTTCAATACCCAAACCGGCGTGTGGCGCCATCGCGACCTCGGCGAAGACCATTCCCTCCATCTCAACCAGCTCGCCTACGACCAAAACGGCGAATTGGTGTTCCCGCAGCGTCCGCGCCCAATCACGCCCACGATGGAGCAGATTCTCGACGACGCGCGGGAAGTATTTGCCAAAGGCGCCACGAGCATTTCTGACGACGGCGTCGTCAACGAGGCTTTCGACACGTTACGTACGTTCGTGCTTCCTGCTGCTTGTTTGGACTGAAACAAAACATCACGCATATCAAATATCGCACCGTACTCACGCCTCTAAATTGGGGGCGGGAGAAGTTTTCTAAATCATATTGCGCCAAGATTCCGCATGCGCGTATTCTTGAATCAGAAAGAAAGCAAGGTGATTCACTATGATTCCAGATGATTTTGGAAGCCGCTTACGGGAGATCCGTGAGCAGCGCAATCTTTCCGGTCGCGACTTAGCACAACAGCTTGATAACGTCATTTCACAATCGGGAATTTGCCGCCTTGAAAAAGGAACAAAGCTTCCGACTGCCTCTGAATTATTGGCTTTGAGTTGGGCACTTGGTGTGAGTATTGATGAACTGATTGATGAGCATAAACTCAGTGATCGGGTTCGCTATGTTGCTCGTTCAACCAGCAATCCAGATTTGAAGTCTGCCCGCGATGCACTTCTTCCATATCTGCAGCTGAGGATCACACTCAACCAAGTTAATGATTGTCACTAAAGGTAGTTTTATATGGCAAATAAAAACGTTTCGCCTTCAATAGAAGGCAGAGTGTTAGCGGAGAATTTTCGTAACATACACAGTCTTGGGACTGGGCCGCTTCTAAACGTTTTTGATGCAGTCAAATTTATTAGTGTAGATATTATTGTGTTGCCATTAGGTGACAACACTGATGCGCTTACGATTTCTGATCCACAATCGGGATTAATGACGATCGGAATAAACACCACTAATAATGCGTATCGCCAACGGTTCAGCATCGCACACGAAATTGGACATATAGTCGCCGGTGATTTGTCACCTTCTACGGAGATATTTGAATGCCAATCACAGAGTCCCGAGGAAACACGAGCACATTCTTTTGCTAGACATCTATTATGCCCAATTACTGCTCTACATAGTCATTTTGACAGCACAACCAAGGTCACAATCGAGGATCTCTCTCATGTTGTGCGCACATTCAAAGTGACACCACACGTTGCCGCTATACAACTTAAAGATGCAGGGATCATCAACCAAATACAATCTGACGAATTTTACAAAATATCAACGCGAACACTTGCTTCGCGATTCGGTTGGCGCGAAGAATTTGATATTGACTGTGAAATATCCCAGAAGTTTTTCCCATCTCCTCAGCTAGTTCTGGATGCAACTAACGCCTATCGCCATGGACTCGTATCGATTGGAGCTGTTGCAACAGCGCGAGGAAAAGATGTTGATGAAATTCAAAAGGAAATTGCTGAAGCTATGGAAATTGATAGCTCCACACCTCAGAAACATGCGCCACGAGACACGCATCCTTTTGACGAGCTGAACGACTTCTTCGGCTGATTAGAGGAAGAACACACATGAGCAGTCGGAGTTCTTTCATCATTGCAGATACGAGCGTTCTTCTATGTTTTATATGCTCGAACAATGAAACATTGCTAATAAACTTCGACCCCCAAAGAGTTATATATGTTCCCCAGGCAGTTGCTGACGAAATGGAACGCAAGCTCACAGATAGGCAATTTAGTTGTGGAAGCCTCACATGGAATACGCTAATTTCAAGCAATCGTATCCACATTCTTGAAGAACCACCGACTCTACTCAAGATTGTGCGCGGCTGGGCAGGTGTGCGTTTTTCAAAGGAAGGTGGACTTGCTAAGAACCTTGGAGAATACATGGCGATCGCCCATTGTATAGAACAGTCTCAACAAAATCCGCATCATAATATTGCACTAATTATTGATGACGGCGGTGGACAAGAACTTGCACGTAAGCGACAGGTGAAGACTTTTGATTCAGCGTATGTCATAGCACGTGCCGTCCAACTTAAGCAGATAAACACAAGATCTGAAGCAAAGAACGTATGGGAGCAGCTCAACAAATTTGGCATTCTGGATCCATTCGACCGCACGATTCTCAATGACCCGAGACTATATCGGCAAACATAATGCATTCAGGAAATATTCAGGAACGCACGCAATCATGGAGTATGTCCGTTTCACTCCCTGTCGCATAAGCACGATAAGCAGGGCATAAACACCAATCTACGAGCCTCAGAAAGGATAAGTATTTTATGAAGCTCTACCTAGACAAGACATTCCCGCAAATCTACGAAGCACTGAACAATGTTTCGGAAATTTCGAAGCAAGTGAGCAACGAGGTTGGTCTTGATCCCACTACTGTGGAACTGGCATTAATCCGCGCAAGCCAGCTGAATCAGTGCGCAACGTGCCTATCTGTTCATATTCCGCGGGCACTTCAAGCCGGTCTACCTCAACAGAAAATCGATCTGCTTCCATCCTGGCGTGAAGCTCGAGATACCTACTCCGACGAAGATCGTGCAGCTATTGAGCTTGCTGAAACTATCACGTTGCTCCCACCACGCGAGAAGAATAGCAAGGCTGCACAGCGTGCTGCGGAAGTCTTTTCGCGCGAACAAGTTGCCGCCTTGGAGTGGTCAATCATCTTGATCAACGCCTACAACCGGATCTCGATTATGTCTGAACATCCAGTGCGCAAGGCTCGCTAGGCCAGCCCTTTAGCGAGCTAGTTCGCCAACCAGTTGCGTTAGCACAGTACGTTAATGAGCTAGCTAACCAGCTCGCTAATCAGCTCATTGCCCAGTTCAAGCTCCTGAGCTGCAGCTACCCGCTTGTTCATCCATACAAGCAAACCCGCTGCAAGTGCGCCAACGGCACTAACCACAGCCATCAACACAAAGATCTGCGTAAACGCTGCTCCTGGTTCCGATTCATGTGCATCAAGAATCCGACCGTTAATCGTCATCGCCCACAATATGCAGGCGAAACCAAGAAATGAATTAACGGCCATCGCTGAACCAACCTGATAGCTAGGCAGGTGCAGTTCCGCCACGGGAGCTTGCTGGATGCCAGTGCCCATAATCACCACAAAAGTGAGTGCCACGATTCCGACGATGGCTCCAACGAGCCACGTCGGATTCTTGGGCAACACAGCCAAATAAACCATGATTGCAGTGGCACTAAGCGAGACGATAAGTAGCGTTTTTGCGGCAGACTTTACGATCTTATCTGAGATCAATCCGCCAATAATTCCGCCACTCACACCAAAAATAATCGTGCTCAGCACTGAGAACCACGAGGCATTCGCTTCGCTCATTCCATACGCGCGGGTGAGGAAAGGTTCCGTGTAGAAGATCGTCATATAAACCCAGTACACGCACATACCACAAATTCCAGCACTCCATACTCGCGCAATTTTCAGCGTTGCAACCAACGCGAAAAACGCCTGTTTCGCAGAAACCTGAACGGCGTCGTCGTAATCTGGAACGTGCCCTTCCACGCGCGGATCGCCCGGAACGAAACGATAAATAAACACAATCATCGGAATGGTGAGCAGGGCATATACAATCATGCCGCCTTTGAACACGAGCATCGATCCGCCGGCGAGGGTCAAAATTCCAATGAGGATACCGTTGAGCACAGCCTCGCCGCCCGCCCGCAGCGCAGCGAGCGTACCAAGCCCCACGCCTTTATTGGCGCGCCCTGAATAGAGCGCCACTCCTTTAACCACCGCCGGCCAAAATATAGCGTCAAGCACTCCCCACGTGAATGTCACGAACATCAAGATGCTGAATGACGGACGAACAAGAATGATAAACAAGGAGCTGAACAGGCGATATACCAAGCCGCTGATCAACACCACTCGCACATTAAACCGGTTGTTGACCCAACCTCCGGGGATGTAGAAGAACATCGCCACACCGAGCATCGTGAAGAGCAGGCCAAATTGGGTGTCGGTGAGGCCGTAGTAGTCGATGAGTTTGTCGTAAAACGGAATCTTGAGCGACTCGAAGGCCGAATACACAAGCTGACCTGAGAAAACGATAGTGAAGAAAGCCGAAACCTGCTCTCGAGTTTCAAAGCCGTTCTTGCGCAGTATGCTCACGTATTCACCTCATGTTTTATTGCTGCTCTGTAGCGTCTGCCTACAGTTTTTTGGACGACGCCGATCTGGGGAGTCCACGCTCTTACTCACCCACGCCTGACGCCGTTCACCACAGGTGAGACTACCGTGCCATAGCTCTATTTGTGAGGACAAAACTCCGCTGTTTCGCAGGTGCCTACGCTCGTCATTTACCTCCTAATCAGGAACGATCCAGCTACGCTCACATTGCATTGTGACGAAATCCGCTCTAGTTTATTTTCGCAAGAAATTGCTTGCTTAATTCCGCATCCGGAGCTCTTTTCCACATCTATCTTCTTGAACCTGCACCATATGATTGATAACTTAGGTGAGCCTAAGTTTAAGCGATACAGGTGTATTTGTATCAAACAAGTATCTCGGAAAGGACACCCATGCGGTCCCTCACAAAGCTCGTGGCGCTATGCGCCACGACAGCTATCTCTCTCGCAGCGTGCTCAGGAGCATCTCAATCCTCAAAGTCGTCAACCAAAGACTCCACCGGCATCGTGCTCAACGACGCAGCAGGCCGGAAGATCGAACTCGACAAAAAACCCGAGCGCGTAGTCCTTGGCGAATCGCGCCAAGCCTACTCTCTCCTGTTCCTCAACAAAAAGGATCCAACCCAAAAGGTTGTAGCTTGGGGAACTGATATGAAACGCGCGGCGCCCGACGTCTGGAACAAACTGGTTGAGAAATTCCCCAAAGCGAACGATATTCCTACCATCGGCAGCGTCTACACCAACGACCTCTCCATTGAAGGCCTCATTGCCCACAAACCAGATATCTTCCTTATCACCCTCGACGCTTACGAAGCCGCCAAAAAGTCTGGACTTGCCGATAAGCTCGATTCCTCCGGTATCAAATACGCCGTTACAGACTTCCGCTACAAGCCACTGGAGAACACAACCCGCACCGTCACTTTGCTAGGCAAGGTCTTCGGCTACGAAAAGCAAGCCGAAAAATTTAACAAGTACTACGCAGAGCAAGTAGAACCAGTGCTCAAGAAGGGCGAATCACTAAAGAACAAGCCCACGTCGTTCTTGTGGCGCGCCCCCAGCATTTCACCATGCTGCAACACCTATTCCACGGCAAACTTCGGCGCAATGCTCACAGCAGTTGGCACGAAGAACATCTCCGACGATCTCTTGGCTGGTCAAGAGGGCGCACTTACCCCAGAGCAGATCATCACTTCGCAACCAAATATGATCGTAGCTACGGGCGGCGAATGGGGAGGTATGAAACCCAAGGACGACAAGGTGCGTTTCCTCCACCTCGGTTACAACGCCGACCCTGAATCGGCGCGCAATTCACTGCTCGCCTTGCGTTCCCAGCCCGGTTTCGATCACCTCAAGGCGTACGACGACGGGCGCGTACACGGCGTCTACCACCAGTTCTACGACGCTCCGTACAACTTCGTCGCAATCCAAGCCTTCGCAAAATGGGCACATCCGCAGGAATTTGCAGATCTCGACCCGCAAGCAAATTGGAAGTCATTCCATGACCGCTTCATGCCTTGGCCAGTATCAGGAACCTTCATCACTTCAATCAAATGACCATTAATAACGCCAGTACAACTGAGCGCCGCCACGCCGTCAACGCGTGGCGGCGCCGGCGCCAACGACGCATCATCATAATCGCCGTTCTTGCCACAATTGCCCTCATATCGTTCTTTATTTCACTGATGGTCGGTCCACTTAATCTCAGTGTGAGCGAAGTTTTCAACGCCCTCATTGATCCCAATGCACCATCTGAGCATCGCACTGTAGTCGTGAATCTCAGACTCCCCTCGGCACTTCTCGCATTCTTGGTTGGCGCCACATTGAGCATCGCCGGACTCGAAATGCAAACAATCTTAGATAACCCGCTGGCAGAGCCTTTTACTCTCGGAGTTTCCGCAGCTGCCGCCTTTGGTGCCGCACTTGCTATCGTGGGAAATCTCAGCTTTGCAGGGCAGTGGACAATCACCATTTCCGCTGGCCTTATGGCATTACTTGCCGCGTCTATCATCGCCGCAGTATCTGCCAGCCGTGGCGGTTCAGCCGAGACAATGGTGTTACTGGGGATCGCGTTGGTCTTCGGCTTCCAAGCACTCCTGGCATTGATGCAATACCGTGCCAGCACAGAATCACTTACCCAGATCGTATTCTGGACGCTCGGTTCGCTCACCCGCGCAACCTGGACGGCCGTGGTCGTTATGGCAGTGCTACTCGCTATCGCATTGCCGATTTTCCATGTGCTCGGTTGGAGTCTTACGGCGCTTCGATTAGGCGAAAGCCAAGCACAGGCCTTTGGAATTCGCGTTGGAAACCTCCGCATTGGCGTACTTATGGTCTGCTCAATTCTCGCTGCAGCTGCCGTATCGTTCGTCGGAATTATCGGATTTATCGGACTTGTAGGTCCGCACGTGGCGCGGATTCTCGTTGGCGACGACCAACGGTTTGTACTCCCCGCCTCGGTACTCTCTGGCGCTGCATTGCTATCCAGCGCACATGCACTGAGCCAAATTCTTGTGCCGGGTGTTTCGCTCCCAGTTGGAATCGTAACGGCTCTTGTAGGCGTGCCGGTGTTCCTCATGATTATTCTCGGCAAGAAACGTACCTCGTTTGGAGGAATCCGATGACAACCACTGAACCAACAACTGCATCAATTTCAATCTCTAATCTATGCAGCGGATATCGCAAACGACAGGTGCTTAACGGGATCGATTTGCCCCACCTGAGCTCAATGGTTGCTTTGATCGGCCCAAACGGTTCTGGAAAATCCACGCTCGTAAAATCAATCGCGGGACTCCAACCTCATACTGGGGAAATAGCCTTCCACGGCACTGAATCGCGCGGATCGACGCCGCCCGCTCGCCGTTTAGGATATCTCCCACAGGGGATTCCAAGCGGCGTATCGCTGACGGTGCTCGAATCGGTGATGGTTGCGGCTCGTCGTACTGGCGGCTTGCGTCTGAACAGCGAATATATTGCCGACGCCGTCGAGGTACTTGCCGATGTCGGCATCGCCGATCTTGCCGATCGCTACTTAGGTGAGCTCTCCGGGGGCCAACGCCAGTTGGTGGGTCTAGCGCAACTTCTGATTCGCAAGCCGGACATTATGCTGCTTGACGAGCCAACTTCCGCACTCGATTTACATCATCAATTAGATGTACTGCGCATTGTGAAACGCACCGTGAACAAGCAATCTGGAACCGCGCTCGTCGTCTTACACGATCTCAACCTCGCAGCAGCTTTCTGCGACGAAATCGTGCTCTTGAACAAAGGCCAGGTTGCGGGGCGCGGAACTCCTGAGGAAGTGCTCAATCCCCGATTACTCGCCGAGGTGTATCACGTTGAAACCACGATTATCAAACAGAACAGTCGCGTGGTGGTATGCCCAGTGATTTCCTAAACACGATATCTCAACCACGAACAAAAATACGTGATAACCGTCTTCACAACAACTACTGCTAACACAAAAGGAACACACATGAAAAAACTTAAAAAATTTACCGCTGTAGCATGCGCTGCATTTACTTCAATATTCGTGCTAACCGGTTGCGGCACATCAACCACTTCGACCGGTCATCAATCAAGTACATCGGACGCGCCAGTTGAAATCAAACACCAATACGGCACCACCACTGTGAAAAACATACCGCAACGAATCGCTACGGTGTCATGGGTTAACACTGATACTGTACTTGCGTTCGATGCTGTACCCGTCGGAGTTCCTGCGGTGGAGTGGGGTGGGAACAAGAATAAATCTACTGACTGGATCGACTCAAAGCTCAAAGAACTGGGCGCACAATGGGGAAGCTCAAAGGCACCCAAACAGTATTCGGAAGTAGACGGCATCAATTTTGAGGCAATTGCCCAAGTCAAGCCGGATCTCATCGTAGCCGCATACTCTGGCATGTCGAAAGAACAATACGACAAACTCAGTAAAATCGCACCAGTGATTGGACCAATCGAGCCAAATTACACAACTAAGTGGCAAGACGCCACTCGAGCTGTCGGCAAAGCACTCCGTCAAGAAGACAAAGCTACAAAGATGATCACTGATCTTGAAACGAAACTGAAGAATATTGGCGAGAAGAACAACTTCAAGGGTATCAATTTCATCGCAGGAAACCTCGATCTCGCCACGAATAACATCAGTATTTACACTGGTGGGGACACTCGCGGACGTTTCTTCTCATCTATCGGTCTCACCGAAGCACCCGTAGTCACCGCGAATACCCCCGCAAGTAAATTCTTCTTCGATTGGTCTCCCGAACGTGCCGATGAGCTAAAATCCGACATTTTCTATTCGTGGATATCCGCCGACACAAAGATCGCAGACGTGGAAGCACATCCACTTTTTGGTCAAATTCCTGCTGTGAAAAATCGCCACCTCGTGGTCACAAACGATGACCATGCCACGTTGTCGATATCCGCAGCGTCAGTTCTTAGTCTGCCGTGGGCAATCGACAATTTTGTACCGCAGATAATCAAAACTGTGCAAAATATTCGCCGCTAATAAATAGGTGCACATATGCGTTGGTATCTCATCACATGCACTGCGCTTGTCGTGGTGGCTTGTGTTGTCTCAGTGGCAGTTGGCGCACGACCAATATCCTTAACTGTGCTCTGGCAT
Organism: Arcanobacterium bovis; assembly: GCF_004331995.1. Lineage (GTDB taxonomy): Bacteria > Actinomycetota > Actinomycetes > Actinomycetales > Actinomycetaceae > Arcanobacterium_A > Arcanobacterium_A bovis. Next base: position 37,753 of record NZ_SJDT01000007.1, read on the forward strand.
TATTGGAGCGATCCCACTCTAGTTTCAAGCACCGATCTTGCCATAATACATGCCCGCTTTGCTCGAACACTCACAGGACTATTGGTGGGTATTGCACTTGCCGTCTCCGGCAGTACGATGCAAGGAATGACTCGTAACCCTCTAGCTGATCCTGGTCTACTCGGTCTCAACGCGGGCGCGGCCAGCGCGGTGGTACTCGGCATTTACACATTCGGGATCGGATCAGTGCTTGGCTATGCAAGCTTTGCTTTCATCGGCGCAGCTTGCGCAACTGTGACAGTGTATGCGATCGCTTCATATGGCAAGACAGGTGCCACTCCCGTTCGACTCGCGCTTGCCGGAGCAGCACTTTCGGCCGGACTTAGTTCAATAACCAGCGCTATATTGCTAATTGATCAACAAACAGTGAATCAATTCCGCATGTGGCAAATGGGGATTCTCGGTGCACGTGGAACCGGAGAAATACTCATTATTGCACCATTCATCGTTGTTGGCGCGTTCGTCATGTTAATTTTCGGATCGCGACTACTCAATATACTTGCTTTAGGCGATGCTACCGCTACCAGCTTGGGAATTAGACCGAATCGTGCTCGGATGTGTTTGGCACTTATCACAGTGCTTCTCGCTGGATCGGCCACTGCGCTTGCAGGACCTATCGGTTTTTTAGGACTCATTGTGCCGCATGCTGCAAGGTTGCTCGTAGGCGGCGATTACAAACATATTCTTGCACTGAGCCTTCTCCTTGGTCCGCTTGCGCTTTTGACAGCTGATGTGGTCGGGAGAGTCATTATGTCACCTGCCGAAATACAAGCCGGAGTTATGACTGCACTGCTTGGAGCGCCGGTATTTATTGCTCTTGTGCGTACTCGGAAGCAGGTACAACTGTGATAAGCACGAGTTCTTACAGAAGAAAAACTTTTTATCTTCGCCAACGTCCCGCTGATTTTCATCGGAGATCCCGCGCCGCACGAACGACGCTCACACTGTGTGGAATTGCCTTTTTAGTGTTTGTTGTGTTCGCGCTTCGGGTGATGCTTGGTGATCCGCTGGTTCGCACCGGCGATCTCGCCTTACTGATCAATGGCAACGACATTCCATCGCTACACTTCATCGTGTTCGAACATCGCCTACCTACCGCTATAGTCGGAGTTCTCGCTGGTATTTCATTCGGCGTTTCAGGTGCGATATTCCAAACTCTGCTACGCAATCCACTCGCATCTCCTGACATCATCGGCGTTAGTTTTGGAGCCTCAGCTGCAACTGTACTGGCAATAACACTATTTGCTATTCAAGGAATAACGCTCTTTGGCATCTCGATAGTTGGCGCTGTCTGCTCGGCGGGTCTTGTGTTATGGATTTCCCGTGGTCACGGTAGTCGTTTCATACTCGTTGGAATTGGAGTGGCGGCAGCGTTGCAAGCAACAATCACTTTCGCACTTAGCCGTACAGACGTGCGCTTAGCTCAAGACGCTCTCCATTGGATGATTGGCTCGCTGAGTACATCAACATGGGAGCGCGCAATTATCCTTAGCTGTTGTTTAATAGTTCTGTTCGGCACGGTGGCTTTGTTCGCATCCCGCCTCGAGATTTTGGAATTGGGTGACGACGTCGCAACCTCGCTCGGTGTCCGTAGTTCTCGTTCGCGTACAACACTGATTTTATTAGCAGTAGCCATAAATGCAGTATCCGTGGCGGTAACTGGACCGATTTCTTTTATCGCTTTTCTCAGTGGGCCTATCGCACGGATTATTCTCAGAGTAGCAATAGATAGACACTGTTCAGCTGGAGTTTTTATGTATACCAGCGGTGCAGTAGGTGCATTTCTTGTGTTGTTTTCTGATCTAGTTGGGCAAACTTTAACCCCAGTTGCCATTCCTGCTGGTGTTATCACTGGTCTAATAGGCGCGCCTTTCCTCCTCGTGCTCCTCATGAAAAACACACACCTTCGTAACGAATGATGAGGTACTTTATGAAAACTCCCACTACGTTAGAAGCCCGCAATCTCACTCTTGGATATGGAAAAAGTCCGATCCTCCACGATGTAGATTTCGTTGTTCCGCCAGGAAAAATCACAATCATTGTGGGAGCAAATGGATCAGGAAAATCGACTCTATTGCGTGGACTTTCTCGTTTGCTACCGCCATCACGAGGAGAAGTTTTACTCGATGGTAAAAATATTCATAAGGAAAACCCCAAAACTGTGGCACAAAAGCTAGCCTTGTTACCTCAGCACCCTATAGCTCCAGATGGAATTCGCGTTCGAGATCTGGTGGCGCGTGGACGCTTTCCCCACCAAGGCTTGTTCGCTGTTGCAAGCCAAACCGATCATGCCGCTGTGGAGCGAGCAATGACAGCCACAGGAATTCTTGAATTGGCAGATCGCAATGTACATGAGCTCTCAGGCGGCCAGAGACAACGCGTCTGGATAGCATTGGCACTCGCTCAAGAAAGTGATGTGTTGTTGCTTGATGAACCCACCACGTATCTCGATCTCACCCACCAACTCGACGTACTCGACGTCATCACTAAATTAAACCGCGAACGGGGCGCCACCGTGGTGATCGTTCTACATGATCTCAATTTAGCAACTCGATACGCTCATCACCTCGTAGCATTAAAAGAAGGCAAAATATATGCTCAGGGATCACCGAGTGAAGTCGTCACCGCTGAGCTAGTTCGTGAAGTATTTGAGCTGGACGCCACCATTATTCCGGACCCCCATACTGCCACTCCACTCGTGGTTCCTCAACCTAAACAATTGGCACTTGACGTGGCCCCGACCTTGGCATTTACAGTGAACGTAGCCAAAAAGGTGCGCCTGTCGCCGAATTTTATGAGAATTACATTTCACGGTGCAGCACTGGAAAATTTCGGCACCAATTCACACCCGCGGGACTTACGTATCAAAATCGTTATCCCGGGAACTGCAGATTGTCTGCAAATCTTGCAACCCGCTGCCAGTGTCACCAGCAATGATATACATTCGTGGTACAAAAACTGGCTGAAAATTCCACAGTCGCAGCGCGGCGTATTGCGCACCTACACTGTGCGAGATTTTCGCCCTGGCAAGAACACTAATCCGCTCATTTCTGCCGTCTTACGAACCTCTATGCAACTACCCGAATTGGATATTGATTTTGTGATACACGAGGACGGTCACGCAACCCAGTGGGCTATAGATGCTCAAGTTGGTGACTCTGTGGTGATATTAGGTCCCAATAAGCGGCTTGCTGATGCAGATTACGGTGGCATAGAATTTCGACCCGGATCGGCACGTCGTATCTTCCTCGCAGGTGATTCCACAGCTCTGCCAGCTATTTCTGGCATCTTAGAATCACTTGACAACACCTATACCGGATACGCTTTGATAAAAGTCAAAGATGAGAGAGACATTCTTCCGATTCACACGGAGTCACATGTGCAGGTCACATGGCTCATCGGCGATAACCCACACCTACTTTTCAACGCAATTCGCGATGCCAACTGCCACGAACTACCCTGCCAACAAATCGTGTCCACCGCAGGGGAAGAAGACCGTGAATTGACCGACGTCGATGTGGATTCCTCAATCTTGTGGGAAACAGCATCTAACTGCACCACCTCGTTTTATGCGTGGCTCGCCGGCGAAGCAGGAGAAATCAAAGAAATCCGCCGTTATCTGGTACAAGAAAGAGGCATAGATAGGAAAAGCATCACTTTTATGGGGTATTGGCGACGAGGCCGCGCCGAAGCATCTTAGGTTGACTATAACCCTTCCGAACTAAAGAACGAAGCGATACCCGATACCCGCTTCGGTAATGAAATGCTGCGGATTGCGTGGGTCTTTTTCAGTGCGCGCCCGAATCTGAGAAAGAAATACCCGCAAATAGTTCGTTTCTTTCTCGTAAGCGTCACCCCATACTGCTTTTAACAACTCTCGTTGCGGCACGAGGTGATCGTGGCGATGCGCCAGATAAGACACGATTTTCCACTGGGTAGGGGTCAGTTTCACCAATTCTCCGCCTACACGGAGATTACCTGCGGGAATGTCTATTTCGATCCATCCGTCATGGGTGACGATTACTGGATTTTCTTCGCCACTTGGATGGACTCTCCGAAGCGCCGCCCGGATACGCGCAAGCAACTCCCCCGCATCAAAAGGTTTGGTCACGAAATCATCGGCACCTTCGTCTAGAGCGTTTATTCTCGCTTCAATTTCATGGCGAGCCGACACCACCACAACCGGCATTTCGCTCCAAGTTCGCACAGTTCTCAAAACATCTAAACCGCTAATATCTGGCAAGCCTAAATCGAGCAACACCAATTGCGGATTCTCCTGCGAAGCTGATTTTATCGCCGCTGTTCCACTACGTGCATATACCACTTCATATCTATGCGAGTGCAAAATAACACCAAGAGTTGAGGCGAGCTGAGCGTCGTCTTCAACAACCAGTATTTTTGCCATCACCATTACCCTTCACCAATTTCAAAGCCTTATCCGTTCCGGTTTTTGGCACTTCACCCTTCGCTGTTTTCAGGGTCAAGACGAACGTTGCCCCACCACACGGCGTCTCCTCGATGGTGAGATCGCCTCCCATTTCCTCGGCAAAACCGTGGGCAACCGCCAAGCCTAATCCCAAACCAGCATGTCGATCAGAGATATTGTGGAAAGGCGTGAACAAATCAGCCCACTTCTCACGTGGTATTCCAGGGCCGTGATCAACTACCCGCACTTCCACCGTATCCCACACAGCACCAGCCACAATACGAATCCGCGATTGTGAAGCGTGCCGACGGCAGTTGTTCACAAGATTAGCCAGCACTCGCTGAATCAAACCGGGATCCCCTTCCACCAATGGCAGATCATCAGGCAGATCGACGTCGATCCACGGAGCAGCGTCATTCAGTTCCGTAAGCATCGCATCAATGACGTCACCAATATTGGTTGGCACCCGATGTACGTGCACTGCATTTGAATTTAGCCTGCTCATATCGAGTAAATTGCCTACCACGATGTCGAGGTTATCGGTAGATGCGCACAAGCTCGTGATCAACTGTCGCTGATCTGCTGCTGAGAGCTGCACTTCCTCCAATGCAAGTGTGGAGGCGGCCGCTTTAATTGCTGCAAGTGGCGTACGTAAATCATGCGAGACTGCAGCAAGAACCGCGCTTCCCACTCGGTTTCCTGCCTCGAGCGCCGCAGTAGCTCGGCGCATCGCATCAATTTCTTGCCGATCCAAGATAATCACAATACGTGGTCCATGAGCTTCAATAATTTCAATGTCCTCCGCGGTGAGCACACGCCCTTGAGCTACAAAACGCATCGTATCGTCAATGGGAATCTTCGTTTGCGAAGTGTCTGGAACAGGAATTTTTTCACTGCTCGCGGAAGAATCAAAAGTGCAGTTTTGGCTACCAATCCGGGCGCGATCACTCGATGCAACAGTTATCCAGCGGTTATATCGCTTGTCATAACGCTGCAGATCAACCGCTTCAAGGGTAAAAGTCTCTCGTAACCGCTCCAATAAACCACGTAAATCATCGCCACCAGAGATCACTCCCGAAGCTAACTCCGCGAGCAAAGTGGCGCGGCGCTGCGCTCGCGCCGCGAGCGCAGCGCGCCGATCAGCAATATCAACAACCCAGGCCACTGCCGAAGCAATAACGAAGAACAGCATAATCTGTGCGATATTTACCGGCTCAGTAATAGTGAGCGTGTGCACCGGCGGCGTGTAGAACCAGTTCACAAGGAAGGATACCAGCAGCACAGACACTATTCCGGGCCACAACCCGCCCAGCAATGTCGTAAACACAACCACCGTTAGATTGCTGAGCAAAATAGTGCTCAAGTATTCCTCAGATGGATTCCATAGCGACACCAATCCTGCGAGCGCCACCGGCCCGATAAGAGCAACCAGCCAGCTCATCGCCCTGCGTAGAATCGATCGCGCGTGACGTTTATGAACCAATTTCTCACGCGCAGAATGACGCGCCGGCTCAGCCGACACGATATGTACGTCGATACCCTTAGCCGCTTTAATAAGTCGCTTCGAGGTCAATCCACCCACAAAGCCCACCGCACGCCTCGATAGCCCTACAACCAGCTGCGATGCGTTCACGCTCCGTGCAAAATCAACCAAAGTTGAGGCCACGTCGTCGCCCACAATGAGACGCCACTGCGCACCTAAGGATTCGGTGAGCTCCTGCAATTTCTCCAAATGATCGTTGTTTGCGAGCTGAATCCCATCTCCGCTCGCCACATGTACCACGATCATTTCCCCTTCAGGAATACGCCCAATAATGCGCGCACCACGGCGAATAAGCGTCTCATCACCGGGAAGCCCCCGCACCGCAACGATGAGGCGCTCACGAGCAGGCCAGTTATCCTTAATTTCTTTCGCGGCGCGATACTTGGCAAGTCCCTCATCTACGCGATCTGCCAGCCAAAGTAGTGCCAGTTCGCGCAATGCCGAGAGATTTCCGAGCCGAAAATAATTTGAAAGCGCCGCTTCAATCTGTTCTGCTCGATAAATATCGCCTTTTGACAAGCGTATTCGCAGCGCATCGGGGCTAAGATCGATCAATTCAATCTCATCAGCGTTGCGTAACACGTGGTCGGGCACGGTTTCGCGCTGGCGTGTGCCCGTCACTGCCGCCACAACATCATTAAGCGACTCAATATGCTGCACATTCAGCGTCGATACCACATTAATTCCGGCGTCAAGCAGGCGTTCGACGTCGTGCCAACGCTTCGTCTGCACAGGCTCACTCGCGCTCGGCTTGGAAGCGTTCGCCGCTGTCGCGTCCGGCGTCGTAACGTGCTGCATCGTAACGCGCGGCGACGTATGGTTCGGCACAGCGCGGTTCTGCGGCGGCGCTTTTGGCATCGTCGTTTTTGGCGGAACTACTACCGTATGGGCGAGCTCATCAACAAGCACAACCTCGGGGGCAGCAGCGATGCAGGCATCAACGTCCAGCTCGCCGAAAGTGGATTGCCCAATATGCACCTCTTTGCGTGGCATGACGGTAAGACCATCAATGAGAGCTTTAGTGTTTGGCCGTCCGTGATCTTCCACCACGCCAACGATTACTTTCGTGCCCCGAGCTTGTAGTTCATGTGCTTCGCGTAGCATCGTGTACGTTTTTCCCACGCCCGGTGCAAATCCAAGGTAAACCTTGAGATGCCCACGTTCTACCATGGGCGATTTCCTTTCCACCAAACCACACATTCCACATAAATCGCGCTCGCTAGGATCACGTTCTCACCCTACTCCTCAGCATGCCTTTGGGCTAGGTCTAAGGCATGGTTGAGCGCCGTCACATTCACAATCTGACCGTCTTTGAACCCATTGAATACGTGTTCAACCTGCTCATTTATAATGCGATCAATCTGAGCCTGTGTCATTCCCCGTTCGCGCGCTACCCTCGCAGCCTGGATACGCGCATAAGCCAGCGAGATATGCGGATCGAGGCCAGAGCCAGACGCCGTCACCGCATCTGCGGGAATAGCATCGGCATTCACGTGCTCGCGTTGCGCAATATCACGACGCCGTTGCGCAGCGAGCTCTTGCAGCTCAGTGCTCGCCGGAGAAAGATTCGAAGCACCCGATTGCATTGGATCCCATCCGTCACCAGCGCTTGAGGCGCGGTAAAAGAAATATCCAGGCTTGGTCACGGGCTGAGCGAGCAATTCTGACCCGATCACCTCGGCAGTTTCGGAATCACCCCCGTTGCTCATCAGATACGAACCTCGCGATTGACGCGCAAAAATCTGCCCCACACCCACGAATACCAGTGGATACACCAAGCCTAATAGCAGCGTAAATACGATAAACATTTTCGTGGCGGTGAGCACCACGCGCTTCATTCTACTGAGCGACATCACGCCCTCCTCATTTCTTCAACGCCATCAATGTCGATTTGCAAGTTCTGCACTGTGTTCCTGCTCCTCCTAGCGCCGGCTAGATTCCCAGTCCCGTACCCACCACAAGATCAATGAGCTTAATTCCGATGAATGGCGCAACCAAACCGCCCAGCCCGAATATCGCCAAATTGCGAGCTAGAAGCCGCGCCGCCGATCCCGGCCGATACTTCACCCCTCGCAACGAGAGCGGAATCAACGCCACAATGATCAGCGCATTAAAGATCACCGCAGAGAGAATCGCAGACTCTGAACTGTGCAAATGCATCACATTAAGGATTTCCAATCCCGGAAAAGCCGCCACAAACATCGCCGGAATAATCGCAAAATACTTCGCAACGTCGTTTGCTATCGAGAATGTGGTGAGTGCGCCGCGGGTGATGAGCAGCTGTTTTCCAATGTGAACAATATCGATCAGCTTGGTGGGATCTGAGTCGAGATCGACCATATTCCCAGCTTCTTTCGCTGCCGACGTGCCTGTATTCATCGCAACTCCAACATCAGCTTGCGCCAACGCTGGAGCGTCATTCGTACCGTCACCCGTCATGGCAACCATGTGGCCACCAGCTTGTTCACGTTTAATGAGCGCCATTTTATCGTCTGGGGTAGCCTCGGCGAGTACGTCGTCTACACCTGCCTCACGTGCGATAGCGCGCGCAGTGAGCTCATTATCGCCAGTAATCATCACGGTACGAATACCCATGGCACGCAGTTCTTGAAAACGCTCCGCCACGCCGTCTTTGACAATATCTTTCAGGTGCACAATTCCCAAGAGTCGCGCAACGACGACGTTCGGCAGCTCGCCGCCAGCACACGCCTCGTTCGTCATTGCTTCAGTTTCAATTTCAGCCACACCGAGAGCGGTACCGCCACTGCGACTGATCTGTTCAACTACGTCTTTGCACTGTTCAGGCACTGTACCGCCGCTGCGTTCAACGAGGGCGAGAATTTCTTTTGCAGCGCCTTTAACAATTCCTTTCGCTGATGCGCGATCTCCAGTTTCTCCACTTGTGGCAACGTAGCTACCCTCTTGACCAGCACCCACACTCGCGTCCGCGTCGAAAAGCACCCCACTCATTCTCGTTTTTGCTGTGAAAGGAATGAAGCGTGCGAAGCGGTAATCGGCATCGCGCAGTTCAGGTGCGCCAAGCTCCTGGGCAAGTTTCATGATTGAACGCCCTTCGGGAGTTTCATCAGCAGCCGACGCGAGTTGGCAAGCGCGCGCCAAATCTGGCTGGGCAATATCCGGTGCCGCCTCGAAAGCTACCGCCTGCCGATCTCCCACCGTGATCGTGCCGGTTTTGTCTAACAACAAAGTGGATACGTCACCTGCAGCTTCAACAGCGCGCCCCGACATCGCCAATACGTTGTGTTGCACCAGCCGGTCCATACCAGCGATACCAATTGCAGAGAGTAGCGCGCCAATCGTCGTCGGAATCAAACAAATCAGCAGCGCAACGAACACAATCGGAGTTAAGCGCACACCCGCGAAGGCTGCAGCAGGTCCAAGCCCAATCACCACCACAAGAAATATCAAAGACAATACGATTAAGAGGATCGAAAGCGCCATCTCGTTCGGCGTTTTCTTTCGTGACGCACCCTCAACCAGCGCAATCATGCGATCGATAAAACTTTCGCCAGGCTTACTGGTTACGCGCACGGCAATCTGATCCGAGAGCACACGCGTTCCTCCGGTGACGGCACAACGGTCGCCTCCTGCCTCGCGAATCACCGGTGCCGATTCGCCAGTAACGGCAGATTCGTCCACGCTTGCCGCACCAAACACGACGTCGCCGTCCGCCGGTATCTGTTCGCCTGCACTCACCAGCACGACGTCGCCCACCCGCAAATCTTCCGAGGGGAAAGATTCTGTGTGCAGATTGGTCAAATCGGTAATCGTACCGGCATTCACCACGCGATTTGCAATCAAACTGGTACGCGTTGCGCGGAGCGAGGCGGCCTGCGCCTTTCCGCGTCCCTCCGCGATGGCTTCTGCCAACGTGGCAAAAAATGCAGTGAACCACAGCCACGCCGTAATTGACCATGAGAACACAGAAGGATGAAAAATTGCCAACACCAGGGTAAATGCCGCTCCTACCTCCACAAGAAACATCACTGGAGTGTAGATCAGCAAGCGCGGGTCAAGTTTGCGCAAAGCAGTGGGAATTGCCTCCCAAGCCTGCGTAGCAAGAGCCTTGTAATTATTCGTTTTCTGAGCATGTAGATGCGAACTGCTCATAGTAATGCCTCCGCAATTGGGCCAAGTACGAGGGTGGGAAGGAATGTTAATGCGCCAACAATCAGGCAAATTCCCACCACTACCGCAATGAATAAAGGACGGTGAGTAGGTAGCGTTCCCGCAGTCTCGGGGATCGACGCCGCGCGAGAGAAACGCCCCGCCAGCGCGAGTGCGAAAATAATTGGCAGAAAACGCCCCAAAAACATGGCCACTGCCAGCGAAATCGTGAGCCAAGGAGCATCGGCATGAATACCGGCAAAAGCCGAGCCATTATTATTCGACGCACTGGTGAACGCATAGACGAGTTCAGAAAAACCGTGTGGACCGCTGGTAGAAAGCGCATCGCGGATTCCTGGTATCACCGTAGAAATTCCTACGCCTGCAATCACCAAAACTGGCATAACGAGGATAAACAGCGACACCAAGGTAATTTCCGGCACTTGAATACGCTTACCCATAAATTCTGGGGTGCGCCCCACCATCAGGCCGGCGATAAACACCGAGAGCACGAACATAATCAGCATCGTGTACATGCCAGTCCCTACTCCACCTGGGGAAAGCTCGCCAAGCATCATATTGAGGGTGAGCATGCCACCACCGATAGGCGAGAAGCTGGAATGTGCGGAGTCGATTGCACCAGTAGATGTGCTGGTAGTAGCCACGGCGAAGAGCGACGACGGCGCCACCCCGAAGCGAAGTTCCTTCCCTTCAAGCCCGCTACCAGCAACAGCACCAATATGGCTTTCCGCGTAGCACACCACAGCAAGCGAGGCTGCAAAAATGCTCGCCATCACGCCCAAGACGGCGCTACCTTGCGCTTTGTGGTGAGCCATCACGCCAAAGGTTCGAGTCAAGCACACCGGTATAACCAAAATTAGGAGTATTTCGAGCATATTGGTGTACATGGTGGGGTTCTCAAATGGATGAGATGAATTTGCGTTGAAAAATCCACCACCGTTCGTGCCTAGCTCTTTTATGGCTTCTTGGCTCGCCACTGGGCCACCGGGCAACATTTGAGTGGCATCACTCGAGAACGAATGATAAGAAATTGGCGCGTGCAGATTTTGGATCACGCCTTGACTGATGAGGAGCACAGTAGCCAAAGCCGCAATCGGTAGCAGAATGCGAATGACGCAGCGGGTGAGGTCTACCCAAAAATTTCCAATTTCCCCACGTCCTTGCGTATCTGCCAAGGAACGAATGAGTGCAATCGCAACACAAATGCCTACACCTGCGGAGAGGAAATTTTGTACCGCCAGCCCAAACATCTGCGAGAAGAAGGTCATCGCCGTCTCCCCTGAATAAGACTGCCAGTTCGTATTGGTCACGAACGATACCGCCGTATTCCACGCCTGATCTGGGCGCATCGACGGCACATCAAAATGCCATGGTAAAAATATTTGGAGTCGGATAATGGCATATAGCGCCACAACGCAAACGATTGAGAATGCCACAACCGACTGCGCATAGCTACGCCAGCCCACGCTCTGCTGGGCGTTTACTCCGACTACACGGTAGAACACACGTTCAACGCGCCAATGCTCTTTGCTGGTGAACACATACGCCATATAGTTTCCCAATGGCACGTAAACCGCGGCGAGCATCGCAAAAACAACGAGATATGGTACGTATCCGCTCATGAGAAACGCTCCGGATCAAATAAGGCAATCAAGAGGTAAACGATTGCGCCAATTCCCAATCCGAGCGCTAGTACTGATTCCCACATTAGCGCCTCCCCGACTGCTGCCGAGCAGATTGTTCAGCGCTTTCAGCAGGTGATTCTGTGTACAGGGAATGAATGATTCGCATGAGCAACCCACCCAAGGCGAGCGTCACGGCCATTAACAGAACGTCGTAAATCATGACTTCATTACAACGCCGCCAAATGCGTTCGAGGGTTGATCTTTACGCGCTCTTAACGTGGTGTTGGGCAGATCTCATTACAGCGTGCGCACAGTTTTCGCTGTGATTTAGCCAGATCTTCACTGCAACGTGAGTACCACAAGCCACAGATTGAGCGCCACGATGAGCACCGATACGATTGCCATCAACGCGCCTACCACACGGCCGTCGCACCACTTACCCATCACCTTGTTGCTTCGGGTGAGGAGCGTGAGCGGAATGATCGCCATCGGTATACCAAACGAGAGCACTACCTGTGAAATCACCAGTGCCCACGTGGGCTCGGCTCCCATGCCTAGGATCACGATTGCGGGGATAATGGTGATAATTCGCCGCACATAGAGTGGAACCTGGAATTTCAGCAAACCACGCATAATCTCAGAGCCTGCATAAGCACCCACCGACGTCGATGCCAAACTTGACGCGAGCAGTCCGAGCGCAAAAAGGAGGCCGATTCCCGTCCCAAAAGTCGACGAAACCGCAGCGTGTGCGCCCTCGATTGTGTCGGTGCCATCCGCTCCACGCAAAGCCGAGGCTGCGAGGAGCAAAAGTCCAATATTGACGACGCCCGCGAGCGCCAGCGCGCCCACGACGTCCACTTTCGAAGCGTGCAATAAGCGTCGAATCGAGGCATCGCTATGATCGCGCCCGTAACGATCACCCACGAGTGAGGAATGAAGATAAATCGCATGCGGCATCACGGTTGCACCCAGCATCGAAGCCGCCACCAGCACCGACTCTTGGCCTTGGAAGGTAGGAATAAGACCGCGGGCCACATCGTGTGCAGCCGGGGGACTCACAAATAAGCCCGCCAGGAAGCCCACCGCGATAATCGTAAGAAACACAATCACTGCGTTTTCGAAGATTTTTTGGCCGCGGCGATCCTTGAGCACAAGGAATAGCATTGACGCAGCTCCTACGATCACTCCACCCCACACGAGCGGTAGATCGAAGAGCAGGTGAAGCGCAATTGCCCCGCCGATTACTTCCGCGAGGTCGGTAGCGCCGGCCACGATTTCAGCTTGAAACCAGTACAGACGACGCGCGGTTGGTGGCAGCGTATCGCCCAGATACTCCGGTATCGATTTGCCGGTCACAATCCCAAGTTTGGCTGACTGGTATTGAATCAGCACCGCCATCGCCGATGCCGCCACCAGCACCCAGGTGAGCAGGTATCCGTATGTTGAACCAGCAGTGATATTAGCAGCCACATTACCTGGATCAACATAAGCAACAGCCGCAACGAATGCTGGGCCGAGAAGTCCGACGATCCGGTTGGATAGGGGCTTGATAGCTGGTTGTGGAGACGATTCACGAGTGGAGGTAGAGGCGGACATAATCACTTACTTTTCGCTACGTTGAACTTTTATTTTCGGATAACCGAAATCTTATACTGAGCAAAATAATTTTGTACATAAATACTGGTTAGGAGCGTGGTCACGAAATAGATAAGGTCAGTAGAGTGAATGGCAACTTGGTAGACAAGCGAGCCAGTCAGGTTGTCCAGTTGGGAAAGCTGACGGAATGCGTACCCTAACTTAGGCACTTGCTTACTCATCGCGCTATATAGCACCAATGCCTAAAGAATCGCCTAAGTTCGGGCACGATATGAAACAATCAAAGCAACAATGCGCTATTTTTTATTAAGACGCCGGGCGCTTGATTCGCGTTCTACCAGTTGCGCACGCTCCTCAACAATCGGATGATATTCGCCGTCGTTAAAGTACCGAGCAAGCACAATACCAGCGTGTTCACCGAGGGAACGAGCAGATTTACTCATGGCCGAAATCGACGGTGTGAGCACTCTACACACGTCAGAATCTTCACAGGAAATCACCAAAACATCTTTTCCAACCACAAGACCCTGATTTTGGATTGCCTGCACACCACCCAAGGCGAGGATTTCGTTATCAAAAACAAGGGCGTCTGGTGGCGTTTTCCCACTGAAAAGGCGCTGAACCGCCTCACAACTGGCAACCTCCGTAACTTCAACACCGTCGGCAATAACTACTTCAATATCACGAGCTTGTGCACCTTCGCGCAATGCATCAAACCGTTTCTGGGTATGGAGCAAAGCAACATCTCCAGCCACATAACCAATCCGCGTCGCACCTTTTTCGTACAAATGCTCCACAATCGTTGCCATCATTGCCGCATCATCAGCGAGCACCGCACCAAAACCATTGACCTGTTCACCAACAATAACTGCAGGCAAACCAAGTTTTTTCAACAAATAGGGCCGCGAATCATTGATATGTGGATCAATAAGCACTACCCCGTCAACCTTGCGCTCACCAACCCAACGCTCATACATATATTTCTCTTCAGCGAGTCCCGACGAACTATGAAACACGAGGTCAAGCCCATTTTCCCGCAAGGATCTTTGCAAACCTACGATAAATTCAAAAAAGAATCGCTCGTTGGAATAGGCGGATTCAGGGCGAGCGATCACCAGACCCACTGCTCCAGCCCGCATTCCAGAGAGGGCAATTGCCGCAGAATTTGGCACCCACCCCATCTTCTTGGCGGTGGCAATAATCCGCTGCCGCGTATCTTCAGAAACTCCCGAACGCCCGTTAAGTGCGAACGAGACAGCGGCAGGGCTAACACCCGCCAATTTGGCTATATCCTTGATCGTTGGTCGCGACACAGGTACTCCTATGTACTTAATCATTTATTTCCCTATAAATACTTTCGCATAAATTTGGCTTAAAGTCTTGCACTAAAACGGTTTAGTTCCTATGCTACAGAAAGTAAGAGATTTCAAAGAAGCCATCTCATAAGGAGCATCGATGCACGATAATCGCCAGATTCTTACGCAGCGCGTGGAACGCACTCTGCGCGAGAAGATTCTGCCCGCGCAGCACACCGTCGTCGCTCCGCTGGATGTGACCTATTGGCGAGTCCCCCGCGAAAGCTACGCCAACGATCGCCAGACGAACCGAACGCCCAACCACCAAGTCCACAACCGTGAAATCATCGGTGAACCATTGCCATATAACAAGATTCCATGGAACGAATTTGAAAGCATCACCGCAGGAACATCTTGGGGAGCGCCGTGGGAAACTGTCTGGTTTTCGGTGCGTACCACCATCCCAGAGCTGGATCTGCACAACAAAGATGTTTTCGAAGCAGTGATCGATCTGGGCTGGGCGGATCATTCCGCAGGCTTCCAATGTGAAGGGCTTGTGCGCAACCATGCTGGCCAGGCAATCAAGGCGCTCAACCCCAAGAACCGCTGGATTCCATTGCCGCAAAATCCAGGTGATACAGCCGAGTTTAGCATCGAAGCCGCAGCAAATCCCCTGCTCCTAGCCGTTCCTCCGTTCCAGCCATCTTACGACGGCGATAAACTTACGTCGTCGCTCAACGATCTTTACACTCTGACACAAGCCGACCTTACGATCCGCCACACCGAGGTCTACGCACTCGCACTGGATATCTCAATCTTGATTGAGCTAATCCAGGCACAACCACATTTTGGTGATCGCGAGTGGCGCGTACTCCACAGCCTCAACAAGGCACTTGACGCCCTCGATCTGGCAAATATTCCCGCTACTGCTGGCGCCGCGAGGGAAATACTTGCCCCTGAACTGGCAAAACCGGCACTTCCAAACGCACATCGACTCAGCGCCGTGGGGCACGCACACATCGATTCGGCATGGCTCTGGCCAATTCGCGAAACGAAACGCAAGGTTGTTCGCACGCTAGCGAACGTCGTCCGACTCATCGAAGACGGCACGGGGCTCGTCTTTGCGTTTCCCGCCGCGCAGCATCTTGCGTGGGTAAAGGAGCTGGATCCAGAGCTATTTGAGCGTATTCGCGAGTGCGTGCGCTCAGGTTCAATCGTGCCGGTGGGCGGCATGTGGGTGGAGCCCGACGCCGTTCTCCCAGGTGGCGAAGCCATGTGCCGGCAGCTAGTCGAGGGCTTGAGTTTTTTCCAAGACGAACTCGGCGTGCAGTGCGAAGAGATCTGGTTACCTGATTCTTTCGGCTATTCTGCGGCACTTCCACAGCTTGCCAAAGAGGCCGGAATCGAGCGTTTCCTCACTCAGAAAATTTCGTGGAATCAGGTTGACACTTTCCCGCATCATACGCTGGCATGGGAAGGAATCGACGGCACCCGAATTTTCACGCATTTTCCACCGGCCGATACGTACGGCTCGGAGGTTACGGGCGCGCAGCTCATCCACGCCGTCGAAAATTTCAAAGACAAAGGCAAAGCTACGTGCTCGCTTCTTCCCTTTGGTTATGGCGACGGCGGTGGTGGGCCTACCCGCGAAATGATGGATCGCCTGGCGCGCGTCGAGAATCTGGAAGGTGCACCGCGCACGGTTGTGGAATCTCCACATAAGTTCTTCGAGCGTGCCGAAAACGACTACACAGACCTCCCTGTTTGGGTTGGTGAACTATATCTTGAGCTTCATCGCGGAACATTCACGTCACAAATATCTGCCAAGCAGGGAAATCGTCGGAGTGAAGCGCTCTTGCGCGAAGCTGAACTGTGGTGTGCTACGGCTGCAACTCGTGGATTGATAGATTATCCTTACGATGAATTGCGCCAGGCGTGGCACGATCTGTTGTTGTGCCAGTTCCACGATATTCTCCCTGGTACATCGGTTGCTTGGGTATATCGAGAAGTGTGCGAACTACACACGAAGCTCGCTCAGCTGTGCGAGCATCTGATCACCCAGGCTCTCTCAGCACTTTGCGCAAGTAATAACGCACAAGGTACCGATAACGCTACAGACGACGTTTCGCTAGGCACCCACGACGCACATGACGCGAACGCCACGGGTACAACGAACACCGCCGCGACCAGCATTGTTGCAAACGCGTCGTCATTCCCATATCGCGGCGTACCTGCCCTCAGTGCGGGAATACCCACGAACGTCGCACCTCAAATTCAGGTTGATAGAGACGCACGGACGATCATTACCCATGGTCTTACGGTTGTTTTTGATGAATCCGGCTGTTGCACAAGCATGCGCGACCATACCGGAACCGAATATATCCCCGCAGGTGAGCGAGCTGGTGAACTCCATCTTCACCAAGATTTCCCCAATATGTGGGACGCTTGGGACATCGATCCTTTCTACCGTAGTTCACGCACGGTTATCAGCGATATGACCCTCGATTCCATCAAGGAAGACGCCGGCGAAGTGCGCGTTCACGCCAGCGCTCGCTTCGATTCTTCTCAAGTTCGGCTTGTGTGGACGCTTCGAGCCGACACAATTGATCTGCATGTGGAAGCCGATTGGCATGAGCAGGAAAAACTCCTCAAAATGGCCTTCCCCACGAATATCCACACGGATCGCGCGCAATACGAAACCCAGATGGGGTATATCGAGCGAGCCACCCATGAAAACACCTCATGGGACGCCTACCGCTTCGAAGTCTCAGCACATCGTTGGTTGCGCCTTGCGAACTCAACACAGAGTCTTGCCATAGCAAATGACTCCACCTATGGCTGGGATGTGACACGGCATGCCAATTCGCAGCGTGGCACCTGGAGCCTGGTGCGCGCCACGTTGGTGAAGGCAGCAAAATTCCCTGATCCTGAGCAAGATCAAGGTAGCCACGCATGGAATTTCCGCGTTATTCCTGGCGCCTCAATTCTGCGCGCCACGCAAGAGGGGCAACTGCTCAATATCGGCGAGCGGCAAGTGAAGTGCGGCGGAGACATTAGTGGGAAGATCAGCCGGGATATATGTAACGCAGAACGCACTGCGAACTCAACACACAGCGCGAACCCAGCACACATCCCCAGCCCAGATACGCAGTGCGCCGTCGAACCACTCATCCAAGTTGAGGGGGCAATTGTTGAGTCTGTCGCGCTAGCACCAGACCGTTCGGGCGACGTCGTCGTGCGTCTCTACGAAGCGGAAGGCGGCCCACGAACTGCGAAACTGCGCATCAACCACGCTCGTAACGTGCGCTGTACGAACTTGCTGTATCAAGACTCCCCGATGTCACCACACGTCGAATATGACGGCGAAAATTACACGCTTGAGCTGGGAGCATTCCAGATCGCAACGCTGCGGTTCAACATGGAGGAACGATGAAATTCGGAGTTAATTACACGCCCCGCCAAGGCTGGTTCTATTCTTGGCTCGATTTTGACGCCGGCGCAGTGTCCGCAGACTTTGCGCAGATTAAGAGTATTGGCGCAGATCATGTGCGAATTTTCCCGCTATGGCCGCTCTTGCAGCCCAATCGTAATCTCATTCGCACTGCGGCAGTGGACGCAGTGGTCACAACCGCGCAACTAGCGCATGAAGCAGGATTAGAGTCGAGTATCGACGTGCTTCAAGGGCATCTATCGTCTTTCGATTTCCTCCCCTCGTGGGTTTCCACCTGGCATGATCGCAATATTTTCACCGATCCGCAGGTGGTTGCCGCTCAACAAGATCTCGTGCGCGTGCTCGGTGAAGCCCTACGAGATATTCCAGGCACAACTGGATTGACCCTCGGCAACGAATTTATGCAGTTCGCTGCTCAACGCCATCCCCACCGCCACGAAACTTCTCCCCAAGGGGCTTTGACCTGGCTTGATTCTCTGTTGGGCGAAGCGAAGCGAGTATGGCCAGGCGGGCGTCATGTTCAATCGCATGACGACGATTTGTGGTTTGAACCCTCGCAGCCATTTGGCCCACACGCGGCAGTGACACGTGGAGATTCCACTACCGTGCATTCGTGGATATTCGGCGCACTTGGTCCGCGCTACGGCGTTGACTCTCCCCTACTTCCGTGGTTTGCTCGCTATTTATGCGAGCTAGCTGCGGCGTGGAGCAACGATCCACACCGGCCAATCTGGCTGCAAGAGGTCGGCGCTCCCGAAAACTACGTGTCGGTTGCGAAAGCTCCTGAGTTCCTTATCGACACTGTAGACACCCTCATGGGCGCTCATGGTGGTGGCGTTAGCCCGAATCTTGAGGCAATAACCTGGTGGTGCTCGCACGACGTAAACTCTGAACTCGTCGATTTCCCATATTTCGAGCACACACTTGGTCTTATTGACGAAAACGGAAAGACGAAACCAATCGGCGATGCTTTCAAGGCATCGGCGGAAAAATGGGCCTCAGTTGATAGCGACGCCGGTAACGAACGCGAGTCCGTCGCCGTCGTCGTCGATGAAAAAACACGCAACCTCAGCAATCCTTACGGTCAGATCTTCGACGCTTGGATCGGCCATGCTCTCGACGGCGATGTACGGGCGCTGCGGTTAGCTGATCGAGGAGGTGAGGATTAGTTTCTTTGCCGTCACGATCAGAAAATTATCCCCTCAATCTTCAAAGGAGAAGAAATGCGATTCAAAAAGATTGCTGCTATTTCGGCAGTATGTGCTCTCGCATTGACCGCCTGCACGGGCGGTAGCTCAGACAATAAATCCGATTCGGCTTCCGGTAAGGGAGAAGTTTCGGGAGATATCACGTTCCAGTCGTGGAGCTTGAAGAACGACCGTTTCACACCGTACTTTGAAAAGGTGATTGCCGATTTCGAGAAGGCAAATCCAAAGGTCAAGGTCAAGTGGATCGATCAGCCAGGCGATGGCTACGAAGACAAGATTCTCCAGCAGGCTAACTCCAACGAACTGCCAGATGTTATCAACCTTCCACCTGAGTTCGCTTATAAGTTGGCGCAGGTAGATATGCTTACCGATCTTGAGAAAGCGGATGCAAAAGCGCTTGATGCCTACGTTAAGCAGGCAACGGACGCCTACCGCTACCCAGGTATGAAGGGTCAGTACGCCTACGCTTGGTACTTGGGTACCGATCTGAACTGGTACAACACTGATTTGCTCAAGAAGGCAGGCATTGATACCAACAAGCTTCCAACCGATCTCGATTCTCTCTTCGCTATGGCAAACCAAGTTGCCAAGGCAACAAATGGCCAGGTGAAGATGATTTCGGACGTGCCACGTACCGGCACGCTCTCATCCGCTGGCGTGGAGATCATCAAGGATGGCAAGTTCGTATTCAACTCGCCCGAGGCTGTCAAGGTAGTGCAGCGTTACAAGGACGCATACGCAGCTGGCGCAATGCCTGCTGAAGCTTTGAACGCTGATTACCAAGGCAACTCGCACCTTTACAAGGCAGGTAAGACGGCGTGGACCACCGCTTCGGCAGGTTTCGCTTCCGAGCTGGAGAAAGAAGCTCCATCGCTGCTAGCGACGACGGTAGCGACGCCGCGTATCGGTCACCCGCCGTTGTTTATTCAGGGAATTTCGGTTGCGAAGAACTCGAAGTCTCCTGAAGCCGCTCTTGCCTTTGCCAAGTTCTTGACCAGTAATGAAAACCAAATTGAGTTCGTGAAGATCGCGCAGGGCTTCTTCCCTGGTACCAACGAAGCGAATGCAAAGCCAGAATCCTTCACTGGTGTAGTGAAGAATGAGCTGCAAAAGAAGGCGACGACGGACGCTGCTCAGGCTCTGAGCAAGGCAACTCCTGAGTACCCGATTCAGTTCACCTACGACATGGACAAGTACCTGCAACAGCAGATGGCACTTGCCGTCAAGGGCGAAATTGGCATCCAAGAGGCACTTGATAAGGCTGTAGACTACGCCAACAAGAACCTCCAAAAGTAGAAATGACTCATAGCGGATATATGCCGCTTTGACGTGATCCACGTGGTGCTCACGTGGAACCTCACAGGTGCTACAGGTGGCGGTATCGCTGTACATAGCGCCATAGGTGCTGTACATGCACTGCTAACGCCGCAGGTGGCGCGGGTGGGAAATCTTCTGCACCGGAGATTTCCCACCCAGCCGCCAGCATCACAACCCAACACAAATCTACAAGGAAGACCTATGAAGTTTCAACGCTGGTACACCCCATATTTGCTGCTCGCTCCAGCTCTGATCTGGGTTGCCGTATTTGCGATTTGGCCATTTTTGAACACCGTTTATTTAGCTTTCACCGACGCTCGCCCGCTGCGAACGCCCAATTTCATCGGAGTTGAGAACTTCACCCAACTGTTTTCCGACGAACGGTTTATATATGCGCTGATCACCAGCTTGTTATATGTGGTGCTCTGCGTTCCATTACTCACCTTCTTGCCATTGCTTCTCGCGTTGCTCGTTGAGAAAAAAGTTCCGGGCATTTCCGTCTTTCGCACCACATACTATTTCCCAGTAATCGCTTCTGTTGTAGTGGTGGGAATCATTTGGAGCTGGCTCTTCGATTCGCGCGGCATCATTAATGAATCCTTGCAGTTCATTGGCATTACCGACACTCCCATTGACTTTCTCATTGATCGCTGGCTGATTATTATTTCGGCCGCTTCGCTCACGATCTGGAAGGGTTTGGGATACTACATGGTGGTTTACCTCGCCGCTTTGGGCAATGTGAGCAAAGAATTGTATGAAGCTGCTGCTCTTGACGGCGCTGGTTGGTGGCGCCGCTTCTGGAGCGTGACGGTTCCTGGTGTACGTGGAGCTATGATGCTGGTGTCGGCGCTGATTACAGTGGCAGCGATGCGCGTATTTTCCGAAATTTACGTGCTCACGAACGGCTCCGGCGGCCCCGGCGGAAAATCTCAATCGATGGTGATGCTCATTCAGCAAACAGGAAAAGGTCTCAACGGCAATTTAGGCTACGCCTCGGCAATTTCCGTAGTGCTCTTTGCTCTCACAATCGTGCCATTACTCTTCGTTATGTACCTCAATCAAGGCGAGGAAATCCGCGAAACTTTACGCATTCGGAAGACGGCGAAGCTCGCACGTCGCGCCGCAAAAGCTCGCGTGGCTAGTGGCCGCGCGGCAAGTGGTCACGTTACTACAGATGCGGCTCCCACAACCGTTGGCACCGACGTCGCCCCTGAAGAAAGGGAGAACCTCCGATGAAACAATCACGTTTGGAAACGCTACGCGGAAACGGCATTGAAAGATCGAGCACGCTCGGAATTATCGGCCGATATGCACTTTTGCTCCTGATGTTGGTGATTGCGGTTGGACCTTTTCTGTGGCAACTGTCTACTTCACTCAAAGGACCGTGGGAGGATATCTACTCCTTCCCGCCCAATTTGATTCCTGAAGATCCAACTTTGGCGAATTATGGCGAAGTTACCCGCGCAATCCCAGTTGTACAATATGCGTGGAATTCGCTGTTCGTGTCTGTCGCGATGGTTATTACGAATATCGTATTTTCCACGTGTGCCGGTTATGCCCTAGCCAACCTTCGCTTCCGCGGGCGCGGATTCGCCTTGGCATTTATCCTGTCCACACTACTTCTTCCCGGCGAAGTTACGCTCACCTCGCAGTACCTCACCATTAAGTCGATGGGCTTGGCAAATACTCTCGTAGGCGTATTCTTACCTACTGCCATTACCGCGATTAACGTGCTCTTAATGGCTACTGCCTGCCGCTCTATCCCGCCTGCCGTGATTGATGCAGCCACTATTGACGGCGCAAATACTTGGCAGCGTCTTCGTTATGTGGTGTGGCCAAATGTGCGCGGAATGGCATCAGTTGTGGCACTTATGTCTTTCATTCAAGCATGGGACGACTTCCTCTGGCCGCTCGTGGTACTCTCCGATCCAGCGAAGTATACACTCACTGTGGGCATGCAGTACCTCAATTCCGCTTTTGCAGCTAACCCACGCGTTGTAGCAGCTGGAACTATGCTTGCTCTCTTACCGATCATCATTCTGTTCGCTTTCACGCAAAAATTCTTCTTCCGTGGCGTTGCCGACGGCGCTGTGAAAGGTTGACGCTTCTCGCGCGTGTTGACGGTTCTCGCGCGTTTCGTCAAAATACATTGCCGTTTTTATATGTGTGATACAATCAGTCTCACGCAATAGACAATTGTGCGTTTTGCTACGTTTGGAGCAATAGTCCGAACCACGCAAACATCAACGAAGATGTAGTAGAACGGCAAAATAATGAGACCTATTTCTATACAACACAACTACACCCAGGCGCGGCACAATCCACGCTCTCGGCGCAAATTGCGCAAAATCCTAGCGCTGGCACTCTCGCTACCGTTACTGTCGATGGCAACGGTAGCGAACGCCGTCGCCACCGAATCAGAACAAGATACGGACGCGCTTTCGTTAATGAAGGCCGACAGCGCTAAACCAGCCACCGTGACTAGCTACAATTCGATGCAACTTGGCGCTGGACTAACGGAATCGATGCCGAAAGCCACCCTCACACCGTACGTTTCCCTCGACAATCGTTGTTTCACGATGCGTATTAATACTCCAGATGCAGCCAAGGATCCGAGCAGCCGCAAGTTCGTGAGCACTGCAAATATCGGCTACCCAACGAGCGCTGAGGAAGGGCAGGCCACCCCAATCGCTTTCGAGGCTACCACTTTGGGTCGCTACCGCCTCGTTGACCAGCAAGGACGCCCACTTTTCGCCTCTATATTCGACGAAGTATGGGCTGGTACGAATTATGGAGATCGCGCGGATTGGACGATCACACCCGAGGGTGACAATTTCAAGATCGTCGCCACAAAAACGGGTCAACAGTTGGGAACACGATTCGGAAAATTGGCTGTAGGCAACGCAGATTCCTACAAAAACACCACATTTTCGCTGATTCCAGCCAGTGGTTGTGCCCAAATTCCACACGGACAAATCAATATGATTTCCGAGCCAACCGAGCCCACCGTCAATCCAGACGGCACGTTGAATGGCATCATTGATGCGCACCAACATCTACTCTCGGTATGGGGTTTTGGCGGGCATCTGTTCTGCGGAAAGCCTTTCCACCCAGGAGGAATCCAGGAGGCTTTGGCACCGTGCGAGTCGCATCGAATCGGTGCAGGTACGTTCTTTGAAATGCTCCTAGCTGGCACAAAGATGTATGGAAATGTTGACGGCTGGCCAACGTTCACCAACCGTCCAACGCCTACTGCGCTCCTTCACCAAACTGGGTACTACACCGGATTGGAGCGCGCATGGAAAGCGGGCGTGCGTGCGCTCAATGTTATATATGTGGGCAACCGAGTGATTTGCGATATTTACCCGATTAAGGGCACAAGCTGCAATGAAATGGAGCAAGTGCGCGCGCAAGCTGCTCAGATGCAAAAACTGATCGACTACGTCGATGCGCAAAATGGCGGACCTGGAAAGGGATTCTTGCAGATCGCCCGCACTCCGGCGGATATGCGCCGTATCGTGGCAAGCGGAAAGATGGCAGTATCAATCGGCATTGAGGTGTCGGAATTATTTGGCTGCACCGGCATCACCAGCTGCTCAAAGGAAGATATTGATAAAGGCCTTGATGAGTTGGAGAAGATGGGAGTTTCCAACGTCTTCCCAATTCACAAGTTCGATAATGCTTTTGGTGGCACGCGATTCGACAATGGCACCACCGGCACGATTATGACCTTCGGTAACGTGGTATCGAATGGCACGTTCTTCCAGGTAGAGAAGTGCGAGGGTGACGGGCCTGCCGACCTTCCGCTCGTTATGAATAACGACAAGTTGCTCGAGGTTTACAAGAAGGTGTTTGGAAAGGATTACGACGGCGTTCTGCCGATTTATCCTTCCGGCAAGATTTGCAACCGCAAAGGGCTGACCGAGCTCGGCGAATACTTGATTCGCCAGCTCATGGATCGGGGCATGGTTATCAACGTCGATCATATGAGCGTGAAGACGATCAAGCGCACTCTCGAGATCACGAAAGAAGCCGGCTACCCTGGTGTGATGTCTAATCACACGTGGTCTGATCCGCTGTTCTATGAAGAGATCATTAAGCAGGGAGGATTCTACGCATCTTATTTGTCTCCTACCGATAAACAGGTGAACGATTGGCGCGCAGATCATAGCGTGACGCCGTCGTTGAACCATTTTGGTCTCGGCACAGATATCAACGGTATGGGTCCGCTGCCGGTAGCTCGTAAGGACGCCGCAACGAATCCTTTGAAGTACCCGATCACTGCGCCGTCGGGAGCAGTGTTTGACCGCAACGTGACTGGTGAACGCACGTGGGATTTCAACAAGGATGGCATGTCTCATTACGGCTTACTGGCAGATTACCTCACTGACCTGCTACAACAAGCAGGAAAGGACGCACCACAGATGAAGAAAGAGCTCATGAGCTCAACGGAAGCATACGTGCGCACCTGGGAAGGTGCAGTTGCTTATGGAAATAAGCATTAAGCACCACGTATGCGTACCGCTAATGTTGCTGTGATTTTGCGGTGACAAAACCACAGCGGCGTTGCGGTAGCGATCTGCGGTGATGCTGCAGTTTTGCGATGGTGAATCTACCGTGGTGTTGCGGTGGCACGCCTGCTGCAAAAAACATAGCAGCAATCGGCACAGAGTGTGGGGTATGACGGCACGCGCGCTAAAGCGCAGTGTACGTCATACCCCACACTTCTTTTCTGCTGGTGGAGCGCTAAACGCGTGGTTTGGTGGGTATGAGGTGTGTTGGGTGTGGGGTTTGGCGGGCTTGCGGTTTGCTGGGCTCGCGGCGTGCCTAGTGTGTTGTTTGCCGAGTGTGCGGCTGGTTTTGATTGAAAATATAGACTCGCTCCGCTGAATCTATATTTGTTGCAATCAGGAACTGTTATAATCAACAACGACTTAGTATTTCAGACTTTATATTTCAGAAATGACACTTTCCCCGCAATGAAGCAGGAGCGCCATAGGCGCTACTAAGAACGTGAAAGCTAGGATTATGAAGACGAATAAAGTATTTGTAACATCGCTGGCAGTATGCGTCATGCTTGTAGGAGCGTGTCAAAGCGACACCGCAAAGAACGAAACTAGCGCCGTTGAGAAAACCCAGAACTCCAGCGAAACAGCTGCGTCTGGCCTAAATCTGAAAGCCGACGTCGATTTCAAAACGGGCCGAGTGACGCTACCTCTCGATAGATTTGCTGCCTCGAATGAAGAAGAGGCTCTGATCAACTCTGCAAGATCAGGCGGAATGGCTAAATGTGCCCATGAAAAACTTGGAATTCCATGGAAAACGCCGCTTATTAAGGGCGACCCCGACGCTGCTGTGTGGAACGAACTTGGCCCATGGATCAAGGAGCGCGCAGAGCGGCTCGGCTACGCGATGAGGCCCATGACCAAGCCTTACGTTGGGCCAAAAGCAATGTCTCAAGAAGAATATGAAAAATCAATACAGTACGAACGGGAGCATCCGGTGATTGATCCCGATAATCCGAATTCACAAATTTCGGAACAGGATTTTGAAAAGATGCAAGAAGAGTGCTCATCAAACCCTGAAACCGATAAATACCCATATTCTGCAATGTATATACCCGAAGTTGGTAAAGTCGCGAGCAGTTCAGATGACTTTGGGCAAAGTGCCAAAATAAAAGCTGTTCTTGAAGAACTCAAGCAGTGTTATATAACGGCAGGCTACAAACCTAGTGAAGATTTCAGAGGGTCGATTGAAGGTGCACGGCCCGAAATTATTGATGCTGAGCAGATAAAGATGGCACTGGTAGAAGTTGACTGCAAAACGAAGATCAATGCAGTTCCTCGCGTTGCTGAAGCCCTCGCCGAGTTGCAAGCACCAATGATCGAAAAATATGCCAACGAACTTGTTGAGAATCGGCGTCGGATAGACGAGATGGTGCAACAAGCACGCGAATTCGTTTCGAAGAATCCTCAATACTTCTACGAGTGGAAAAGCACTAACACTAGTGTTGGATCGTAATGAACACACACAAGAAAATGGCAATCTGCAAGGTGCGCACGGTCAGTCTTATTCTTTTGGCATGCTTGGGTTTATGCTCCTGCTCAGGATCGGTGGAGGAAAAATCCATTCCCTCCACCGAGCTTGACATTAAAGCGGATATTGACAAGGAACACTATTCGATCACGCTCCCGAGTGATCGTTATGCAAATATCCAAATGTTAAGTAGCGACGAAATAATACTCCAATCCGCTGAATCCGCAGTCATTGCAGAATGCGCAAGAAATAAGCTAAATATCCCGATTATGGGCGTCCCCACTTGGAGACTCAGCGACGGTCAACCATTTGCTTTCACCGAATTTGGACCGTGGAATGTAAAAATTGCAGAAAAGTATGGTTTCTCGAATCCTTCTATGTTCAATGCCTTAATACCTGAAACACGAATCAAAATTCCAGCAGGAGAAACAGACCCACTCGAACACAACAGCCAATTCACCGAGCAACAACGACAAACCGTCAACGACCAGTGCGCTAAAGAAGAAACATTAAATCATTTCAACACTCGCAAACTGGCTCCTCACGGCCCATGGACCGAAGAGCTGAACAACACGCGTAGCCAGCTATTAAAAGACAAACGAGCACAAAATATAATCCGTGAATTGGATCAATGTTTTGTCCAAGCAGGACTTAAGATGAGTTCGGAAGTTCCTGGCTACGTTGAGGGAGTCATTCCAGATGAAATCACTCCAAGAAATCTTACAATGGCAGTCAAGGCAGCGCAGTGCCAAGAAAAACTCAACGCCACTCCACGCCTGGTAGAAATCTGGGCAGACCTCCAAGCACCAATCATCACCAAATACGCCGACGAACTCATAGCCCAACGCCAAAAAATCGATAAGGCAGTAGCAGACGCAAAAGAATACATCAACGCCCACCCAGAACTCTTCAAACCACCAAAATAATTAAACATTCAATTAATGGAAATATTTATCAAAATCGCTTCCATTAGGATCGAGTGTGCGCTACCATAATTGATAATTAAGCAAACCGCTTAATTACCAACGAAGAAAACGTCCTTATCATAGGAGATAAAGATGAACAAAAAAACTAGAAGCCTTAAAGCTTCCATCGCAGCAGTAACACTCGCTGCAACCAGCCTAGTCGTGGCAGCACCAATCGCAAGCGCAGGAACTGGAGCATGCCCACTCGGCGCATCATGCGTATGGATACACTATAATTATGATGGTATTGCAGGCGAAAATTACAGCCATTCCTCACCAGTCCACGCTAGCCGAGATAATAACACCAAATCAGCAGCCGCGAATGGCAAATCATGCTACGCCACACATTTCTACGATTACCGCTGGGGCAACAGTGGATCATATTTCACTTTATACAGTAAGTATATGAAAGGGTCCAACTACCAGGATCCCAACCTTTCAAACGGTGCAGGCGTTGGCCCATACGCTAATGAGAATTGGGCAGATCGCATCAGCAGAGTAACCTACGACGGTTGCTAAACCGAAAACCTCGGCACAAGTCAAGCACATCGATACGTCACAAAATGAAAGTTACTTCAATGAAAATAAGATTCTCTAAACTGATTGCTTTGTCCGTTTCGCTAACGCTATGCGCTTGTGCCTCAAGTTGCTCAGCGGGCACTGAAGAAAAAGAAACCTCTTCAGCGCCCGCTGGGCTCAACCTTAAAGCAGACATAGACAAAACGAACTTCATGGTCACACTCCCATCAGACCGATACAACCTCACCGAATCCGACCGCCAAACACTTCTATCAGCAGCAAGCGTAGCCACTGCAAAATGCGCTCGAGAAAAACTCGGTATCCCCTGGGTAGGCTGGCGCATCACAGATATGGCTGATGGAAAAAACATCGCCTTCACCGAATTCGGCCCCTGGACAAAAGCACTCGCCACCCAAAACGCATTCGACAATCCTTCATTAACCACCACTCATACGCAAAAACCAGCGAATCACCCCGGCAATCTCAACGGAATGATCCCTGACGATCAAGTAAAGAAAATGCGTGATACTTGCAAAGACGAACCAGACGTTTCCAAATTCGAATTTGAAAATATAGCACCCAGCGGCCCATGGACCACTCCTCTTGCAAATACCAGATATGAGCTGATGAAGGATCAGCGAGCACAAGCAGTTGTCAAAGAAATTGAACAATGCTACGCAGAAAAAGGACTTCAGTCTAAAAAAGAAGCACCTGGATACGTTGAAGGTTTCACCGCTGAAGATCGCACACCTCAAGCTTTCGCAGCCGCAATCAAAGCAGCAGAATGCCAAGAAAAACTCAACGCCACCCCACGCCTAGTAGAAATCTGGGCAGAACTCCAAGCACCAATCATCACCAAATACGCCGACGAACTCATAGCCCAACGCCAAAAAATCGACAAGACACTCTCAGACGCAAAAGAATACATCAACGCCCACCCAGAACTCTTCGAACTGCCGAAATAAAATCGGCCATCAAATTTAGCGGGAACCAAAAGATAGGATATTTACCAACACATAATCACCAATCTCTGTTGTGTGGGGTGGCGGCATAGCCACCCCACACCAAGCCAGACCAACGCCCATAACAGTCACCTAAATCGTTTTGCGCCACAGCAAAACCCGAACGAACAATTGGAAAAACCATGAGTCACGAAGAAGCAACTACCAGCACAAGTGATAATAAGAAGAAAAAGTTCATGTGGATATTCCTCACGGTATTCATATCCTTACTTGTGGTGGCAGGAGCATTCTTTGCGGGCACATTTGTTCACTCCAAAAACGAAGAAGCCATTGAGAACTCTCAGTACAAGCCAGAAGTCACCGCGAAAGTTGAAAAGCGGAGCTTCCCAGCAGTCATGGTTGAAACTAAAGGCAAAGCTTCTCTCGGAGCCTCGCGCGCCGTCGTTGTCACTGCCTCTGAGGGTAACCAGGCCGTCGTCACACGCGTTACCCGCAACGCCGGAGAAACGCTCAACTCAGGGCAAACACTCGCTTTTGTGTCGGGTCGGCCAGTAATTGCGCTTGACCTGCCATTCGATCTCTACCGCGACATCAACGAAGGCAATGACGGGGCGGACGTCAAAGAAGTCCAGCGCGCACTTGCTCGCCTTGGACTCTACAAAGGAAAAATCACCGGCGTTTACGACGCTCGTACTGCGAACGCAATGAAAGCACTGTACAAACGGGTAGGATCCACCCCGCCGTCCACGGGAGTATCACCGGCGGGTGCCGCGCCATCATCAGGAGCCTCGGCAACTCCAGCTCCTGCCAGCGCACCAGCGTCTAGCAGCGGCGAAGGAAGCGTGAGTACAGAGGCAGCACCTGCACCAGCACCGACGCTACCTGCGGCTCCACCGTTGCCGCCGATCCGGGCAGCAGAATTCATCTCGCTTACCGCTGGCCCAGCAACTATAGTTTCAATCGCGGGAGTAAATCAGCACATCACCCCAGAAGCTCCACTCGCCAAACTTCGCTCAGGTCAAGCCGTTGCCGTTGCGCGCGTGAGCGTTGCAGATATTGCTTCATTCGGCGTAGGCGCAACCGTGGATATCACTCAATCGGGTTCCACGAGCACTGGTCAGAAAGTGAGCGTTATAGGCGTTAGCGAATTCCATCAAGCCTCCGAAGGCGAGCACTCGCAAGTACCTGGCTACGACATTACCGTGGCAATACCCGGCGAGCAGTTCCAAGACGGACAAGAAGTTGTGCTTACCGCTGCTAGCACAGCAAACGCAACAGAAGGAAACGCAATTCCAATCACAGCGCTGCGCGAAGAAGCAGGAAAAACATACGTAATCCTGAAAAATGGCAGCGAAAGCAAGAAAGTAGAAATAAAAGTGGCGCGCATTTCGGAGGGATTTGCGCTGCTTGAAGGCGATACGCTCAAGACTGACGACGCTGTGGTTGTAGCAAAATGAGTGTGCTTCACCTGCGAGACATTCGCAAAACCTACAATGTAACGCCGCCAGTGCCAGTCCTCCACGGCGTCGATCTCGACGTTGATGCTGGTGAAAAGGTTGCAATCCTCGGCTACTCTGGTGCCGGAAAATCGACGCTACTCAACATCATGGGGCTACTCGACGTTCCGACGTCGGGCACCTACGAACTCGCTGGTCACGAAACACAATCGTTGAGCGGACGACGCCGCGACCATCTTCGCTCCGACGTCCTCGGATTCGTGTTCCAAGACTACCATGTGCTCGGACACCGCACCGTGGCGGAAAATCTCGACCTAAAACTCTCCATAACCGGTATTCCACATGCGGAACGAGAAGCAGCAATCAACGATGCGCTGAGCAATGTGGGGTTGCTCGAACGAAAACACTCACTATCACGCCTGCTGTCCGGCGGAGAAAAACAACGACTCGCCATTGCGCGTGCCATCATTACTCACCCGCAAGTACTTCTTGCCGACGAACCCACTGGAAACTTGGACTCGCTCAACGCAAAAATCGTGCTTGACCTGTTCGATCAGCAAGCCGCCAAAGGCGTGGCTATCGTAGTAATCACTCACGATGACCGGCTCGCACGCTGGGCAGACCGCGTAGTGCACCTGCGTGATGGCAAGATCGATTCGATGGAGAGCGGGCAATGAGTAAAAAACGTAAACACCACCTATCGTTCGTCGATCTTCTCATCGACGTAGCTATTGAGCTGCGGGCACGTATGGCTCGCACCGTGTTAATGATCAGCGCAGTGGCACTGAGCACCGGCGCGTTGTTGGCATCAGTTGGAATCGCCCAAAATGCGGCATACCAAGTAGATGCGGACATCGCGGCGTCGACGATCAATCAGGTGCTGGTCACTCCCGCCGAAAAAGCAGTGCCCGACCGCACTCCCGAAGAGATAAAAGCCGGTACGATCCAGCAGTTCTTCCCACCGGACACTGAAGAACGACTCAAGAAAATATCCACAATTGATGCCGTGGGCAGGAAAATTAATATTCAGTCCATAATGAACGTAGAAATAAGCCGGTCAATCGCAGCTATTGACCATGTGGCTCTTGAGCTATCTGGAATCACCGAAAGTTACCTTGACGCAGCTGAAATTACCAAGCCGCCTACCTCGTGGATGCTCAACACATCATATCCGGTTGCTTTTCTTGGAAAAGATGCCGCTGAGAAACTCCAAATTCCAAACACCACAGACTTTGAAGGACTCTCCATATCGATCAACAATACGGAATTTTCTATAGCGGGAGTTATCGACACGAAGAATAGCCTCAACAACGACGTGATGATCCCGTATCAAACGGCACTGAATATGACCAAAACCGATCGTGGTTCAGAAGTTCTCATCCACACCAAAATCGGGGCCGGCGTACAAGTGTCTAACGCGGCGCGTCTGGCGATTATGCCACAAGCCATCGAAAAATTATTGGCTTCGCAAGTGGCATCTGTGCAAAAAATTAGAGACAACGTCTCAGGCCAGCTCGCACGGCAAGCTGCTTGGGTTGGTGCATTCCTGATCGTGCTCACAATATTGCTTATTGCAAACTCAATGATCGTATCGGTAACAGCGCGCACCACCGAAATTGGCGTGCGGCGCGCACTCGGAAGCTCCCGCAGCCGAGTTGCCTCAGTGTTCTGGGTCGAAGGTGCACTCACTGGCGTGCTTGGCGGTCTGATCGGTAGCGCTGTGTCCGCTTGTATCATGGTGGTCGTTGCAATAATCAGCGACTGGACTGCGCACCTCAATCTCGGCTGGATCGCACTTGGCCCTGTGCTCGGCGCAGTAGTTGGGATTGTGGCATCGGCGTATCCCGCGATTCGCGCGTCGGCCATTCATCCAGCTATTGCAGTGCGCTCTGATTAAGGGCACTGCGCTCTGATTAAGGTGTGGTGCCCTAACTTAGGCGTTGGCTTATTCATCGCGCTATATAGCACCGATGTGCAAGGGATCGCCTAAGTTAAGGCACAAATTGAGCGAAAGCTAGATTTCTTCACACCAAAATGATTAGCTAATTACTTAACAAACCTCACAAATCGCCCGCATCATTTTGTCCATAGTCCCAAAGATATCCACAGCTTTGAAAATTGCCATACAAACCGGATATTTATCGGGTATCCATGAGACTATGAACGACCAAAGCATCAACTCTGCACAAAATGTATTTACCCGAAGAGAATTATTCAACCTCGGGATCACAACCAAAACCGAACTTAAGAAACTCCTGGCTAATGGCGGATTAACGCGGATCCGACGAAACTCATACGCAACACCAATAGCACATAGTAGTGAAGTTGAAGCTGCGCAACTAGGTGTGCATTTAGGCTGCCTGAGCGGATGTGCTTTGCGCGGACTCTGGACTCCTCCACCTGCGCAAACTCATCTAATTCTCGAAAAGCACCAAGCAATCCCAGTGAGCAAAACCAAACAAGAACACCGTCACTTAGTTTTTCATCGTATGCAAGAGCACTACCCGACAACCGTTCTTCCCATAGATATCTGCCTTTTACAAGTGGCAAAATTTCATGACACAGAAACTGCGCTCATAGTATTTGAATCGGCAATAGACCAGGGTCTTATTTCTTTTACTGAGGCAAAACATCTAATCACACTACTTCCGGCATACAAGGCAAAACCAATGAAA
Organism: Arcanobacterium bovis; assembly: GCF_004331995.1. Classification (GTDB taxonomy): domain Bacteria; phylum Actinomycetota; class Actinomycetes; order Actinomycetales; family Actinomycetaceae; genus Arcanobacterium_A; species Arcanobacterium_A bovis. The sequence continues at coordinate 71,016 of NZ_SJDT01000007.1, forward strand.
TATCTTGATACGGCCCAGTCTGGAAGCGAAACACGACTCCGACTATTCTTCCAAAGGAAGCGGGTCAAAGTCCGTGCACAGCACATGATCAACGGTGTGGGTCGCGTAGATTTACTAGTTGGCAAGTCATTGATTGTCGAAGCTGACAGCCACACATTCCATACGAAATATGAGAACTACACGTCAGATCGAATACGAGATTTGCAAGCAACAAAGCTAGGATTTCGTGTCATTCGGTTGAGTTATGC
>NZ_SJDT01000008.1 GCF_004331995.1 Arcanobacterium bovis
GACTTATCAAGGGTTTACAGGACGTCACGCTTGTCAAGTGGACTATGCCGTAGGATGGTTCGTAAATAATGAAGAATGTTCAGAATCAGGATCTACAGTGCAAAAAACACTAATCGGACGATTTTGGGCTGCGCCATTCCAGCCTTGGCTTGGACATACAATTACATTAGAGATGTATGTACACAGAAATGGAAATGCGTGGGGAGAGAATGTTAGCAGCGATTAAACAGCAAAACGAAAGCTTATTATCTAACGCGAATTACTCGCACGTCATCGTCTTAGCTCTCACGATCCTTTCAGTTTATATAACCATCTACTGTTGGATTCAAATCTGGAAAGACAGCAACCAGCCAATGAGCTCAAAAATAGTACTAGCGATCATTGTTGCCATTCCGTTTGTCGGACCGCTTGTATGGCTTGTGACGCGATCAAAGAAGTAATATTCGCGCCACAGTAATTCCCAGAACAGAAATAGGTACTTACTGAGCATGGGGAATAAGTCATGACGTGGCGAGAGAAATAATACGATTTTCCTCGTCACGTCAATTCATGTTGCTATGGCATGTCGTGTAACTTTTAGCCAATAGGGCGTGGTGGCGGACACATAGCACTAATAGCAATGCTTCGATCTCGCGGTCTGACATAATCGCACCGGTCACAACGTCAACGAAGTTGATGAGAATCACGGATGATATAAAAGCCGCTCTTTTTCAAAGCTTTTCTATCACCGTGCTATGGGTGCTTCCATTCTTCTTTGGTGGCATACATGCACGAACGAAAATCATCATTACCGTGATTGCTTTGTCCACAATAATGGATTGTGGCTGGTTATTTCTACATTCAGCGCAAAAGACAAAAGGGAACGCAAAGACGAGAAGACACTTCGGATATGACGACATTTTCATATATGATTATGGAAAATTCCCATAATAAAATACTGGCAAGGAGAAACGCTATGGAGATTGCTACTATCACTGAATGGATGTTTGTTGCAGAAGTTCCAATTCCCGATGATGTGTACAGCCTGCTCATTGAAGGCGAACAGGCCTATGCTGCATTTAAGACTTTCCGCGATTCAGCGATATTCACATCCAAACGACTTATCGTGCGGGATGCGCAAGGGCTGACTGGGCAGAAAGTTGAGATCTACTCTCTCCCATACAGTGCAATCAATATGTGGTCGACGGAAAATTCTGGCAGAATCCTTGATCTAACATCTGAAGTTGAGCTGTGGACAAGAGCTGGTCATATCAAAATTAAGTTGGGCAAGAACATCGATGTCCGCCGGATCGATTCTCTCATCGCCTACTGCGTCCTGAACCACTGATTTAACACCATGATTAGGTAGTCGATAGATTTACCTGTCAGTATAGTTTGCTGACGTTTTTGTTCTTCTCGTTGCTATTCGAGGAGGTTTAGCACTTTCCGACGTGTAGAAATATGTATCGCCTTCAGGCTGCGAACGAAAATATGAACCTTCCGTTGGCTCCTCGCTACGACTTTTTGTGGACAACAGCTTTCCTCTAATGCGATAGCCATTGCGTTTGTGAAACGCAGATTTTTCCGTCCAAAAGTTCACGTTCATATTCAAGAAATTTTCTCCAAAGTTGTGGAAAACTTCTTCGCCCTATTGCGTTTTCTGCTAATAATTAGGGAAATATATTGGTTATGTTTTGGCGGTCTCCGTTAAATCATGCACCATGACACCTCGCTTGCTACACGGCTCATACGGCTATTTGAGAGGAACTGACGTGCAGTGAACAGCTTAAAGCAGATCAAACAGAAAATTTCCAATACGCCACGAACGCTGAAAGTAATTCTCGCGGGTGTTGTGGCGGTGGTTGTGGCGCTTTGCGCCGTCGTCGGATACTGGCAGATAACGAAATCGCAGGCGCGTTCGGCATACTACACCGCTTATGATGCGTACGCGCAGGAATTTGCGCTTCTTGAGCGCGCACGCAAAGATGCCCGTGCTCAGAAAGCTGAGTGTGAAGTCAACGCTGTGCCAGATCGTAACGATTGTAGGGATTTTCTGCGCGTTTTGGAGCAAGCTGAAAATATCAAACAGATTGCAGAAATTGACGACGACGATCCCACAAAGGCCGAGCTATATACCATTGCTGCTGACTTAGGCAGCGACACTCAACAGCTACAAGGCTTGAACATGCAGCTTGCGCAAACATCGGCCGCAGCGCGGAAAAATCTTGTGGCGTCCTCAAAGATTTGGCGCGATGCCAACCTAAAACCGTGGCTCGACTGGTCGAAGAATCTCGTTGTCTCCTCACACCAATTGCTCGCGCGTTCTGATGGGCATGTGAGTGATCCGCAGACCAGAGTTGTGCTGGCTGAGCAGGTGACCAAGCTTGAAACGGGAGTCAAAAACGCCGAAGAAAAATACGAAACCTTGATGTACGCAGACGCGAAAACGCTCCACGAGTCTTTGTCACAGTTGTATCAGGGCACAGAGGCGGCTGCTACTGCGGTGCAAGCCTCAATGGCAGCTTTCGAGTCGGCACAGGCACGTCCAACACCAGTTTCTTCCAAAACGACGACGGCGAAGTCGCCAGCTTCATCGCGTGGTGGTAAGTCAGCGGGTGGATCTGGTTCGTCAGCTGGGGGAGCAACTACCCAATCAGGTTCGGCGGGAGCTGGTGCTCCATCAACAGGTGGGGGATCAACTGGTGGGCAGAACGGATGGGTAGAAACGGGAAGCAGCGACATTTGTGGTGTGGGCAGTGGTGAGTCATGGCACGAAGTTCCGTGCTGATATTTTTCCGCTTGGGAGAGCGGTTGGCGCCATCTGAATAGAGAGTCAGTTGGCGCCTTTTCTTAACACCATTGATTGGAGATTAATGTGAACTCTCAAATAAGAAGAAAACGACTGAGCAGGCTGTGTATGGTTTTCATACTTTGCCTAGCATTGGCTGTCAGTTATGGAACTGTGGCTGTTCCATCGGCTCGTGCCGCTGTGTCTGCCACTGATCCGAAAGGCTTTGGCCGTATCGGCTACGAGGTTGGTAGCGGTGCTCAGTCAGTGTGGCTCGGCACCCAAGTGCCAAGCAAAGAAAGTGGTGGTGTGGTTGCCTATTGTATCCAAGGAGGAAAATCCACACCTGCCACTGGTGATCAGGTTATCAGTGTGGCAACATTGGATATATCGACGCCACGAGTATCAGGTTTGGAACTCACTACGCCACAGATGGCTTATCTGTTGGATAAGTATAAGGATTCGAAAGATCCCGCCGTGCAGTCCGCACTTTCTTTGCTAGTACATGCGAACTTTGAAGAAGACTCGACCGGTTCAACGGTCTATTCTGATCCGTCTGCACAAAACGTCGTCAGCGATATCTTAAAGATTGTTCGGGCGAATGCTCCACAAATCGAGACACAAGCACAAGCCTATGTGGCGGAAGCCAAAGCTAGTGCTGCAGTAGGATACCAACCAGGTGGTGTAGTAGGCGATACATTGCGTAAGGGAAACATTCATTCGATTGGTATAACCAATCAGGCTGGGACTTACATTGCAAATGTGCCTTTAACTATCACGCTATCGGGTCCTGTGGTATTCAATAGCACAGGAACTAATACATGGAGTGGAACTACTCAATCTCAACCGTTGAGTTTAGATTGGACTGCAACTGGAAATGGACAGGTTTCGTATTCATTCACATATAAAGCGGCTCGTAAGACGTTGACGAAACTTGTAAACGGACAGGTACAGGACACGATAACTTACGGAAACCCAGCTGTTGGCGACCCCGAAGAATTCACGGTATCAGGTCCTTCTTGGTCAGTAACTTACGATTTTCAGCCGATGGGTACGTCCCAGCTTGCGAAGATCAGCGACACTGGTTCATTTACAGACACCTTCGATGCGGTTTCTGACCCGTCCTATGGTGGAGGTAAATGGCTCAACCTTGACGGAACTCAAACTCCCGTGCCAGTAACCTACACGGCTACCGCCTATTATGTTGGTGATACTCCGCCAACACAGTCCGGTACTGTACCTGCAGGTGCAACCAAGATCGGCAGCGTTGATGTGGTCGCGAAGGGTCCAGGAAAACTGACCGCAGATTTCAAAGCAGATAAGCCTGGTTTCGCAACCGTCGTATGGAGCGTTACTAAATCGGCACAGCCAGCTGATGTGCAGCAGTATATTCACGCTGATTGGGCAGACGCTTACGGTATCCATGCTGAGACCACCTCATACCGGCGCTCCGTTGAAGTTGACTCAACGATGACGATTCGCGAAACCAAGTCCGGCACCTACCTCGTCGATGACCTATTCGTCACCGGCTTTCCGGCTGATCACCCAGATTTCACGGGTGATGGTTATTTCGCAGCTGATACAAAGGTAATGAAGCAAACGCTGTTGTTCTTCCCTGAAGGTCAGCCAGTTACCGAAGCCAATAAATCCAACGGCGAGGTGATTGCTAGCGTGGATGTTCCTGCCAAGAACGGCTTCCATGCCAACATTGGCGCAACAGATTTCAAGGTCAAACAAGACGCGGTGGGTAACATTCCTGGTACGTACGTATTTGTCACCTCATTCGCTGGCGACGACCGAGTCAAAGCCTTCACATCATCCGTGGAAGACAAGAACGAACAGTACCTAGTTTCTCGTCTACGGCCAACGCTTCAGACTACCGCGAGCGATACTGCTGACGGTGACAAACAGGTCAAACCTGAGCCCAAGCAAATAATTACCGACAAAATATGGGATGTGAATAAATCGCTTGTTCCAAACACTGAATATGAAATCATCACTACATTGCATTTAACTGACGGAACGCCGTTGCTGGACGAGCAAGGAAAGCCGGTGTTCAAGCGATCCGTTTTTGCTCCGCAGCGATCCGACGATATCGCGTCAGTTAGCATCGAATTTGATGCATCGAAGCTCGCTGGTAAGAGCGTCGTCGTATTTGAAGATATCAAACAAGCGGGACAAACGATCGCTGTGCACCATGACGTCAACGAAAAACTCCAAACTGTCCATGTTCTTGAACAAACACCCCTAGTGCCAGCTAAACAAGCGGGCTTAGCGATCACCGGAAGCACCACGCCAATGCTGGGCGCGGCGTCGGGCGGCATGTTAGCACTGGGAATAGGTTTGCTACTTATGAGACGCAAAGATCGCATATAAAGATGAGCACCGACCTAAAACAACAAATCGCCAAATTTGATTGTTACAGGCCGGTGCCCGGCGGCGGGGGACACAGACAAAGTGTCCAAGCTCGAACTGTGTTCCCCGACCTTCCTTTTGGAGCACGATTCTAAAGAAAATCGCGCTCCAAAAGAAGCATTCACGCAGTGCCGTTCTGCTAGCAGGCTTACAATCCTGTTAGCTACGGTTGCTATGTTGCTACGGAGATGTAATGCTTCTCGCTGAGACGCCATGCGGCATTTCCCAGTCTAATGGCACTGGACATCCAGCCAATAACTTATGTTATTTTGCCGAGTATCCTCGCTGCTCATAGCTTGTTGCGATCTCTCGCTCAGCACGGAGCTGCAGAATATGAGCAAAGGCCTCGCGCCGAGGTGAACCAATCGTCAAAATGATCATGAGAATTGCCAGCACGGTCAATATCGCTAGCAATCCGAGATAGACATACCAAAGTGAAGACGACCTATCAACGAGGAGCAACGCGTTTATCGTTGCGATCAGCGAAACGATAAACGCCGCCGTCGTTGCGTGGTTCCCCTGTCTGCGGTATGCGAATGAAAACGAATAGACAAATACTCGTTCTTCAGGAGTGAGGGTGAAGTCTGGAAAAAGATGTTCTCGCCCATAAAGTTCAACTCTGTTTGCAAATGTTCGAATACGTTCTGGCTCGTCTTCGGGGCGTGCACTGGCTAGTTTCTCGTTCGTCATCGTGTCTCCGTTCACTGTGATGCCTAAACACTACACGCATAAAAAGTAGAAAATCGCCAGACTGAAGCGTGTTGGGTTTTGTTCCTCTTCTTATATTTGGTCAATTTTGCTGACCTGGGTTTGATTATAGCTGGTGATGGTCTCGGTTGGCGTGCGGTATGCACGAACCCGGACAGGATGCGAACGTACGTAATATCTGCCACCCATAATTGGTTTGGCTTGCTAGCCGTGAAATGCTGGTTGGCAAGATCCTGACACACATCCGATGCCTGTGCTTGCACCCAATTGATGTGTTCTTGACATTGAGTTAAATCCTGTTTGTAGGAATTTGTGCTATTTCATGTGCAAATGCCTGTTTTGGAGTAAAGTATCGATTTGATAGGAGTTCTCAATGTAGAAACGGTAGCGAAGATGCTACGCAGACTCCATCGTAAGAACAACAAGGAGGTTGATTATTTCATTAATATTCACGGGACGTTGTGATTGAGACGTCCCAGCAAACAAACACTTATCATGTGAAAGGGGATAAAAATGACTATTTTGCGAGGTAAATCTCGAGACACTAAACGTGTAATTCGCGGTCTAGGCAGTGTGACGGCTGTGTGCGCACTTATGAGTTTCACGCTGGTAGAACCGGTATCTGCTACTGAGACTCGTGCCATGGATCTAAGTTCTCGAAGCGTCGTCCGGACTGTTGAAACATCGGCAGAACTGGATGCGGCAACGGCCCTTGATCAATTGCAAGTTAAAGGACGTGCACCGAAAACCGGATATAAGCGTACCGAATTTGGAACGGCTTGGACCGACGTTGACCATAATGGTTGCGATACTCGCAACGATATCTTGAAGCGTGATCTCACACGGGTTGTATTCACGAGTGGTCGTGGCGGCGAATGTGTAGTTCAATCAGGAAGATTAATAAGCCCATACAACGGTGAAATCATTAATTTTGAAAAAGGAACGGGCTCTTCAGGACTCGTTCCGATTGATCATGTGGTCGCGTTGTCTGATGCTTGGCAAACTGGCGCGCAGCAAATTTCAGTTGAATCTCGCACTGCTTTGGCAAACGATCCATTGAATCTTATTGCGGTAGATCGGGCATCGAACACTAAAAAGAGTGATTCCAACGCTGCAAGTTGGTTGCCGTCATATAAGCCATTCCGGTGTGAATATGTCGCGCGTCAAATCGCGGTAAAAACGAAGTATGAGCTGTGGGTTACGGAGAGCGAGAAAGAAGCTATGAAACGAGTGCTGTCAACCTGTCCAGGGCAGAAATTGCCTTCGCAGCCTCCCTACCGAGTTGAAACAGTGATTAAGGAGCGTTCCGTTGGGGTACGTGACCATTCGGCATGGGATGTGAACGAATATGCTAAAACAGCATAAGAGTTAGGTGATCGAGATAATCGCACATTGAGGTAATTATACCGAGAGGAAAGTGTGCAGAACTGCTCCCTGAAAGTTGGACTGATTAATTCGGTTCTTTCTTTCAGGGAGCATTTCTATGTTGAATAATTTGAAAGCTCCTGGTGAGTAGGGGTGTGTCACGTAGAATTGTCCGAGCCCCTTGGGAATCGGGTGTCGCTATAGTTGATAAATAAAAAATTGCTATTTCAACTATTGACTCACAAACACTCATTTAACATGTTAGCGCCATATGCTGCATATTTGGCGCTAATCTCAGGTGTGTTCCCGTAGTGAATTAATTATGAACAGATTTTCTTTTGTTGGGACAAAATCTGACGTGTCGCATAAATTCCGCAAAGTTCTTCCTCGCTGAGCTACATTTTGTGAAGCAAACTTAAGCGAACAAACGAGCAAAGGAGCGAGATATGCTTTGGTTTCATCTGTGCTTACTGATCATTTTCGTGGTTATAGGTTCAAGAATCGGCGGCATCGGCATTGGTTTGGCTGGTGGTGCTGGTGTACTTGTTCTCGCTGCCACTGGATTACACACTGATGTAACCAAAGATGTGCCGTGGGGCGTAATCGGAATTATCATGCCAGTGATCTGCGCGATCGCAGCTTTACAAGTCGCTGGCGGCATGGACTACTTGGTGCACCTGACTGAAATTCTGTTACGCAAACATCCACGGCATATTACGTATTTGGCGCCTTTTGTCACCTTTATGCTCACGGTTCTGTGCGGAACTGGGCACACCGCTTATTCCGTGCTTCCTGTGATCGTTGATGTATCAAAAGAGAACGGAATCAGGCCTTCACGTCCACTGTCCATTGCGGTAGTGGCGTCGCAGCTTGCCATCGTGGCCTCGCCTATTTCCGCAGCAACGGTGGCAATGGTGGCAATTCTTTCGCCGCTCAATGTTGGGTATCTCCAGATCTTGGCGGTCACGATTCCAACAGTGTTTATTGGATGTGCAGTGGGCGCTTTTGTCGCGGCTCGTCAAGGCAAAGAACTTGCAGATGATCCCATTTACCAGAAGCGTTTAGCAGATGGTTTGGTGGCACAAAGCGCGGCTTCGCATGAGGGATACAAGCCAAAAGCGAGCGCCGTTCCCAGCCTAATAGTTTTTGTAGTAGCCCTGGTTATTGCGGTGGCATACGCGACCTCGGCTTCGAAGCAGATCGGTTTGATAGCCCATCCTCCGATGGACGCATCAGCAGCAATTATGGTGATCATGCTCAGCTGCGCCGCAATCATCTGCTTTGTAGCGAAAATTCCGGCGCAGTCCATTCCTGACCAGTCCACTTTCAAGGCTGGAATGACGGCGTCAATCTGCATTCTTGGCGTGGCATGGCTCGGCAATATGTTCGTGAATAACTATATGGACGTGATCAAGAATGCCGGTGCCGACGTATTACAACAATCGCCCTGGCTACTTGCGATTATCCTCTATTTTGCGTCGCCGCTACTTTTCTCGCATGCGGCGACGACGGTTGCATTCATGCCGGTTGCAGTCAAACTTGGGCTGTCTGCAGTCACGTTATTGGCTTGCTACCCAGCAGTATCTAACTACTATTTGCTGCCAAACTATCCAACAACCGTTGCTGCAATGGAGATGGACGATACGGGATCTACTCGTTTGGGGAAGACGGTGATCAGTCACCCGTTCGTCGTGCCAGGAACGGTAGCAATCGTGGTTGCAGTGTTATTGAACTTCGCGTGGGCGCCTGTAGTTCTCGGCATGTGAATCTCACCCTGATCTGAAACGAGTATTAACTATGAATCTCGAACAACACTCCGGCAAAGCAACTCGGACATTTGCCCATGGTCACGACAAAGCAGACGAGGGTTATTCAAAAGGACTCAAAAACCGCCATATTCAGATGATCGCTATTGGCGGCTCAATTGGAACAGGATTGTTCCTTGGAGTGGGCGGGCGGTTGTCCCAAGGCGGACCGGCGTTGGCAATATCTTATGCTGTGTGCGGTTTGATCGCCTTTATCATGGTGCGGGCACTGGGAGAGCTCTCGATCCGCCGGCCATCGTCGGGTGCATTCGTATCCTACGCCCGCGAATTTATGGGTGAAAAAGGAGCTTACGTTACTGGTTGGCTGTTTTTCCTTGACTGGTCCACCACTGTGATGGCAGATATTACGGCTGTTGCCTTGTATTTACATTACTGGCCAGCATTCCAAGCCATTCCGCAGTGGATTCTTGCGACACTGGCGTTGTTGTTGGTGTTCGTGCTCAATATTCTTTCCGTGAAGGCGTTTGGCGAATTTGAATTTTGGTTGGCGCTTATTGAAGTGAGTGCAATTTTGATCTTCATGGCAATTGCTATCTGGGCGATTGTCACAGGTCACCATGTAGGCGCGCACACTGCCGGACTCCATAACCTCACTGACGCAGGCGGTTTCTTCCCACATGGGCTTCTGCCGCTGGTAACGCTCTCGCTCGGCGTCGTCTTTGCGTTTGGAGGTACTGAGATGGTTGGTGTGGCAGCCGGCGAGGCTGAAAATGCCACGAGCGTGTTGCCCAAAGCTATTAATTCAATGATTTGGCGAATTGGATTCTTTTACGTTGGAGCAGTTGTCTTGATGACACTCGTGCTTCCGTGGACGGCCTATAGCGGTCAGGAGTCACCTTTCGTCACATTCTTCACTGGAATCGGGATTCCGCACGCCGGAACGATTATGCAAATCGTTGTGCTGACGGCGGCATTAGCTTCCTTGAATGCTGGTCTTTATGCCACTGGACGCACACTTCGTTCTCTCGCCGTTGCGGGTGAAGCGCCAAAATTCGCCGCAAAGCTCAACAAAAACCACGTACCGATGAACGCCATCGTAATCACGGCTGCTCTCGGGCTAATCGGCGTGCTCATCAACTACATCTATCCAAGTCGAGCCTTTGAAATCGTGATGAATCTTGCCGCTATCGGTATCGCTGGAACCTGGATTTCTATTCTGATTACACACTGGATATACGCTCGCAAAATGCACCGAACCGGCCAAGGGCGCCCTGAATATCGGCTTCGATTCTATCCTTATAGCAATTTTGTGGCGATTGCCTTCCTGTCGATCGTCATTATATCGATGTGGTTTGACGTTAAGGTGGGACGGCCGACGCTCTACATGTTTGCTGCTATCAGCGTTGTCTTGACCATTGGTTGGTATGCTGTTCGTGGACGCATCCGCGGAGATTTGATGGATCATATGCTCGATGAGCAGCAAGAACCATCTGACGAGAACTAATCGGAGTTAGTGATAGACGTGCGAATTAACGTGATATATTCCGGTGGCACGATCGGTATGATCGAGACCGAGGCGGGTTTGGCGCCCGGAGCCGATTTGCGAGGCTGGCTAAACGATTTGGTTGCTCGTCGTCCCAGCATCGGCGAGGTTACCTTCACTGAGTTTTCAACGCTCATTGATTCTTCGAATGCTACACCCGCCGATTGGCAAGCTCTGATTGACGCGCTGTGGTCGGCGTGCGAGAGTGCCGATGGATTCGTGATTCTGCACGGTACCGACACACTCGCCTACGCTTCGGCGGCGCTTTCGTTCGCGCTTCAAGACTTCGGAAAACCGGTGGTACTCACTGGTTCTCAGCTGCCGATTGGCGCACTTGACACCGATGCGCATGCCAACGTCGTCGATTCGCTCAAGGCGGTTGCCAGCGGTCGGATAGATTCGGTGGCGCTCGTTTTCGGTCGCTCAGTTTTCGACGGAAGTTGCGCTTCAAAGTGGTCTTCGTGGAGTTTCGAGGGGTTTTCGTCCCCGAACGCTCCGGTATTGGCGACGACGGGGGCGCCGTGGCAGTGGAACGACGTCGAACGTCGTCGTCACGATTCGTTCCCCCAGGTGAAACCGTATGTAGCGCAAGACATTGTGGTTCTGGACCTCGTGCCAGGAATCAGTGCCCAGCGGGTGGACAGCGTCCTGCATCCGCGACCCTCCGCCGTCATTCTCCGTGCGTACGGCACCGGAAATATACCTGCGCGAGAGCAGGCTCTCGTTGATGCGTTGGCGAGCGCTGTTGACGATGGCGTTGAGGTGATCGTTTCCTCGCAGTGCATGCAAGCCCAGGTGTATCTGGGGCATTACGAGGCAGGATATGCTCTTGCCCAACTTGGGGCAGTGAGCGCCCACAACATGACGTTCGAGGCTTGTTATGCCAAAACAGTCTTTTTATTATCGCAAGGAATGAGAGGTGAAAAGTTCAAATATTGGATGGAAAAATCTCTGAGTAGAGAAATTACCAATACGCTGCGTAGCAGATAGTTTCGTGGGATAATCAAATCACAGCAAATGCGTTAATGACGACGCATAATATATCACGGAGGAAAGCAAATGCCTACCACACGAATTGAAGAAGATCTTCTGGGAGCTCGCGAGATTCCGAACGACGCATATTACGGCGTTCATACCCTTCGGGCTATAGAGAATTTCAAGATTTCAGGTGTCACAGTCAACCAAGTTCCTGAGTTTATTCGAGGAATGGTACAAGTTAAAAAAGCAGAGGCCTTGGCGAACCGAGATGCGCGGGTGCTATCGTCTGAGGTTTCTCGGGCGATCGTCAAAGCCTGCGATATGGTACTTGACGAGGGACGCTGCATGGATCAATTCCCGGTTGATGTGTTCCAAGGTGGTGCAGGAACCTCGGTCAATATGAATACCAATGAGGTGATTGCCAATCTTGCGCTCGAGGTGATGGGTCACGAGAAGGGCGCCTATTCGGTTGTTAATCCAAACGATCACGTCAATAAGTCGCAGTCAACGAACGATGCTTACCCAACAGGCTTCCGCATCGCTGTGTATCGCATGGTGATTGGCCTGGTAGACGAAGTGCAGAATCTTGCGGATTCTTTCGGTGTACTTGCCAAGAAGAACGAGCGCGTGCTCAAAATGGGGCGCACCCAGTTGCAAGATGCTGTGCCAATGACGGTTGGCCAAGAATTTGACGCTTTCCGCGTGCTTATGGAAGAAGAAGTAAAGCACCTAGTTCGCGAAGTTGAATTATTGCTTGAAGTGAACCTGGGTGCGACGGCGATTGGTACAGGTCTCAATACCCCTGATGGATTCCAGGAGATCGTCGTCAAGCGTCTTGCTGAAGTGACGGGGCTGGATGTGAAGCCGGCGCCGAACCTCATTGAAGCTACATCGGATACGGGCGCGTATGTTTCACTTTCGGGTGCTTTGAAGCGATTTGCCGCGAAGCTTTCCATGATTTGTAACGATTTGCGTTTGCTTTCATCTGGTCCACGTGCTGGTCTCAATGAAATTAATCTGCCAGAGATGCAGGCAGGATCATCAATTATGCCTGCGAAGGTTAATCCGGTAATTCCTGAAGTGGTGAACCAAGTGTGCTTCAAGGTAATCGGTAACGATATGACCGTGACGATGGCATCAGAAGCAGGGCAATTGCAGCTCAACGTGATGGAGCCAGTGATTGGACAAGCGCTCTTCGAATCGATTTCTTTGCTGCAAAATGCCTGCATTACCCTGCGTGAGCGCTGCGTAACGGGCATTACCGTGAACGAGAATATTTGCGCACAGTTCGTAATGAACTCCATCGGTATCGTCACTTACCTCAACGATATTATCGGACACCACGAAGGCGATTTGATCGGTAAAGAGTGCGCTCGCACTGGTAAATCGGTACGTGAGGTAGTGCTCGAACGTGGACTCATGACGGAAGCTGAACTTGATCGTGCTCTCTCGGTGGAGAATCTCATGCACCCGAAGTACATGGGTGAAGTATTCCCTGATGATCCTGAGCGTGAGATCGTACAATAGGGAGATTGCGCAATAAGGAGACTGTGCAACAAGCACGAGATTTCTTGATATGGGAGCCTACTAACGGTGAGCCTACTAATGCTCAGGAACGTTAGTAGGCTCCCATAGTTTTAGCTTGACTAGAAACAGTTGTGGGCTCGCATCTGCGAGCCCACAACCTCATGTATTTCTTCATCAAGAAAAAATACGAAGTGGATCGGAATTTCCGTAGAACGCCCTTTGCGTAGCAGGGATAACTCGTTGCTGTGCAGGGATAACTTCTCGTTGCGAAGAATCTGCTTGCGATTTTGAATCGCTGGATGCGGAAATCTTGCGTTGGAGTGCCGAAAAACGGTAGTCGATTCCAGATGTTGAATGTAGCCAGCCCCGATTCGGTTCAGCTTGCACGAGCTCCCAGTCCTCGCCAATACTTGGTGCAAATGCATCAGCATCGGCAACTGTCATATCAACGTCTGTAATGACCAGTGCATCTGCTTGAGAGAGCATCGATTTGTAGATCTGTGCTCCACCAATGACCCACACGTATTTGTCCGGATTTAGTGCATCGCTCACGGCAAGAGCTTCATCAATAGTTGTGCAAACCTGGGCACCCTCGGCCTTAAAATCGGAATTTGATGTGAGAACGATATTTTGGCGATTGGGGAGTGGCCGGAACCGCTCAGGAAGCGATTCCCATGTGCGTCGTCCCATGATCACCGGATTACCTGATGTTACCCGTTTAAACATCGCAAGATCCTCAGGGATATGCCACGCTAACGTGCCATGTGCCCCAATTGCCCGATCGTGGCCTTGAGCCCAGATCATTCCCAGCATTAAACTGCAACCTCCAGAATTAAGCTCCTGCGTTCTAGAATAAAGCGCCCGTATCCAGCACTATTACACGGCCACCGGCGCTTTGATAGCGGGGTGGTGCTCGTAGCCTTGCGACGCAGCAATATCGTCCATATCGTAATCAAAAATTGAGGGAGCTTTTTTGAGCTCAAGCGTAGGGAATGGATAAGGCTCACGAGAAATCTGTTCCTTAACCTGCTCAATATGGTTCGAATAGATGTGGCAATCGCCGCCAGTCCACACGAAATCTCCCACTTCTAAATCGCATTGTTGAGCGATCATATGGGTGAGCAGCGAGTAGGAGGCGATATTGAAAGGAACTCCTAGGAATAGATCAGCCGAACGTTGGTAGAGCTGACACGATAGCTTTCCGTCTGCCACATAGAACTGGAAAAATGCGTGGCAGGGCATCAGGGCCATATCGTCGAGATCGGCCACATTCCATGCAGAAACGATCATACGGCGCGAGTCCGGATTGTGCTTGATCGTATCCACAACTTGCTGGATTTGATCAATATGTCGCCCGTCGGGAGCGGGCCACGAACGCCACTGGTAGCCGTATACCGGGCCGAGTTCGCCGTCGTCGTCTGCCCATTCATCCCAGATGGTGATTCCGCGCTCTTGCAGCCACTTTACGTTTGTGTCGCCACGCAAGAACCACAACAACTCGCCTTTAACGGCTTTCATTGCCACAAACTTGGTGGTGATACGGGGGAAACCTTCGTTTGCCAGATCGTAGCGAAGCTGGCGTCCGAAAACGGAAAGCGTACCAGTACCAGTGCGGTCACTTTTGTGCGCGCCATTTTCTAAAACATCGGCCAAGAGATCTTCATATTGTCTGTTCACAGCAACCATAGTTTCAGTCTAATTCAGTGTGTGCCGAATGTCTTTACCGTATTTTCGATAATGCGTGCGTCACGTTCGAGTACCTTTGGAAGCTGGGCAACGACTTTCTTCTCGACGCCGCCACCCAAAAATGGCACATGAACTTTGACTTCACCCATGTAGCTCAGAGTAGTGGTCGCGTTTTCGCGTACAATTTTCGCCACTACGTCGATATTTACGGGAGCGCCTTTGATGGTGACGTCGTAGTGAATATTTGCGCCGTCGCCTGCAGGAAGTTGTTGTGTTTCGATGGTTACATTAAGGCCATTTGGCAAGAGCGTACGCAATTGAGCCGGAAACTTTGTGGCGTCAATGGTAGCGATTAACGCGCTCGTCACGGAATCTACTTGCGGGTCCACGTTGTCATTTAGGCTGGTGGTGAAAGTGTACTGGGTAAGGCCAAGGTGCTGAGCGCGTGCATTTGCTAGCTCTTGTGACGGCAAAACGTGCAATATGCGGGAAATATCTGCATCAATATGTGTAACAACTGAGAATTTCATATAACCATTCAACACGAAAAACGCTTATTGTGGAACTGTGCCAACTTTGACGAAGATTTTGGAGCGCACAGCGCGCTTCGCAGAAGAAGAAAGAAAATGGTTTCACCAGCTCGCGGGCGACTGGCAAACTATTGCAGATATCGCATTCGCTGATCTGTTGCTTTACGTTCCGACCGACGACGGATTCATCGCCGCCGCTCACGCTCGACCAGCGACGGCTGCCACGTTGATCGAAACCGATATTATCGGAGAAAAAGTCGATGGTGAGAGCGTTGAGCATGTGTATGCGGCTTTCAACATGGGCGATATGATCGTTTCGGAAGATTCGAGTGTTTCGAACACTTTCATTCCGGTGCGGTGCCGAGGCAGAATTATCGGCGTGGTGCGGGTGATATCCGCGCTATTGCAAGACAGAGTTCCATCGCAAGCCCAACAAAACTACGAAGAAATTGCGCGCGATCTCTTTGAAATGATCGCTTCGGGAGATTTTCCATTGGAGGGGATGCCAGCGGGCTTCCGGCATGGTACTCCGCGTGTGTCCGACGGCGTTATTCAGCTAGATGAAGACGGCGAAGTCCTGTACGCGAGTCCCAATTCCGTGTCGCATTTCCGCCGTTTGGGTGTAGATGAGCCATTGATCGGCAATATTCTTGCTGAAACCGTGACGGATATCTTCGATGATTTTTCGATTCCGGAGGAGTCTTTGCCTTTGGTGCTCCTAGGCAAGGCCGCTTGGGTTGCCGAAATTGATGCGCATGGAGTGATTGTGTCGCTACGTGCGCTTCCTTTGATCCGAAATGGCGAGCGAACTGGCGCACTTTTGATGACCCGAGAGATTACCGAATTGCGCCGCCAGGAGCGGGAATTGCTCACCAAAGATGCCACCATTCGGGAGATAAACCATCGAGTTAAGAACAACTTGCAGACGGTATCGGCATTGCTTCGCTTGCAGGCTCGACGAGCAGTCAATGACGAAACTCGTGTTGCACTTGGCCAGGCCCAGCGGCGTGTTGGCATGATTGCGCTCGTGCATGAGGGACTCTCGCAGACGATTGACGAAGTAGTTGAGTTCGATTCTGTTTTTGGATCACTGCTCAAGATGGTTCGTGACATCGCTGTGACAGAGTCTGCCGTTGATATTTCCCTTAACGGATCATTTGGAAAAGTGCGTGCTGAGCAGGCAACTTCCTTGGCGGTTGTGCTCAACGAGGTGATTTCCAATGCTATCGAACACGGCCTTGCTCAAGGCGGGAAAGTGGACGTGAATGCGGAGCGCTTTGATGAGCGCCTTTTCGTGCAGGTTCGCGATAACGGTACGGGTATTTCTCCGCAAGGTCCCGGTGGTGGTCTTGGCACACAGATTGTGAAGACGCTGGTAACTGGAGAGTTGAACGGCACGATTGACTGGTCGAATAATCCCGACGGCGGAACCCTAGTTAGCCTAGAGCTTCAGTTGCGTTAGTGCTTGAGTCTTTTGTATTGACAATGAAATGTGGTGGTTGAAAAATTTCAACCACCACATTTCATTAAAAAGCTATCAGATTGGACGGCGGGTACGTGCAGTACGACGACGAAGGGTGCGGCGCTCGTCTTCTGACATTCCACCCCATACGCCAGCGTCTTGATTGGTATCAATAGCCCACTTTAGGCACACTTCAAGCACCGAGCAGGTGCGGCAAACCCGCTTTGCTTGCTCGGTCTGAGCCATCGCTGGACCTGAGCTTCCAATAGGGAAGAAGAGCTCGGGATCTTCATTAAGACAAGCAGCCTCGTGACGCCAATCCATGTGTTGTCTCCTTGGAACGTGCCGGCAGTGCCGAGAGTTTCTCGAAAAGTGCACGTTTCTTAGTCGTGTATTTGTTGTAATACTTAACTTTTGCAGTTTTCTACGGCAGAGTAAAGAGCAAAAACTGTGATCCTTAGCGTGTTTATTTTATGGATCGACCATAATGAGTCGTGAACGAGGGCAGTGCAGTCTGGATTCGAGCGCAGATACCCGCAAGTAGAGCGCAAATTAGCGTCAATATGACTACCGATATCCAAGGAATCGAGAAGAATTGTCGCCATGTCAAAGCGCCAACGTAGACAGTTGCAAGGTATATGCCGCTCGTCACTCCCGCAAGCGAGCCCACGAATACCGAAAGGGTAGTGCGCCCGATGGCAGACACCACGAGACTTGTTGAATTAACGTGTGGTGAGATTCCGATGCCAGATAGAACTTTCACTTCCGATGAACGCGCTTGGCGCGACAAGTACAAGGAATTACAGACGGCGGCTACGCACAGAATTAGGCTTAGTGTGAGCAGGCCCAAGGTAATATATGAGGCCGGTGTGTTCTTCGTTCGAATACCAACAGGTTCGGATGACAATACAACGTCAGCTCGAACTGAGGCGTCAGCTTTTATTACATTTATCGTAGCCTGATAAGTAGCAGCTTTATTAGCGTTTCCTTCGGTCGAAAAACGTGCCCACGCTTCAGAAACACGATGGGTACCGAAGGTATCTTTGAGGTCGGTGGTGGTGATGATACTCCACGGCACATTTTCATAGCGAACGTATAAAGTGATAGCTTGCGTTGGGGATTGTGACAATGTCAAAGTCGCTTGCTTCGGTAATTCCGTAGGGGGGAGTCCAAGCAAATCGCGAGGGAGCACGATAGTGCCTGGTTTGAGGCCGCGAAGAAATTTCGTTCCAGGAGGAAAGTATTTGCGTGCTGAGTCTGGATCTATACCGTAGAGGTAGAAATTTTCGAGTGTTTCGCCGTTGTTATATCCGAGTTTTCCGATCACGGTTTCCACCGGAAGAACTTGATCAACGCCTGGGGTTTTAGCGAGTTTTTCCAGTGTGGATTCGCTAAATCCAGCACTGTTATGGGGTCTGTTCGCTGGGCTATTTGCCGGGCTAACAATTGGGCCATTCGTTGGGTCAATAATCTTGGCGGCGGCATCGAAGGGAAGGTATTGAGACTCAGATTCTTGGTAGGCAGTAGCTTTAATCGAGCTCATGGTAGTCAAACCGAGGATTGACGCAGCTGCACAGATCATCAGTAGGGTACCAATACGCGCCATCGCGTCTGCATAATGTTGGGTGGCAGCTAGGTGGAAACTACTGATAGAGCGACTAAAACGTACGTGTCTGGCAAAAATAGAAACCACGAAACGCAAGGCATAAAAGCTCGCAATGGCCGCTAAGAGAAGCAGTGAAATTGTGGTCAGTACACGAAGATATTGGTTGTTGTTTCCGGATCTGATGATAAACAATAAATCTTCAGGAACAACGATAGAGAAGAATACTGCGATTGTACCTAGCACAAAAACGATGAGTTCGATGGCGAAAATGACAAGTTTTCGACGTTTTCGAGGTGTTTCTCGATGGAAGATGAACGACGCGGGAACGAAGCTGTACGCTGCCACGCTTGGCAAAGAAGCAATGAGCGCAACTCCGATAGAACCTAATGCGGCGAAGAGATAATCGCTGATCACGACGTCAAAATCTTGAGAGATAAAAGCACCGCCGCTTCCTGATTTCAGTAAGCCAATCACTACTTGGAAGAGCGAACGCCCAATTGCGTGTCCGATTGCGGTACTGAACACCGAAATGATAAGCACTTCGCTCATGTTCACGCCAAATATGTACCAACGGGATGCTCCAAGCGTGCGAAGTTGTGCCATCGTGCGGCGGCGATTCTTCACAAGTGAGTGAGTTGATGCTGCGATCACAAACGCGGAAATAAGCATCGGGAGAGCCAGCAGCCAGCCAAGAATGCTTTGGAAGTACGCAATATTGCGTGCCTGTTCGGCGTAGACAGATTCGCGTATTTCCTGTGCTGATAATACGGTTCCCGCGGTCAGATTCTTGATTTTTTCTTGCAAAAGCGTGCGAGAAACATGGGGTTTTGCAACTACGAAGAGAGCGTCGTTGCTCCCCATCTGCGATGCGCTTATTTTAGTTCCGGTGGCTGCATCAGGAGAATTGACAAGCAATTCGCTACTTTGTGCCGCGCTAGAAAACGGGCTACGGGAAAAAATCCCAGTCACAGTAAGTTTGTGTAACGCTAATGCAAAAGAAGAATCCCCTAAAACTGTAATCTCTTCCCCAATTGATACTCCGAGCGCTTTAGCAATGCTTCC
Source organism: Arcanobacterium bovis (assembly GCF_004331995.1). GTDB lineage: Bacteria > Actinomycetota > Actinomycetes > Actinomycetales > Actinomycetaceae > Arcanobacterium_A > Arcanobacterium_A bovis. Next base: position 19,416 of record NZ_SJDT01000008.1, read on the forward strand.
CGAGATGAGCACTTGATTGTCGGCGGTGGGGCGTTCTCCACGAGTGATATCGATTATCGACCATTGTTCAGGAGGTAAATTGTTGATATTCGCGTCTATGGCGTGGGAGCCAGAGATGATTGTTGCAGGCGCATGAATAGAGCTATATACGCTCTCTACCTCTGGCAATGCGCGCAACTTTTGGGCAAGTGCGTCTGCTGTTGTGGATTCGTCTGATACTGAAAATGCGATTTGGCCAGTAGTTTTGGCAACCGATTGTTCGAGGGTCTGGTTCAAAAAGGGGGTGAGTAAGACTTCTAGAAAAATGAAGATCGAGGCGATGATCAAAGCCAACGACGGTAGTAGATGTGATCTCCAATTCACAGTCAGTGTTCGAAAGATATGAGTCAACATCATTATTCTTCGCCGTATCCAAACGAACTCATTGCCAGCAAAATTGACTGTAAAGACGGCGAATCAATGCGACCGATTAACTCACCATCCGACAAGAGATAAACGCGATCCGCAAATGCCGCAGCTGCCGGATCTTCAGTAGTAATTAGTACAGAAATTCCAAATTCGCGCACGCATACTCGCAACAGTGAGAGTATTTCTTGCGCAGATTGGCGAGCCATGCCGCGAACCGGATCATCACAAAGGAGCATCCGCGCAGAGGCAAGCACAGCGCGTGCAATCGCGGTACGTTGTTGAATGGCTCTTCCGGCATGATATGGAATGAGTTGAAGGTACTCACTCAGCCCGAAAGCCCTTACCACCTGTGCGAATTGCTTTTCGTCAATATCGCGTTTGGAAAAGCTACTTGGAAGGCGCAGATTTTGTTCAATCGTCAAGGATGGGAGCAAATTGTCAGATTCAAAAATGACCCCGAGTTCATTTTTTCGCAGTTCAACTATCTCGTCATCGGTCATTTGCACAATGTTCTTCTCACCGATTTCAACGATTCCGCCGTCTACGCGTTCAATTCCGGCAAGCACTGAGATAAGCGTTGATTTTCCTGATCCAGAAGGTCCAAGCAACGCTGTAAAATTCTGAGCAGGAATCTCGAAGGAGACTTTATTTACGACTGCGCGTGGCACACCTGCGTCAAGCACATATTTGCTAACGTCAAAAACTTTTGCCGACGGCGGGGTTCGATCCATGCTCCTCCCTTTCAGTCGATTTCTCCAGGCTTAACGAGCCCAGCTTGGTATGCCATCACAACTGCTTGCACCCGATCTCGCGCTCCGAGCTTTGCAAAAATTCTTCCAATATGAGTCTTGACCGTCGCTTCGGCAAGAAATAATTCCTCTGCGATTTCGCCATTGCTCAGTCCGCGCGCCGCATGATAGAGCACTTCGCGCTCGCGATCCGATAAATCATCGAGAAGTTCGGGCACGATTGCTTTCGTATAGGACGCCTCAGTCGCGAGGTGAGCCACGAGGCGTTTTGTCGACGACGGTGCGATAACGGCGTCGCCCCGAAAAACAGTACGAATCGCCGTGAGCATCTCATTCGGGGGAGCGTCCTTGAGCAGAAAACCGGATGCCCCCACTTCAATTGCCCGCATAACATACTCGTCTACATCGAAAGTGGTGAGAATGATGATTTTTGGTTCAACGCCATGAACGAAACGCGAATTGACAATCTGTTCGGTGGCGTCGAGCCCGTTCATATTGGGCATGCGCACGTCCATAAGAATCACGTCGGCGGGAATGAGAGCAATGCGTTCTAAGGCTTGTTCGCCGTCGCTTGCCTCTAGCACCACTTCCATGTCTGGTTGCGAATCAATCACCATCGAAAAGCCAGAGCGCACCAAGTTTTGATCGTCAACTAGTGCAACCCGAATGATGTGATCAGGTGCGTCTTGCTCAGTCATTTGTTATTCCTCTCGACGTGTTCACTGGGATTAGTGCACGAACTTTATAGCCGCCTTCGGGCCGCGGACCGGCGTCAACAGTACCACCAAAGACTGCCGCTCGTTCCCGCATACCGATCACGCCGTGTCCCTTGCCGTCGCTTGGAGCTGCGGCGCCGCGTCCGTCGTCCAGAATTTCGAGTGTGATCGCCACGCTTGTCCATTTGAGAACTACGGTAATTTTAGCGTGTGGACCAGCGTGCTTGAGCGCATTTGTCAGCGCTTCTTGGCAAATTCGGTACAGTGCGTTGCCTAAACCAACCGGGAGCGGATAAGGTTTCCCAAGGCGCAGATAGGACACATCGGCACCAGATTCACTGACGTTATGCACAAGCTGTTCAAGATCATCACCCACAGGTTGTGGTTTGAGCGGAGAGTGGCTTTCATTGGGATCACGAAGGACGCCGATGATGGAACGGATATCTCCTAGCGCTGCGCGCGACATTTCTGCGATAGTTTCAAGTGCATGTTGCGCCGCTTGCGGATTACTTTCGGCAGCATAACGGCCGCCGTCAGCTTGCGCGATCACCACAGACAGCGTGTGAGCAACAATATCGTGCATCTCGCGGGCAATACGCGTGCGCTCTTCAATCACCGCCATTTCGGATTCGCGTTCACTATCGCGCAAAATCTCTGCGTTGCGGTTGAGCATCTCCTGATAACGCTGTAGCTGCAAGTATCGCAGCAGTGCCAGCGAAAACGTTGCAATCACTACGGATTCCACGAGAAGAAAGTACAGTACGGATTCGAGTGAGGGCGTGGCAGCTACCACTGGAAACGTGAGCAAGAACCCGTAAAAAAGCGCGCCCAATAGGGCAGCGATGCGAGCTTTCCGTGCGCCATATACGGTAACAGCGAAAAGGGAAAACAGGATGACGACGTCAAAGGGGAGTACGAGCGAAGGGATCAGCAGGAATCGCGCCAAGAAGGAGAAGTAGATGAGCCCTGCGCTCAAATGCGGACGTGAGCGCCGAAAACCAGTGGAAATGCACGTTATGATTGCCACCGTGTAGAGGCTCACGATTTCATTGCCGGCGAGATCCGTATTGGAATCGATAAAGAAAAGAGAGTAAGCAAAAAGCGCAGTAGCAATAAGTGCAAGTGCCACATCTACGGGCGAAATCTTGCGCAAAGTTACGAAGTATTGCTGTACTGCCATAACCTAAGAATACTTCGCTGCGGGCACAGATTCCGAATAGAACATCATACTCAGGGTTGAAAATATGCGGGTAACACTACAGAAGTGAAATTAACTAGCCAGAACCTTAATAAATGCGAAAGAATATGAGCGTGTCTGAAGGATTATCTTTTGAATCTGCGCAAGCCCGTTGGAACGAACTCGCGGCGATATTGAGCGCTGCGCAGGAGGCTTATCATTCCACGGCAGAACCGATCATGGTTGATGCACAATACGACACGCTCATTCATGAGTTGCGCACCATTGAGGATCAGTTTCCGCAGTTGTGGAATCCAGATTCGCCCACGATGAAAGTGGGATCAAAAGTAACTGGTGCCAACACGCCGTCGTTAAAACACCGCGAGCGCATGTATTCCTTGCAGGACGTATTTTCGAAGGAAGAGCTCAGAGCATGGTACACCTCGCTTATGAACGATGTGCCTGCGGATTCACGATTCACTGCCGAAGTGAAAATTGACGGTCTGGCGCTGAACCTCACATATCGCAACGGACAGCTGGAGAGTGCTGCGACGCGAGGTGACGGCGTCGAAGGTGAAGATGTGACCCGCAATGCGCTCGCGATTTCTGCGATTCCCGCTGCGCTTGCCGGCACGGATTTCCCCGAGCTTGTTGAAGTGCGCGGTGAAGTGTTTTTCCCGGTCAAGGCATTCGAAGAGTTCAATAGTTTGGTTGAACAGCGCAATATGCTCGTAGAGGAGCGCAACGCGGCAATCTCGCAAACTAATGCGCAAATTCGTAAAGAAAATGCACGTATTCGCAAAGAAAATTTGGCACGCGGCGAGGCCGATCAACTTCCATTACTTCCGCTCAGACGCAGGGAGAACAAGCTCAAGACCTTTGTTAATCCCCGCAATGCCGCTGCTGGATCGCTACGTCAGGACGACAACTCTGGTTTTGCTATCCGTTCCTTGGCATTTATTGCGCACGGAATTGGCGCCCTCGAAGGCGCGAGCCCGTCCCTCATGAAAGCCCTGGAGACTCAAGAAGGGGTCTATGAGGTTTTCCGGTCATGGGGACTCCCGATTTCACCGCAAACCGAAATCCTCAGTTCGATTGAGGAAATTGAGCGGTTCTTGGATTCCTACGAAGGCAAACGCAATTCGCTCGAACACGAATTCGACGGCGTCGTCATCAAACTTGAAGATCGCCGTATTCAGCAAGAACTTGGATTTACTACGCGCGTTCCTAAGTGGGCGGTAGCCTACAAATATCCGCCGATGGAGGTGCAGACGCGACTCCTCGATATTCGTGTACAGGTGGGCCGAACCGGACGAGTTACACCTTTTGCTGTTATGGAGCCCGTGGAGGTTGCGGGTTCGACCGTCTCTCAGGCCACCTTGCACAATCCAACTGAGGTCAAGCGCAAAGGCGTGCTTATTGGCGATATGGTGGTGTTGCGCAAGGCAGGGGATATAATCCCGGAAGTTCTTGGTCCGATTCTCAGCGCGCGCGATGGCTCAGAGCGAGAATTTGTTATGCCTTCGGTATGTCCCGCGTGCGGCGGTCCGGTGCGAGCGTCCAAGGAAGACGACGTCGATCTGCGCTGCCAAAACACGCGGTCGTGTCCGGCGCAGCTAACGCAGCGAATCGTGCACATCGCCTCGCGTGGCGCTCTCGATATCGAGGCGCTCGGGGATGAAACTGCTCGTTGGCTTGCGAATCCAGACAGTTCGCGCGACGACGCGTTGCTCGCGCTTGCCACTGGGCATACTGTGGATTTCAGAGATTTCGATGGAAACAAGAAAGCGCTGTCTTTGAGTTTGAAAGAAAGGCAAGAACTGGGCATTGTTGACGACGACGGCGCACTGTTGGATACCGAACATACGGTTGCGCCGCACGTACTTGAGGGACTGAACTTTCCACCTGCCCAAATTCCAGTGTTGGAATCGGAAGCTGGTTTATTCGATCTCGCTGTCGAAGATTTGCGCGATGTATGGCAGTGGCAAGAAGTGCGAAAAGGTGGAGCACCGACCGGCGATTATAAGTATGTTCGCGCTGCTTGGACGAAGCCCAGGGCTAAGAAACTTCCTCCATCTGAGGAGTTTCCGCACGGTAATACGATAGTTGTATCTGAGCCATCCAAAACGATTCTCAAAGCATTAGCTGAGGTAGAGGTAGCGAAGTCCAAAGAACTGTGGCGTAAAATCGTGGCGCTCAATATTCGCCATGTCGGTCCAGTAGCTTCAAAAGCCTTGGCTCAACGTTTCGGCTCGCTTGATGCCATTCTTGAAGCTGGTCTTGACGAGATTTCCCAAGTTGAGGGAGTCGGTGAGGTTATTGGGCAATCACTGTTGCAGTGGTTTGAAGTCGATTGGCACCAAGAGATCATCGAGAACTGGAAGAAGGCTGGCGTAAGTTTTGCCGACGACGCGTCCGCCTCGGCGTCGTCCGTTCCACAAACCTTGGCTGGACTCACGATCGTGGCAACCGGTTCCTTCCAGAACTTCACCCGTGATTCGATCAATGAGACGATTGAGCGCCACGGTGGAAAAGCGGCAGGTTCGGTCTCGCGACGTACCTCGCTCGTCGTCGTCGGAGAAAATGCGGGATCGAAAGCGACGAAAGCACTCGATCTTGGCGTTCCGACTTACTCAGAAGAACAGTTTGAGGAGCTTGTACGCACTGGTAATACCTTGGAGTAGATCGGGTGGTGCTGTAGTCGCATAAAGCGTTCTAGGCACAGGAATTTGCACAAAAACTATTTGCACCCTGTGGGGTGCTGGCGAGTGTTTGTGATGCCCACTGCGTTTATGCTGTCTACAGTAGCGGTCCGAGCGGGCCAAGGAGGCGTTCGCCGAGCTTCGATAGTTTGCCGCGACTTTCCCACTCGTCAAGAAGCAGTTCCGAAGTATTGGTGAGGTCCAGACGGAAGATTTTTTCCATAGACTGTGCGATTTCTTCGGAGAAAATTTCTACATTGACCTCGAAATTTCCGGCCATCGAGAGTCGGTCGATATTGGTGGTTCCCACGGTGGACCACACGCCATCAACCGTCATCGTTTTGGCGTGCACCATCGCTTTTCGATAGCGGAAAATTCTCACCCCGCCTCTGAGTAATTCGGCGTAGTGAGGGCGGCCCACCCAGTCGGCAACGATATGATTGGAGTATTCAGGAAGAAGAATCCGCACGTCTACACCACGTTTCGCTGCTTGGAGGAGCGCGAATTTGAGCCCTTGATCAGGGATGAAGTATCCCATCGTGATCCAAATATTCTTTGAGGCGCGGTCAATGGCTTCGAGGTAGAGTGCTCGTACCGGGAAAGAATTGAACGCTGGCGTATTCGTGACTGCACGAAGGTGCGGCGCCCACACGCCGGCACCTACATCTGGCAGTTCAGGATGTATTTTTTGGTATCGATAGATATTCCACATATCCACGAAGGCATTTTCAAGCTCCCATACCTGTGGGCCGCGCACGCGAATATGAGTATCGCGCCAGTGGTGGGCAAAGAGATCGCCGATATTGTAGCCGCCCACAAAACCGATCTGAGAATCAACGCAGATAATTTTGCGGTGATCGCGTCCCTTTTTTCGGGCTTGACCAGTTATAATTCCTGGGCGAAGGAGCGGGAATAGCAATACATGAATATTCGGATGTTTGGGGTATTTGCGGAAGCGGGGTGGTTGATTCAAATTTCCCCACGTGTCGAGAATGATATAGACCGACACGCCGCGGTGAGCAGCATTAATGAGCTCGTCTTTGAAGCGATTCCCGATGAAATCGTCCTTCATTATAAAGTTCTCAAAATAGATATGATGTTCGGCGTCGCGGATCGCGTTTAGTTGCGCTTCGTAGAGGTCTTCGCCGTAGGTGTAAATTGTTACATCGTGATCAGATAGATCGTTCATCAGCGGCTCAAGATGAGGGAAATCCCCGTGGTCTGGATTGCGGCGTTTTCGATGCGCGTCGATAGCGCTAACTGTTGCGATTGCTGCAGCTTGAGCTGTAAGTAGACCGCCCACTCCCCATTTGAGCATACGTTTGAGTGTCTCTTTTTGCTGCCTTCGCGTCCTGATCATAGGATCATCATAGCTCATCGATGAATAACAAAGCATACTTCCGGAGGGGTTGGGCTGGGTTGGCTTGCGGTTGGCCTGTGCTGGTGTGGAGTATGAACGTCAGTGGGTAGCAGGTTAGTGACTGTGGCATCACGATGAATGATGAAATGATGATACGAGTTAGCGCAAGCTGGCCAAGAAACATAGAATAAGAGCATGTCGTCATTTTCCAAAGAAGAGGTTGCTCGCGTAGCAGACCTCGCACGTATTGCCCTAACAGACGAGGAAATCACACAGTTCGCAAATGAACTTGCCGTAATTTCCGATGCTGTTGCGAAAGTTTCCGAGGTCGCATCGGCTGATGTGCCAGCGACTTCCCATCCCATTCCGCTCTCGAATGTGTGGCGTGAGGACGTCGTCGGCGAAGGTATCGATGTGGACGAAGTGCTCGCAATGGCTCCGGCACACGAGGATGGCAAATTTGCTGTTCCACAGATTTTGGGGGAGGAATAATGAAGGAAATTCTCAAGAAGTCTGCCCTTGAACTTGCGCAGTTGTTGCGTGATCGCGAAATTACGTCCGTTGAACTCACCGAACTGTGCCTAGATGCGATTGAGCGCTTGGATTCACGCTTGCATGCTTTCCTTTATGTTGATCGTGAAGGTGCGTTGCAGCAGGCACAAGCGGTTGACGACGATCGCGTTGCTGGCGTGGAACTGCCTCCGTTTGCTGGGGTTCCGGTTGCTGTCAAAGACAATATGTGTCAGCGCGGTATTCCAACCACTTGTGGTTCCCTCATGCTCGAAGGCTGGAAGCCGCCGTACGATGCAACGGTAATCACGAAGATCAAGCAGGCACGTTTGCCAATTATTGGTCATACCAATATGGATGAATTCGCGATGGGCTCGTCTACCGAGCACTCGGCTTTCGGTGCGACGCGCAATCCTTGGGATGTGGAGCGTATTCCAGGTGGTTCTGGTGGCGGCTCTGCTGCTGCTGTGGCTTCTTATATGGTGCCTTGGGCTCTGGGGTCTGATACAGGCGGTTCGATCCGCCAGCCTGGAGCTGTGACGGGAACTGTTGGTGCAAAGCCAACGTATGGTGCTGTCTCTCGATATGGCTTGGTGGCTATGGCGTCGTCGCTCGACCAAATCGGACCAGTGACGCGCACTGTTGCTGACGCTGCCGCACTACAAGACATCATCGACGGCTACGATCCGCATGACTCGACGTCGCTTCCTGATGTGCCAGTTGATCTTCTTGACGCTTCGCGTGAATTGGAAGCTGCGCAAGATTTGAGCGGACTTCGTATTGGCTTGGTCGAGCAGATGCAGGGTGAGGGATACTCACAGGGCGTGCTTGACGTCTTCAATGCCACGGTGGAGCGTTTGCGTGAACGCGGTGCGCAAATCGTGACGGTGTCTTGCCCGTCGTTTGAATATTCGCTCGGCGCATACTACCTGATCATGCCAGCGGAAGTTTCTTCGAACCTAGCGCGGTTCGACGGCGTTCGCTATGGCAACCGAGTAGAGCCAACTGAAGGCCCAGTTACTGCCGAGACAATGATGAGCGCTACTCGTGGCGCAAAATTCGGCACGGAAGTGAAGCGGCGCGTCATTTTGGGAACGCACGCTCTTTCTGCAGGCTATTTTGATGCCTACTATGGCTCGGCGCAAAAAGTGCGCACTTTGGTGCAACGCGATCTTGATGCAGCGTTTGCACAGTGTGACGTGTTGATTTCTCCTACTTCGCCTACTGTTGCGTTCCGCTTTGGTGAGAAGTCCAATGATCCTATGGCGATGTACATGAACGATATCGCTACTATCCCGGCAAATTTGGCCGGTGTGCCGGCGATGTCGGTTCCAGCAGGTCTTTCGGAGGGGCTCCCCGTGGGAGTGCAGGTCATCGCACCTGCTCATGAGGACGCTCGGATGTATAAAATCGCAGCTGTTATTGAATCGCTTGCAACTGACGACGCTGCACAATGCCCAGTTGAGGCACTGGAGGAGGCTCTGTAATGGATGAATTGATGGATTTCGACAGCGTTGTGGCGAATTTTGATCCAGTTTTGGGTATCGAAGTTCACGTGGAATTAGGTACCACCACCAAGATGTTCGATGCTGCACCTAACGCATTCGGCGGGGAACCGAACACTTTCACCACTCCGGTTTCGCTCGGAATGCCTGGTGCATTGCCGGTTGTGAACAAGAAAGCTATCGAGTACGCGATTCGTCTTGGTCTGGCATTGAACTGCAAGATCGCCGAATCATGCCGATTTGCACGCAAGAATTACTTCTATCCTGATTTGTGCAAAAACTTCCAGACGTCCCAATCCGACGAGCCACTCGCATTTGATGGGTATCTCGATGTCGAGTTGGATGACGGCGAAGTGTTCCGCGTCAATATTGAGCGTGCCCACGTTGAGGAAGACGCCGGAAAGAACACCCACGTTGGTGGCGAAGGCCGGATTCAAGGTGCGAGCTATTCGCTTGTGGACTACAACCGTGCAGGTGTGCCACTGGTAGAGATCGTCACGCGTCCTATTGAAGGATGCGGTGAGCGTGCGCCGGAAGTTGCAGCGAAGTACGTGCAAACGATTCGTGATATTGCTCGGGCAATTGGCGTATCGGAAGCGCGGATGGAGCGCGGAAATGTGCGCGCAGATATCAATGTGTCTTTGCGCAAGACACCGCAGTCACCGCTGGGAACGCGCACTGAGACGAAGAATGTGAACTCCTTCCGAGCCATTGAGCGCGCTGTGCAATACGAAATGTGCCGCCAGGCTGCGGTGTTGGATTCAGGGGCAGAGGTTTTGCAAGAAACTCGCCACTGGCAAGAAGCTGATTCGTCTACGTTGTCTGGTCGTGTGAAGTCTGATGCGGACGATTACCGCTATTTCCCAGAGCCGGATTTGGTTCCTTTGCAGCCGAGCCGCGAGTGGGTTCAGGAAATTCGCGCTTCGCTTCCCGAGCTACCGGCAGCAAAACGCCGTCGTCTAATGGAAGAGTGGTCCGTTTCAGATCTGGAAATGCGTGACATGGTGAATTTGGGCGTTTTGGATCTGATTTCGGATTCTGTCGAAGCAGGCGCTAGCCCAGCGGGTGCGCGCAAATGGTGGATGGGCGAGCTAGCTCGTTACGCCAAAGAAAACGAGATTGAAATCGACGACGTTCCTGTTACTGCAGCACAAGTAGCACAACTCGACCAGCTTGTGGAATCTGGCAAACTCACCGATAAGCTGGCGCGTCAGGCTCTTGAGGGCGTGCTAGCAGGCGAAGGCGATCCAGCTGAGGTTGTCAAAGCTCGTGGGCTGGAAGTGGTGTCTGATGATGGTGCACTCAATACCGCGGTCGATGAGGCTCTAGCTGCTAACCCGGATGTAGTGGAGAAGATTCGCAGCGGTAAAGTGCAAGCAGCTGGCGCTATCGTTGGTGCGGTGATGAAAGCTACTGGTGGCAAAGCAGATGCAGCACGTGTACGTGAAATCATCATGGAGCGTGTGCAAGCTCAGTAGCTTTGCTAGCGCTAAGTGGGCGTGAGTCTACTTAGATGATGCTAAACCTGGCCTGGTGGGGCGGGAGATTTCCAAAATCTCCCGCCCCACCAGTTATTACGCCTGTTATAGATGTGTATGATTTCGAAAATGTGTGCGCATGTTTAGGCATTGAATCCCATATATGGAATGTTGTGTGTTTAAAGTCGGAAATGTGTAATCCTTGATGTTGATGGCTTGTGTCTGACACTGCTTTTTCGAGGAGATATTTCACATGAGTTTAGCGATTCCCACTTATACTGCAACGATGCGCTGCGAGATTGCGACGGATCCTCATGCAATTCCTCGGCTCGTTCAAACAGTTGCTGACTGTGGGGCGATGGTATACGGCATTGACGTGGTCAAATCTGACGACGACAAAATCTTGGTCGACATCACGATGAACTGTACCGATTATGAGCATGCCATTGAGATTCGCGAAGCTTTCGAAGACATCGACGACGTCACCGTACACGGCATTCATGATGTCACCATCCAGGCGCATCTTGGCGGAAAAGTAGAAGTGACATTGAAACGTCCACTCAAAACGCGACAGGACCTATCGCGAATCTATACCCCCGGCGTCGCCCGCGTATGCGAACTGATAGCGGAAGACAAATCTGAAGCCCGGCGTCTGACCATTAAACGAAACACGGTTGCCGTGATTTCGGATGGAACCGCTGTGCTCGGTTTGGGTGATATTGGGCCCGAAGCTGCGATGCCAGTGATGGAAGGCAAAGCAGCGTTGTTCAAGAATTTCGCCAATGTGGACGCCTGGCCGATTTGTTTGGACACCAAAGATAGCGAAGAAATTATTACTATTGTTAAGGCTATTGCGCCTGGATTTGGCGGGATTAACCTCGAAGATATTTCTGCGCCGCGATGTTTTGAAATTGAACGCAGGCTTCGTCAAGAACTTGATATTCCGGTATTCCACGACGATCAACATGGAACAGCAGCAGTGACGCTGGCGGCGTTGATCAATGCCTTGAAGGTCGTACACAAAAAGATCGAAGATGTGCGCATCGTCGTCTCCGGCGTTGGGGCAGCAGGTAATGCCATCATTCGACTTTTGTTGCGCGAAGGAGCCAAAGACGTGATCGGTTGTGGGCGCGCAGGGTCGTTGGGAAGATTCCGCGAAGAAGCAGATCCGGATCGTCAGTGGCTTGCGCAAAATACCAATCCGCGCAATGTAGATGGTTCCCTAAAGGAAGTGCTCAAAGGAGCAGATGTGTTTATTGGGGTGTCGTCAGGAAATATTTTGGACGGTAGCGACATTGCAACTATGGCTGATGACGCGATCGTATTTGCGATGGCCAATCCGACGCCGGAAGTAGATCCCATCGCCGCAGGCGAGCACGCAAAAATCGTAGCCACAGGACGATCTGATTTCCCTAACCAGATCAACAATGTGCTGGTATTTCCAGGGCTGTTCCGTGGATTGCTTGATATTCGTGCGCACGAGATCACGGACGAAATGCTTTCGGTGACGGCGCGCGCACTCGCCGATGTAGTGGAGCCCAAGGAGTTAAACTCGAGTTTTATCATTCCCGGTGTTTTTCATCCTGACATCGCAAAGCGCGTGGCAAATGCGATTCGAGAAGAATTTGAAAAGAATTTGAAAAGAACAAGAATCAAGAATCGCGAAAGAAGTAGAAAGAAGCGAAGTGAATCTTGTGTAGCGGGCGATATTTGGCTTTATAAAGCCAAATATCGGTTATGTGATCAGCGACACCGCCCGCTGAATTGACGTAGAGACTGAATCTTCTATAAAGTAAATATCCGTTGCGGCGACGCGGAAAACGATGAAAATCGAACGTGTCGGGCAACAAATCTTCAAGTTGATT
>NZ_SJDT01000009.1 GCF_004331995.1 Arcanobacterium bovis
TATTGCGTCACGGATGAGGTCTTTTCTGAATCCTGACCAGTGGCTGGTGCCGGAGAATACGACGGGGGCTGTGTGGTGTCCGAGTGCTTTGAGTAGGTCAATGTCGTGTGGGTTGCGCGTTAGATCGATTTCTTGATATGCAACACCTGCTTGATCGAATTCGCGTTTTGTCGCTGTGCATTGTGCGCAGTCGGGTTTGGTGTAGATGGTGATCATGATTGGCCTTTCATCAAAAGATTCTTGTCTTTTGATGCTTCGCGACCGTCAGCATCTACGTTCTTTTATTATCTCATAAAGCTGGATGTTCAGTGCAGCGGAATCGGATCATTTTTCTTTTGTTTGTGTGGTGCGCTTCGCGCGTGGATTGGACGGATCTTAGATCCGTGCCAGTGGTGCACGCTGTGCGTGCTGGGGGTTGTGTGTTCCGGCTGAGTTACCAGTGTTGCGATTGCGGATTTCGCGCAAGCGCTTGAGCGCCTGGGCAGGATTGGCTTTGCCCTGATCTTACCCACACTGCGCTAAAGCTGCGTATGGGTGAGTTCACCGCAGTCAATCTTTTTCTGCCCCTGCCCTACGGGTTGCACTTCATCCTTATCAATCGCGTTTCTGGTTTTTGTCAGCCGGACAAACAAACGTCCACAAGATAATCGAAAGGTTAGATCATGAGTGTTGAAGTTACCGATGTTGAGTCGTTCAAAACGGTTGTTGCACAGGCGTATAGCGAGCCGATGCTTGATGTTGAGAGCGCGGTTGAGTTGTGGAAGGTGTTGCTTTCTGACAAGCATGTGGGTGCACGTTGTCTTGGACAGGCGTTGCGTGGCTTGGATGATATTCAGGTGCGTGACTATGTTCTCGTTGCGGCAGTAACGGGAAGTGTGGATGTAGCTCTTGGCACGTTTGACGATGTGCTTAACGGGACGTGTGCTCAGTCTTTGAATGTCGCTTCTGTGGAACGGGCTATGTGCGTGTTGCGTGCTTGCGATAATTATCTTGATGTTGTGAGTGTCCCCTTGCATGGTGCGCTTGCTTATCTTGCGTGGTGGAGTGGTGATAGTGGGACTGCCGAGCTCGAAACCGAGCTAGCGTTGAATACGGACGCTACTTATAGTCTTGCGTTGCTTGTTCGCCACGCTTTAATCGTGGGACTACCCTCACCTGTTGCAGGCAATTAAGAGCAAATGTGTTTTGGGGGGACACCGAGTGGTGTCCCCCCCCTCAAAAAAACCTTTTACCACGTGTCAGGTGTGATATCGGGCGAAAGCTCGACAGGTACGGGCGGGGTTGGTTGCGTTCAGCGTCGTCTCCCTCTTCTTTCCTGTTTGGGCGGTGCCGGAGCGTTAGATCCATAGTTGGCGGTGGATCGGGTTTTATCGTTGACTTTCCGTGCGATCTTTTCGCTTACTCTGTTGTGTGAGTGATCGAGCGCTTCTGCAGTGTGTGTTGGTGAAACGTCATATATGCGGTTGTCGAGGTGGGATAGTCCATCGATGGGCGGTTGGAGCATCTGCTTAAACAGCGCTTCAAACGCTGTACCGTTAGCATCATTGAATGACCGTATTGAAGCGAGCATATAGTCATGTGTAGAAACGTTTCGCCATGATATTGAGCGGTGCGATACTCTTGCGATATCGTCGATAAAAGCTCGTTGTGTTCGCCCGTTTCCTTCACGGAAGGGGTGAATGTAGTTAATATCTGACAGTATTTCGCTTGCCTGCACAACGAACGTATCCGTAGCCACGCCAGGATCAAGAAGCCCACTGGACATAATTTTTTCTTTGAGCATGGTTTCAGCGGTGATGAAGCTGGTGGCGGCGAGAAAACTGCTCGATCCTTTTGAAATATTAACGGTTCGGTATTCGCCCGCCCATGGGTAGACATCACCAAACAAACGTCGATGCAAAGCACGTAAATGATCCATATCGAAAGTTTGTTTTACAAGATGCGATTCTAGCAGTTCACGTTGCACCCACGTATAGCGACGTTCAGCTTGTGCTAGATCTTCAGCATTATGAATGTTGAAGTTGTTGATGAGAATATCTGTACCAGGATACAGATATGGGTCAACGAAGGACGGCACGTTTTTCTCCGAAGAACAGTTGCTGTACCTCGTCTATATCGATTTCACCCTCAACGTATCGTGAGATGATGTTCAGTTCTTCGTCAGTGAATTGATATCCTTCGAGTTCTATCGAGAAAATACCTTCAGCAGCGCTGTTATAACGCTGCTCTCTCGTCCTTACATCCATATGTATGTCCCCTTGCTTCAAAAACTTCGTTATTAGGCATAAATCTTGCCACAAATATGTTCTTTCACGCTCTTAATGTATTGATCGATAGTGATCTCGTACTTTGCGAGCTTCAGCAATTGTGAGCGAACACGGGGTGACGGATGACAACATGAGGCAAGACGTTCAGCGCTCACCACTTCAGCTACGAGCTTCTCTGGGGTGCGTTTGTGAGTGTCCATATGTCCTCCTCAAATTTGTTTTAAGTCTACCACAGCACCCATTATGACCAAGACTTTTGCGCTAGAATACAGCATTTTAGCTGTATTTTGAGCGCTTGATTAAATCACTGATGTAATATTCATGAATATTCATTCTGCAAGCAGTGTTTTGACTTTAGTGTTCACTTGTTGAAGTATGTTTTGCTGGAAATTAGAGCGTTTAAGAGAGTTTTTCAATCTTGCTTTGTTTTGTGATTTGATAATCCGGAATTGCTAGGTTGTCGGAGAAGATAACTAACTCTCGGCCTAAATATTTTTTTTGTACTGAATATGGCAGTTCATATATGCCGCATCGAAGGTCTTTATATAAGCCTTGAGAAATTAATTTTTCTTCGTCATATGTTAAGATCCAGGGGAATGTTGCCGTGTGGAGTTTTTCTGAAAGTTTCATATGTGAGTCTTTCGAGAACTTGTTCAGGTATAGGCTTCCCCCTTGTTGGACGTAGGGTGGGTCAACATAAACGAATGCTTCGTTTCCTAGCTGGTTGAGGTGATCGATAAAGTCGATGGCGTCGTAACTAGTGATGTTTATTCGATCCTGGAAAGCAGCGATCCGTTCGATGCGTGCACAGAGTCGTTGGGCGTTCCATCGAGCATCTAGTTTCCATTCTCCTGATTGGTCTAGTCCGCCGATTGGGCGTGCGGTTAAGATTCCGGATCTGTTTGTTCGGTTGAGGAAGAATGTGGCAAACGCAAGATCAAATTCAGATATCGAATCGGGATGTTCAAACATATCTTTTTGTTTGTGCCATTGGTCGATATCGACGTTTGTTGATAAAACTGCGTCACATAAACGTTCCGTCGAGTTCATAACCGCGCGCCAGAATGCTGCGATACCGGGATGGATATCGTTAATTAGTAGACGGTCAATGATTCCGTCGTTTAGGAGCGTTAAACCAGCGCCTACGCCCCCGGCGAATGGTTCAGCGTATGTCGTGGGGACTGGGTTTTGAGCGGATATTATCCTGCTTAGAAACGGTGCAAGTTTTGCTTTTCCCCCAGGATATCGAAGCGGCGAGAGTATGTGCATATAACTATGATATTCGGTTCGCTTAATCATGGCCAGCGGAAAGTAGATCAGCGATAATCCTGTTTAGCAGCGGCGTGAATATTTCGCTTGCGTCATGTGCAACACCAAGACTTCGGGTGTATTCATAGTTATGTACACATTGGTTTAGTGACTTGACTAGGATACCGGAACCTTGTCCTTCTGTTTGCTCGTAAGCTCCAGCAAGATCACCACACTTCGCATTGGGTTTTCCAGCGTTTGGATCAAAAAATCCAATTGTTTTTCGAACCTTCTCCCGAAGCTTGTCATTATCCTTGACCCGTGGATTTTTTACCTTTTCTTGTACTTCCTTTCTGTGCGCGTCAACGAAGTGTTCAACTACGACACGGGCAATAATTGCAGCAATTAACGATGTTTCGCGAGAGATAGTGATTTCCTTTGCTTGACGGAGAAGATCACTTAAACGACCTGGTAAGTTGTTCTTAACGGCAACACCGTAGAATAATTTGTTTGCATTGGAGGGACGTGGATCGTCTTTCCGTTTCTTTCCATTGCGACCTGTTTGGGATTGTGGATTTGAATGCGAGCTGGATGTGTCCCTATGAGAATTTTCTGTTCCCATTCCGGTGTTTGGAGCTTTAGCATTCGTATCGGCGGTACTAGTTTTATTGTTTTTATCTTGCGGTTGAGATTTTCCTGACGAGGTAGTCGGCCCGTTGCTATCTTGTGGTTCTCTCTTTGAATTTAATCTGTTATTCAACTGAGTTTCTATCGACCGAATCCATTCAAGTATCGGATCTTGGTTCATCCGTGAAACTAATTGTCCGCGGAATCCTTCAGAACCAGTGGAAATTTTTCCTGTTGCAACGTCGCTCAGAATTGCAAATAGTAAGTCAGAATTTTCGGTTGCAAATTTTTTGAATTTGGCCTCGTTCTCGGCACTATCTTTAATGGTGATACCAAAATGTTTTTGTACTTTTTCAGGAAAGACACGGTACAGAGTCGTGAATTGCCGCTTCCTTTCAATTGACTCGAGGACTTTAACCATATCGGTGTCGGAATGAAAACTGGATTTGATCCATCTGCTTATAAGCAACGGACGCGATGGCTTTTCACCGTTCTTTTCTTCAAAGCGCTGCTTATTGGCAGGAGTCCAGTGACGTACCCCAGTGTTTGGATCTGCGGTATGGCGTCGCCTGATCCAAATATTTGCTTCGTCGCGAGTTGCGGCAACGACGACGTCGAGTTTGTCAGGAATTTTTTGTGCCGATTGGGCAGCATTGTGGATCTTCTTCTGGTGCTTGGACAATCCGTAGCTGAAAGGTGCGTGTAACCATTTTAGAGCTACGAGACGACGGTTGCCTTCAAGTACGATGTATTGTGATTTGTTTTGAGTCGCGATCACGATGGGTAGCTCGCTTGGGCTAAGCCCATTGCGCGCAATGTCGCATGCTAGTTCTGCTATATCTTTTTCATGATTGTCTAGCAAGAGTTGTAGTGCTTCAGTTTGTGACTGTGCGTCGACATCGAGGCGCGGGTTTTCTGGATCAAATATTAAATCAGAAAGATTAACTGTTATTGTACCCGTCATGACTTCTCCTCGACATTAAGGTAAGCATTCATTCCATCACTCACAATGATTGCAAAATTTACAACTATTATAATATGCGAGATTTTCAAATTTGGTGAGTGTTATAGAAAAGGGTCAATATTTAGACGCTGAGGAGGATCGCTAATAAGTTGCGATTGTGGGCAGCAGTTGACTCATTACTACTACTCACAATCGTGGGTACGGCAACGTAGCTTTAAAAGCAACTTGTGTCGAGTTATCGGTGCTCCCGAATATTAGCGGATTTGCGAGCGTGCCGCGGCAGGGTCTTTAGATCGTGATTCGTGGGTGGGTTTGGCACATATTTTTTCAACAATGCTGTCTTTTGTGTGTTCCATTTGTGTGTTACGAATAGCGCTCTTGATCAATTCTGGGCGGAAGCCTGACCAGTGGTTGAGTCCGGAGAAAACTACTGGCACTTCCCTATATCCCATTGCTTTGAGTTGTTCGACTGCTTCGGGGTTAGTGTCAAGGTTGATTTCGTTGTATTGAACGCCGGATTTATCGAATTGGCGTTTGGTTGCTGCGCATTGTGGGCAGTTGTCTTTTGTGTAGATCGTGATCATGATCGTTTCCTTACGTGTTGAAAGTTTTCTTGTTTCAACACGCTTCGCGATCGTCAGCGCGTTACATAATTATATCAATGGATGGCTTGTCCTTGTTGGAGAATTAACTGTCGTTTACCATTGGGAAACGGTGTCTTCAGGCTTAGTTTCTGACTGATTTTCTGGTTCTGGTTTATGGACTGGCTTTCTTAGCAAACGAATAACACTATCGCTTGGATTGAGTGAGGATAGGAGTTCAGTTTTTGATAGTCCTGCAGATAAAACTTCGTCACGGATTGTGAGTATTTCTTGTTCGAGCGCATCATACTTTGTGAGGAGCTTTGTAAGTTTTTTGAACGCTGTCTTTTGTTTCTTCAGCTCTGCTTCGCGAAGAGAAAAGAAGTCCGCTGGAGTATTTTTTGTTTCAGTCATTGCCATGCTTTCTTTGTAGAAAATTCATTCTTTGACGGAAACTCTGCACGGTTAGTATATCAATTACATTATGATTGCAATGGTACTGCAGAATTATCTAACCTAATATAATTTTCCGGTTTTGACATAGGTGAAGGAGGAATGATTCCCCCAACGACGTACCCCTGCTGACTCAAAAATATTTTCCATCCTTCCTGTCCAATGTTTTGAGGTCCGAGTAGCACACAAGTTAGCGAGGGGATCTTGGGTATGCCAGACGTCGTGCCGGAGTCAAACAGTTTCGTTTCTACATAAGGAATAAGACGATTATTTTTTACGCGAAAATCTATTTCTGAGTAGCCATCACTTGGACAAGACGAATTCACTGCTCTAACTGCTCTCCATTCGCGTTCCGATGCGAAAATATTTGATTTGACAAAAGCGCCTTCTGTCTCCAGATACTTTTCAAGTATCTCTTCCGCCGATTCGGTACTAACGAGCATTCTTTCCCATATTTCTTTACCTAATTCCCGATCGTAACGGTTACAGTAGTCGACTTTGCTTAATTTGAAACCATGTTTCTCAAAAGTTTCTTTAAGACATGTTATGTTGAATCCTAGAGCAACGCCGTTACCTTTTCCGTATCCATACCACTGGTTCAAAGAGTCTCGATCTTCGGAAAAACAGCACGCAAAAGCGTGCAGTTTTGATTCCTTTTGGTGCAGAGCACGAAATGGTCTTGTTGACCCGCAAACACGCTTAATTGCTGTTAGTGCTCGTATTTCATCCGGAGAGTTAAATTTTTCATGAAGGAATACGGACTGTAGAGAATATGAATTTTCGCCATTATGAACAAGTCTAATAGCCTTGTCGTTACCTTCTTCGTCTACCGAGAGATATTTCCTTATAGATTCGCCTAAATAATTTTTCGGAAAACGCCCCTCTTCGGCATCGTTCATCTCGCCAATCATCGAAGCGTGTAATGTGCCTGTTTTGATTATGTTCATTGCAGCTTCTATAGAGGTGTAGTGCCATAAAATTTGAGGCTCTTCTGATTCTTTCATTGTAGATATTCTCGTTTCGTCGTCGAAAAATTGTTTTGTTTTTGTAGAAGTTTACAACACAAATTATTTCTTCTTGGGCGTGCACACTTGTGTGCACTTTGAGCAGTTTTCGGTACGAAAACTGCGTGAGTTTTCCGAAAATATTTTCGGAAAACTCATTGAAAAGGACACGCGCAGCGTGGCCAATTTATGCTCCCGTAGAACCACCCTCAGACGTGGGTCTTTAGTCCTACGTGAGTAGGGTAGCAAGATTAGCAATTATCCGTACAAATGTACTTTCTAATTGCCCGCCTTTCGGCTAGAATGGGAATACCCAAACCCGTTACTAGGAGGAGTCGTGACTAAGTCACTGTCTCCCCGGGGAGTTGAGAAGCAGACACGAAAAGAGTTTCGTCTCTCGCCTGCTGATTGGGACATGATCGCGCGCCGGATGCGTGCAAAAGGGCAGAAAAATTTCTCGAAATTCGCCCGTGAACTTTTGACAACTGGTGTCATAAGTGTCTCGTATCAGCGCACACTTTCTGATTCTTTAGAACGGCATTTGTCTGCGATTGGGAACAATATTAACCAGATTGCTCGCCAGGCTAACACGAATAATATGGCGACGCATGAGATGGTTAATGAAGCTTATGCATTGTTGACTGAGATTCATCGCGCGGTTTCCAACCTTGGAGATAACAATGGCAGTAGTGGTGATCGGCGATCCGATAACGGTGACGCTTAAAGCAGCCATCGAATACATCGTCAATCCGACTAAAACTAACGGTGGGATTATGACGAGTTCCAATTGTGGAATTCCTTCTATTGCTGAATCTGTCCATCGTGGTTTTGAACGCACGATGGAAGCTGCAGAAAATGACCGCACGGTTGGAAGACCGGGAGTTGTTCTTGCCCATCATGTCATCCAAGCTTTTAAACCCGGGGAAATTACACCAAACAAAGCCCATGATTTGGGTGTGGAATTTATCGAAAAGATTCTTGGAGGGAACGACGAATACGATTATGTGATCGCGACCCACGTTGATCGCGACCATATTCATAACCATATTATTTTTAACCCGATCAATCGAAAAACGTTGCGTCGGTATCGAATGCCTCCGACAAACGTTTATAAATATCGGAAGGTTTCTAATGAGATAACAAGACGTGAAGGACTATCTGTCACCCACGAGTTTGGTGAAGGGTTCAAGAGTTTTGATTCAAAAGCACTTGGAGATATTTATGCCCGAGCCCGGGGAAGAAGTAATAAAGCAAAACTTGAAGCTCTTATTGATGAAGCGTGTAGAAATACTTTTTCGTGGGAGTCCTTCACTGAGTCTATGAAAGAAATCGGTGTGGAGGTGTCTTTCAAAGGACAAAGCGTCCTGTTTTATGCGCCCGATATTCTTCGACACAAGATACGAGGCAAAACTCTTGGTCCAGCTTATACGGAGACTGCTCTCATGGCTCGCCTTGGCCGGCAAAGCCTTGTCGAGTTTGTTGTGCAGCCATTCTTAGTGAAGAAGATGCACACAGATCAATACCGAGTAAGATTGCCGGGCTCACGCCCACCAGCATATATAACCGTTGATTCTCATCATCTGAATAATCACGGCACACATTGGCGAATGTACCTACCCGAAACAATGCAGACGTGGACGACAGATGTGTATGGGCAGATCCAAAAAGAAGTAAAAACACCTGAACTGTTTAACTATTTTAACCGCACCGATCCACTTTCGCAGGCAACAATCAAACCGCACCAGGCTAACCGTTTACAGCGTGGAAAGTCTGCTGCACAGCAACGCTATTTCGCTTCTGTTGATCGCCGTGTCGATCAATTACATAAGCAAACTCAGTGGGTCAACCTCCTTACTCAATACGCGCAAGCAGACGATCCTAGCGAGTTTTTACGAGATCTTCGCTCTCACACCGAAGATCTTGTGCGCGAGTTAAACACCGCAATCATCGAACGGCAGCGTGGTCATGACCTTGGCAGCAACACTAGCGACCTTGACCAACGTATTGATTCTCTTGGCCAAGAAATACGCACATTCAAAGCCTTCTACAACGAACAGACACAAACCCCAGACCAGTCGAAAGGACACCAACGATGAGCAAAGAAAAAACTGTTGATCCTCAATGGATAGAAAACCAGCGCAACGAACTTGCAGCCCTCCACCAGCAAATTATTGATGGAGTAGCAAACATAACCAGTGGCGAGGAATGGAAAGCAATGCTGTCCATGATGGCGAAAATGCCGACATATTCCTTCAACAACATTATGCTCATTTTGCAGCAAACAAATGGTGAAGCAACCATGCCAGCCTCGTTCACGTTTTGGAAAACGGTAGGCAGAAGCGTACGTAAAGGCGAAAAAGCGCTCCGAATCTTTGCCCCAGTCATCAAGAAAATGCCCTTCAACACGTCTACTCAAGAATGGATTGAGAAAGACGAAATCGTCGATCCTGCAAACATTATCTGGCGAAAGAAAGTAGTGGGATTCAAGCCAGCGCCCGTGTTCGACGTTGCGCAAACAATCGGTGCCCCTTTACCGGACGTACAACCAAAACTACTTTCTGGCGGTGTACCTGAAGGACTCAAAGAAGACCTCGAACACATCGCCTACACCTTGGGATACACCGTCTCCTACGTCGATCCGTCGCTCCTTCATGGCGCAAACGGGGTAACAAAGCCAAAAGAAAAAATAATCCACGTCCGCAACGACGTCTCAGACGCAGCAACCGTGAAAACCCTTATCCACGAAGTTTCCCATGCACGCATGCACGGCGATCTCAAAGACGGTGAATATGTTGAGCACCGTGGCTTGTACGAAATCGAAGCCGAATCAAGCGCATACATAATCGCTGCCGCACACGGACTCGACACCTCCCAATACTCTTTCCCTTACGTTGCTGGCTGGTCACAAGGAGACACCGAGCAAATCATCGAAACTGCCGAGAACGTTTTGAAAAATGCCCAGGACATACTTCAGCACACAAACCCAGCCGTGCTGCAGCGCAAAGAAATAATCAATGAGCTTGCCAAAGAATCAGACACCTTGTCCACACCTACCAAAACCCACGAGGCTATAAATAAATCTCAACCAGCTTGCAATTCCCGAGATCCGTTCCCTGCACCCGCACGGACAAGCCGATCAACACGATAACAACAACAGTAAGGAATTCCCCATGACAATCATCAACATCGAGCAACTCGCTGAAACTATCGTTACCTCCGCCAGCCGTGGTGTCGTGCGCGTCAGTGCAAAGGTCTCTTCTCTAGGGTTACGCGGACTTTCCCAGGTCATGAAAATTAGTGCCCAAGAAGTTAAGAAACTTCCCCATGTTCCGGGATCACCCGATCACGGCAAAATGACGATCAAAGCTCTACAGAAGAAAACAGGCGGTGATCTACACGCTCAACAACTCGATCAATCATTGATCAAAGATATCCAAAAAGACTTGAAAAAACGAGGAGTGGATTTCGCTATTGAACGTGGCCATGACGGACACACCTACATTCACTTCAGCGGAAGCGACACTGACGCTATGAGCCACGCCATCGATCAAGTACGAACAAAAATCGATAAAAAAATCGAAGCGAAACGCAAACCACAAACTCGCGCCGACGTCACAAAGAAGATTGAAACTATCAAAATCAAGAAGAAAACCGAACAACCCAAGCTTGAAAATCCAGCCATGAGGAAAGGACTATCACGATGAACCGTATCGCTATTGCCGGAGAAATCGTCGGAATCGTACGTCAAAATATCGACGATAATGACACTTTAACGTTAACCTTTTCAGTTCACACCTCAGACCCAAACCTCACAACACCAGTCAAAGTCACTGGCAGCCTTGCCGAACATCTCTTAAGTGAACACATTGGTCAGGGAGCACAAGTACTTGTTTTTGGATATATCGAAGGTAACGATCCAGGCGTATATATCCTTGCTGATCGAGTGTCCATTGACTTCTTTGTTGAGGAAGACCATGACTAATACCCTGTCATACTTTCGCGATAGCCCGGACATTAGCCAAGTGCAGCTCGCGTCCGGGCTTGGATTCAACCTTCAGAAGACAGATTCCAACCCCAGATCGAATCCTGCGTGGCGCAGAATGAGCATCAAACCAACTGTTAAAACGATTGTTTTGAACAGCCCAAACCTTATCTGCCACTCCTCTGCCGATATTCTCCTAACGCTATGGAAGCCCTTGTTGATAGCACGGCCGGATATGCCAGCGTCGCTGGCTTCGCCGGATGTGACAGCAGAGCCAGCCCCAAGCCTTCATCCGCAAAACCGGGGCGATATCGCAGCAATAATCAGTGCTGTTGTCGAACACCGCAGGAAGAACGAAACGAAAGCAGATAAGAAATGAAACCCAAATACCTCATAAACATGATCATTGTGGTTGCCGGATTCTATATCAGTAATAAGCTCTCGTTCCAGATCCGGTCAGGAATCGAATCGAGATGGCCGCCGGAAATGATCCTCGACCACGCACTCGATGACTTCACCAACCTTGGCCAGATCTCTTTCCAGCAAACCGACATACTTATTGGACTAGCTACAGCGTTCATTATCGCTTTGGTTATTTTGGCTCAAACCTTCGGGAAAAAACCTCGCCGAGACGGCGAAGAACACGGATCCGCCTCCTGGGCGAGCAGACGCGATATAAAACCCTATCGGGATCCGAACCCGGTCAATAATATTCTCTTTACGAAAACCGAAGCACTCTCCCTCGATAGCCGCCGCACTCAACGCAACCTCAATGTTCTCGTCGACGGCGGTTCAGGCTCTGGAAAATCACGTTATTTCGTGTTTCCTAACCTCTGCCAGGCCAATACTTCCTATGCCGTAACCGATCCGAAAGGTGAACTATACAGACAGGCTGGAAAATATCTTCAAACCAAAGGATATAAAGTACGGTGCCTCAACCTGGTCGATTTTTCCCAATCTGAGCGGTTCAACCCTCTCAAATATTTCAGTGATCACCAACCCGAAGTAGATGCCACCGTCCTTGTTGAGAACATTATTTCCAACACGAACGGAACCAACACAAAATCTAGTGGCGATTTTTGGGAGAAAGCAGAACGCGCTCTCCTTAACGCGCTCGTCTCCTACGTATTCTTCACCAAAGGACACACCGGCACGCTCATCGACGTCGTTGATCTCCTTGCTCAAATGCAAGCATCCGAAAACGACGAAACCAAAAAATCCGACGTCGATCTAACCTTCGACGCAGTCAATGACCTCATCGACGAATACGACACCGATCCATATAAAAATGAATGGGGTCAAGAAGCCGTCGAGGCTGTTAACGGACTACGTTTCGCAGCCTCGCAATATAACACCTATACGCAAGGCGCTGGCGAAACCAAGAAGAGTGTCATCATTTCATTAGGTGTACGCATGGCACCCCTGCACATGGCCTCCATGCGCACACTATTATCTGAAGACACCATTGAGCTCGATAGAATCGGTCAAGAAAAAACCGCGCTATTCATGATCATTCCAGACACCCACGCAGCGTTTAACTTCCTCATCTCAATCTTTTACGAGCAACTATTCGAAACCAACATTTACATAGCCGACCACACCCCTAACGGTCATTTGCCCGTCCACGTTCAATGCCTCATGGACGAATTCGCCAATATCGGACAAATACCGTCCTTTGAAAGGAAGATTGCCGTCATGCGCAGCCGCGGAATCTCCACCGCAATCATCATTCAAAACATGGCACAAGGCAAAGCCCTCTACAAAGATTCCTGGGAAACCATCGTCGGAAACTGCGACTCATTCCTCTTCCTTGGTGGTACCGAAAAATCCACCACCGAATACGTGTCCAAAATGCTTGGCAAACAAACCATTGCGTCACTTGACCACTCCCAATCTAAAGGACGCAGCGGATCCTGGAGCGAATCAGAAAGAACGCTAGGCCGCGAACTACTCACACCCGACGAAATCGGCCGCCTCCCCGCAAAAGAATGTATTTACATCCTTCGTGGCATCAGACCATTCAAATCGCGCAAGCTGGACGCGCCAAACTTCGGATGACGACCATGAAAAAACTCCTGACAACAATTCTTACAGTTGTACTAGCAGGTGGAGCTGCTTTTCTACTTTTGCACACCCCGCAAACAACCAATAGTAATCGCCAGCATGATAGCGTGGCGGCGTCTCAAAGTGATGCACTGACGACGCTTAATTCTCTGACGGTTAAAGGACGTGCACCGAAAACCGGATACAGCCGTGCACAGTTTGGCCAAGCATGGGCTGACGTCGATCACAACGGCTGCGACACCCGTAACGACATTCTTAAACGTGACCTCACCGACGTCACTGTGCGCAAGGGTGGCTGCGTCGTCCACTCTGGACGGCTTGTAAGCCCATACACCGGTGAAACAATAACCTTCCGGCGGGGAAATCAAACATCAGAACTCGTACCGATCGATCACATCGTAGCGTTGTCCGATGCATGGCAGAAAGGCGCACAGCAACTCTCCTTGGATGAGCGTACTGCTTTGGCCAACGATCCACTCAATCTCTTAGCCGTGGATAAGGCGTCGAACACACAGAAAAGTGACGCCGACGCCGCCACGTGGCTACCACCGAATAAATCCTTCCGGTGCGATTATGTTTCCCGGCAAGTCGCCGTGAAAGCTAAATATCGACTGTGGGTAACACCTGCAGAAAAACAGGCGATCACCGAAGTGCTTCAAAGATGCAGTTAAATGGGTATACAAATCACACAAGACGGAGTTTGACCGGAGCAAGAGTATCAGAAACTGGTAATTTCGGTAAATCACTATTCTCCACACCATGCACCTCAGTGTTCATAGTCAATGAATGCACCTCGTCTAATGGACATGCAAGGTCTTTTGCGATTGCGGAGCAACTTCTGTCTGGTATCGAGGAATCCAATACCACACGAAAAATTCGTGATTGTTCGAACGGCATTGAACTTCCTGGTTCTCCTGCACGAAAGCCCTGTTGTGAAAGGGTCTTACACAATAAACGATAATTCCAATCGGACAATCTTCCTGATTCGTGCAAAGCATACGTAACAGCCATCGCTGACATTCCAAACGCATGTTTGTAGTTGAAAATATCAGCAAGTTTTGGATTAAGTACTGTATGTTCTAACTGGGCAATTTTTGGAAATAGGAACTCGGATGCGAAGGCATCAGCTTGTTTTTCTCGTTCCGACTCTGAATCTATGTTGGAACTCTCATGAAGAACGAGATGCCCGAGCTCGTGCGCAAGGTTGAATCGGGTACGTTCTGGTGTTTTTAAGCGGGATACAAAGACATACGGAGTATGGCGAAACCAAAATGACACAGCGTCAATTGTTTGTATATCTGTTGGAAGCCCCAAAACGCGAATCCCATGCGATTCACACAGTTGAACAAGGTTAGGTAGCGGTTTAGTTCCTAGATTCCAAGCTCCTCGAAGTACCGTTGCTGCAATCTTTGGATCCATGCCGGCTAAATCTGGCAAAGATGGTTGAGGAATACTGAATCTGTCCTCGATCCATCCGACAAGTTCTATGCCAAGCTTTGTAATCGAAACAGCCGCTTTTTTTTCTTTGGCACGAGTACTTCGTTTCGACCTAAATTCAACGTTCTCAACACTGACGTCAGGAGTAGAACTTTGAATGAAAAAATCTTCTGGGAAATTAAGAACATAAACAAGATCACTCAATCGCGAGCTAGGAGCGCCCATCAACTCATAATTGGTGACAGTACGTATGTCAACGCCCAATTCACGAGCGAGCTCACCTTTCGTAAGGTATCTTCTTTCTCGCGCGGTTTGAATCCTACTTGGAGAAAGGATCTCACTCATTGAACGGGATAACCTCGAAATCAACATCGCCACCACCAATATCCAGGGGTCGTGCTTTGACATCATTAGGCACATACGGGTCAAGAATAATGCGTTGCTTCCAGCCACTAAATTCGCCGTCGCTAATACCTACTGGAAGAGACACTTCAGCACGAATTTCATGTTCGTCTCGATGGTAGAGGAGCACCCAAACTTCACCATGAGTCGGATCTTCGCTATCGTTACCAAGAACGCGAATTAGTTCGTCAATACCATCTAAAGCAGGCTGTTCACTAGACTGACCATGAAGTGCGTGAGCAACTTTTCCTTGCTTTCGCTTTACTTGTGGAAAGCCATTAGTCATACCAGTATCGGCGGTTCCTGCTGCAAAAGATAGGATAATACCCCGCTTCTTATTGCGCATAAGAGGCTTAAGCTTAGGATCGTCGTATTCCCAAGACTCGGTATCCATGTTCGCAAGACCGGTGCGAGTAACACCGACGGTTGTCAGCCATCTTTCGAGACCAGCAGCGGTTTTAGGGTAGAAACTAGTTACTTCTTGGGAACGCGATTCAGCAACTTGGATCGCTTCAATCAACACTTGCGAATCAATGCCAAGGTTCTTTAGTGCATGAATTGCTTCGTGATCCTGATAAATTTTGACAGCTTCATTATTGTGCAATTCGTACTGAGCCGACAACATAATTAAGTTCCAATCTCGAAGTTACATCTCCTCACATTTTTGCTCAAAATAGGAAATTTTGCAATTCTTCTTCAGAACCATTTTGGACTTAACTCTCTTAATCATCCTTTTCCGACGAGTGCTTTGGCTGTTCGTCCGGATGAGAGTATGAGGAAGATGAAGAATATTGGTGCGATGACTAGTTGTGGGATGGATTTAATGAGTGTTGCGGTAATATTTTGGCCATCAAGCGTGAGGGGTTGCATGGAGTCTATTTGGAAGAATGAGTAAATGGCGAAACAGAGGATGATGGCCACGCCGTGCAAAACGACAGATCCGTATTTGTGTAAGTATCCGATAGTAATTCTCCATATTTTCAAAAGAATCGCTCATATTGAATCGTGTCGTAGATATCTATCTACAAAATAATACCTATTGCAATAGAGCAAAAAGATAATGAAAAACTTAAATATATTTATCGGTTCATTTATAATCGTTTGACAAGAACAATAAATGGATAAGCCAAGGAATTTTCATGCAAAAGAAAACAATTACACGAACAATAAAATATTGGGCCTTAGTTGACGCCGAAACAAGAGAACCCTTCCCATGCGGCAAAGAAGAACATGCCCCTCAATGGAACGATTACTTCCAACATTACTGTGGCGAAATTGTTTCGAAAATTATCGATCACCGCGAGATTACTGGCAAGGTAGTTGATATTACCGAAATTATCAATACGATTAACATCGATGCTGCTATACCTAGTTTTGCCGACCTGATTAAGTATGGGATTGTTATATCCGCGGATAAAGACTACATACCGAATCAACATGATGGTATTCATGGAGATATCCAGCCTGTAAAACTTAATGACGGCTGGAACGCTATCGACAATACATTCGTGTGGCATCTACCTATCGGAAACTTTATTGCCATATTAGGCGAAAACCAATCATCAGTCCGAGCAACAAAATATGCAGCATGGCTAACACATTACCTTCGTCAACTGCCCGCAGAAATGAACATCGATAAAAACAAGCAGCTTGCGGTTGTGCCGGTTTATGAAAAGGAAATAAATCGCCGAATACGGGAAGCACACTCAGCAAAAAAGATTGAAGTGACGTTCCCTGTTGGCGCAAATACTGCTAAAAGTACGAACATCTTTGACTCGGCAGGCTTCATATTTTCAGGAAAAAAAGAAGATGAGCCATATCAGTATCTTGAAGCAAAAATATCCATTAGCGTTAAGCGCGGAAGATCGAGCTCCAAAGATGAGCAAAAAGTTCTAGAGCTTGTTCAAGCGACAGTCCACGATTTGGAGAACATTGACTCCGCAAAAGCAAAAATCATAGACTCAAACGGTGTCACAAGGGATTTAGACCTTTTTAACGAACATCTCACAACTAAAACCAGCATCCTGCTTGGAGACGAACAAACTTCACCCATTTCAATCACGGGTGATGCCGTTTTTCCACAACTCATTAGAGCGTTTTCTAAAGATTTCGATTCTTTAAGAGGGGTGCTGGATTCTCAATAATCATAAAACACGCAACGTGTATTATATGTAAAGGACTTTCAATGAAGAGAAATAGCGCATTCATTCGTTACGTAGTATGTTCTGCTTTGGTATGCGGACTTCTCTCTTTCCTATTTTACAAGACCATTCCTGCCAATGGTAATACCGCATCAGCAGCACTAACAAACTTGGCTTCTGTTGGAGGGATATCAAGCGGATTATCCTTTGCAGGGCTTTCAATTTTCACCCTGAATGGAACATATCAGAAAAAAGTACTGGATAAGCATGGCAAGCTCGTACGCAATATGCTTTTCTATATTCTTTTTTCGATCATGATATCCTCTGTTTTCAGTGCAATTGCCGTGGTCTGGATCAATTGTTCGTGGATAAACAAAGTCCTAGCTGTACTTGTATTTATTATGCTTGAAGGTTTCTATTTAACATTCCGAATCATTTTTACCGCTTATGAATGGGATGCAACCCCAGAATCAAATACTTATTTTTAGCCATCGAACGACCATCTAAACCTTTTCACGTAACAGCAAAGGAGACAATGCTCTGGTAATCCCCATTATCCTTCTCCGACGAGTGCTTTGGCTATTCGTCCGGATGAGAGTATGAGGAAGATGAAGAATATTGGTGCGATGACTAGTTGTGGGATGGATTTAATGAGTGTTGCGGTAATATTTTGGCCATCGAGGGTGAGGGGTTGCATGGAGTCTATTTGGAAGAATGAGTAGATGGCTAAACAGAGGATGATGGCTACGCCATGTAATACCACTGATCCGTATTTGCGTAAGTATCCGACGGCAATACTTTTTGTTTCTTGATGGCCAAGGAATGCTACCGGTAGCGTGGATGCGGCTGTAAGGATATATAGCTCAGCAAAGCGCACAAAAACAAGAATGCTCACGAGCACGCTGCCTGCCAGGCTGATGAGCCAGGGAACGAAAAGAACAATCACGCACAGGAATGCTCCTGCAGTGTTCATGTCTTGGATCGCGGACTGTACGTCTGGTGGTAGTTCACGTACTTGTGGGTTGGCTGCTTGCGGGGCAATGGTGGTGATTCCTTTAATGATTTCTTCACCGATTGCGTTCATGACGCTGAGTATCAGGTCAATGTGTTGGATT